>NZ_JACRAW010000042.1 GCF_016213215.1 Bradyrhizobium sp. | reverse complement strand
GTCCGCCAGAAACATCCTCAGCTTGCGGATTTTCCGCTCGTCTATGTGTCGACGCCCGATTTCAAGGGTGCGTTTCAGGACGGCTGGGAGAAGACGGTGGCGCGGATGATCGAGGTGCTGGTCGAGCCGAGGGAGGCGAACGCCCCGCGAGATCCGGCGCGGGTCAATGTCCTGCCCGGCTGCCATCTCACGCCCGGCGATCTGGACGAGCTTCGTACCATCATCGAGGACTTCGGGCTCAAGCCTTCCTTCCTGCCGGACCTTGCCAGTTCGCTCGACGGCCACATTCCGGAGGAGTTCACGCCGACGACCATCGGCGGCATCGGCGTCGACGAGGTCGCGACCATGGGCGATGCCGCCTGGACCATCGCGATCGGTGCGCAGATGCGCCGTGCGGCCGAGGCGATGCAGGCGAGGTGCGGCACGCCATTGCGGGTGTTCGAGCGTCTGTGCGGGCTCGTCCCCAACGATGAATTCATCATGTTCCTGAGCGAGATCAGTGGCCGCGACGTGCCGGTGAAATATCGCCGGCAGCGCGGCCAGCTCGCCGATGCCATGCTGGATGCCCATTTCCACATCGGCGGCCGCAAGCTTGCCATCGGCGCCGAGCCGGACCTGCTGTTCGAGCTATCCAGCATGCTGCACGAGATGGGGGCGCAGGTCACCGCGGCGGTGACGACAACGCTCTCGCCCGTGCTCGAGCGCATCAAGACCGAGGGGGTTTTGATCGGGGACCTGGAAGATCTGGAAGAGCTGGCCAAGACAAGGGAATGCGATCTCCTGATCACGCATTCGCATGGCCGGCAAGCCGCGGCGCGGCTGAAGATTCCGTTCTTTCGCGCCGGCTTTCCCATGTTCGACCGGCTTGGCGCGGGGCACCAGCTCTCGGTCGGCTACCGCGGCACGCGTGATCTGATCTTCGACATCGCCAATCTCATCATCAGCGACCGCGAGGAGCATCATCAGCCGACGCCGGACACATGGCGGGTGACCGAGGCCGGCCTTCAGGTCCGCCCGCCCCAGCTGCACTGACGCGAGACGAGGAGAGGGTAAGTGCCATGAAAGTCGCATTCGCAACCCAGGACCTGAAGCGCGTCGATGCGCATTTCGGCTGGGCCAGGAACATCGCCATCTATGACATCGGCCCGGAGGGGCACCGATTCGTCGAGGCCGTCCAGTTCGACGGCGATCTCAAGGAAGACGGCAACGAGGACAAGCTCGCGCCCAAGATCGAGGCGATCAAGGATTGCGCCATCCTCTATGTCGCCGCGATCGGCGGGTCGGGGGCCGCGAGGGTGGTCGCCAACAACATCCACCCGATGAAGGTCGCCCAGCCCGAGGCGATCGAGGATCTGGTCGAGAAGCTGGAGAACGTGCTGAAGGGCACGCCGCCGCCGTGGCTGCGCAAGGCCCTGGCGAAGGGCCAGGAACGAACACTCGATTTCGAAGACTAGAGGAAACACCCATGGCCGACGCGGCTGAATTGGCCCAATCCGATCCCGCGGCGCAGGCGCCGTTCGTGAAGGAGCTCGTCAAGATCTGGCGAGCCCAGGACACGCACGGCGCCTGGGAGGGCAAGAGCGATCTCGACCTGATCGAGCCCTATATCGTCGACAAGGCAAAGCGGAGGGAGCTGCCGATCATCGGCGATCCCGACCCGGAGACGATCTGGCGCTTGGAGCTGTTCTTCAATGCGGTCGCGCTTTCGATCGAGCGCGAAACCGGCGTGATGATCTCCCCGATGCTGAAGATGCATCATGAGGGCTTCGGCCGGATGGTGCTGATCGGCGGCCGGCTTATCGTCGTCAACAAGCAGCTCCGCGACGTGCACCGTTTCGGCTTCGACAGCCTCAAGAAGCTCGGCGAGGAGGGCGACAAATACGTGAGCAGCGGCGTCGAGATGATCCGCAAGTTTCAGGACGTTGCGAATTACTGAGGAGCGCGCATGAGCGATGTTGAAACCCTGAAGGCCGAGATCAGGAAGCTCTCGGCCAAGGCAACCCAGGCCAAGATGGACCTGCACGACCTCTCCGAGGAGCTCCCGGTGAACTGGACGTCGATCATGAGCGTGGCGCAGAAAGCACACGATGCCTTCGCCGAGCTCGAGCGCAAGCGTGCGGATCTCAAGACGCTGGAAAAGGCATAATCCGATCATGGCATTTACGACTCGCGACGGCCGCGACTGGAAGCCGGACTACCTCGTCTCGATCGATCCGCAGAAATGCATCGGCTGCGGCCGCTGCTTCAAGGTGTGCGGCCGCCTGGTCATGACCCTCAAGGGCGTCAACGAGGATGGCGAATTGATCGACCTCGACGACGATGAGGACGACGAGATCGAGAAGAAGGTCATGGTGATGCATGACGGCGGCGCCTGCATCGGCTGTGGCGCCTGCTCCCGCGTCTGCCCGACCGGCTCCCAGACCCACGCCGCGGCCGCCTGAGGCGTCGCCCCAGCGGGTCCGGCTACTCGCCGGCCTGGAGCTTGCGCGCCAGAGGAAACAGCTCGGGAGAGCCGCTCGTCACCAGCCGCGGCGCCTCGGCCGGAGGGTCGGGGTTGCTGAAATCCAGATCCTCGATGGTTCCGGCGCGCTTTTCGATCTTGTCGGCGGAGATCAGGATCTGTCTGACGTCCTCGTTGACGTCGGCGAAGTGCTTCTGCAGTTTCAGCACGCGATCGCGCAGGCGGCCAAGATCGTCACCGAGCTTGATCACCTCGGTACGAATCTGGTCGGCGGCGTCGCGCATGCGCGCGTCCTTCATGATCTGCTGCATGACCTGGATCGCGAGCATCAACAGCGAGGGCGACACCAGCACGACGCGGGCGCGGTAGGCCTTCTGGATGACGTCGTCGAAGCGGTCATGGATCTCGGCGTACACCGATTCCGACGGCACGAACATCAGCGCCATATCCTGGGTCTCGCCGATGATCAGGTACTTCTCGGCAATGTCGTTGACGTGCTTGAGCACGTCATTGCGCAGCCGCTGAGCCGCCAGTCTCTTCTCTTCGTCCGTGCGCGCGTCGTGCAGCGCGGTCATCGCCTCCAGCGGAAACTTGGCGTCGATGCACAGCGGCCGCTGGTCCGGCAGGAACACCACGCAGTCGGGCCGCTTTCCGGTCGAAAGCGTGAACTGGAACTCGTAGGAGCCCTTGGGGAGTCCGTCCTGGACGATGGCCTCCATACGCGCCTGGCCGAACGCGCCGCGCGACTGCTTGTTGGCGAGCACGTCGCGCAACGTTGTGACCTGCGTGGTCAGGTCGGTCAGGTTCTTGTGCGCGTTGTCGATGATGCCGAGCCGCTCGTGCAGGGCGCGCAGGCTCTCCATGGTGTTGCGCGTGGAGTGCTCCATGGACTGGCCGACGCGGTGGGTCACCGAATCCAGCCGCTCGTTGACCGCGCGCGCCATCTCGGCCTGCCGGCCGGCCAGCGCCTGGGTCATTGCGTCGACCCGGCCGGTGGATTCGCTTTGCGCGAGCAGCATCTCGTTAAGACGTTCTTCCAGCGCGTCGGCGCGCATGGCCTGCTCGATCGCGAGTTCCGCCCCGCGCCGGCTGGAGCGCGCAACCACCATCGCGATCACCAGCAAGAGGACCAGAAGCAGTCCGCTCATGCCGATCAGAAGGTCGCTGGCGCGAACCGGCCAGTCGCCGACAATAAAGAGAATCTCGCTCATGCCCCCTTCTATCCGATTCGCGGAGAAGCGCGAACGAAGGGAGAACGTTTATGGTTAATGACGGGTAAATATTTATGGTTAACGGAAGCCTGGCTTTTATGGTTAGCGATTCGTTAATGAGTTCGGGCGCGCATTGACCACCCGGGATCGGCAGCTTAAATCGCCCGCCATGGCCATCAGAGAAATCATCATCCTGCCGGACAAGCAGCTTCGGCTCATATCCAAGCCTGTCGAGACGATCACCTCGGAGGTCCGCAAGCTCGCGGACGACATGTTCGAGACCATGTATGCCGCCCCGGGCATCGGGCTTGCGGCGATCCAGGTCGCGCAGCCCGTGCGGCTGATCACCATGGATCTCGCGAAGAAGGGCGAGGACGGCGAGACCAAGCCGC
>NZ_JACRAW010000043.1 GCF_016213215.1 Bradyrhizobium sp. | reverse complement strand
TGATCGAACCGCGCCCCGGCGAAGGTCGTGGTGCTCTTGTGACAGGTCTCGCAGGACGCGGTGGTCGCAACGTGCTTTGGCGACTTGCCGAGCGCCGTTGCGCCATTGTGACAGGTCGCGCAGGCCGCCGTGGCAGCCTTATGATCGAACCGCGCCCCGGCGAAGGTCGTGGTGCTCTTGTGACAGGTCTCGCAGGACGCGGTGGTCGCAACGTGCTTTGGCGACTTGCCGAGCGCCGTTGCGCCATTGTGACAGGTCGCGCAGGCCACCGTGGCTGCTGTATGCGTGAATCGTGCCCCGGCGAAGGTCGTTGTGCTCTTGTGACAAGTCTCGCATGGCGCGTTGGTGACGATGTGCTTGGGCGGCTTGCCCGTCGCATCGCGGCCGTTGTGGCACGAGACGCACGGTCCTTGTCCAACGGAGTGATTAAACCGGGCGCCGAGCATGGAACCGAAACCCGGCTTGAGATTCCCAGCTGTCAGAGTCGACGGACCGAAGCTTGGCGGCGTCGCACCCGACGGACCGATCGCAGGAGGCGGCATGCTCCGCACGACGCTGGCCGGAGCTTGCGCCAAGTTCTGCACGGCAGGAGTTGGAGCCGGTGACGGCACGACAGCAGGAGTCGCTGTAGTACCGGCGGGCTTCGAGACGCCGCCGGATGCGACCGGCGCGACCTTTGCGAAATTGGACACGCTCGGGTTCGTCCTGGCGCCGGCCGAAGGCGCAACCGCGGTGCCCGGAGCGGCTGGAGCCGTCGCCGCGGGCGCAAATGTCGAAGTCGACACCGGCTTGCTGTTGAACACGAGGCTGGTGCTGGTGCTTGGCGCGGGGCTCGGCTTTGCGGATCTTGCTACCGGCGTCGCCGGCGGCAAAGGCGTCGCCGTGGGCATCGGCGTACTCTTGGGCGCAACGCCCGTGCCCGATGAACGGGACTGGGGCGCCGTGCCGGTAAGCTTGGATGCGGCAGAGCGCACCACCGAGGTGACGCCCGAGATCGTCCGCGTGACGACCGATTGCACCGACTTCGTCAGCACGGCGAGGGTCGTGGGCTTTGCGGGCACCAGCGTCTTGGCCGTGGTCACACACCCGGCGGCGGGCTTCTGTTCGCCACTCCAGCTGGTGAAGGTCGTGGTCGACTTCACGTGGCAACAACCGCAGTCCTGGGACGTCGCCCTGTGATCGGGCCCCCGCGCGCCCTTGGTGCCCTGGCTCTTGTAGGCGCCGCTATGGCAGGTGTCGCACCGCGTCGCGTGGACCGCGGCATGGGACATCGTATAGGTCGTGAAGCTCGTTGCACTGCTGGTGTGGCAGTTGCTGCACTGGATTCCGGGCACCGGAATATGCGGCGGCGTGGTCAACCCGGTCGCGGTCGCACCGTTGTGGCACGACGAGCAATTCGTGTCGGCCGCGGCGTGGGTATAAGTGCCGCCCGACCAGCTGACATAACCGCCACTCACCGCCTTCGCGTGACAGCTCGCGCAATCCTTCCCGTTGGTAGGGACG
This sequence comes from Bradyrhizobium sp., assembly GCF_016213215.1. Lineage (GTDB taxonomy): Bacteria > Pseudomonadota > Alphaproteobacteria > Rhizobiales > Xanthobacteraceae > Bradyrhizobium. Next base: position 90,805 of record NZ_JACRAW010000043.1, on the reverse strand, counting down.
TGACCGGCGTAGGAGGCCGTGCCATAGGCGCCCTTGGTGCCTTGCGACGTATAGGAACCGTTGTGGCAGGCATCGCAACGCGTGCCCGTCACCGCCGTGTGTTTCATAGTATACGTGGTGAAGCTTGTCGCCGTGCTGCTGTGGCAATTGCTGCACTGGATGGTGCCGGTCGGAATATGCGGCGGCGTGGTCAATCCAGTGGCGGTGGTGCCGTTGTGGCACGAAATGCAATTGGTGTCCGCCGCCTGGTGCGTGTACATGCCTCCCGACCAGCTTGAGAAGTTGGTCGCCGCGCTGGCATGGCACGCGATGCAATCGCGGCCGCCCGTCGCAACGTGGCCGGCATAGGAGGCAATGCCCAGTGCGCCCTTGGTTCCTTGGGAGGTGTACGACCCGTTATGGCACGCGTCGCAGCGGCTCGAACTGACCGCCGCGTGGTTCATGGTGTAGGTGACGAAGCTGAGGGCCGAGCTCGTGTGGCAGTTGCTGCACTGGATCGTGCCGGTCGGAATATGCGGCGGTGTGGTCAGGCCTAACGCCGTGGTCCGGTTGTGGCAGGCGGTGCAATTGGTGTCGGTACCCAGGTGAACGTAGGTGCCGCCCGACCAGCTCGCGAAGCTCGTGGCAGCGGTGGCATGGCAGGTGACGCAATCCCGGCCGCCGGTCGTGACATGGTTGGCATATGATGCCGTCCCCATTGCGCCTTTCGTGCCTTCGGCAGTGTACGAGCCGTTGTGGCAGGCGTCGCAGCGAACCGCGCTGACCGCCGTGTGATTCATCGTGTAGGTGACAAAGCTTGCCGCCGTATTGGTGTGGCAGTTACTGCACTGGATGGTGCCGGTCGGAATGTGCGGAGGTGTCGTCAGTCCGAGCGCCGTCGTCCCGTTGTGGCAGGTCGAGCAATTGGTGTCGGTCGCCTGATGCACGTATCCGCCGCCCGCCCAGCTGGTATAGCTCGCGGCTGCGCTGGCGTGGCAGGTCACGCAATCACGGCCGCCGGTCGCGATATGATTGGGATAGCTCGCCGTGCCGAGCGCGCCTTTGGTGCCTTCCGCCGTATAGGAGCCATTGTGGCAGGCATCGCAACGCATGCCTGACACAGCGGTGTGGGTCATCGTATAGGTGGCAAAGCTGGCGGCCGTGTTGCTGTGGCAGTTGCTGCACTGGATGGTGCCGGTGGGAATGTGCGGCGGTGTGGTCAGCCCGAGGGCGGCTTTTCCGTTGTGGCAGTTGACACAATTGGTGTCGGTCGCCTGGTGCGTATACGTCCCTGCGGCCCACGACATGTAACCGCCACCGACCGCAGCCGCGTGACAGGTCACGCAATCGCGGCCAGCTGTCGCGACGTGACCGGGATAGGAAGCCGTGCCGTATGCGCCCTTGGTGCCCTGGCTGGTGTAGGATCCGTTGTGACAGGTGTCGCATCTCGCGGCACTCACTGCCGCGTGGTTCATCGTGTAGGTGAGGAAGCTCGCCGCCGTATTGCTGTGACAGTTGCTGCACTGAATGCCGGTTGCCGGAATGTGCGGCGGCGTGGTGTTGCCGGTCGCCGTGGTACCGTTGTGACAGTTGATGCAGTTGGTGTCGCCCGGCTGATGCGAATAGGTGCCGCCCGCCCAGCTGACGTAACCACCGCTCGCCGCGGCTGAATGGCACGTGATGCAGTCCTGGCCCGCGGTCCCGATGTGGCCAGGATAGCTGGCGATGCCGTATGCGCCCTTGTTTCCTTGGCTCGTATAAGAACCGTTGTGGCAGGAGTCGCAGCGGGCAGCACTCACCCCCGCATGGCTCATGGTGTAGCTGGTGAAGCTCGCCGCAGTACTGTTGTGGCAGTTGCTGCACTGGATCCCGCTCGCCGGAATATGCGGCGGCGTGGTCATGCCGGTCGCCGTGGTCCCGTTATGGCAATTGATGCAGTTCGTGTCGGTCGGCTGGTGAGAATAGACGCCGCCCGCCCAGCTGACGTAGCCGCCGCTCGCCGCGGACGCATGGCAGCTGATGCAGTCGCGGCCTGTCGTCGCCACGTGGCCCGCATAGGCCGTGGTGGCATAGGCGCCTTTGGTGCCTTGCGAGGTATAGGAGCCGTTGTGACAGGCATCGCAGCGCGTTGCGCTGACCGATGCATGGTTCATCGTATAGGTCGTGAAGCTCGCCGCGTTGCTGTTGTGGCAATTGCTGCACTGGACGGTCGCGCTCGGAATGTGCGGCGGCGTCGTCATGCCGAGCGCATTCGTCCCGTTATGGCAGCTTGAGCAGTTGGTGTCGGTCGCCACGTGGCTGTAGGTCGCACCGGCCCAGCTGGTGAAGCTCGCCGCGGCTGCCGCGTGACAGGTGACGCAGTCGCGCCCGGCAGTGGCGATGTGGTTCGGGTAGGACGCAGTCCCGAGCGCACCCGAAGTGCCCTGGGCGGTGAACGATCCGTTGTGACAGGCGTCGCAGCGGATCGCGCTCACCGCCGAATGCGTCATAACATAGGTCGTGAAGCTCGCCGCCGTGTTGGTGTGGCAATGGCTGCACTGCACCGTCGCGCTCGGAATGTGCGGCGGCGTCGTCATGCCGGGCGCGATCGTATTGTTGTGGCAGGACGCGCAGTTGGTATCGCCGGCCTGGTGCGTGTACTTGCCGCCGGCCCAACTGGTGAACGTCGTCGCCGCGCTGGCGTGGCAGGTGATGCAATCCCAGCCGTTGGTCGCGACGTGGCCGGGGAAGGAGACCGTTCCCTGAGCGCCCTTCGTCCCTTCGCCCAGATAGGAGCCGTTGTGGCAGGAATCGCACCTTGACGCACTCACGGCCGAATGCGTCATGGTGTAAGTCGTGAAGCTTGCCGCTGTGTTGTTGTGGCAGCTGCTGCACTGGACCGTCCCCACCGGAACATGCGGCGGCGTGGTCAGTCCTAGCGCCGTTTTGCCGTTGTGGCAGTTCGAGCACGCCGTGTCGGCCGGCTGGTGCACATAGGTGCCGCCGGTCCAGGAGGTGAACGTTGCGGCTGCCGATGCGTGGCAGACGGCGCAATCCTGACCACTGGTCGCGACGTGGTTGGGATAGGAGGCCGTTCCCTGCGCGCCCCTGGCGCCTTCCGTCGTATATGAGCCGTTATGGCACGCATCGCAGCGAACCGCGCTGACCGACGCGTGCGACATAGTGTAGGTGGCAAAGCTTGCCGCCGTGCTGCTGTGGCAATTGCTGCACTGGACCGTGCCCGACGGAATGTGCGGGGGCGTGTTCATGCCCGTAGCGGTGCCGCCGCCGTGACAGCTGATGCAGTTGGTATCGGACGGTTGGTGAACGTAGGAGCCGCCCGCCCAACTCGTGAAGCTGGTGGCTGCCTTGGCATGGCAGGCGACACAGTCCTGACCGTTGGTGGCAACGTGGCCTGGATAGTTTGCCGTGCCGTAGGCGCCGGTGTTTCCCTGGCTGGTGTACGAGCCGTTGTGGCAGCTGTCGCACCTGGCGTAGCTGACCGCCGCATGGCTCATCGTATAGGTGATGAAGCTGGTCGCCGTGTTGCTGTGGCAATTGCTGCACTGGACCGTCCCGATCGGCACGTGAGGCGGCGTCGTGTGTCCGGTCGCGGCGGTGCCGTTGTGGCAGTTCGAGCAATTGGTATCGCCCGCCTGGTGCGCGTAGATGGCACCCGACCAGGTGACATAACCGCCGGTCACCGCCTTGGTGTGGCAGGTCGCGCAATCGGCCCCACTGGTCGCAACGTGACCAGCGTAGGACGCAGTACCGTAGGCCCCCTTCGATCCTTGACCCGTGTACGACCCGTTATGGCATGAATCGCAGCGGGCCGTCGCAACGGCGGCGTGATTCATGGTGTAGGTGGCGAAGCTTGCCGCCGTGTTGCTGTGGCAGTTGCTGCACTGGATGGTCGAGGTCGGAATGTGCGGCGGTGCCGTCAGTCCTTTGGCGGTCGTTCCATTGTGGCAGGACGTACAATTCGTGTCGGCGGCCTGATGGACATAGAGACCTCCGGCCCAGCTTGTGAACCCGGTAGCCCCGTGGCAGGTGACGCAATCGCGTCCGGCGGTCACCACGTGATTGGGGTATGAGGACGTCCCCTGCGCGCCGCTGGTGCCCTGGCTGGCAAACGACCCGTTGTGACAGGCATCGCACCGAACCGTCGCAACCGCGGCGTGATTCATCGTGTAGGCGGTGAAGCTCGCGGCAGTGCTGGTATGGCAATTGCTGCACTGGGTTGTCGCGGTCGGAAGTTGCGGAGGCGTGGTGAGGCCGGTCGCGGTCTTGCTGTTGTGGCAATTGACGCAGTTGGTATCCGAGGGACCGTGAACGAACGAGCCGCCTGACCAGGTCGTGAAGTTCACCGTCGCCTTCGCATGGCAGGTAACGCAGTCCGAGCCGTTGGTCGAAACGTGGCCCGGATACGACGCGGTGCCGAGAGCGCCGCTGGTGCCCTGGCTCGTATAAGACCCGTTGTGACAAGCGTCGCAGCGCAAGGCGCTTACCGCGGCGTGACTCATCGTGTAGGTCACGAAGCTCGCCGCTGTGTTGTTGTGGCAATTGCTGCACTGGGTTGGCCCGGTCGGAACGTGCGGCGGCGTCGTCATGCCGGTCGCCATCAGACCGTCATGACAACTGACGCAATTGGTATCCGAAGGCGCGTGCGCATAGGCGCCGCCGACCCAGCTTGAGAAGGTGGCCATCGCGCCGGTGTGGCAGACTGAACAGTCGCGTCCTGCCGTAAAGACGTGTCCGGGATAAGCGGAAGTTCCAAGCGCGCCCTTCGTACCCTGGCTGGTATAGGAGCCGTTGTGACAGGCATCGCAGCGGCTGGCGCTGACCGCAGCGTGGCTCATCGTATACGTGGTGAAGCTGGCAGCCGTGTTGCTGTGGCAATTGCTGCACTGGATTCCGGACACCGGAATGTGTGGCGGCGTAGAAGCGCCCGTTGCTGCCGTTCCGTTGTGACAGTTTGAACAGTTCGTGTCGCCCGGCTGATGCGCATAGACGCCGCCGGTCCAGGACGCAAATCCGACGCCGGCCGCGGCGTGACAAGCGACGCAGTCCTGCCCGTTGGTCGGGACGTGGCCGGGATAAGACGAAGTCCCCAGCGCACCCTTGGTGCCGTAGTTGGCATAGGATCCGTTGTGACAGCTGTCGCAGCGGCTGGAGCTCACCGCTGCATGGTCCATGGTGTAGGACGCGAAGCTAATAGCCGTGTTGCTGTGGCAGCTGCTGCACTGGACCGAACCAACGGGGACGTGACTCGTCGACTTGCCCGTGGCCGTAGTCCCGTTGTGGCAGTTCGAGCAATTGGTATCTGTCGGCAAGTGCGCATAGACGGCGCCGGCGAAGCTGGTGAAAGCCGGGGCGGCGCTCGTGTGGCAGCTCAGACAGTCGCGGCCGCCAGTCGGGATGTGTCCCGGATAGGCCGACGTGCCCTGCGCCCCCTTGCTGCCCTCACCAGTGTACGCACCCGAATGGCAGGCGTCGCAGCGGATTGCAGCTACCGCCGTGTGATTCATGGAGTAGGTGGCAAAGCTTGTCGCCGAGTTGCTGTGGCAATTGCCGCATTGCACCGTACCGGACGGGACGTGCGGTGGCGTGGACATGCCGGTCGCGTTCGACCCGTTGTGACACGACGAGCAGCTGGCATCCGAGGCAGCGTGGACGTACTTGCCTCCCCGCCAACTCGAAAAGCTCGCCGCCGCCGTCGAATGGCAGGCGATGCAGTCCCGCCCGCTCGTCGCGACGTGGCTGGCAAAGGACGCGGTGCCCTGCGCACCCGCCGTACCTTCGTTGACAAAGGATCCGTTGTGGCAGCTGTCGCACCGGCTCGCGCTGACCACAGCATGATTCATGTTGTAGGTCGTGAAACTTGAGGCTGCGCTGGTGTGGCAATTACTGCATTGAGCCGCGCCGATCGGGATATGCGGCGGGTTGCTTTGGCCTTGCGCGATGGCGCCGTTGTGACAACTCGCGCAATTGCTGTCGCTGGGCTGGTGTACAAACGTCGCACCGGCCCAGCTGATGTGGCTGGTGGCGGCGTTCGCATGGCAGGTGATGCAATCCTGGCCGCCGGTCGGAACGTGGTTGGGACGTTGCGCGGTTCCAAACGCGCCTTGGTTGCCTTGCGTGGTGTAGGCAGCGTTGTGGCAAGTGTCGCATCGGCTGCCAGCCACCGCCGAATGGTTCATCGTGTAGGTGGCGAAGCTCGGCGCCGTGTTCGTGTGGCACTCACTGCACTGCACGCCGCGGGCCGGGATGTGCGGCGGCGTCGCCATCCCTGGCGCGACTGCGTTGTCGTGGCAGCCCACGCAATAGGTGTCGCTCGCCTTATGCTGATAGAAGGCACCGGCGAAGCTGACGGTGCTGGCGTGACAGGTCTCGCACGGCAGGGTGGTCGGAACGTGATTGCCAGACTTGCCAAGTGCCGTGACGTTGTTGTGGCAGCTGGCACAGCCCGACGTGACGCCGGTGTGGTCGAACTTCAGGACGATGGCGAAGCTGACTGTGCTGGTGTGGCAGGTCTCGCACGGCATGATGGTCGGCACATGGTTGTTCGGTTTCCCGAGTGCCGTCGTACCATTGTGACAGGTCGCGCAACCGGCAGTGATGCCGGTATGATCCATCTTGGTGCCCAGCGCGAAGCTCGCGGTGGTCTTATGGCAATTCTCGCACGGAGCCTTGGTCGGCATGTGAGTTGGCGGCTTGCCACGGGCACTGCTGCCGTTGTGGCAGGCCGAACAGGCGGCGGTCGCCTGGGTATGGTCGATGACGCGAATGTCGCTCCACCGCGTCGTCTGGTGACAAGCTTCGCATCGGTTGGTCGTCTTCGGATGATTTACCGGCTTGCCGGACGTCTGCGCGCCGTTATGACAGCTCACACATTGGGTCGGCGTCGCCTTGAAGCGTCCAGAGACGTGGCAGGAGCCGCAGTCGACGGTGCGATGGCTACCCGTCAGCGGAAAACCGGTCGAGAAATGATCGAAGCTCGCGCCCTGCGCATGGACGTCCTGCACGCCGGCGATCACAAACACGCAAGCGACCGCGGCGCCCCAAAACATGGCGCATACGCGACGCATCACGCGCGTCAGATGACTACGGCACCCGAGCAACTTCGTCTCCGACCTTGCAACCCGAACTGAAACAATTACCGAGACCGCGAATGCAGGCTGCCAACCCTTCGAGACACAAAATCCCGTTCGGCAAAATCGCGCAGCGATTGCCGTGTGCCGTCAGCTGACATTTCACGCATACTCGGTCCTGCGGGCGGCTTCCTGCTGTCCCCCCACCCGCGTTACGAACGCTCCTTCATCCCCCTCTGCGGCGCATCCCCTTCTGGGCCGCAGATCGCCGAATCATCCGAAGTGATTCGATTGCCACAAACGTAAACGACGGATCTGAGAAAGACCTGAAAGCTGGCCGGAAAGTTGACCAAGCTGAATGCAAGCTGAACGGCGGAACGCCTTTCTGCTATGCATGCCGCATTTATTGCGAAACACCTGCAGAAGGATGTCGCGCTCCGCAAGTCAGCGCTTGATCTCCAGCTTCCGCCACGTGGTGGTGACGTGACATCGCTCGCAATCCCTGCCGAAAGTGCCTTGGTGCGGATCCGCGATACGATGGCAGCTGTAGCAGTCCATCGCCAATTTGAGGCTGGGTGGCGACTTGGCCTTATGGCAGGTCTCGCATGTGAGCTTCTGATGCGCGCCGGTGAGCGGAAATTTCGTCTGTAGGGCGTGATCGAAACGCCAGCGCCCCCATCCGTTCGGGTTGTGACAGCTTGCACACCGCGTGCCGAGCCGTCCTTGATGGCGGTCCTCGTGGCATTTCTCGCAGGCGGTCGGCGCATCCTTGTAGGTCGGGCTACGATGGCATTCCTCGCACGGCACCTGGGCGTGTAGGCCGATCAACGGAAAATGCGTGATGTCGTGATCGAACGAGACGCTCTTGCGCCAGTCAGTATCGCCGTGACAGGTTTCGCATCGAGTACCCAGCTTGCCCTTGTGTGGGTCGTCTTTACGATGACAGGAGATGCAGGTGCTGGCGAGCTTGTCGCGATACAGAACGCCCGTGTGGCAGGTATCGCACTTGATCTTCGCGTGCGCGCCGCGCAGCGGGTATTTGGTCTTGTCGTGATCGAAACGCGTGTCGCTCCACTTGTTCTGGTTATGGCATGTCTCGCATTTTGCACCGTAACGATCCGCGTGCACGTCCTGCAGCCGGTGGCATGATATGCAGGTGGTCGCCAGGTCCTTGTAGACCTCGCCCGCATGGCACGTTGCGCAGGCGACCTTCTTGTGCGCGCCCTGCAACGCGAAATGCGTCCGATCATGATCGAAGGGCTTGGTATCACGCCATTTTGTCACGGAATGACAGCTATCGCACCTCTCTCCCAGCCGCCCCCGGTGCGGATCCAACTTCTTGTGGCATTCGAAGCAGACCGACGGCGTCTTGCGATACTTGATCTTCTCCTTGTGGCACCCCTCGCAGGCGACGTTCCTATGGGCGTCGACCAGCCGGTAGTTTGCACGATCGTGGTTGAACGTCTCCCGGTCGAGTTGGGTGATGTCAGCCTCGCGACCTTTGTGATCGGTGTGACACTGCCGGCACTCCAGCGCGATCGCCTCGCGATCGCGCCCGTGCAAGCCCGTGCGAGCCGCTCGGTCGGCTGCAATCTCCTTGTGGCAGTCCAGGCATAGTCTCGACTGCGAATGCCTGGAAAACGGCTCATGGCATTTCGAACATTGCGATTCGTACTTGGCATGATGCTCCACCAGTGGGCCCGGCATCACCAGCCGTTCCAGTACGGTCTGGGCGGAAGCCGGCATCTGCAACCAAAGCGCCACAATGCCTGCGATCGCCAAAAGCGCAGCGAGCGGTCCCCTCAAGAGCCTGCCTCCTCAATAGTGGTGGACCGCCCAGACGTGAATGGTCGCGGTGGCTAACATCAGAAAAAACAACGGCAGGTGCAGGACATGCCACAGCGCGAACAGGCGTTCGTAGAAACTCAACTCTGCGGCCTTGAGCACTGCCGCCGAGTAAAGCCTCACAATGCGGGTGATTCTGTTCAACTTCTCTCGGCGCTGCCACCACGACCAGCCCAGCGCCCTGCCTTCGATGCGAATGAGACGTCTTGCTTCGGCGATCAGATGCATGCGCATTGTTCTCGCCCGCACGGCGATGACCGCGCCGGCCAACAAGCTCCCCAATGCGCTCTTCGGCGCCTTGTCCTTGATGCTGTTGCTGAACGCGTTCATTTCCTGAGCCACGAAAGCCGCGGCGTTCAGCTCGGCCCCGAGCTCATCTTTCAGTCGCTCGGCCTCGGCGAGGATCTCTTCGGCTTTAGCCGTGTGGCCGTAAAGGCCCATGTGAATCTTGCCGTAGATGTATTTTCCGACAACGCCGCTCAAGGCGACGGTCAGCATGGTGAACAGCGCGACGTTGCTGTTCAGCGGACCAAGTTTGAAGTTCGTATGAAAGATGATCAGAACCGGTCCAAGGACGCCCAGGATCATGTGGGTTCGAAACCAGAACCGCACCGATCCCAGCACGCGTGCCGACCTGTATCTCTTGCGGAAGGAGTAGATGAGCAGTGAGAGCATCGCCAGGCTGCCGCCAATCCCGAGCCAGTACCCGGGACCGGAGTCCGGCACCAGGTATTCCTCGCCACTTTGTAGCCAGCCGGCGGCAATGCCAGTCAGCGCCATGACAGCGGTCATCGCCGGAAGAACCCGCGTGATCGGGTTTGCTATGTTGGTTACGGTCTGTGCTCCGCTCGCCATGCAGAGGAATATGAAAGCCGGTGGATGCGTGGGAATGATTCTCGGTTAGCGACGACAGTACATTCAATTTTTTCGATAATCCTGAACGCCAGCTGAAACGACGCCTCTTTTACTTCGCTTCTGCGAGATCGGGCCTTAATTCCGCCAATGGCGACTGATTTACCGCGCCAGATCGATTGTCCTTAACGCAACGCAAATGGAGCTCGGATACTTTGCGGATCCATTTTTCATCGATCGAAATGGATGCCGTCTTAGCAAAAGACCGGCGAATGTTCGAGGGGCGGAGACTTGCGGATGACCGACACGGAAGCATCCAGCTTCGTCACGGCGGCATTCGACCAGTGAGCAACGTTGCCGAGCTGGACGCATTGAATCCCGAGACCTAAGCCCATGGCTCTTGATACGCTCTTCGTCTACGCGGTCCCGATGGTCGGTGTCTGGGCGGCGTATCTCGCCGCACGCCACAAACGCGAGACACAGAGCCTCGCGAGACTCTCCGCCGCCAAGGAGGCGGGCCTGATGGAGCCGGCCTCGCTCCATCCGGTTATCGATCCCTCGAAATGCATCGGATGCGGATCGTGTGTGCGGGCCTGTCCGGAGGGAGACATTCTGGGACTTATCGGCGGCAGGGCTGAGCTCGTCGAACCTTCGCATTGCATCGGCCACGGAGCCTGCAAGGCCGCCTGCCCGGCCAATGCTATCACTCTGGTCTTCGGCACGGCGACGAGAGGAATCGATATTCCCAACGTCAGTGAGGATTTTCAAACCAACGTGCCCGGCATTTTCATCGCCGGAGAGCTGGGCGGAATGGGCCTGGTACGCAACGCGATCGAGCAGGGGCGACAAGCGATCGACTCCGTGCGCCAGCTCAAGGGCATCGGCGAACCCGGCCAGCTCGACCTGGTGATCGTCGGCTGCGGTCCGGCAGGTTTTTCGGCAAGCCTCGCGGCGCTGCAACACAAGCTGCGGTTCGTGACCCTGGAGCAAGATACACTCGGCGGCACCGTTGCCCACTTTCCGCGGGGCAAACTGGTGATGACCGCTCCATTCACGTTGCCGCTGGCCGGGAAATTCAACTTCACCGAACTGAGCAAGGAAGAACTGATCGGATTCTTCGAGGAGATCGCGGCGAAGACCCGGCTCAAGATAAACAGCGGGGAGCGCGTCGAAACGGTGACGCAACTCGAAAGCGGTTTTGAGGTCAAGACGGGACGGGCGACCTACAAGACTCGTGCCGTGCTGCTGACGATTGGACGACGTGGCACGCCGCGCAAGCTCGAGGTCCCCGGCGAAGATCAGTCGAAGGTTGTTTATCGCCTGGTCGATCCAGATCAGTACCGAGGCCAACGTGTCCTCGTGGTGGGCGGCGGCGACGCAGCGCTCGAAGCGGCGTGCGCCGTTGCAGAACAACCGGATACGGTCGTTACGCTGTCGCATCGAAGCGGATCCTTCAACCGCGCCAAGCTGAAGAACCGCGACCGGGTGACTGAAGCGCAGAAATCGGGCCAGCTGAATGTCTTGTTGAATTCGTCGATTCAGCGAATCGGATTAGATGATGTCCACATCGAATCGGAAGGCGAGCTCTATACGATCGAGAACGACACAGTAATCGCGAGTGTCGGCGGCATCCTGCCGACGCCCTTTCTCGAGAGCATGGGCATCAAGGTCGAGACGAAATATGGCACAGCCTAGCTGCGTGCGTTCCGTCAGTGCTCTAACCGCTCTGCTGTTCGCAGCCTGCGGCTCAGCTTCGAATTCCGCGCTTGCAGATCCGTTGCCGCAGTTCGCGGCGGTCGGCGCCTCCTCCACCGCGGTTGTGGAACCGGCGTCGGAAACAAGTCAGCGCCCGCAGAGCGGCGCCAGCCGCGCTGCCGAAACCGCAATCCGGTTGGGGCGCCATCACGAGGCGCTCAAGTTGCTGGAACGGGCGGCGCTGGCCGGCGATGCCGACGCGCAGTATCGGTTGGGATCGCTCTATCGCTCGGGCGTCGGCACCAAGCCGGATCCGGCGGCTGCCTTCAGGTGGATGAAGCTCAGCGCCGAAAAGGGGCACGCCAAGGCCCAATACAATTTGGGCACCATGTACCTCGCGGCTCGAGGCACGCCGTTCGATTCAGCGAAAGCGCAGGAATGGGTGCGGAGAGCGGCAGCAGCGGGTTATGGACCAGCGGCGAAGCTGCTGGCGGAAGTCGCGACACGGCCCCCTGCTCCACCCCAAAAAACCTCGAGCGCCGAGCCAGGTTCGGCAAGCCGGGCTTTGACGAATGCGGCGCTCAATACCGCGCCGCAGGCCGCCGCGCGCAACGGTCAGCCCGCCCTGATCGACGCGGCAACACGCGGCCAGGTGGCGCCGGCCCGTCAACTGATCCGTGCTGGAGCCGACGTCAATGCCACAAGCAGCGACGGCGACACGCCGCTCGCGATCGCCGCGGCCGGCGGGCGCGCCGAACTCACCGAACTAATACTGTCGGCCGGAGCCGATCCGAACGCCCGCAACAAGACCGGTGAGACCGCATTGATCCTTGCAGCGCGGCGTGGCCACGTGGAGGTCGTCAGGGCGTTGCTGGCAAAGGGAGCGGATGCTTCCGTCAGCAGCGCCGATGGCACCACTGCGATGTCCGCTGCCGTCGGCAGTTGCAGCGGGGATACGATTGCCGAGCTTCTCAAGAAAAATGCGGAGGGGCCGGCGACGCGGGATGGCGGCCAGACCCTGCTCATGATCGCGACGGCCTCCTGTCCGCAGCACATCGTCGAACTGCTCGCCGCCGAACGTGCCTCGATCAACGCGGTGGACAAGCATGGGCGCACGGCCCTTTGGTACGCGGCCGATCGCGCCAACCTGGCCGCCGTGGACGTCCTCCTGCGTGCCGGCGCGGACCTGCGGCCCGACGGTGCGGGCGTGACGCCTTTCCTGAGAGCGCTCGAAAAGCACGATGGGCCGGTGTGCCGCGCCCTTCTGGATCATGGCGCCGACCCGAAGGCAGCAACCGTCAACGGCAACTCGCCATTGATACTGGCTGCACAGGCGGGCATGACCAATATCGTGCGCAGGCTGCTGCAGCGCGGAGCGAATCCCAACGTCCGTAACAGCCTGGGCTTGAGTCCGCTGATGATGGCTGCCTACGAGGGGCACGGCGAGATCGCAAAGATTTTGATCGAAGCTGGGGCGGATAAGCGGCTCAAGAACAAGAAGCGGGAAACCGCCGCGGACATCGCTGCAATCACCGGCCGCGCGGAAGTCAGCAAGCTGCTGGAGTGATTCGGATACCGCACGATTGAGCGCTATGCGTTGCGCTCGATTCGCTTCCGACACTCCGCGCTTTTGTGGAAAAACCCGACGCCGCCACATTCGTGGCGGCCGCTTTACAGCGCAGCTCGTCTGGCAGGCGCACTCGAGATTGCACGTGCCTCGCAATCTCACATTGAAAAGAAAATTCAATTCCTGCAATAGAATACGTGTCGCTAGCTGTTCGTATTGCTCTCGGTAAGCGGTCTAGGGGGCTCCACCTGATCATGACTACAGCCCTGCCGCGACACCGTTGCCTGAACGCAATCTGATATTTCGTTATCGGCAGAATGACGAAATCTCGAACGAATAGTGCCTCAATTCGAGTCTCCAGTCATAAATGGGTGGCGTGGCGGTCAACGTGGATCGCTACCGCAAACATACTGGCTGCGGTCAGGGGGACGAGGGGATGGCAGCAGAGGCAGGATGCTTCGCGCTTACGCTTGCGCTATTTATTGCATTTGTTCAGTCATTGGTGCCGTTCGTGGCCACCCGACGCCGGGACCCATTGATCGTCGCGTTCGTGCGCCAGGCCGCCATGGCCCAGTTTCTTTTTATCGCGCTGGCGTTCGCGTGCCTCACCTACACATTCGTGACGTCCGACTTCTCGCTTCAAATCGTTGCGGCGAATTCCCACACGTTGAAGCCGCTGCTCTACAAGGTCTCGGGAGTATGGGGAAACCACGAGGGATCCATGCTGCTATGGGTCCTCATCCTCGCGCTGTTCGGCGCAGCGGTCGCATTGTTCGGCACGAACCTGCCGGACCGGCTGCAGACGAACGTGCTCGGCGTTCACGGCATGATCGGACTGGGTTTTCTAATTTTCATCGTCGCCACGTCAAACCCGTTCACGCGACTGGTCGATCCGCCGGCAGATGGCAACGGCCTTAACCCGATCCTCCAGGACCCTGGGCTGGCGATTCATCCGCCCTTCCTCTATCTCGGCTATGTCGGCTTCTCGATGGCCTTCTCCTTTTCCGTCGCAGCGCTGATCGACGGGAAAGTTGATGCAGCCTGGGCGCGTTGGGTGCGACCCTGGGTGCTCGCCGCCTGGTGCTTTCTCACGATAGGCATCACGCTTGGCAGCGCCTGGGCGTACTACACCCTCGGCTGGGGTGGCTGGTGGTTCTGGGATCCGGTCGAGAATGCCTCGTTCATGCCCTGGCTGGCGGGCACGGCATTGCTGCATTCGGCCCTCGTAGTGGAGCGACGCAACGCGCTGATCAGCTGGACGATCCTGCTTGGCATCGTGACCTTCTCGCTCAGTCTGATCGGCACTTTCCTGGTTCGATCCGGCGTTTTGACCAGCGTTCATTCGTTTGCGCAGGATCCCGCCCGCGGCACCTTCATTCTGGCCCTGATCCTGATTTCGACCGGCGGTGCGTTCACCTTATTCGCCATCAGGGCGCCGGTCCTCAAGCATGGCGCGCCCTTTGCACCGATCAGCCGGGAGAGCAGCCTCACACTCAACAATCTCCTGCTCACGACGGCGGCGGCAACGGTGTTTCTCGGCACATTCTATCCGCTCGTGGTCGACATGATGGGCAACGACAAGATCTCGGTCGGTCCGCCCTACTACAACAGGACTTTCGTGCCGATCATGGTGCCGCTCCTCATCGTGATGGCGATCGGTCCCGTCCTCAAGTGGAAACGCGACGACCTTCGCACCGCACTCGGCCGCTTGAAGCTGGCTGCGCTTGCAAGCCTTCTGATCGCAGCCACGGTCCTGACGCTCACCTTCGGCAGCGGCTGGCTCGCCGCTTTCTTCATGGCTGTCGCGGCCTGGCTCGTGGTCGGATCTCTGGTCGTCCTGATCCACCGCACCCGCCTCGGGTTCGCCCCGCTTGCGACTTCGTTGCGACTGGCGCGCACCACGCCGCTCGCGTTCTATGGCCTGGTGTTCGCACATGCCGGCATGGGTGTCGCCGTTGCCGGCATCGCCGGCATGTCGACCTGGGCTACCGAAAAGATCGAGATGTTGCGCCCCGGGCAGAGCCTGCAACTGTCGGGCTATGACGTGCGCCTGCGCTCCGTCGGCAATGTTCCGGGCCCGAACTACGAGGCCGAAAGGGGCATTTTCGATATAAGTCGCAAGGGGCGCCAGTTCGCGCAGCTCTACAGCGAACGCCGCTTCTATCCGGTGCGACAGCAGCAGACGACCGCCGCGGGAATCCGCACCAATCTGGCTTCCAACCTTTACGTGACCCTGGGAGACCCCGACGGCAAGGGAGCGTGGGCGGTGCGCTTCTACTATCACCCGTTCATGCCCCTGGTCTGGATCGGCGCACTGACGATGGCGTTTGGCGGATTCGTGTCACTGGCCGACCGACGGCTTCGTGTCGGCGCACCGCAGCGCTCCGCAGCCTCGCTGGTCGCCGTTCCGGCCGAATAGGAAACGATGATGGCGATCTTCTACCGCATCGCTCCGCTCTCGGGACTTTTGCTGTTGACGGCGGGATTTGCGTTCAGCCTGACCAACGACCCGCGCAAGTTGCCGTCGACACTCATCGACAGGCCCACGCCGGCATTTGCTCTCGTCTCGCTCGACGGCAGCGATGCCGGCCTTTCCGACCAGGATCTCAAGGGCGAGGTCACGCTGCTGAACGTGTTTGCGTCGTGGTGCCCTGGATGCCGCTACGAGCACCCAATGCTTCTGAAGCTTTCCGAGCAGGCCAATGTCCGGATCTTCGGCTTGAACTGGAAGGACCGTCAGGCCGATGCCGCGCGCTGGCTGAGCCGTAACCAGAGTCCTTATACACGTGTCGGCCTCGATGAATCCGGGCGCGTCGGAATTGACCTCGGCGTGACGGGTGTGCCCGAGACTTTCGTGATCGATTCCACGGGACGCATCCGCTACCGCTACCCCGGGCCGCTCACCGAAGAGGTTTGGCGTGAAAACTTCGAGCCATTGTTGAAGAACTTGCGGAACGGCCGATGATGCAAAGGCAATTGATCAGAACGACACTGTTCGGCTTCGCCACGATGGCCTCGCTGGCGATCGCGTGCGTACCCGGACGGGCCGTCACGCCGGACGAAATGCTGCAGGATCCGGCACTCGAAGCACGCGCCCGCGTACTAAGCCAGGAGTTGCGCTGCGTCGTATGCCAGAACCAGAGCATCGACGATTCAAACGCGCCGCTGGCGCGCGATCTCCGTGTGCTGCTGCGCGAACGCCTGAAGTCCGGCGACGGCGACCGAGAAGCCGTCGACTTCATCGTGGCGCGCTACGGCAACTTCGTGCTGCTGAAGCCGCCGATGCAGCTCAACACAATTCTGCTCTGGGTCGGCCCCTTGCTGATCCTGCTGCTCGCCGGCCTCGGCTTTCGCCGGTTTATCGGACGCTCGGCGGACAGTGGTGAACAAGCCGACACCCCATCGCGGCTCACCGACAAGGAGCTTGAGCAGATCAATGCAATTCTCAATGAACGGAGCCATCGATGACCCTCTGGGTGGTGCTAACGGCGATGATCGCTGCGGCAGCGGTACTTCTCTCGGGGCCGTTTATCCGCAGGCTCGAGCGATCGCGCCTTCAGTCGGCCGGAGATCTCGCGGTCTATCGCGATCAATTGAAGGAAATCGAAAGTGAGCTGGCCCAGGGCCTGATCGATGCCAATCAGGCAGAAAGCGCCAGTACCGAGATCAAGCGGAAAATACTCGCCGCAGGCCGGACTGACGACGCCTTGGACGCGCCGCTGAGCCGACAGGAACGCAATTTTGCAGTCACCTCCGTGACCGCGATCGTGATCTTCGGATCCATCGTGCTTTATACGGTCGTCGGAAATCCGGACGTCCCTTCCGCAACCCCGAACCAGGCGAGCGTGGAGCAGCCGACGCCCGCCGCAGCGGTAACGGCAACGCCGTCGAAGCTTCCCGCCACGCCCACGCAGGCGGCGGTACGTCCCCAGGGCGCAACACCGGCCCAACCGGCGGCTTCCGGTAACAACAGCCAGTCACGCAACAACAACCAGTCACAAAGCGCATTGCCCCCGGTCGAAGAAATGGTCGAACGCCTGCAGGCAAAGCTGCAGCGCAACCCCAAGGATCCGGAAGGCTGGCGCATGCTCGCCTGGTCCTATTTCAGTCTGGATCGGTTCGCAGACGCGGCCGGCGCCTATTCGAAGGCCATCGAACTGCGTCCCGGCTCCGCCGATTACCGGAGCGCGCGGGGTGAGGCGCTGGTCCGCAGCGCAGACGGCGTCGTCACGCCAGAGGCCAGGAAGGAGTTCGATCAAGCCCTCCAACTCGATCCAAAGGATCCGCGCGCGCGGTTCTTCACCGGGCTCGCAAAAGAGCAGGCCGGCGACAAGCGATCAGCGCTGTCGGATTGGAATAACCTGCTTGCCGAAGCAGACCCGACCGAGGCCTGGGTCCCCGATCTCAAGCAACGCGTCGCGGAGCTGCGCAGGGATCTTGGCGACACCACCGCCGCGCCTCCCCGCGCCGCGCCGGATATCTCGGTCGACGCCATGCGGGAATTTCTGCGCGCGGAGAAAGCGAAGCAACAGGCAGCCGAAGCATCTCCACGCGAACCAACCGCGGAGCAGGTCCGCCAGGCGGAGAGCATGGCACCCCAGGATCGGAACGCCATGGTCCGCGGCATGGTTGAAGGCCTGGCAGCGCGCCTTGATCAGTCGCCGAAGGATGCAGAGGGCTGGATCAAGCTCATCCGCTCGCGCGTGGTACTCGGCGAGTCGGAGCAGGCCAAGACATCGCTTCAGCGCGCGCTCGCCATCTTCGCTGACGGCGAGCCGGAACGTACTCGAATTGTTGATGCCGCCCGACAACTTGGCATCGAACCGTGACAGTTTCATCCGCATAGATTCTTTCAGGAAGACCAACATCAACCGAACGGTGAGCAACATTCGCATACTTGTAATAGAAGACGAGGCAGCGTTCGCGCATCGGATCAAGGCCAGCTTGACCGAGGCGGGATTTGTCGCTGACCTCGCCGGCGACGGCAACAAGGGCTGGCTGCTCGGAGACACCCAGACCTATGATGCCGCTGTGCTGGACCTCGGCCTGCCCGCCATGTCGGGCCTCGACGTCCTCCGACGTTGGCGGCACGCCGGCCGCAATTTGCCGGTAGTGATCCTCAGCGCACGAAGCGGATGGGTCGAACGAGTGAACGGACTCAACGCCGGCGCCGACGATTACCTGGAAAAGCCGGTTCAACCGCAGGAACTTGTCGCACGACTGCGCTCACTGCTCCGCCGCTCGATCGGCAAACCAGACCCGACGATCCGGCACGGCGACATCGAGATCAATGCCGCGCTTGGTATTGTCAAGAAGGCCGGCCGTACCGTCGACCTGACCGCACTTGAGATGCGTATTCTTCACTATCTCATGCACCGCATTGAACGCATCGTTTCTCAGAACGAACTGCTGGATCACATCTATTCCGTGAACGACTTTCGCGATTCCAACACGGTCGAGGTCTACATCGCTCGACTGCGAAAGAAGCTGGGCCGGGAAACTATCCGCACCGTTCGAGGCATGGGATACCGCATAGGATAGGCCAATGCTCCGCCGGAACTTTCGTGCCCGACTGATCATAGGCGCTGCACTTTGGGTCTCGATCGGACTCTGTTTCAGCGGATTCGTTCTTGCTGCGATACTTCGTAGCGTTGTCGTTTCACAGTTCGAACATGACCTGCTTGATC
Organism: Bradyrhizobium sp.; assembly: GCF_016213215.1. Taxonomy (GTDB): domain Bacteria; phylum Pseudomonadota; class Alphaproteobacteria; order Rhizobiales; family Xanthobacteraceae; genus Bradyrhizobium. Next base: position 72,110 of record NZ_JACRAW010000043.1, on the reverse strand, counting down.
ACTCGGAAGAACTTGCCGGCCTGGTCCAGATCGATTCCCGCCGCACACCTGTCCTGACGCGGCCCCTGAGCGATGCTCGATTTGCCCCGGCGCGGTCCGGTCTCTACTGGCAGGTACATCTCCAGGATGGCGCAACCCTCCGCTCGGCTTCGCTTCAGGACGCGCTGTTTCTCCCGGCCGGTCCGAGCAGTGAGGACGACAAGAGTGCCAGCGTCGATGGGCCAACCGGCCCAATGCGTCTGATTCGAAAGCTCCTTCAACCGCTGCACCTGAAGCAGCCGATTGAGGTTCGCATGGGCGTTGACGAACGCCTGATCGATGAAGAGATGACTCGCATACATCTGCCGCTGGCCGCGTCGCTCGGCATAATCGCCATCGGACTCATTGGAGGCGCCTACGCCCAGATCGCCTACGGCCTGCATCCGCTGGCGCGCATCCGTCAGGAAGTGATCGCGGTGCGGTCAGGACAGAACCGGCAGCTTCCCGATGATCTGCCTTCCGAGGTCCAGCCGCTGGTCACCGAACTCAACGGAATGATAGCGGCCAACCTGAACATGGTCGAACGCGCCCGCGTTCTTGCCGGCAATTTCGCCCATGCCCTGAAGACGCCGCTCGCCGTCCTGTCCGCGGAGGCCAAAGAACTCGAAGAGCGGGGCCACAGCGAAACCGCGCGGCTTCTCTCTGAACAGTGCTCGCGGATGGCTCTTCTCATCGACTATCAGACGGCGCGCGCACGGGCTTCGTCATTGACCAATGCCGGAGCCTTCTCGCATCCCGCCGATGTCGTTCGCGACGTGATCAGCGCCTTCTCCCGACTGAACGCCGGCCGCGGAAAGGCATTCGAATTGGATAGCGACGCGACCGACACGGTCGTGGCGTGCGACCCAAATGATCTGACAGAAATGGTCGGCAATCTGATCGACAACGCCGCCAAATGGGCGCGTGAACGCGTTGTCGTCTCGCTGCGGGATCTCGGAGACAAGGTCGAAATCCTGGTCGAAGACGATGGGCCTGGAATACCCGCCGAACACCGGCAGGCCGTATTCGGCATCGGTGTAAGGCTCGACGAGAAGATGCCCGGCACCGGGCTCGGGCTGGCAATTACCCATGATCTCGCCGCGCTATACGGCGGCCAGTTGCGCATCGAGCGCTCGCGCTACGACGGCGCGGCTGTCCACCTCGTCCTGAACAAGCTGGCGGCTCTGTCCTGAGAGTCGCCGTTTCGTGCCGAGGCCCACCTTCCCATTGCGCCGTCAATCTTTGTCGCTACGCCTTGGTTCGGTGCCAGCCGCCAGGCTCCGCAACCACGCCAGGCGAGAAATTGCGCGCCCTGCGAGCGACTGCAGCCGTTCCAGCCGTTCGGCGTCATTGGAACGTTCGGCGCCCTCAAGATAACCATCAACCAGGGCCTCTGCTATGGTTGTGTCATCTGCCGTCATGAGAGATGCCGGAAAGCGCGCGAGCCCTGCCGCGTCCGCGGCCATGAGCTTCGTTTCTTCCCGCAGTTCAAAGAGGCGATGGCGCGAAACATCCTCAATTCGCTCCTCCTCGCCGGCCAGAAGCTCCGCCAGCCGGCGCTCAAGAACACCCGCGTCCACTTGCCCGTCTCCTGCCGCCGCGCGGGTCCGATCGCCTGCGCCGCTTTCCCGCTCGCGATGGTAGGAGCGGCGGCGCTCCTTCCTCAACGTAGCGACATGCCCCAGTTCCTCCCGGGCCATTGCTTCGGCAGCCTTCTTGATCTCGGGATCCGGCGTGAAAGCTGCAACATAGGACCAAAAGGCAAACGCGCGCTCCTCATTGCGCACGGCCGTCGACAGAGCGCGGTAAGGCGTCAGCAATTGCGACGCCTTAATCTCGGCCATCGTCTCGGCATCGAAGGTTTCGGGTGCTTCCCAACGCACCAGCGCCGGATCTGGCGGCCTGCCCAAGCGCGATTGCGACCACCGCGCCACACTGTCGACATGCCCGCGCTCTGCAGCGGAGAGCTCCGCAAAGACCTCCGCAAGGTCGCTCCTGTTCTGCAGCCGCATCTCCGCCGCGAGATCGGCATAGCAATCGGCCGCTTCCTTCTCCATCGCGTTCGCCAGGGCAAACAGCTCGTCGAGGGAGTGCAAAGTTCCCGTCGGTTCATTTTTCAGGTGTAGCGTTCGCGTTAGCAACATGACGCACCTGCGTAGCTGAGTTTGCTCCAGCACAAACTCGGTCGACTTCTTACGACTAGACAGCCGACGCGAACCGGAGTCAATTTGCGGTGGTTGGATCAATGATCCCGATCGGGCTGTCAGCGGCGACGCCCCCTCGTCCAAATTCAGGAACATTTGAAGGAAAACGCGCCCGTGATGGGCGCGCCATTCCTTCCTGAGGTGCGCATGGTTTGGAGTTCTATCATCGCCTCGCAACGGCGGCTAACCGTGCTCGCCCTGGCGGTTGCGATCACAACCTGCGCGACATTCTGGACACGAAGCGCCGCTGCCGCAAGCGAGCTTCCCACGTTTCTGCCGAAGACCACGCCGGCCGAGTTCTTTCATGACGCCGACCGTTTCGGTCCGCCGCAGGGCGATCCACCTGTTGTTCCCGTCTACCAGGCCGATCGGCTGCGCGGGTTTGTCTACCTGAACTCGGATTTCGCCAACGCTATCGGATACTCAGGCAAGCCGATCCATATCCTCGTCGGCATCGATGCCAACGGCGTGATCACCGCCATGAAGCTTGTCGATCACAAGGAACCCATTGTCCTGATTGGGATTCCGGAGGCGCGCATCGTCGCCTCGGTGAACAACCTGATCGGCAAGGACATGAAGCCGGTCGCCGCAGGCAGCGAACATTCGCCGCAGGTCGACATCATCAGCGGCGCCACCGTGACCGTGCTGGTCATGAGCGACAGCGTGGTACGCTCGGCGGTGCGGCTGATCCGCACCGGACGGATCGCCGCCGGCGGTTCGGCTCCCGGACAAGCTGCGCTGCCGCCCGTCATCAAGACACTCGACCTTGAGCATAGCGAGGTACGAGACTGGGCGAGCCTCGTCGGCGACGGCTCGGTGCGACGGCTCAATTTGACGATCGGGGACATCAACGAGGCCTTCGCTAAATCCGGCAATGCTGCCGCGGCGCAAGATCCGGAACCAGGCGACCCAGGCGACAGCTTCATCGACCTTTACGTTGCCCTCGTCAGCGCACCGACAACCGGCCGCAGCCTCCTTGGGGACGAGAGCTACCAACGTCTGAAGCAGCGTCTGCAGCCCGGGCAGCAGGCGATCCTCATCGCCGGAAATGGCGTCTATTCGTTCAAGGGCTCGGCCTACGTGCGCGGCGCCATCTTCGACCGCATCGAAATCCTGCAGGAAGGCTCGAGCACCCGGTTCCGTGATCGGAACCATACGCGCCTCGGCGCACTTGCCGCTTCAGGCGCACCACACTTCAGCGAAATCGGTCTCTTCGTCACGCCGCCGGAATTCACCATGGATCCCACCCAACCCTGGCAGCTGCAATTGCTGGTCCAGAGAAATATAGGCGGGCGCGACAAGGCGTTCTTGACCTTCGATCTCGATTACGTCCTGCCCGATCGCTACCTTAAGCGCGAGCAACGCGCCGTCACAGTGCCGGCAACCGCGCCGGCCCCCCCGCCGCAGGCATCTTCTCCGGCGGCACAGCCTGTCGCGAACCCGGACGAAGAGCCGTTATGGATGCGAATCTGGCGTTCGCAGCCGACTTCGATCGCCATCACCGCGCTGGCGCTGATGGTGCTGACCGCGATCTTCTTCTTCCAGAACGTCCTGGTGCGACGGCCCACGCTCTACACCTGGGTCCGGCGTTTGTATCTCGTCTTCGTGCTGTTCTGGCTCGGCTGGTACGCCAACGCCCAGCTCTCGGTGGTCAACGTGGTGACGTTTACCAATGCCCTGGTCACCGGCTTTCGGTGGGAGTTCTTCCTGACCGCACCACTGATCTTCATCCTGTGGTCGGCGACGGCTTCCGCCCTTCTGTTCTGGGGACGCGGTCCCTTTTGCGGATGGCTGTGCCCGTTCGGCGCGCTGCAGGAACTCACCAACGCGATCGCGAAGTGGCTGAAGGTGCCGCAGATCACGGTGCCCTGGGGCCTGCACGAGCGTTTGTGGCCGATCAAATACATCATCTTCCTTGGCCTGTTCGGAATGTCCCTCTACTCCGTCGCGATGGCGGAGACCTTTGCCGAGGTCGAGCCGTTCAAGACGGCGATCATTCTCAAGTTCGCGCGCGACTGGCCGTTCGTTGCCTATGCGGGCGTGCTACTCGTGATCGGCCTGTTCATCGAACGCTTCTTCTGCCGCTATCTCTGCCCGCTTGGCGCTGCGCTTGCCATTCCAGGCCGCATCCGGACGTTTGAATGGCTGCGCCGCTGGAGGGAGTGCGGCTCACCCTGTCAGCGCTGCGCCAAGGAATGCCCGGTCCAGTCGATCCATCCGGAGGGGCACATCAACGTCAATGAGTGCATCTACTGCATGCACTGCCAGGAACTCTATTACGACGACCAGCGCTGCCCCCACATGATCCAGGTGCGGCTCAAGCGCGAAAAGTTCGAGGCCATGTCCTCCCCTTCCATGCGCGCCGGCGGAGCCGGCCCGAAGACGATCATCACGCACGCGGGAAGGCCGGTTCCTGCTCCCGCCGTTGCGTCCGCAGATCCAACCCGCCGTTCACAACCAAAAGGAGACAAAGATGGCTCGCGAGGATGATAGGGTTTCAATCAGCCGCCGTCAGGTGGTCGGAACAGCCGCGATTGGCGCCGCGGGTATTGCCGCCGGGCTTGGCGTCGGCAAGGTGGCCGAACCGGCCGCCGCGCAGACTCGCCCGCCGGCCCGCGCGGGCGCTCAGAAGGCCGAGGTCGCTCCGGGCGAACTCGACGAATACTACGTCTTCTTCTCGAGCGGACAGACGGGTGAGGTGCGCATCATCGGCATGCCCTCCATGCGCGAACTGATGCGCATTCCGGTGTTCAACCGTTGCAGTGCAACGGGCTGGGGTCAAACCAACGAGTCGATCAAGATACTGACCGAAGGGTTGACACCCGAGACGCGCGAACGGCTCAAGGGGCGCGCGAATACTGACTGGCAGAACGGCGACACGCACCATCCGCACATGTCGTTCACTGACGGCACTTATGACGGGCGATACGTGTTTATCAATGACAAGGCCAACACGCGTCTCGCCCGCATTCGCACCGACATCATGAAGTGCGACAAGATCGTCGAAGTTCCCAACCAGTACACGATCCACGGCATGCGCCCGCAAAAGTATCCGCGCACCGGATACCTGTTCTGCAACGGCGAATACGAGGTACCCCTGCCGAACGACGGCAAGGTGCTCGATGACAAGTCGAAATATTCGTCGATCTTCTCGGCCGTCGATGGGGATACGATGAAGGTCGCCTGGCAGGTGATCGTCGACGGCAACCTCGACAACACCGATGCCGATTACCAGGGAAAATATGCGTTTTCGACCTGCTACAATTCCGAAAGAGGCGTCACACTCGCCGAAATGACCGCAAGCGAGCAGGACTGGGTCACCATTTTCAACATCAAGCGGATCGAGGAGGCTGTCAAGAAGGGGGATTACAAGGAGATGAATGGCGTGCCGGTCATCGATGGCCGGCATGGCTCGCCTTACACGCGCTACGTCCCGGTGTCCAACTCGCCACACGGCCTGAATACCGCTCCGGACGGCATTCACGTCGTCGCCAACGGCAAGCTCGCACCAACCGTAACGGTGATCGATGTTCGCCTGGTCGACCAGTTGTTCGAGGACAAGATCAAGCCGCGCGACGTCGTGGTCGCCGAACCCGAGCTTGGGCTTGGTCCGCTGCATACCGCGTTCGACGGCAAGGGCAACGCCTACACCACACTGTTCCTCGACAGCCAGGTCTGCAAGTGGAACATCGAACTCGCCAGGCGAGCGTTCAGGGGCGAGAAGGTCAACCCGATCGTTCATAAGCTCGACGTGCACTATCAGCCGGGCCACAACCACTCCTCGATGGGTGAGACCAAGGAGGCGGACAGCAAGTGGCTCCTGTCGCTGAACAAGTTCTCGAAGGATCGGTTCCTGAATGTCGGTCCGCTGAAGCCGGAGAACGATCAGCTGATCGACATTTCCGGCGACCGTATGCAGCTCGTCCATGACGGTCCAAGCTTTGCTGAACCGCATGACGCCGTGATAGTGCATCGCTCCAAGCTCGAGGGCCGCGTCCTCAGCATCTGGAAGCGCGACGATCCGTTCTTCGAGGATGCGCGCAAGCAGGCGGCCGCCGACGGCGTCACTCTCGAGAGCGACGCCAAGGTCGTGCGCGACGGCAACAAGGTGCGCGTCTACATGTATTCGAGCGCGCCTGCCTACGCGCTCGACAAGTTCGATGTCAAACAGGGCGACGAAGTGACGGTCTACGTCACCAATATCGATGACGTCGAGGACCTGACCCACGGCTTCTGCATCGTCAACTACGGCATCAACATGGAGATCGATCCGCAGCAGACCTCGTCGGTGACCTTCGTTGCCGACAGGCCCGGAGTCTACTGGTACTTCTGCACCTGGTTCTGCCACGCCATGCATATGGAAATGCGCGGACGCATGCTGGTGCACCCACGAAACGTCTGATGAGGCGCCTTGCGTACGATATGATGCAGCTTGGGTTGGCGGCGCTTGCCGCCGCCAGCCTGACCACGTGTGCATCGGCAGCCGAGCTTTCTGTATCGCCGGAACATGGCGACGTGCAGACGGTGCTCGATCAGGCCGCGGACGGCGATGAAGTGCATCTTTCGGCCGGTATCTATCGCGGACCGCTGCGGATCTCTCACCGCATTACCCTTGCCGGCCGAGCGGGGACCGTGGTTACTGGTGCGGGACGCGGCAGCGTTGTCACGGTTGCCGCCGCCGGGGCCGTGATACGCGGACTCGACGTGCGCGGGTCCGGACGATCGCTCGAGACAATGGACTCCGGTATCTTCATCGATCAGTCCGCGCGCGGCGCGGTCATCGAGGACAATCGGCTGGACGACAATCTGTTTGGCATCTATGTGCACGGGGCTGCCGACGCCATCGTTCGCCGCAATGACGTCACCGGCTTGCGTCAGGTTCGCGTCAGCGAGGCAGGTAACGGCGTTTCGGTCTGGAATGCGCCGGGTGCGAAGGTGATCGACAATGATGTCCGTTATGGGCGCGACGGCATTTTCGTCATCTCAAGCCGCAACAATCTGTTCAGCGGCAACCGATTCAGCGACCTTCGTTTCGCTATCCACTACATGTACGCCAATGACGGAGAGATAACAAACAACGTCTCGAACAGGAACACGATAGGCTACGCGTTCATGTTCTCCAATCGGCTGATCGTTCGGGACAATATCTCCGACCACGATCGTGATCGCGGCATCCTGTTCAATGCGGCAAACGGCTCGCAAATCACAGGCAACAGCGTAGTCGGAGGTTTGCAGCCGGCAGACCGCTGGGCGATCCCGGATAGCCGCACGCCGGACGAAGGCATCCCGCAATCGGAGGCAGCTATCTCCGCCGCACTCAAGGGCGCGCGCACGGGGCCGGAGAAATGCGTTTTCATTTACAACACCAACCACAACAGGCTCGAGAACAACTGGTTTGAGGGCTGCGAAATCGGCGTTCATTTCACCGCAGGTTCCGAACGCAACACCATCACCGGCAATGCGTTCGTCAATAATGCCAACCAGATCAAATACGTCGGCACTCGCCACCTCGACTGGTCCAAGAACGGACGTGGCAACTACTGGAGCGATAACCCGGCTTTCGATCTCGACGGCGACGGCATTGCCGACACGGCGTACCGGCCTAACGACCTGATCGACCGGGTGCTGTGGACCGCACCTGCCGCGAAAGTGCTGATCAACAGCCCCGCGGTGCAGGTGATCCGCTGGGCTCAGGGACAGTTTCCCGCCCTCCTGCCCGGAGGTGTCCTCGATCGCCACCCCCTGATGTCGCCACCGGCGCGCCGCAAGGTCGCGGAAGGACCCAGGCCATGACCCCGAGAGTGCAGGCAACCGAGGTGACCAAGCGATACGGCCGCATCGAGGCGGTATCCGGCATCTCATTCGAACTGCGCCAGGGCGAAATGGTCGCCCTGATCGGCCACAACGGCGCCGGCAAGACAACGCTCATGAAGCTGATGCTTGGCTTGATCCGCCCGACGCAGGGCCGAGTTCAGGTATTGGGCGAGGATCCCGCTGCCGGCCAGTTTTCCGCACGTCGCCACCTCGGCTATCTGCCCGAGTACGTTTCCTTCGACGCGATGCTCACCGGAAGGGAGACGCAGCTCTTCTATGCCAGGCTCAAGCGGGAGGCGGTAGCGAAGGCGCTTAAACTCCTGGAGGTCGTCGGCCTGGGTGCCGCCGCCGACCGGCGCGTCGGCACCTATTCAAAGGGCATGCGCCAGCGCCTCGGCCTCGCACAGGCGTTGATCGGCCGCCCGCAATTGTTGTTGCTCGATGAGCCGACGACCGGTCTCGATCCCGAATTGCGCCAGACTTTCTATGAAGTGATCCAGCGACTTGCCTTTGAAGGCTCCACGGTCCTTTTGTCCTCGCACGCGCTGACAGAACTGGAGGAGCGGGCAGGACGCGTGATCATCATGAACCGCGGCGTGAAGGTCGCCGACGGCTCTCTCGGCGAATTGCGCCGCCTCGCGCGATTGCCGGCCAGGATCCGCATCAAGGTATCCGGCCTCGCTTCCGGCGAGACGCCGTCCTGGCTGCCTGCGTCCGCGCCCTACCGGCGGCTCAACGGCCACATCGTCGAGATTGACGCCGCACCCGAGCAGAAGATCGACCTGTTGCGTCGCGTTATCGCAACAGGGACCTCTATCGAGGACCTGGACGTGATGTCGCCCAGCCTCGACGAACTGTACGCCCATTTCCTCCGATCGGCGGAGCGACCGCAATGAACGCCATTATCACCATCGCGACCAAGGAGATTCGGCAGGCCATCCGCAATCGCTGGGTGCTCGCCGCGACGCTGCTGCTGGCCGCGCTGGCGTTGTCCCTGACCTTTCTCGGCAGTGCGCCAAGCGGCAGCAATGTAGGTGCCCGCCCGCTTGATGTCGTTGTCGTCAGCCTTTCGAGCCTGACGATCTTTCTGGTCCCACTGATCGCGCTCCTGGTATCGCACGATGCCATCGTCGGTGACATGGAGCGCGGCACCATGCTCCTGCTTCTGAGCTATCCCGTTGCCCGTTGGCAGGTGCTGGTCGGCAAGTTCTTCGCACACCTTACCGTGCTGGCCTTCGCCACCTGCCTCGGCTACGGCGCGGCGGTTGCCGTCCTTTTCGCAACCGGCAGCCGCATTGATCAGGAAGGGCTTGCCGCCTTTGCCGCCATGATCGGCTCCTCCGTTCTTCTCGGAGCCGTTTTCGTCGCCATCGGCTATTGGGTCAGCGCGTTGGTGCGCGATCGCGGCACCGCCGCAGGACTCTGCATCGGACTGTGGCTGTTGCTTGTGCTCGTTTACGATATGGCATTGCTCGGCCTGCTCGTTCTGGACAAGGGCCAGAATGTTTCCGGCGCTGCCCTTAACGCCTTGCTCCTCCTCAATCCAGCTGACGTCTATCGGCTGTTCAACCTCACCGGCTTTGCCAATGTCAGCACGTTCTCGGGGATGGCGGGGCTTGCCGGCAACGCAACGCTGTCGGTTACGGTCCTCGTGACAGCGCTGGTCTTGTGGACTCTTATACCTCTGGCATTCGCGAGTCTGTCGTTTTCCCGGAGAGAGCTATGAGGCGCATCGTTCTTGTCCATGCGCTGGCCAGTCTGATCGCGCTCGCCGGCTGCAACGAGAGACACTCAGCTGTGGCTCCAGCGCCGCACAGGATGACGGCGGAAGCAATCGGGCACTATTGCGGCATGAACGTGCTCGAGCACCCGGGGCCGAAGGGACAGATCATCGCCGCCAGCCTGATCGAGCCGGTGTGGTTCTCCTCCGCGCGCGATGCCCTCGCCTTTACGATGCTGCCGGACGAGCCGAAGGATATCGAGGCCATCTACGTTTCCGACATGGCGAAGGCACAGAGCTGGGACAAACCAGGCGCCGACAATTGGATCGAAGCGCGCAAGGCCACGTTCGTGATCGGCAGCCGTATCAAGGGAGGAATGGGCGCCAACGAGGCCGTGCCATTCTCGGACCGTGCCGCTGCTGAGAAGTTCGCGGCGGACAATGGTGGACAGGTTGTCGCGTTCAACCAGGTTCCGCGGGAATACGTGCTGGAGTCGAACAGCACGAGCGCGGCGTCGGACGATATCCCGGCGCCTCGAACGAACAATTGAGGAGAAGATCATGCAAAGCATGTTCTCGCGCCGCCGCTTCATCGGGATCAGCGCCGCCGCGGCAGGTCTTTCCATCATCCCATTCGGCTTGCGAGCCAGGGCCGACGCGAACCTGGTGACCTGGCGCGGCAGCATGCTTGGTGCCGTCTCCACCATGAGGATTCATCACGCGGATGCGGCTCAAGCGGAACGCCTGATCGCGGCGGCCTGCGCGGAGGCGCGGCGGCTCGAGCGGTTGTTCAGCCTCTTTCTCGAAGACTCCGCGCTGGTGGAACTCAACCGAACCGGCGTGCTTGTCAATCCGGCGGCCGAACTGGTCGATCTCATGCAAATCTCCTTGCATTATGCGGAGCAGACAAATGGCGCATTCGATCCGACAGTGCAGCCCTTGTGGAATGTCTATGCCGATCATTTCAGGCGACCGAACGCGCATCCCAATGGCCCGCCCCGCGCCGCCGTGCAGGCCGCGCTTGCGCACGTCGACTACCGCCGTTTGGAGGTCAGCCGCGATCGCATCGCGATGCCACGCGGATCTTCCGTCACCCTGAACGGCATCGCGCAGGGCTATGTGACGGACAGGATTGTCGCACTCTTGCGTTCGCACGGCATTGTTCGCAGTCTCGTCGACATGGGCGAGGCACGCGCGATCGGGTCACGTCCTGACGGACAACCATGGGAGGTTGGGATTGCCGATCCTGACTTGGTAGGCCGAACCATCGCGACGATTCCAATCGTGGATCGCGCCGTTTCCACATCAGGCAGCTACGGATTTCGGTTCGATCCGCAGGGCCGATTCAACCATTTGCTCGACCCATTGAGCGGCGGTTGCGCCCAACGTTACCGCAGTGTGACGACCGTTGCCGCCAATGCGACCGCCGCAGACGCGATGTCCACCGCTTTCAGCCTGATACCAGAACCGCAGATCCGAGCATTGCTCGCGCCGACTCAGATCGAGCTCGTCCATATCATCGACGCGCAGGGAAGCACATTGGAACTGGCCGCATGAGAGGCGACCGGTGACAAGCCACGCGTCGGCGGATCTCAATAACTCACCTCAACGCGAACCGAATGCAGCTCGTGCCGATCAACTATCCGGCGGAAAGGCGGCCGACAACGAAATTCCCGCAAGCCGCAGCATCATCGGTAGATCGCCCGGGTCTCAGCGCTCCCTGTGCGTACCAGCATCAAGCCATGCTTCGAATGCGGGCCCGACATCCTCGCCGGTCACGAGCCCGGATCGCCAGTCGTCATGCGCAGGCCGCACGATCAGCATCCAGCCATCGCCATATGAATCGGAATTGATCAGCTCGGGGTTGCGTATCAACAGATCGTTGTGCGCGACAACGATTCCGTCGAATGCCGCGCGGGCCGAACCGACCCATTTGCCCCCTTCCACCACCGCAAAAGATCGGTCCTTCTCGAAGTCGAATCTGAGCCGCTTCGGGGTGAAAACGATGATGCCCCCCATCAGATTGGCCGACCATGACGTGAATCCGGCACGCACGTTGCCGTCGTCGAGCGGCGCGTACCAGATCTGGTTGTTGATGTCATATAGGAGATGATCGGGGAATTCGAATCCCTGGACGAACACCATCGCTGCCTCAATAGGTGAGAACGCGGCAATCCCCTTCCATCACGTCCCGGATCATGGCGGCCACCCCCATCATGCCGGCACACTCCGGAATGAGATCGCTCTCTTTGAAGTCGAACAGCTCAAGATTCGCAGGGCAGGCCCAAAATCTGGCACCCTGGTCGTGAGCATCCTTGATCCAGTCGTACACGGTCTTGTCGTGACCTTCCTTGAGGCGAATGGCTTCCGCGACACCCTTGACCATCAGCCTGCCTGCGGTCGCGGTGCAGACCACATCCACGCTGTAGTCCATCGCAGCTGCCACCGCAGCGTGATAGAACGGTGCCCCGAGTTCCTCGGGATTGCGCGGATCGGTATTGAGGAGAACGATGAGGAGCCGGCCGCTCACGATGGAACCTCGTCGACGTGCATCCGACGCCCCCATTTGTCGAAGAAGTGTCCCTCGTTGAGGACGAGCCGGTCTTCATCGAGCCGCATTTCAAGCTGTCGAAGCTGCACCCGGGCGGTTGGATTGTCGAGCGGCCCGCCGCCAGACGCCCGCACCGGGAAGAACGCCGCGCCGCTCCAGTCGGCTCCCGATCCGGCGAACATGACGACCATATCGCTCCAGTCGACCTCGGCACCGACAACGTTGAAGTAGGTGGAGCATAGGGGCGTGATCGTGGCATCTGTTATGTCGACCAGCACGACCAGCGCCGTGAACTCGCCAGCGGCCGAAAATTCCTGAACCAGCCAGCCAGGAAAATCCGTCGAGTCGGATGCGCGTTCAGAAATCGACAACGGGCGTCTCCGGGAAGTAGTTCTCGAACAGGCTCCAGAACGGCGTGCCGTGCCTGTCCTGGTATCGCGCCTCGAATTCGGCGAGCACGGCAAGAACGTCGACCTCGGGAGGCTCGGTTTCGGCGGGCGATACGGTGGCAAACACCGCCTCGGCGACCGGCACGAAATCCGTCAACGTCGCCTGACGTGCCTCGCTATCGCCCGACCAGCCGAGCGAGTTGCGCATGGCAGCAAGGGCGTGCGCGACGGCCGCCTCCCTGGTTCCCGCACCGCTGACGCTATCGACGATCGCCTTGACGAAGTTATACCGGCGATAGGCGAACTTGCGCGCCTGCTCAATGGCCTTGCGCCGTTCGATGATTTCCCTCTGCAACTCGGCCTCGGCCGAGTCGGCGCGCTGCGCCGCTGACTGCAGTGAGACCAGGAATTCCGGCGCCGATATGCTCACACAGCACCTCTCGATCGTGGCGGAAGAGAGAGGGAGTCGAACCCACCAAGAACCGTCTCGCGGCCCTTCCCGGATTTGAAGTCCGGACGCCCCACCGGGAACGTGTCTCTTCCAGATTGTATCGCGTCCTGCCCGGCCGCGCCGGCCGGCAAGGAACGAAACAGGTCTAAGCGATGGCGATTTATGCGCCTCAGGTCGCCCCGGCGCAACGTCACGCCGTGACGATCAAAGAATTCGAGTATCTGGATCGCGACCTTGCGGCCATTATCCAGACGGTCGCGCAATTGCGCTGCCGTAAACTCTCCCTTGGGGGAGGTCTCCGCAACTTGGGTGGCAATCGAGACCATCTCCCCGACTGTAGCACGCAAGAAGAAATGATCATGCGCCACTTCGTCCACCTTGCCCATTCGGCCCAGCATCTTGAACAGTCGGCGGATGTCGGCCTCCGGCACGGTCAGGACACCGGCAATGTCACGTACCCGGGGCGGACGAAATCGCTCCGCTCCCGAGATGAGCGGCTGGATCCTTAGCCAGATCTTCTCGTCGGCCGGCGTCAACCTCGCTTCGTGGCCGGCAAGCCGCACCCAGGCGCCGTCGAGGCCTATCTCGCCCTTCCTGGCCAGCCCTTGAAGAAATCCGGAGAAGGCGGGCGCGGGCAGACACGGGGTCAAACGCAAACGCAGCCGCTCGAGCCCAAGGCCGGGCAAATCGGGATTGGAATCATGGAACGTCTTCAGCGTCGCCAGCAGATCGTCTTTCAGATGCAGCCATGTCGCCGGAGCAAGACCGAGCTCGCCGGCGCCGCTTGCGATCCTCAGTACGCCCGACTGCGCGATCAGGCGCTCGGCCGCACCGCGGCTCAATACACGGTCGCGCATGAAGGAGGCAACATTGACGAAGAACGGTGCTCGCTCCAGCAGCGCGTCCAGAATCCTGGCCGGAGTTCCGAGCGCCATGGCTTCGAGCTGCGCCCGTCGCTCAGGCGCTCTCCGCTTGCGCGCAGGCGCGCGCAGATCGAGCAGTTGCCCACCGCCGATGGTGCGTTGATCGGTCGTATCACGCAGCACGTAGCGATCGCCTGCGCCGGCAGCGATCGGTCTTTCCAGTACCAATTGGACGAACTCAGTCTGGCCCGGGCCTATCGGACCGTCTCCGAGCAGCACGACGCGTGCTGCAACCTGCGCCGTTCCATGATAGAGGCGCACCGGCATCCACTGCGTCACCGGCTTGGCCTCCTCGGGCAGCAGCCGAAGCGTCGCATCGATACGGGCGGCGGGAGCATGGAGATCGGGATCGAGCACCATGTCGCCGCGCTTGATCGCCTCCTTGTTGATGCCCTCTCCCGCGAGGTTCAGCGCACAGCGCTGTCCGGCATAGCCCAGTTCGCTGGCCCGGTTCTGGGCGTGAATGGAGCGCACCCGCGCCGACAATCCCGACGGGCTGACCGTCACCCGGTTGCCCACCGATACGGCGCCGGAAAGGACCGTGCCTGTCACAATCGTTCCGGCACCCTGCAGCACGAAGGACCGGTCCACCGCGAGCCGGAATCGTCCCTCCTCCGCGTCGCGCTTGAGCTTGCCGGCCACGGCAAACAATTCGTTGCGCAAAACATCGACGCGATCGCCGGCCACGGCTGAAACCGGCACGATCTCCGCATCCGCCAGCGTAGTTCCAGCAAGCACATGCCGGATCTCGGAAACGACCCGCTCGCGTTGCTCTGGTGGCGCTACGTCGACCTTGGTCAAGGCAACGATGCCGTGCCTGATCCCGAGAAGATCGATGATCGCGAGATGCTCGCGGGTCTGAGGCATCACGCCGTCATCGGCGGCGATCACCAGCAGCGCGAGGTCAATCCCGGAGACGCCCGCGAGCATGTTGCGGACAAAACCTTCGTGGCCGGGCACGTCGACAAAGCCGATCACGTCGCCGCCGGGGGCCTGAAGATAGGCAAAGCCGAGGTCGATCGAGATGCCTCGCTCCTTTTCCTCCTTCAGCCGGTCGGTATCGACGCCGGTCAGCGCCCGCACCAGCGTGGTCTTGCCGTGATCGATGTGGCCCGCGGTCCCGACTATCATGCCGCCGTCTCCCTGGCGGTCCTGCGCTGCACTTCCGCAAGCTGATCGGCAGTCAGTACACGCTCGGCTGATGGAATGAAGGGATCAGCAAGCGCACTGCCGCCCCGCTTTGCGCGCAGCAACCAGCCCAGCCCGATCATGTGATCGTGGGCCACGCCGGCGCCCAGGCAATGCGCGGCCCCCAGCATCGCCTGGCCGTCAGCATCATCGGCTGCGGCAGCCCTGGCCCACCATTCCGCAGCCCTGGCCGGGTCACGCTCGACGCCGATCGCATTGTGATAGAGCATGCCGAGCCGGGTCATGGCCGACGCTACCCCTTGATCAGCCGCCGCGAGCGCCCAGCGGTGAGCCGCCGCGCTGTCAGACGGAACGACCTCGCCCTCAAGCAGCATCCAGCTCAGCATGTCCTGGGCGATCGCATCGCCGGCTTCCGCGGCACGCCGGTAGAACTCCGCGGCACGCGCAAAGTCGGTGGCAACGCCCTGCCCCTTGAAATAGAGCGCCGCGAGATTGCGTTGGCCGACCGGATTGCCAGCTTCGGCCGCCAGCGTGAGCCATTTGAATGCGAGTTCATCGTCTCGGCCGACGCCGATTGCTTCCGCAAAGCAGGCACCAATGCTCGCCTGCGCGCGCGCAACGCCGCCGTGGGCCAGCGCAGCCCAGAGCTCGAGCGCCCGCGCATAGTCCCCATCGGCGAAAGCCTTGTCGGCGATGGTCATGGCCTCGGCGGGATCGAGCCTCTTCGCATTCGCGCCGGCGAACAGATTCCTAACCCAGCGCATCGGAATCGAGCCTGAGAGATTCGAGATTGCGCACCAGACCGCCTTCATCGTCGAGGCAGCGCAAGTCCAGCACGAGTTGCTTGTCGGCGATATGACCGATGACGGGCACCGGCAGATGCCGCAAGGCGAGTGATAGCGCCGCGAGAGCCCGACCTGACGATCCCCGCGGACGGCAAGCCAAGCCCGCGCTGGGAATACCTTCGAGCGGCAAGGCGCCGGAGCCGATCTGGCTCACGCAGCTGATCACCTCGACCGAGAACGCATCGCCGAGAATCTGGCCGAGGACAGGAGCAAGCCGCTCGGCCTGGGCCCTGATGTCGGCCTCCGGACGAGCCAGGAGCTTCAAGGTGGGCAGCCGCTGCACGAGCCGGTCGGGATCGCGGTAGAGCTTCAGCGTTGCCTCGATTGCGGCAAGGCGGATCTTGTCGACCCGCAGGGCTCTCTTCATCGGATTGGCGTTCAGACGGGCAATCAGCTCCTTGCGTCCCGCCACGAAGCCTGCCTGGGGCCCGCCAAGGAGCTTGTCACCGGAGAAGCTGACGAGATCGGCTCCCTCCGCAATCGCTTCGGCCACGGTCGGCTCGTGTTTCATGCCGAACTGGCCAAGATCAACCAGCGTTCCAGAACCGAGGTCATGAACAACCGGAACATCATGGGCGTGGGCGAGTTCGACAAGGGCGCGAGGCTCGACGGAAGCGGTGAAGCCCTCGATCCGGTAGTTCGACGTGTGGACCTTCAGCACCAGGCCGGTCTTCTCGCCCAACGCTGCCGCGTAGTCCTTCCTGTGAGTACGGTTGGTGGTGCCGACCTCGACGAGCTCCGCGCCGGCCCGCGCCATGATCTCAGGCATGCGGAAGGCGCCGCCGATCTCGATCAGCTCGCCACGCGACACGATGGCTTCGCGTCCATTGGCAAGAGTATTGAGAACCAGCAGGACGGCCGCGGCGTTGTTGTTAACGACGGTCGCATCCTGGGCTCCGGTCAATTCGCAGAGCAGATGGCGCACGTGCTCGTCTCGTTCGCCGCGCCTGCCGCCATCGACATCGAACTCGAGCGTCACGGCTTCGCGCATGGCGAGGACCGCCGCCTCGATGGCCGGCTCGGCGATCAGCGCACGGCCGAGGTTGGTGTGCAGCACGGTTCCGCTGAGGTTGAACACCGGCCGCAAGCTCGGACGGTCAAGGGTCTCCAGCCGTCTCACCGCGTCGAGCGCGACTGCGCCGGCCTCGACCGACGAGCCCCCCTCGGTCCGTGCCTCGGCGAGAACTTCGCGGATCGCGCGGACCACAGCCTTGTGGCCGAAGCGATCAATTGCCGACAAGCCGATCGCTGTCCTCAGCACCTGATCGACCGCCGGAAGTCTTCTCGGATTTCGTGCGTCCATCGGACGTACTCTCAGTAGCCGAGCAGGTAAGGATTGAAGGCACCGCGGCGATACCCCCCTTCCCTGACGAGCAGATCGAGCGCTAATGTCGCCACGTCATCGGCAACGGGATCCAGCTCCGGATGCTTGTGCTGGTGCAGAATTTTCGCGTAACCGTGGCACTCCTCGCAGGTCTCCGCCTGAACGCCATCCTGCGCGCCTTCGATTTCCTTGTAGCCGATCCCCTTGGTCGAACCGCAGCAGGTGCAGCGGATGCGGACATAGTGCCACCAGGTCTGGCACAGGGAGCACACGCAATATCGCGTATTCGCGGCATGCTGCCAGCCGACGATCACCGATGCCACCGGCGGCCCACCACAAACGGGGCAGATCGCATCGCCGACCGCAACGAGTTCGTTCGGATCAAGGCGCGAGGCGACGCGCGCCATGTGCACCTGGAGTGCCGCGGTGACAAAGACATGGCGGGCCAGCGTCTCGACCGGAATGGCATCGGCCAGCACCGCGCGCATCATCACGTCCCGCGCATCTGCGCCCGCCTCCCGGACTTCGGTGAGCGCCAGCCTCGCCTGGGCCGGCATCTCGATCGGAGCGGCAAGCTCCAGCAACCGATCGAGTGCGGCATCAAATGCCGGATCGGCGACAAAGCGGCTGCGGTCAACCGGCGGCATGTTGAAGTGACGTGCTCGCTCTCGAACATCGAGAGGCGGCACCTCGGGCTCCGGCAAGCCGTCCTGCAGCCGATGCTGAACCTCCGAGAGACCGGCGAGAAACCCGAGATAGGGTCCAAGCTGATGCGTTGCCGAAAGCGCGCGGAAGCGTGATGCGCGGTGAAGAAAAACGCTCGCCGGATCGGGCAGGACCGCAAAAGCCGGTTTTGCGACGTTCCCGATGGGAACGGGATTATGCAGCGGTACGCCGGTTTTACTCATCTTTGGACCTCACGAACCCTCCGGGCCACGTGGGGTGTTGCCCGTGCCCGCCTGAAGGGCGAGCACGGGACCGCCCAGGCTAGTGTTTGGTGACCAGATTGCGTAGCCACTTGCGGTGGTGCCGCCACGCCCAGCCGCCGGTCACCTGACCACGCGTCATGGCGCTTATCGTACCCCGCACCCAGATCGCCGCATAGATGTGAACGATCCAGACGCAGATCGCGCCGATGGCCGCGACGGCATGTACCAAGACCGCCACCCTCTTCTGCGTGATCGAGAAGTAGGAGCCGAAGTACTCGTCCCACATCGCGATACCGCTGACGATGAGGACGATGATCAGCAGCGACATCTGCCAGAAGACCAGCTTCTGGCCTGCATTGTAAGTTCCGATTTCGGGCAGGGTTTCCTCATGCCCGGTCAGAATGGCACGCGGGCTGAGCAGCCATTTTCTGTCGTCCCGATTCCACAGGTTCAGCTTCCAGAACCGCAGGAACAAGCCCAGGAAACCAACGAACAGGACCAATCCGATCCATGGATGAATCACCCGCGTCCAGGATCCGCCGCCGAAAAGCGAGGACAGAAAGAAGAGACTCGGATGAAACAGCGACAGCCCGCTGAGGGCGAGCAGCACAAGGCTGGTCGCGGTGACCCAGTGGTTCATGCGCGCTCCCACCGTGTACCGGTCGACGAGGACGGGGTCGCCGCGGTGAACGCTTCCGCTTGTGGACGGACCTGCGCCGCTCATTTCGTCTCTCCCTCGGCAAGGCGCTTGGCCGCCTCTTCCTCCTCGCGAGAGACCCTGTTCGGGCCGTTCACGAGGTGATGCACGACGCCGATCGCAGCGGCCGCACCCATCACCGCAAGGCCTGCATACTTTACCGCTCCCTTCCAAACCTCAACCAGCGGGCTGATTGTCGGATTGTTGGGAAGCCCCGCGTAAATCTCCGGCTTGTCCGCGTGATGAAGGACGTACATTACGTGCGTCCCGCCGACGCCGGGAGGATCGTAAAGACCTGCGTTCTTGTAGCCGCGGGACTTCAGATCCTTGATACGCGCTTCGGCGTGCTTCTTCATGTCCTCCTTCGGCCCGAACACGATGGCCTGGGTCGGACACGCCTTGGCGCAGGCCGGGCCCTGTCCGACGGCGACGCGATCGGAGCAGAGGGTGCACTTATAGGCCTTGCCCTCGGCCTTGGAGATGCGGGGAATGTTGAACGGACATCCCTTAACGCAGTAGCCGCAGCCGATGCAGTTCTCCTTGACGAAATCGACGATGCCGTTGGTGTACTGAACGATGGCTCCGGGCGCAGGGCATGCCTTAAGGCATCCCGGATCCGCACAGTGCATGCAGCCGTCCTTGCGGATCAACCATTCGAGGTTGTCGGTCTCGGGATTGACCCACTCGGTGAACCGCATCAGCGTCCAACTCGCCGTCGTCAGGTCGTGCGGGTTGGTAAGAGACCCGGTGTTGAAGCCGACCTCTTCTTTCAGGTTGTTCCACTCAAGGCAGGCCGTCTGGCATGCCTTGCAGCCGATGCATTTCGACGTGTCGATCAGCTTGGCCACTTGCTGCACGGGCTCGCCCTGCGGGATCGTGGATGCTGAGCGACGCATCAGGTTCTTGTCGCTGAGCTTGGCAGCGACCGGGCTGACCGATGGATTCGGGAGAGGTGGATACATGCGCGCCTCCCTATGCCACCGGCCCGGCGATGGGCTCGATATCAACCAGAAACGCCTTGTACTCGGGCGTCTCGATGTTGGCGTCGCCGACGTAGGGCGTAAGGCTGTTCGGCCCGAAGCCCTTCCTCGCCACACCGGTGAAGCCCCAGTGCAGGGGGATACCGACGACATGCACCGTCTTCCCGTCACATATCAGCGGCTTGATGCGCTTGGTCACGACCGCCTTCGCCTTGACCGACCCGCGCTTCGACCAGACGCGGACCCACCCGCCTGACGTGATCCCCTTCTCTTTCGCAAGCTCCTCCGAAATCTCGACAAAGAATTCGGGCTGGACGACAGCATTCGGCTGCACGTGCTTGGTCCAGAAGTGGAAATGCTCCGTCAGGCGATAGGATGTCGCTGCATAGGGGAACTCCTTCGAGTCGCCGAACTGCTCCATGTCGCCACGGAACACCCGGGCCGCGGGATTGCCCCGGACCTTGGGCGCAACCACGTTCGTCACCGGCGATTCGAACGGCTCGTAGTGAGTTGGGAACGGGCCGTCACGCATCATGCCTCTCGTGAACAGGCGTGCCGTTCCCTCCGGGTTCATGATGAACGGACCCACGACGTCGGGCTTGGCAGCGGGCGCGATGTCCGGCACGTCATAGCCGGACCACTTGCTGCCGTCCCATTCGATCAGCTTCCGGCTCGGATCCCATGGCTTGCCATTGAGATCGGCAGAAGCCCGGTTGTACAGGATCCGCCGATTTGCCGGCCACGCGAACGCCCATTTAAGATACGTGCCGGCATCGTCCGGATCACTATTATCCCTGCGCGCCATCGCATTTCCGGCTTCCGTGAAGCAGCCTGAATAGATCCAGTTGCCGCATGCCGTCGAACCGTCGTCACGCAAGACCGCGAATCCAGGAACCTGCTTGCCCTTCTGCAGCAGCATCTTCGAGGAATCGTTGGGATCGGCCACGTTTTCGACCACGTAGCCGTTGAGCTCCTTTGCGATCTCTTCCGGCTTCGGATCATTCTTGTCCTTGTAGGGCCAGTGCAGATTGACGATGGGGTCGGCATAGGCCCCACCCTCCTTCTGGTACAGCTCCTTCAGGCGCAGGTGGATCTGGGCCATGATCCAGGCATCGGCCTTGGCTTCAGCGGGCGGCGTAGCGCCGGCCCAATGCCACTGCAGCCAGCGTCCCGAGTTCACCAGCGCGCCCTCGTCCTCCGCGAAGCAGGTTGAAGGCAACTGGATCACTTCGGTCTGGATCTTCGATGGATCCACGTCGTTGTGCTCGCCATGATTCTCCCAGAACCGGGATGTCTCCGTTTCCAGAGGATCCATGGTCACGAGGAACTTCAGCTTGGAGAGCGCGACCGTCAGCTTCTTCCGGTTCGGGAATGACAGCAGCGGATTGAAGCCCTGGCAGATGTAACCGTTCATCTTGCCCTGGTGCATCAATTCGAATGCCCGCAGCACGTCATAAGCCGGCACGTCGAGCTTGGGCAGATAATCGTAGGCCCAATTGTTCTCGAGTGTCGCGGCAGATCCCCACATGGCTTTTTGGAAACTGACGAAGAACTTCCTGTAGTTCTGCCAGTAGCTCATCTGGCCCGGACGCAGAGGCTTGAACCCGCGCGTCGCCATGTAGGTGTCGAACGTCGTCTCCCGCTCGTTCGGGAGCGTGAGATAGCCGGGGATCAGGTTCGACATCAGACCGATATCGGTCAGGCCCTGGATGTTGGAATGTCCGCGAAGCGCGTTCATTCCACCGCCACGCACGCCGATATTCCCCAGGATAAGCTGCAGCATCGCCATGGCCCGGATATTCTGCGAGCCCTTGGAATGCTGGGTCCATCCCAGCGCGTACATCGACGTCATGACCTTGTCCTTGGCCGACGTCATAGCGATCATGTCGCATACCTTCAGGAACTTGTCCTTGGGCGTGCCGCAGATCCGCGACACCATGTCGGGCGTGTATTGCGCGACATGGGCCTTGAGCAGATTCCAGACGCAACGAGGATCCTGCAGCGTTTCGTCGACCATGACTGCGCCGTCCGGCCCGATCTGGAGGTCCCAGTTGGAGCGGTTATAGTCGCGCTTGGACTCGTCGTAGCCGTCGAAAAGCCCATCCTCATACTTGAAGCCGGCCTTCACCAGATACGGCGCGCTCGTGAACGCCTTCACGTAGTCCCACTGCACCTTGTCGTTCTGGATGCAGTAGTTGATCACCCCGAGCAGGAACGCGATGTCGGTTCCCGGCCGGATCGGCGCATAGAAATCGGCGACGGAAGCCGAACGTGTGTAGCGCGGATCGACGACGATCAGCTTCGCGCCACGGTTCGCTTTCGCTTCCGTAACCCATTTGAAGCCGCAGGGATGCGCCTCTGCAGCGTTACCACCCATAATGACGACGAGATCCGTGTTCCTGATATCGGTCCACGCATTCGTCATCGCACCGCGACCAAACGTTGGGCCCAAACTGGACACCGTGGGGCCGTGTCAGACCCGCGCTTGGTTGTCGAATACGAGCATTCCCGCGCTGCGAACCGCCTTGTAGGTGACGAAAGCCGTCTCATTGGTGGTCGCCGACGCCGCCAGGAAACCGGTGGTCACCCAACGGTTGACGGTGGTGCCGTCGTTGTTCCGGGCGATGAAGTTACGATCGCGATCCTCCTTGAGGAGGCGAGCGATGCGATCGAGGGCAAAATCCCAGCTCACGCGCTCGAACTTGTCCGAGCCGGGTTTGCGGATCATGGGATATTTGAGCCGCGTTTCGGCGTGGACGAAATCGAGCAGCGCCGAACCTTTCGGGCAGAGGGTGCCACGGTTGGTCGGATGATCGGCATCGCCCTCGATGTGGACGATCTCGGCCTTATCGCCTTTCTTGAGGTCGCCTTTGGAATACATAACAATGCCGCACGCTACCGAGCAGTACGGACAGGTATTTCTGGTCTCGGTGAGATTGGCGAGTCTGAAAGGACGAATCGAGGCCGCATAAGCCGATTCAACGTCCCCAAATCCAAGAGCGCCAACGGTTGTCCCAGCGAGACCCGCGCCGACGCCCTTCAAGAAGTGGCGCCGCGAGAGCTCCATGTTCATTTTCCTCTCCTAGCACAGCTTCCCGTGGGGAGGCTGCAAAGCGGCATGCCATTTGCCGGCATCCCTGTGATGCGGATCACTCCAAGAGGGTACTTTTTTGCCGGGTTCCAAGTCAAACGGTCCAAACCCGCAAAACCCCGTATTGCGGCGCAACATTATCGAGAGAGCCATCGTTTAGGGCTTTTTGGCTGGTTCTGCCTGCTTTCCTGCGGTGGAATGACGCACCTCCTAAGGTTGTATCGTGCAGCTCTCATGATCCGAGTTGACGGCACGGCCGAGGCGGCCGCAGATTGCCCCCGTTGCACACCCACCCGCTCCCGAGTTTCGGGGCTCACCGCCTTTCGCATCCGCGATTCGCATCGCGGCCCGTCGCTTGCCGACTGTGCCGATTTTGCTTGTGTCGCACCCGTCGAATTCGGAAGTGCAGGCGTGGCAGACCGCGCAGCTTGCGGCTTGGCAAGGCCGTAACGCGCCGGCTCGGCGTGTGCTTCTTTGGCGCGCATCACGCAGGAATGGAACCTGGGTCGGACGGTAAGAAATCGCAGATGACAGAATGAATCACCAGGACGAACGAATTCTGGATCTCCGCGGCTTGCGCTGTCCGCATCCGGTGCTGCGCGCCAAGAAGGCCTTACGAGATCTCGCGGTCGGCTCAACGCTCGTCATGGAATGCACAGACCCCCTCACCGTGATCGACGTGCCGCATTTCGTGAACCAGACAGGACACCTGCTTTCCGAGCAGGGCCGCCGGCAAGATCTCTACGTCTTCAAGATCGTCAAGCTTCATTGAACGGCACAGCATGATGCCTCCCGTGTATCTCGACCATAACGCGACGACACCGGTCGATCCGCAGGTGCTGGATGCAATGCTGCCGTATCTGCGGTCCGAGTTCGGCAACCCGTCCTCGACCTATTCGCTGGGCCGTCGGGCTCGCGAGGCAATAGAGACAGCCCGCGGGCAGGTTGCGGATTTGATTAGCGCATTCGCCGACGAAATCGTCTTCACTAGCGGAGGTACCGAGGCGAGCAACATCGCCATTCGCGGCGGTGCGGGATCGGGCGGGCTGCGCCGCGACATCGTCACCACCAACATCGAACATCCGGCGACCGACGCCTGCTGCGAGATATTGGCGCGCGAGGGATTTTCAGTCCATCGCGTCCAAGCCAACGCGGACGGTTTGGTCGAACCCGCTTCCTTTCGTGAATGTGTGGGCGAAGCGACAGCCCTCGTCACCGTGATCCACGCCCAGAACGAGATCGGCACGCTGCAGCCGATTGCGGGCATCTCGGCAATCGCGCGCCGGCATGGAGCGCTCATGCATGCCGACGCCGCTCAATCCGTCGGGAAGATTGCCGTCGACGTGAGGGCGCTCGGTGTCGATCTGATGTCCATTGCCGGTCACAAGTTGTACGCGCCGAAGGGCGTCGGCGCAGTCTTCATCCGTCGCGGGCTGGATATCCCATCCGTTCTGGTCGGAGCCGGTCAGGAGCACGGTCGCCGGCCGGGCACCGAAAATGTGCCCTACATCGTGGCGCTTGGTTCGGCGTGCAAGATAGCCGCCCTGAAGCTCGATGAGGAGAGCGCGCGGCAAAGGCATTTGACGGATACGCTGCTGCATCGGCTGGAAACCGAAATCCCTGACATCGTCTTGACCGGACATCGCGAATTCCGCCTGCCCAACACGCTGAATGTCCTGTTCCCGGGCGTGTCGGGACGGCGGCTGCTGGAGCTGTGCCCCGAGGTCATGGCATCGAACGGCTCAGCCTGCCACGCGGATCAAGAGCAGGCTTCCGCGATACTGACCGGCATCGGACTGGATCCCGAGATGGCGCTCGGCGCGGTTCGTCTTTCGGTTGGCCGCCGCACCACGATGAACGACATCGAAGTCGCCGCGAGCGCGCTCGCCGCGGCATGGCGAGGATTACATCCACAGTCCGGCCGCAACTCTGATCCTGCTATTCGCGGAGCACATCCATGAATGTCCCCCAGATCCGTCTGACAAGTCTTGCCCATGGCGGCGGCTGCGGCTGCAAGCTTGCGCCTTCGGTGCTTCAGCAACTGTTGTCCGGGCAACTGACCATCAATCCATACAAGCAGCTTATTGTCGGCATCGAGACCGGCGACGATGCCGCCGTCTGGAAGCAGGATGACGGCACCTGCATCATCGCAACCACCGACTTCTTTATGCCGATGGTCGACGATCCTTACGATTTCGGCCGCATTGCCGCGACCAACGCAATCTCCGACATTTACGCCATGGGAGGAACGCCGATCATGGCGCTCGCCATTCTCGGCATGCCGGTCGACAAGATCGCCCCCGAGCTTGTGCGACTGATCCTTCAAGGCGGACGCGACGTTTGCGCCCTCGCAGGCATCCCTGTCGCGGGCGGGCATTCGATCGACTGCCCCGAACCGGTCTACGGGCTCGCGGTGGTTGGCACCGGCCGAGCCAAGAACATTCGCCGCAATGCCGACGCCAAGCCCGGCGACGCCGTGATTCTGACCAAACCTCTCGGGGTCGGTATCTACTCGGCTGCGATCAAGAAGGACAAGCTGCCCGAAGGCGGCTATGCCGACATGATCGCAACGACGACGCTCCTCAACAAGATCGGCGCGAAACTCGCGGAAAACAGTTCCGTGCACGCCATGACCGACGTGACCGGCTTCGGCCTGCTCGGGCACGGGCTCGAGATGGCGCGAGGATCGAATGCCATTCTCGCCCTCGACATGAAGGCTCTGCCCTTCCTGAAGGAGGCGGCCCGGCTCGCCCAGGAGGGATGCGTCACCGGCGCCTCGAACCGCAACTGGGCCAGCTATGGCACGAGTGTCACCTTGCCGGCTCATTGCGCGGACTGGCAGCGGCACCTCCTCACCGATCCGCAAACCTCCGGCGGGTTGTTGGTTTCATGCGAAGCAGCGCAGGCGCAAAACATCCTGCGGATGATTCAAGGAGAAGGGTATCCGTCGGCGCGCATCATCGGCCGCGTGGAGGCTGGGCAGCCTGCGGTCAAAGTCGAGTTCTAGGACCGCTCAATAAAGTGTTTCGCCAAACAGCCGGCGCCACATTAGCGTCGTCCGGAACTGCGGCCACCGCAAAAAGCCTTGTAGAGCGCGTCGAGCACGACCTGAACCCTATCATCGGCGAGACGATAGAATATCGTCGTCCCTTCGCGGCGCGCAGATACCAGCCCATCGAGCCGCAACCGCGCGAGCTGTTGCGATACGGTGGATTGTCGCTGGTCCAGCAGCTCCTCAAGTTCCCCGACCGTCTTCTCTCCATCAATCAGAAGACACAGGATGAGAAGCCGGGACTCGTGCGCGAGCGCCTTGAGGAACTCGCTCGCAAGATGAGCGTTGCCAGCCATCTTGCCGAGATTCCATGACGTGTCGGCAACCTTGGACTTTGGCTGGGCCATCCGATTTTCCTTTCAAATTCAGATATTTGAATAATTACTAATGCTCTCCCGGTCGCCAGTAAAGGGTAGAGTAGCACCCGATCCTTCCGATGATCCGGCGCCAGTGAGACGCACTCCTTTCATCGTGCGCATTTTGGGTGGTCGCGGCCCATGTGGTCGCTTTCCCGCGCCTGTTCGTCCCATCGCCGGAGCGAGACGCCAAGCCGTCTCCGCGCCCGATTATACGCTGCAAATATTGACTGACTTGTAACGAGGCGGAGCTCACCGGGCGTTGCACTGCCAGCAGTGATCAAGATGGTGGTCTTCTCAACGTCCGCGCCAGATCGGCTTTCGCTTCTCGACGAATGCCCGGATTCCTTCTTTCGCATCGGGATGCGCCATGTTCCGCGCGGTGAGCTGGCCGGCGTACTCATAGGCGTCGGAAATCGACATCTGAATTTGCCGGTAGAAGGCCTGCTTGCCGAGCGCCAGCGTGTAGGTGGATTTTGAAGCGATCTCCTCGGCGAGATTCTGCACCGCCGTGTCGAGCTCTTCCGGCGCAACGACCGCGTTGACAAGTCCGGCGCGCATCGCGAACTCAGCGTCGTGGAGGCGGCCGGTCGTCAGCATCTGCATGGCGTGCTTGGGAAGCACGTTCCGTCCCAAGGCGACCATCGGGGTCCAGCACCACAGGCCGATGTTCACGCCCGGGGTTGCGAAACGCGCCCCGCTCTCCGCCACGGCAAGGTCTGCGCTGGCGACGAGCTGGCATCCGGCGGCGGAGGCGACGCCTTCGACCTTCGCGATGATGATCTGCGGCTGGTCGCGGAAGGCCTGCATCATCGCCGAGCAGCGCGAGGCGACGGAGGCCGAGAATTCCGGGCCGTCGTTAGCCTGGAATTCCTTCAGATCGTGGCCGGCGCAAAAGATCTTCTTGCCGACGCCCGCCAGCACGATAACCGCGATGCCCGTCTCCGCCCTGAGATCAACTAGGTGCTTGTGCAGCGCATCGATCGTCGAGACCGAAAGGCTGTTGCCCTGCTCCGGACGATTGAGGCTAAGACGGCAGATCGCATCTTTGTCTTCGCGGGTCACGAGTTCGTTCGCTGGCGTTGGCATCGACTGTCTCCAATATCGAAATAGCTCGTGCATGGCCGCGCTCAAATACTGAGCGACGTTCACGTCCGTTGTCCTCGCAAGCCCGAAGGCGGCGGGAGGCTAAAGCATCCCGCCGTCTTGGATCACCATTTTGTCACGTCCGTTGGGATGGGAAACCATTCGGGCCTCGCCGGCATGTACTTGCCGTGCTTCGCGACATCGGAAAGGGCCGTGACGCCGCCGAACCGCAACGTGCGCCCTGCGCGCGCATGACCGAGCGCGCTGAAACGTCGCGAGTCGCACCAGGCTCACCCATCGCGGAAGGTTTCCTTCGCGCGCGTGCGATCGATCGCCCCGGCGGCGGTCTTCGGCAGGCTCTCGGTCAGCAGGATATGCTTCGGCCGCTTGTAGCGGGCGATGCGGCCAGCGACGAAGTCCACGATCTCCTTCGGTGTGGCCGATGCTCCCGGCTTCAGGGCGCAGACGGCCTTCACCGCCTCGCCCCATTCAGCGTCCGGCACGCCGAAGACGACAGCTTCGAGTAACGCCGGATGGCCAAGCAGCGCCGCTTCCACTTCGGCCGGATAGACGTTCTCGCCGCCGGGCTTGATCAACTCCTTGGCCGGGGTGCGGCCTTTGTAGAAAAGGTAGCCATCGGCGTCGAAGGCGCCGTTGTCTCCGGTGTGATGCCAGCCGTTGCGGAATGTTGCCTTGGTGTCCTCCGGGCAATTCCAGTACCCTTCGAATACGCCCGGACCGCGCACCACGATTTCGCCAGTCTCACCCGCCGGCACCGGCCGATCGAGATCGTCGACGACGGCGACCTGTGAAAGAAACATTGGCCTGCCTGCCGATCCCGGGCGGTCGCGGAACGGCGCGGCCGTGACCAGCCCGGACGTCTCCGACTGGCCAAAAGCCACCCAGAAGCGCGCATCCGGACACGCCCTCTCGAAACGCGCGATCGTCTCAGGCGTGTCGAGACCGGTGACGACGCGCAGGCTCGCGAGATCGCCCGGATGTTTCGTTGCGTCGAGCATCGAGCCGAGGATCGGCGCGAACTCGCTGAGCACCGTGACCTTTTCGGCCCTGACGGCGCGCACCGCTTCGGCGGCGTCGAACCGCGGCAATATGACGGCCGTTCCACCGGCGTGCTGACAGCCCAGCAGCAGCGTCAGACCGGCAAGGTGAAACAACGGCAGCACGCACAGTGCGGTATCGCGCTCGGTCAACGACCAGCAGTTGATCATCTGCACGCTGCTGGCGATCAGGCCCGACTGCGTCAGCAGCGCCCCGCGCGGCTGGCCGCTGACCGCGGCAGTGTGAAACATGA
Source organism: Bradyrhizobium sp. (assembly GCF_016213215.1). GTDB lineage: Bacteria > Pseudomonadota > Alphaproteobacteria > Rhizobiales > Xanthobacteraceae > Bradyrhizobium. Next base: position 43,219 of record NZ_JACRAW010000043.1, on the reverse strand, counting down.
CGAACGGCGCACTTGCTGCAACCGCCGGCGGCACTGTCTCTCCGTCGCCACAAATCTCCTCGATCGGCCGGTAGGGCGCGATCGCGCCGCCGACGCCGATCCAAAGCTGAATGCTCGCGATCTCGGAACAGGCGGCGATTAGCGCCTCTTGGTGCGCCTGATCGGCGATCACAGCCTTGGGCGCCGCGTCCGAGACGATGTAGGCGATTTCGTCGGCGCTCAGCCGCCAGTTGATCGGAACCAGGATGGCGCCGAGCCAAGCCATTGCCCCATAGACGTCAACGAATTCGAGATTGTTGTGCGACAGCATCGCCACGCGGTCGCCGGCGCTGACGCCGGCCCGTGCCAGCCCTGCGGCCAGGCGCACGACGCGGTCGCGATAAGCAGCGTTGCTGACGCGCCTGTCGCCGATCACTACCGCCGCTCGGTCTGGAAACAATCTCGCATTGCGCGCGATGACGTCCGCCAAGGAAAAATCGCGCAACCCCACGTCGTCCTCCCGTCGCGCCCAGGCGCAATCCCATTTTCTACCGAAGGGTAGTTCGAGGGACGATCGGCTGTCAATCAAGGGCCGACTGCGGAATGTGCGCCCTACGATAGCCGCACGCCCTTATTCACGCTGCCGGACCTTCCGCTCATTGTGCAAACCCGGTTCACGCGTTCTCTGGGTTTCCTGGCCGTTGAGCCCGGACAGAAAGTAGTCAACGAACTGCGCACTGATCTCGGCCGCCGAACGTCTGGCGCGCGACCGGTCGTACCAGAAGGCCATCCAGTTCAGGCATCCGAACAAGGCCGTGGCGGCAAGCGCCGGGTTGCACGGCCTGATCGATCGGTCGGCGACTCCGCGCTCGATGAGCGCTCGCACCTTGCGTTCGAGCAGGCGGCGGGCGGAGTGGAGGCTTTTCGCGCCACGCGGCGAAATCTTGATATTGAAAGAGGTGATGACACAGACGCCGAATTCGGTCGTCGTCCACTCGCCATAGCGAGTTAGGAGGATTCGCAGGAGTTCGGCGCCGGTCGCGCCGCGATCGACCAGGAGGTCGAACCCGTCCAGCATCTGATCAAGGCCGAACTGCTGGATGGCAATCAGAATGCCTTCCTTGTCACCCAAGTGGTAGTAAAGCGAAGGTTTCGAGACGTTGAGTGCATCCGCAATGTCGGTCAACCGCGTCCTCTCGTAGCCGCGCTCGCGGAACAGGCGGGCTGCCGCGCGCATGATGGCGTGGCGCTTGCCCGCCGCCGCGTCGTCGAGAAATACCTCTCCGCCCCAGCGCCTCTTCGGCGCCGCGATCGTCTTTTTCTTCCGCATTCGAACCGCGCCGACGGAAGCGTCAATGCTTCTCGTACATCGTGCAGACCACTGCGCCGCCGATCCCGAGATTGTGCTGGAGAGCCAAACGCGCGCCTTCTACCTGGCGACTATCCGCGGCTCCGCGCAATTGCTGTGTCAATTCGTAGCACTGCGCGAGCCCGGTCGCGCCAAGCGGGTGGCCCTTCGACAACAGTCCGCCGGAAGGATTGGTGACCACCTGCCCGCCAAAAGTGTTGTCGCCCTTGTCGACGAAGGCGGTCGCTTCGCCCTCCTTGCAAAAGCCGAGCGCCTCGTAAGTGAAAACTTCATTTTGCGCAAAACAGTCGTGCAGTTCGCACACATCGACGTCTTCCGGCGCCGTCCCGGTCTCGCTGTAGAGTTGCTCGGCAGCGGCGCGCGCCATCTCGGAGCCGACGAGGTCGATCATTGACCGGTGGCCGAACGTGCCGGGCAGGTCCGTCATCATCGTCTGTCCCTTGATACGGACCTGCGTGTCGACGCCGTTCCTTCGCGCGAATTCCTCCGACATGACAACCGCCGCCGCCCCGCCGCACGTGGGCGGGCAGGCCATCAGGCGTGTCAGCACGCCCGGCCAGATCGGCTTGGATTCCAGAACCTCCTCGGCCGTGACCACGTTCCGCAGCAGCGCGAGCGGGTTCGCCGCGGCGTGGCGGCTGGCCTTGGCCTTCACCTTCGCGAACAAGTCGACTTTCGCGCCGTAGCGATCGAGATATTCGGCGCCGGCACCCCCGAAGAAGCGCAGCGTGAGCGGAATCTCCGAATGGCCAGCCCAATCGTCGGTTGCGGCGTTGAAACGGCCCAGGCTCGACGGACGGTCTGTCCATACCTCGCCGAGCGCGCCGGGCTGCATCTGTTCGAAGCCGACGGCAATGGCGCAGTCGACCATGCCGGACTCCACCGCCTGCCGCGCGAGAAAGAGCGCGGTCGATCCCGAGGAGCAATTGTTGTTGACGTTGACGATGGGCACGCCCGTCATTCCGACTTCGTAGAGGGCGCGCTGACCCGACGTCGAATCCCCGTAGACGTAACCGACATAGGCCTGCCGTACCGCGGAATAATCGATCCTGGCATCGGCCAATGCCATGCGTGCCGCATCCGCGCCCATCTCGTAGTAGGCCTTGCTGTCGCCGGGCTTGCGAAACGGCACCATTCCGACGCCGCCAACCACTACGCTTCTGGCCATGGTCTTCTCCGTCTCCGCTGTCGACAAGGGCGGCGCGCCTGCAGCAGGCTCCTGCGAGCGAAGAGCGCATCAATGTTGCAGTTGCGAAAGAACGTCTGGACGCAAGTAAGCTACTCTCGGGTAGATTAGCGTGTCAATTCGCCGTACACGCTTGACGAGGCGGCATTGCCCCTCCGATCATGGACGCCTTGGAACTACTCGAAAGTCCGATAGATGGATCTCAGCAAGGTCGATTCCACTTCTGTCTTCCTGACCGAGCAACAGAGAATGATCCGCGACACCGCGCGCAGGCTGGCACGCGACGTCATCGCGCCGACCGCGGCCGAGCGCGACCGCACAGGCGCATGGCCCCGTGCCGAGCTCGCTGCGCTTGCCGAGCACGGCTTCATGGGAATGACCATTCCGCAGGAATACGGCGGCTCGGAAACGGACTTTCTCGGCTATTGCCTGGCAATCGAGGAGATAGCGGCGGCTGACGCGGGCGTCGGCACAATCGTTCACGTTCACAATCTCGGCGGGGCCCTTCCCATCGTTCACCACGGCTCGACCGAGCAGAAGAGACGCCTCTTGCCGAAAATGGCGAGCGGAGAAAAGATTGGCGCCTTTCTGATCACCGAACCGCAGGCGGGCTCCGACACGGCCGGGCTCCGCACCTTCGCAAAGAAGGACGGCGACGGGTTCGTGATCAACGGAACGAAGCAGTTCATCTCGAACGGCAGCGAGGCGGGTATCGCCAACATTATCGCGCGCACCGATATGTCAGCCGGCAAGAAAGGCTTCACGACCTTTGTCGTCGAACTGCCCGCCGACGGCTACGTCGTCTCCGCCATAGAGGACAAGCACGGCCAGCGCACCGCTCACACCGCACAGATTCATCTCGATGGATTTCGAGCCCGCGCGGGCGACGTGCTCGGCGAGGTCGGCGGAGGATATGCGATCACCCTGTCCGGCCTGTCCGACGGGCGGATCGCCATCGCCGCTCAAGCCGTTGGCGTCGCCCAGGCCGCCCTGGATGCCGCAATCAAATATGCGCATGAGCGTGAAGTCGGCGGCAAACCGATCTTCGAAAAGCAGGCGATCGCGTTCCGCCTCGCCGAGATGGCAACACAGGTGGACATTGCCCGGCAGTACTACATGCACGCCGCACGCCTGCTGGAGGCTGGTGTGCCCTGCGCGCGGGAAGCGGCGATCGCAAAGCTTTTCGCAAGCGAAATGGCCGAACGCGTCTGCTCCGACGGGCTGCAGGTTCATGGGGGCTACGGGTATCTGCGCAGCTTCCCGGCGGAGCGCTACTGCCGCGACGTACGAGTGTGCAAGATTTACGAAGGCACGAGCGATATCCAGAAGCTCATCATTTCCCGCAATCTCTGAGCAATCCACAAAGGTTTGACTCGATGGCAAATCAATCCCGCCAATGACCACCGCCATCCCCACGCAATCAAAGGCCGACGCCGTCTTGCCGGCGCTCGTCGCGGAAGGCCTGCATTTGTCTTTCGGCGGCATTGTTGCGCTCAACAACGTCACGATCGAAATTCGGCAGAACGAGCTCGTTGCGATCATCGGCCCCAATGGTGCCGGCAAGACTTCGCTGATGAACTGTCTTGGTGGCTTTTACCGGCCGCAGCGCGGGCGCATTCTCTTCTGCGGCGAGGACATGACGGGACGCCGGGAGGACGCGATCGCGCGCGCGGGACTCGCACGCACCTTCCAGGGCACGCACGCGTTCCCGAGCCTTTCCGTCATCGAGAACATTATGGTGGGCCGGCACATCCACATGCACAGTTCCATCCTCCAATCGTTCCTGCATGTCGGCTGGGCCGAACGCGAAGAGACGCGCCATCGCGAGGTAGCGGAGGAGATCATCGAACTTCTCGAGATCGAGTCGATCCGTCACCGGCCCGTCGGCACGCTGGGCTACGGCTTGCGCAAACGCGTCGATCTCGGCCGCGCACTCGCGCAGGAACCGAAGCTCCTGCTGATGGACGAGCCAATGGCCGGCATGAACACGGAGGAAAAGGAAGACCTCGCGCGCTTCATTCTCGACGTGCGCGAAGCTCGGGGAATTCCGATCGTCCTCGTCGAGCACGACATGGGCGTGGTCATGGATCTCGCCGACCGTATCTACGTCCTCGATTTCGGCAAGCAAATCGCCGATGGCTCACCTTCCGCCATCCAGCGAAATCCTGCCGTTCTCAAGGCCTATCTCGGCGAGCGCGGCATATGACCCTGACCATGCGCACCCTGCCGCAGATTCTTCTCGATCGCGCCGCGGCGGAGCCGGACCGGCTCGTCGCCCGCCACAAATATCGCGGCATATGGCGGGAATTCACCTATCGCGACGTCATGGACCACGTGCGCGCCTATGCGCTCGGCCTGGACGCGCTCGGCTTTTTGCCCGGAGAAACGCTCGCGATCATCGGCGAGAACGAGCCGGAGAACTTCTGGATAGAACTCGCGGCGCTGGCAGCCGGCGGGAAGATCGTCTCGCTGTATCCGGACCTGACTCCCGACGAGATCGAATATCTGCTGCTGGACAGCGGCGCCGTCTATTTCGTCGGCCAGGACCAGGAGCAGATCGACAAGGGACTGGCCGTTCTCGATCGCGTTCCGACGCTGCGGCGTTTGATCTACTGGGACGACACGGGCATGTGGTCCTACCGGCAGTCCTCGCTCATGACGCTGGAGGCGCTGGAGAAGATCGGCCGCCAGCGTCTGGCCGAGCAGCCTGACCGGTTCGCACAGATGGTGGAAGCGGGCAGGCCCGACGATATAGCAGTGTTGTCGTACACGTCCGGCACGACCGGACGCCCAAAGGGCGTGATCATCACGCACCGCTATCTCATAGACAGCGCACACCGCATCGTCGGCGGAACCGGCATTGTGCCGGGCATGGACTACCTGACCTATATTGCGCCGGCCTGGATTACCGAGCAATTGTTCGGCGTCACGATCGGGCTCACCTTGCCGCTCGTCGTCAACTTCCCGGAATCACCTGAGCAGGTGCTGGAAAATCTGCGCGAGATCGCCGTCGAGGCGATGGTGTTTGCCCCGCGTCAATGGGAGAGCCTGGCGTCGACAGTGCAGGCGCGCATGCTCGACGCGGGTCCCGTCCGCCGCTGGTTCTATCGCTGGGGCATGAAGGTCGGCCACGACGTTCGCGTCGCGCGGCTCGACGGCAAGCCAGTTTCGCTCGCCGCCAGCTTCCTGCTCCCACTGGCCGATATGCTGGTTTTGAAGCCGCTACGCGACAAGCTCGGGCTCACCCGCGTCAAGGTCGCGCTGTGCGGAGGATCGACCATGGCGCCCGACGTGTTCCGACTTTTCCACGCCATGGGCGTCCCGCTTCGCAACGTGTACGGAGCGACGGAAATCGGCATCCTCTCCATCCACCAGGGCGAACGCTACGACCTGGAAACCGTCGGCCGCTGGCTCACGGCCCATCCCGAGGCCGGCGCGCCACTCGAATGGAAGATCTCGCCCGAAGGCGAACTCCTGGTCCGCGGCGGCTCGTTCTTCAAAGGCTATTACAACAAGCCGGACAAGACGGCGGAGCGCCTCGACGACGACTGGTATCGTACCGGCGACGCCGTGTCACTGTCCGCTGCTGGAGAACTCGTCTTCCTCGAGCGCGTGGACGACATGCGCAAGCTGCGCTCCGGCGTACCCTTTCCGCCGCAGTTCATCGAGACCCGCCTGCGCTTCAGTCCGTTCATCAAGGACGTCATGATACTCGGCGACGAGGCACGCGACTATATCGGCGCGCTCGTAAATATCGACATGAGTGTCGTTTCGCGGTGGGCGGAGGATCGCGCGATCGGCTTCTCCACCTTCACCGATCTATCGCAAAAACCCGAGGTCGCTGCTCTGATCCGCCAGGAGGTGGCGCACGTGAACCAGTTTCTGCCCGAGCATGCTTTCGTACGCCGCTTCGCCAATTTCCCCAAGGAGCTCGATCCGGATGAAGGCGAACTGACCCGGACCCGCAAGCTACGGCGGGAGTTTCTGCAGGACCGCTACGCGAAGCTGATCGACGCACTCTATGCCAGCGCATCGAGCGCTACGCTCGACATTCCCGTCACATACCAGGATGGCCGCCGCGGCAGGCTCGCCGCCACGGTACTGATCCACGACGTCGCGAGGACGGACGCATGATCTTCGATTTCCTCAATTATCTAATCAATGGCGCCCTCGTCGGCCTGTTGTACGCCCTGGTCGCAATGGGGTTTGTGGTCATTTATCGCGCGTCGAAGGTGTTCAACATGGCGCAAGGCGAACTGGTCGTCTTCGGCGGGTTCATGGTGTGGTGGATGATCGCACAGGTAGGGCTGCCTCTGTCGATCGGCCTGCCGCTCGCCTTCGCTGCCGCGATCCTGTTCGGGTTGGCCATCGAACGCATCTTCTTCTCGCGCCTCGCCGGCGAGTCCGTATTCGCCATGGTCATGGTGACGATCGGCCTGCTGATACTGATCCGCGGCCTCATTCTCGTGCTGTTCGGGCCAGCCGTACGCCCCTTCCCCATCGTCTTTCCGCTCAAGCCGATCATCTTCGGCGACATACTCATCCCGCGCTCACTGTTGTTTGGCGGGCTGATCACGATCGTCGTTGGATTCGGTCTCTCCTGGTTCTTCAACCGCACGCGCACGGGCCTTCGCATGACGGCGGTCGCCGAGGACCACGAGGTGGCGCTCTCCATGGGCATTTCGGTCAAACGCTCGATCGCCTTCGCCTGGGCGCTGGGCTCGGCGCTCTCGACAATCGGTGCCGTCATCTATCTTTCCGGCAAGTCGCTCAGCTTTCTCGCCTCTGACATTGGCCTGTCTGCCCTGCCGGTGGCGTTGCTCGCCGGCTTCGAGTCGATCGCCGGCGTTCTGCTGGCCGGACTGATCGTCGGCACGATACAGGGACTCGTGACCGCCTATGTCGATCCGGTCGTCGGCGGCGCCGTCGGCTCCGTCTTCCCCTTCCTGATAATGCTCGCAATCCTGTTCATCCGGCCGACTGGTATGTTCGGCTGGAAGATCATCCAGAGGGTGTGACCGATGGATCCAGCCGGTGTCTTCGCTACCAGTTTCGAAGCCGATGCAGCTCTGATCCGCACGCGCAAGCAATGGCTGGCGCTGGCCCTGTTCGCGCTGCTGCTGATCGCCCTGCCTTGGCTCATCGGCCCTCGCCTGTTGGCGATTCTAACGGTCATGCTGATATCGGCTGTCGTCGCCGTTGGCCTTCAGATCAACACCGGCTACGCCGGGCAGATCAACCTCGGCCAGGCCGCCTTCATGGGGGTCGGCGCCTACGTCGCCGGCGCGCTCGCCGCAGGATGGGCCCTGCCATTCTGGCTGACGATTCCGCTTGGCGGCTTGGCCGCAGCCGCGTTCGGCTTTGCCTTCGGGCTCTCGGCGGTGCGCATCAAGGGCTTCTATCTCGCCCTGACCACCATCGCGGCACAGTCCCTGTTCCATTTTTCGATCCTCAACCTGCCATGGTTCGGCGGGTCGAACGGCGTGACGCTCGCTCCTGCGAGCCTGTTCGGCTTCGAGCTATCGAGCGACCGATCCCTCTACTACCTGTGTCTGACTCTTACCACCGTGATGGTCTGCGGCGCCTTCGGCATCGTGCGCGGGCGCCATGGGCGCGCTTTCATCGCGGTGCGCGACGACGATGTGGCCGCAGGCATGATGGGCATCAACGTGGTGCGCACCAAGGCGACGGCTTTTCTCATCGGCGCCTTCTACGCGGGGATCGGCGGGGCGATGTGGGCCTATTTCGTCCGCTTCGTGGCGGTCGACCAGTTCACCCTGTTCCACTCGATCTGGTTCATCGCCATGGTCATCGTCGGCGGCATGGGATCGATCACCGGCGCACTGATCGGCGTCTTCATCATCAAGGCGATGCAGGAGACCTTCGTCACGCTCGGACCATCGCTCGTGTCCTACATTCCGTCACTCGGGGGCGACATCGTTTACTCGGTGATGAACGTCTTTCTCGGCGGTGTTATCGCCGCGTTCCTGATCTTTGAACCGCGCGGGCTGATGCACCGGTGGAACATCATGAAGCAATCGTATCGAATGTGGCCGTTCCCCTATTGAGACGGACATGGCGAACGCGGCGCACCCGCGTGCGAAGGAGAGGAGATCAAAATGAGAAAGCGGACTTTGGCAGGAGCGCTCGCGGGCGTGGGCCTCGGACTTTTCGCAGGCGGTAATGCGTGGGCGGAATCGACCTACAACATTGCCTCGATCGCGGATTTCACCGGCCCCTACGCCGACATCATGAAGGACATGGTGGGCGCACGGCACGCGGTGGTCGACTGGTGGAACGACCAGGTCGGCAAAGGGCTGGGCGTGCGCGTGGTCATCAAGGATTACGACGGCCGCTACGACGCTGCGCAGATCGCGAGCCTGTGGCCGGGCATCAAGGCCGAACTCAACCCGATCGTTACGCTCGGCACGGGCGGACCGGACGTCGCGGCACTGCAGGGCCGCCTGCCGACGGACAAGGTGCCCATGATCATGGCAACCGCCGGCTACGGCTTCGCCTGGAAGCCGGATCCCTGGATTTTCAATCCGCGTCCCACCTACGGGCACGAGGCCGGCGCCTTCTACGAGTGGTTCCGCAATGCTCGCAAGGTCACTGCTCCGCTCAAGGTCGCGATCATTTCGTCGGAAGCCTCTCCGGCCTATGTGGACATCCACAAGGGCGCGGACAAATACGCCAAGGACCATCCCGACAAGGCCGAGATCGTCGAGATCATCTACACCGAGGTGCAGCCGACGGATCTGACGACGCAGGTCCAGCGTGTGCTGCGCAAAGGCGCGCAGCTCATCCATATCCAGACCAACACGGCCGCCGTCGTCGCGACCAAGCGCGCGCTGCAGGCGCTGGGACGGACCGACGTGCCGATCATGATGAGCTCCCACAACGGCCTGATCGCGTCGGGCAAGGCGATCGGCGGACTGAAGGAACTGGAAGGCGACTTCGAGGTCTACGGGATGGCGGTGCCGACCGAGGGGAAGACTGCCCCGCATGATTTCGAGCAGATGCTCGTATCGAAATACAAGGCGCAGATCAACTGGACCGTCGCGACCGTCATGGGGCTTAATCAGACCATGGTCGCGCTTCGCGCAATCGAGGCCACCGCAAAGAAGAACGGCGCCGACAAGGTCACCGGCGAGGCGGTGCGCAACACCATGCTCTCGACGCCGATCACGAGTGAGCAGACGTTCGGGATCCTTCCGAACCTGACCTACACCAACGAGGCACCCTTCCCGCTGAGCGGGCTCACGGTCAATATCGCGACAGTGAAGGACGGAAAGTACACTATCGTCGCCGACAAGGCGCCGGTGCCCACGATCGGCAAGTGGTGATCGCCGAACCGCCCGTGCGCTCTAGCGCCGGGCGGGGACTTTGCTACCTGGGAGATCGGCCGTGCTCGAACTGATGAATGTGGAAGTCCTCTACAGCGACGTCATTCTGGCTGTGAAAGGCGTGACCTTGCGCGTGCCGGCCGGCGGATGCGTCGCACTCCTCGGTGCCAACGGCGCCGGGAAGTCGACGACACTGAAGGCGGTTTCCAACATGCTGTCGACCGAGGACGGCCGCGTCACCCAGGGCGCGATCAAATATCACGGCGACCGCATCGACGGACTGGATCCAACAGCCATCGTTCGCCGCGGGATTGTCCACGTCATGGAAGGGCGGCGCGTGCTGCGTCACCTCACGGTCGAGCAGAACCTCGTTGTCGGCGGTCATATGGAGCGTTCCGGCCTAGCCCTGCGCCGCCGCCTCGACGAGGTCTATTCCCGGATCGAACGACTGGCCCAATTACGCGATCGGACCACGGGCTATCTTTCCGGCGGAGAGCAGCAGATGGTGGTGATCGGCCGTGCGATGATGGCAGCGCCGAAGCTGATCATGATCGACGAGCCCTCCCTCGGCCTCGCGCCTTTAATGATCGAGGAAGTCTTTGCGGTGCTTAATGCCGTGCGCGCCGAGGGCATTGCTCTGCTGATCGTCGAGCAGAACACCCGCGTTGCGCTCGAAATTGCCGACTACGGCTACGTGATGGAGAGCGGCCGCATCGTTCTTGAAGGCAACGCGAGCGAGCTGGCGGCCAACGAGGACGTGCGCGAGTTCTACCTCGGCCTGAATCTCGAGGGCGAACGCAAGAGTTATCGTGACGTCAAGCACTACCGCCGGCGCAAACGCTGGCTCGGCTGACGTTACCGCCCGAGAAAGCGCGGTTTGCGCTTCTCGTCGAAGGCAGCGAGCCCCTCGCGCATGTCATGGCTGTATCCGTGCACGGCACTGGCCACCAGCTCCTGCCGGAGCGCCACCTCGAGCGGTTGCTCCAGCCCGTCGTCGACGAGCGCCTTCATTCGCCGCAATACCAGCGAACTCTTTTCTGCCAACCTGCCGACGAGCCGTTCGACCGCATCGCTCAGCTCCGAATCCGCGACGACCTGATTGATGAGCCCCCATGCAGCAAGTTCCTCGGCAGGCAGGAACTCGCCCGTGTAGAGCAGGTATTTCGCACGCGTCGGGCCGATCTTGCGCGGCAGGCGTACAGAGCCGCCGCCGCCTGGCAGGAGGCCGAAATTGGCATGCGCATCGCCCAGCTTCGCCGATCGCGACGCAATGACGAGATCACAGCACAGGACGATCTCGAGGCCGCCAGCCAGCGCAAGGCCCTGTACCGCGGCGATTACCGGACGCGGAAATGATTCGATGCGTCGCAGCAATCCGAGAACCGAGTCCAGGAATCTCGACATCGCCGCTTCGTCGCCGCCGCACTGCTCGCGAACGTATTTGAGATCGGCTCCCGCGCAGAAGGCGCGACCATTCCCCGCAATTACGACCGCGACGATGCTCGCATCGTTCTCGGCACGGTCAAGCGCCGCATGCAGACCGTCGACGATCTCGGGCGTTATCGAATTCAACGCTGCCGGTCGGTTGAGTGTCGCCCAAACGGCACCACCGCGTACCTCCACAATGACGCTCGTCTCCCCCATCTGCCCCTCCTGTGCTCGATTTGACTCGCGGGTAGGTTTGCCGTTTCATTGAGGCAATGATAGGCCGCCGCGACGACGAGACAAGCGGCCAGCGATGATGGGAAACGCATGGCACTATTGCTCGACGGCATACGCATCCTCAGTCTCGCGGAGCAATATCCAGGGCCGTACGCCACGTTGCTGCTCGCCGATCTCGGCGCCGACGTGATCCTTATCGAGCGCCCCGGCGTCGGAGATCCGGCGCGCCAGTTCTCTGCCTTCCACGCCGCGCTCAACCGCAACAAGCGGTCGGTCGCGCTCGATCTCAAGACGGACGCCGGCAGGCGGGATCTGCTCGATCTCGTCGAGGACGCCGACGTACTGATCGAGGGGTTCAGGCCGGGCACGCTGGAGCGGCTGGGATTCGGATACGGTACCCTTTCCGCGCGCAATCCGCGTCTGATCTACGCCTCCATTTCCGGATTCGGCCAGAGCGGCCCGTATCGGGACCGTCCGGCGCACGACCTGTCGTATCAGGCAACGGCGGGGCTCTTGCACCGCAGCGCCGAGACCGGGCGGCTCGATCAGCCAACCGATATCGCAATCGGCGACCTGTCGTCCGGCATGTTCGCGGCTATCGGGGTTCTGGCAGCCCTGCACGAAAGAAGCCGTACGAACAAGGGGCGGTACATCGACGTGTCGATGACGGACGGCCTGGTGTCCTGGATGTCCGTCATGGCCGGCCCGCTTGTGAATGGCGCCGCGCTCGCCGACATCGACGCCGAGCCTGCGTACGGCCTGTTTCATGCGGGCGACGGCAAGCCGCTTTCCCTCTCGATCGCGCATGAAGACTGGTTCTGGCGGCCTCTGTGCGACCTGCTCGGCATGCAGGACTGCGCCGGCCTCGATCGCGCCGCGCGCACTGCGCGACGATCGGAATTGCGGGAGCGGATCGCCGGCGCGCTGGCGCGTGACACTCGTGAAGCCTGGGGCACCAAATTCGACGCGGCGGGCATACCGTGGGGTCCCGTGAACAGCATCGAAGAGGTGACGGCGGACCCTCACTTCAAGGCGCGCGGCATGTTCGCGGACATCGCGGGTGAAGGCGGAACGCTCCGCTACGTCGCGCAGCCGCTCGTCTTCGACGGCAAGCGTCCCGGCGCGAGGCGCGGCGTTCCCGCCGTCGGCCGGCACACGGAGGAAATACTCACCCCCTATCGGGCCCGGCGAGCAAGAGAATGAGAGGAAGATGCGATGGATAATGTCTACGTCGTCGGCGTTGGCATGACGCAGTTCGGACGCATGCTCGACACGGACATCAAGACGATGACGCGCGAGGCCGTCGACGCCGCGCTGGCTGACGCCGGCCTCGGGGCGAAGGACATAGGCGCGACCTTCTTCGCCAACGCTTCGCAGGGGCATATGGAAGGCCAACATATGATCCGCGGCGAGATCGCTCTGAGGTCCATGGGAGTAGGCGGGATTCCCGTCTTCAACATTGAGAATGCCTGCGCGAGCGGCAGTGCAGCGCTGAATCTCGCGATCTCTTACGTAAAGGCCGGCGAAAGCGACGTGGCGCTTGCCATCGGCGCCGAGAAAATGTACTCGCGTGACCGCGAGCGCATGTTCGCGGTGTTCGATAGCGCGTGGGATGTCCACCGCGACAAGGAGATACGGGACCGGCTGATCGAACTCGGCAAGAGTGTCTATCCGCCGCCGGGTACAATGTCCGACAAGCCTTACAGCGTCTTCATGGACGTCTATGCGGCTTTCTCGCGCTACCACATGGCGCGCTTCGGCACGACCCAGCGGCAGATCGCAGCGGTCTCGGCCAAGAACCACAGACATTCCGTCGAAAATCCCCTGTCGCAATATCGCGCGGCCTACACGGTGGATGAAGTTCTTGCTGCCGCGCCGATCGCCTATCCGCTAACGGTTCCAATGTGCTCGCCGGTCTCCGACGGCGCCGCGGCGGCTCTGGTGACCAATGAAGAGGGCCTCAAGCGCCTTCGCCTGGACAGGGCGCGCGCCATTCGCGTGCTCGCCAGCGTCGTCCAGACTGGAAGCGATCGCAATGCGTCGGAGGTGGAAAAGCACTGCACGGCGCTCGCCGCCGCCCGCGCCTACGAAAAGGCCGGCGTCGGTCCAGGCGACATCTCGGTCGCCGAGGTGCACGATGCCACTGCAATGGGCGAGATCATTCAGATTGAAAACCTCGGCTTCTGCGCGTTCGGAGACGGAGGCGCAATCTGCGAGCGCGGCGAGACGTCGATCGGTGGCCGCCTCCCGGTCAATCCATCGGGAGGGCTCGAGTCGAAGGGACATCCAGTCGGAGCGACCGGACTTGGGCAGGTACACGAGCTTGTCGTCCAGTTGCGCGGCGAGGCCGGCCCGCGCCAGGTTGAAGGGGCGCGCCTCGCCATTGCGGAGAACGGCGGCGGCCTCCATGGCATCGAAGAGGCCGTCGCCTGCGTGACTATTCTCGGTCGCTGAACGTTTGGAGACTCTGGAAATGAAGCTCTCGGGCAAGGTCGCGCTGGTGACGGGCGCTGCTTCAGGATTGGGACTGGCAACAGCGAAGGCGCTGGCCGAAGCCGGCGCCCGTGTCGCCGGGTTTGATCGAGACGCGGAAAGACTGCAGCAATTGAAATCGACGCTCGGCGACCAGGCGCTCCTGGTTTCGGTCGACGTCGCCGACGAGCAAAGCGTGGCGACGGGAGTGGCGCGAACGATCGACAGTTTTGGAGCGCTCCATGTTGCGGTCAATTGTGCGGGCGTTGCCGACGCCGCCAAGACGCTGTCGAAGGGCGAGCCTTTTCCATTGGCCACCTGGAACAAGGTGATCGGAATCAACCTGACGGGAACCTTCAACGTGATCCGTTTCGCTGCCCAGGCGATGGCGAAAAGCGTGCCCGAAGGCAACGATGGCGAGCGAGGCGTGATCGTCAATACCGCGTCGGGAGCCGCATGGCAGGGACAGATCGGGCAAGCGGCGTATAGCGCCAGCAAGGCCGGCGTCATGGGGCTGACCTTGCCGATCGCACGCGATCTGGCGCCGCTCGGCATACGCGTGGTCACCATCGCGCCCGGGCTTTTCCAGACCGCCATGGTCGCGGGTATGCCGGACAACGTTTCGCAATCGATCATCGACCGGATGATCCTCTATCCAACCCGGATGGGCCAACCGGCGGAATTTGCAAGCCTCGTGCGCTTGATCGTCGAGAATTCGTATTTCAACGCGACCACAATCAGCCTGGACGCGGGAGCGCGAATGCAGGCGCGGTAAAACTCCTCCACCCCGGATGCGACGTGAGCCTGGTGAAGCTGCCGTGCTGAAGCTCGAACCGGGAACAAAGCTGCAAGACTGACCTGGGACTTGCTGTGCGAACCGGGGACCGCATCGACAGGTAGTCAGCTGGTGGCTGTCAGCCGACGCGATTGCTGTCCATCATGTCCGCCTTGCGCCGGACGCTGGCTCCGGCAACAGCCCATTCTTCTCTGTCGAGATCGCGCACCGAGGGACAATGTCTGGTGTAGCTCGCACAAGGACAGTACGGCTATCACCAGGTCGCTGCCGCGCGTGAATACGGAAGATCGCTACAGGGCAAGATAACGACGGCGAATGTCGTCGTTAGCTTTGAGGTCTTCGATTGTGTGGCTGTAAACGATTTGTCCTTTGTCGATCAGGGTGGCGTGGCTCGCCAGCCCTAGACAAAAATGCATGTTCTGCTCTGCGATCAGGATCGTCGCGCCGATGCCGCGGAGCTGCTTCAATAATGCGCTGATCCGCTGCACGATAATCGGTGCAAGCCCTTCGCTGGGCTCGTCCAGCAGCAGAAGCGCGGGATTCCCCATCAACGTTCGCGCGATGGCCAACATCTGCTGCTCGCCGCCGGAGAGCCGCCCCGCGATCCGGTGCCGTAACGGTTCCAGTAGCGGAAACACTTGATAGATGCGCTTGATCGTCCAATCGTCCTGGCCTTCCGGGCCTTTCTTTCCTCCGATCAGAAGATTGTCTTCCACCGTATGTTCGGAAAAGATCTGACGGTCCTCCGGCACGAAGCCGAGCCCGGCACGAGCGATGCGGTGGGGCTTCAGACCGGATATCAGTTTGCCGCGCAGGCTGACCTTGCCGCGCCGCGGCGGTGCGAGCCCCATGATGGCCTTCATCGTGGTCGACTTGCCCGCGCCATTACGGCCAAGCAGCGCCATGGTCTCGCCCTGTCGCACCGAAAACTCGACGCCGAACAGGATTTGGCTGGTCCCGTAATAGACGTCGAGGTCCTCCACCTCAATGATAAGTTTGCCGTTCATGGTGCTGCTCCGTGCTCCGTGCCGAGATAGGCATCGATCACCACACCATTGTTGCGGATTTCGTCTGGAGTACCGGTAGCAAGTATCCTTCCGTAGCAAAGCACCACGATAAGGGGCGCGATCTTGAACACAATGTCCATGTCGTGCTCTATGAACACGACGGTGATCTTCTGTCTGTCCCAGAGTTCGCGGACCTTGTCGATCATCCGCCAGCGCTCCTCCGGGCCCATGCCGGCGGTCGGCTCATCGAGCAGCAGCACCTTGGGATCGAGTACGAGGGCCAGGGCAATGTCGAGCAGCTTCTGGTCACCATGCGAAAGCATCGCAGCCGTGCGATGGCGCTTATTGGCAAGTCCGAGCAATTCCATCACATATTCCGCGCGATCGCGCGTTTCCGCCAATGGAAAGCGCCGGTGCAACACGCCGCCGCGACGCTGATCGGCGCCTACCGCGGCCAGCAGAGTCTCCTGCACTGTCAGCGACCGGAAAATACTCGCGACCTGGAAAGCCCGGCCGATACCCTGCCTCACGATTTCCGGTGGCGATCGGCCGGCGAGATCGACGCCATTGAGCAGGATTTCTCCCGCGTCCGGCGTCAGAGCTCCTGTAATCAAGTTGAAGAACGTGCTCTTGCCGGCTCCATTCGGACCGATCACCGCGGTCAGCGAGCCGTCGGGAAAGTCGAACGTCACGTCATGGATCGCCTTGACGCCGCCGAAGGATTTCGAAAGCCCCCGGATATCGAGCATGACTACCCCTGCCCCGATGCGCGATCGCGGCGCTGCGTATACCATTCGACCACGAAGTCCATCAGGCCCTTGCGCAGCCCGATAGCAAAGAACAGGATCACCACGCCGAGCACGATACCGTGATACTCGGTGAAGCGGGTGACCGTATCATTGAGGATCAACAACAGCACCGTTCCGACCATCGGACCAAGGAACGTCGCGACGCCGCCGAGCATGTTGATGAAGATGCCCTCGCCCGAAATCGTCCAATAGGCGAATTCCGGATAGGCGCCCGAGACGAACAGCGCCATCACCATTCCACCCGTCGACGCGAACAGCGCCGCCAGCACGAAGACCGTCAGCTTGGCCCGCCAGACGTCGATCCCGATAAAGCTCGCGCGCATCGGGTTGTCGCGGATCATGCGCAGCGTATAGCCGAACGGCGATGCCGCAATCTGGCGCATCGCGAGCAGACCGAGCACCAAAAGTACGCAGCTCGCAAGATAAAGATGGACATGGTTCGAGAGATCGATGCCGAGAAACGGCGGACGCGGAATGCCGCCGCGCAGGCCCTGGTCGCCACCCGTGAAGGAAGACCACGACAGGATCGTCGAGTGGATCAGCATCTGGAAGGCGAGTGTGACAAACGCAAAATAGATCTCCTTCAATCGCACGCAGATCGCGCCGATGATGGTCGCGACTACGGCGGTGATCGCCAGCGTCGCGAGGAAAGCCAGCGGGATTGGGACGCCGATGCGCTGCATGATGAGCCCGTAACCGTAGGCGCCCAGGCCGAAGAACATGCCATGGCCGAACGAAATCATGCCGGTGTAGCCGACCAGCAAATTGAGCGAGGTTGCGAACAGGCCGTAAGCCGAGCAACGGATTACGAAGTCGAGCAGCGCCTTGCTGTCGGAAACGAGCGGCAGCAACGCAAGCACGGCGAACGCAGCGAGCGCGACTAGCAGGTCCAGGTAGCGCAAGCGTTTCGATCCAGCCTCGAGACGGGGTGCACTCAGGCTGTCCGCGGCGCGTGCGGCCTGCAGCTCAGTCATGCGACCTCTTTTCCGAACAGGCCGGAGGGCCGCGACACCAGCACGATGACCATGAACAGATACATCAACCCCTCGGTGAAGAGCGGAAATCCGAGCGAGCCGAACGAGCGGATCAGTCCAAGCAGCAGAGCGCCGATCAGAGCGCCCAAAATTGAACCCATGCCGCCGATGACAGTGACGATGAAGGATTCGATCAGAACGGAAAAGCCCATTCCCGGCGTCAACGATCGCACCGGCGCCGCGAGCGCCCCGGCCAATCCCGCGAGCAGGCCGCCGATTGCAAACACCCCGCCATAGATCAAGCCGGTATTGATGCCGAGCGCCGATACCATGGACGGATTGTAGGCGGCCGCTCGGATCACTTTGCCGATACGGGTGCGCGCCAGGCCGACGCCGAGCACGATGGCAGCTGCGAGCGCCACGCCGATGAGGAGAAGGTAATAAGGCGGCACCACACCGCCCGCGATAAAGAGCGGCACCACCTGGAACGCGGTCGGCATGCCCATGGATCGGAATTCCGGCCCCCATATCAGGCGGACGACGTCGTCGAAGATCAGGACGAACGCGTAGCACACGAGCAATTGCATCAAAACGTCGGCGCCGTAGACCCGGCTCATGAAGACGCGCTCAAAAATGAGCCCGAGAATGGCCGTACCGGCGGCTCCGCACAGCATCGCCAGCGCGAAGCTGCCGGTGAGCTGATAGCTCGTCATCGCGAAATATGCGCCGAACATGTAGAAGGCGCCGTGGCTGAAATTGACGACCTTCAATACGCCGAAGATCAGCGTCAGTCCGACCGCGACCAGGAACAACAGCATGCCGATGATCAGCCCGCTGGTGGTTTGCGTCACCAGACAGGCGGAACTTGTGAAGCAACTGGCGAGCGCATCGAGGTCCAAGGTGTCATTTCCGTTGCGGCGCGCCGACGACGGGCGCGCGAAAGTCCAGGCATCCATCGATCGAGGCGGCGCGCGCCGCCTCGATTCATGCTACCGTCAGGTATAGCCCTTGCTCTTCTTCCACTCGGCTTCGAGTTCGAGAATGATCTTCCAGTCGCCGGCCTTGACATCGGGCACGTAGGGCTCCTGCGGAATGGTCGTCCCCCACCCGATCGCGTAGCCGATCAGGGTCTGGTCCTCGGCGCGCATGGTGACCGTGCCATCGGCACCGAACGGGCATTTGATGGTCAGGCCGCGCATGACCTCCGCGATCTTCTTCCCGTCGGCGGAATTGGCCTTCTTGGACGCCTCTGCGATCAGCATCATGGCCGTGGCGTTCTCCCACGACCAGTTGGTGGGATATTCGTTGTACTTCGCCCTGTAGGCATCGCCCCAGGCCGCGTTCTCGGGAGTCGCAGGGAACGTCTTGATGTACCGATTGCCGGAGTGAATGCCCTTCGGCAGGTTCTTCACCACCGTCAGCGCCGTGTAGTCGGCCATGTTGACGGCGAACACCTCCATCTGCCCGAACATCGCGTAGATGTTGGCCTGATCGATGAACGATGTGAGATCGCCGCCCCACAGGCAGGAATAGAGTGCCTGTGGTTTCGCTTGCAGGATCTTGGTCACGACCTCGGTGTAGTCGGGCTGGAACAGCTTCGGCCAGGACTCGCTGATGATCTCCACATCGGGCGCAAATCGCTTGAGATACAGCGTGTACTCGGCCGTGGTGTCGCGACCATAGGCGTAGTCGGGGGAGCACGTCGCCCACTTCTTCAGGCCCTTGCCCTTGGCGATCGCAGCCGCATAGCTGCCGCCGAAGATGGAGTCATGAACGCCCTGCCGCGCGGTACGGAACGCGTTCGGGATGTGCTGCTTTGGATCGGCGGTCAGCGCCGATGTCTCCGAATTGGTATGAACGCAGAAGACGCCAAGATCGCGCGCGACCTCGTGAACGGCAAATGCGCCAGAGGACGCCTCGGCATCGATCAGGAGCTCGCAGCCGTCGGTATTGACGAGTTCGCGCGCGACACGCGCCGCTTCCTGCGGCTGCCCTTTGGAATCGCGGATGACCATTTCGATCTGCCGGCCGGCGAGCCCGCCTGCGGCATTGATCTTCTCAACTTCCATAGTCACGGCATTGCGCGATGAGGTGCCCAATTGCGCAACGCGCCCCGACAGAATGGTCGGCATGCCGATCTTGATGGTCTTGGCTTGCGCGCGCGCGACCCACGGCGCCGCAAAGGTCAATGCACCGGCGCCCATCAACGTGAGAGTCGAGCGACGGCTGATGCCCGGTTGCCGGGTTCTCTTCATCTTTCCCCTCCCTATCGGGTTGGCGTTCCGTTTTCCCTTGCGGAGATCGTTCCGTCTCCATGCCTGAAGGATTTCAGAGCAAAGGGGGTGACGTCAAGCCAAACATGAATTACGAGTCATAATTCATCAGGGAGGAAACGAGGCCGGAACCGGCCCGCCAGCTGCGAATGATAAACCTGTCCAGCTTCATCGCTTTTCATGGCAGGCGGACTCCGGACCGCCCTGCGCTGAAATACCGCGGCGAGGAAATTTCCTATGCCTGCTTTGACGAGCGCATCCGCAAAGTGGCCGGGTGGCTTGTATCGCGCGGTATTCGCGCCGGCGATGTGGTCGCGGTATTGATGAAGAACAGCGCGGCGTTCCTCGAACTCACCTTTGCGACCAGCCATATCGGCGCGGTGTTCCTGCCGATCAACTACCGCCTGTCGCGGGATGAAGTCGATTACATCGTCGGCAATGCCGCCGCGCGAATTCTGATTGCGGACGACGAATTCGAGGCAATCGCGACGGGCACGTCCCTCGTTCTGCTCGATGAGGCCGCGCAATCAAGTCTCACGCATTTCGCGCCGGATGCTTTGCCTGCCCCGATGCATCCTTGCACGCCGCAAGAGCTGATGCGGCTGATGTATACCTCGGGCACCACCGATCGCCCTAAGGGCGTGATGCTCTCCTACGAGAATTTCTACTGGAAGTCCGCCGATCAGACCATCGCGCTGGGGCTGAACGCTGACACGCGGCTGCTGGTGGTCGGCCCCCTCTATCACGTCGGCGCGCTCGACCTGCCCGGCATAGCCGTGCTCTGGCATGGCGGCCTGCTCTCGATCCAGCGCAACTTCGAGCCTGAACAGGCGCTGGCCGCGATCGAGACCGAGAAGCTGAACGCCGCGTGGTTCGCGCCGGTCATGACCACAGCCATTCTCACCTGCCCCAACCGTCATCGTTACGATGTCTCGGGCCTGCGATGGGCGATCGGCGGCGGCGAGAAGACGCCGGAGATGCGCATCCGCGACTTCTCCGAATTTTTCGAGAACGCGCGCTATATCGATGCCTATGGCCTGACCGAGACCTGTGGTGGCGACACGTTTATGGAAGCCGGCCGCGAGATCGAGAAGATCGGATCGACCGGCCGGAGCATCGCCCATGTCGAGATAGAGATCCGCGACGAGGCCGGCAATCGCCTTCCCCCGCACGAGAACGGCGAAATCTGCCTGCGCGGACCGAAGGTGACAAAGGGATACTGGAAAGACCCGGAGAAAACGGCATCCGCTTTCTTCGGCGAGTGGTTCCGAAGCGGCGACGTCGGCTATCTCGACGAAGACGGTTTTCTCTATCTCACCGACCGCAAGAAGGACATGATCATCTCCGGAGGTGAGAACATCGCCTCGTCGGAAATCGAACGGGTCCTCTACGAGCTGCCGCAAGTGCGCGAAGCGGCCGTGATCGGTCTTCCGGACAAACGCTGGGGGGAAAAGCCCGTGGCGGTCGTGGTGCTGGCGGAGGGCGCTCGTCTGGAGTTATCCCAGCTCGCCGAGCATTGCCGCGACAGGCTCGCCGGCTTCAAGGTGCCGAAACAACTCATCATCCGCGACAGCCTGCCGCGCAATCCCTCGGGCAAGGTGCTCAAACGGGTGCTGCGCGCGGAACTGGAGACTAATGCATGACGCACCGTCCTGCAGCAGCGCCCCCAAAAGTGACCAAGCTCAATCGGGTCGAGCGCAACGCCTGGACCAAGCAGAAGATCTTTGAAGCTGCGACCAAGGTGGTCGGCAAGTATGGCTATGCGGAAGCGTCCGTCGCCCGCATTACCGAGGAAGCCGGCGTCGCACAGGGCACGTTCTACAACCATTTCGAAAGCCGCCAGGAGCTATTGGACCAGCTGTTGCCCAAGATCGGGCTCGACATGGTGCAGTTCATCCGCGCCCGCACGGGCACCGCGCACGCGGCACGGCAGGAGATCGAGCGCTTTTCCGCCTTCTTCGATTTCATCCGGGAAGTGCCGGAATTCCTGCGCATCCTGAACGAGGCCGAATTCTTTGCGCCGAGCGGGTATCAGAAGCACCTCGACAACATCTCGATCGCCTATGTGCGCATCCTCAAGCGTGTCCGGCTTGCCGGTGCCATCGACGATTACAGCGACGATGAATTCGAAGCCATCGTCCACATGTTCATGGGTGCACGCGGCTATCTCAGCCGCCGCTACTCCTACTCCGCTGACGGCGTGACTGCCGTACCTGATCACGTCATCACGGCCTATAGGAAGCTGATCACGCGCGGCCTGTTCCATCGGTCCGGAGATAATGATGATGAGCGCTGATGGCATCATCCTCGTCACCGGTGACCGTCGCTGCATCCGTGCGGCGACCTTTGACACTCATTGCGTATTGCGGCAAAGACCAGACTCGCAGCGAGGACGAATATCATGAACATCGAGACTCCGCGCAAGAGACTCGATCTGGTCTCGGCCATCGCCGAGGGCGATATCCGTTGTCTTCTGATGGTGCTCGTCCACATCACCGGCGACAAACGGTGGCTCGAGCCGCCGTATCGACCCAAGCGCGACATCCGTCTCATCCCCGATCCGGACGCGGGATTGCCGAAGGACATCCAGGACGAGATCCGCGCTGCGGTCGTCAGGTTGTTTACGAACGGCAATCCCAAGGCCGCCGTTAACGATCCCGGCGACGAGCTGATGCTGGAGATGATGCGTGCCTGCCTGGGCGAGAACGTCGCTCCGGAATATGCCCCTCTGATGCGCGAGGAGATGGGCTTTGTGCCGCGTGAGGCGCGCTGGGCCCATCACCCGGCCGCGGCAACGCTGGCGCAACAGCACGTCCTGATCGTCGGCGCCGGCGTCTGCGCGATTGCGCTCGGCGTCGCCCTTGGGCACCTCGGCATACCCTACACCATCGTGGAGAAGAACCACGAGCTCGGCGGCACCTGGTACATCAACCGCTATCCCGGCTGCGGCGTCGATACGCCGAACCACTCCTACTCCTACTCATTCGGATCGCGAAATCCCTGGACCCGCTACTTCTGTCAACGCGAGGAACTGCTCGACTATCTGAAGAAGGTCGCGGACGAATACGGCATCCGCGAGCATCTGCGCCTCAATACCGAGCTGAGGTCCTCGCGCTGGGATGAGAACAAGCGCCGCTGGATCTCGACGCTGAAGACCAGAGAAGGCGACGAGAACTTCGAGTCTACCGTGCTCGTAAGCGCTATCGGCCAGCTCAACGATCCCTCACCCGCGCACTTCAAGGGCGACGAGACCTTCAAGGGTCTGATCCTGCATTCCGCACTATGGTCGAACGACATAGATCTCGAAGGCAAGCGCGTCGCTGTGATCGGTACCGGCGCAACCGCAATGCAGCTCGTGCCCTCGATCGCCGACCGTGTCGCTTCCGTCACGGTGTATCAACGCTCCGCGCAATGGGCGCGCCCGGTGAAGGGCTATTCGGACCCGATCACTGAGGGCGCGCAATGGCTGCTCGCGCATCTGCCGTTCTATGTGCAGTGGTATCGCTTCAACATGTTCTGGCGCTACGGCGATGGCCTGTTACCGTTTCTGCGCAAGGATCCGGCCTGGCCCTATCCCGATCGCGCCGTCAACAAGGGTAACGACCGGCATCGCCAGGAGCTGACCGACTTCATCGTCTCGGAACTGAAGGACCGTCCCGACCTGATCGACAAGTGTGTGCCGACTTATCCGCCCTACGGCAAGCGCATCCTGCTCGACAACGGCTGGTTCAGGACGCTGACCAAGCCCAATGTCGAGCTGGTCACGAACCAGATCGATCATTTCGATACCCAGGGGATCGTGACAGCGGAAGGCAAACTGCGTCCTGCCGACATCATCGTGATCGCGACCGGCTTCAAGGTTACGGAAATGGCGGCGCGCCTCAACATCACCGGCCGCGGCGGCAGGAACCTGCGGGAAACATGGGCCAACGACAATCCGACGGCCTATCTCGGCCTGACCGTGCCGGACTTCCCCAACTTCTTCTGCATGCTGGGTCCGAATTCGGGGCCGGCCCACGGCGGCAGCGTGATCTTCCAGTCCGAGTGCCAGAGCCGCTATATCTCGGCCTGCCTTGTCGAAATGATCGAGCGCGGAGTGGCTGCCATCGACGTTCGCGAGGACGTTCATGACGATTACATCCGCCGCGTCGACGCCGAACATGAGGCCATGATCTGGACCCATCCCGGCATGACGACCTATTACCGCAACAAGAGCGGCCGGGTATTCTCGGCCATGCCGTGGCGGTTCGTGGACTACTGGCGCATGACCCACGATCCCGAACTCAATCAATACCGGTTGACGGAGATGTAACATGGCCGATGCCTGCTACGAGCCCATCCCGCTCTCGGCCGACTACGTGCCGGGCGGCACCTATGCCGCCGAAATCTGCGTCCTGCGCTACGCGCTTGAGCGCAACGCGCGCAACAAGCCGAACGAGATCTTCGCCGCGTTCGAGGGCGGCGGCCGCTGGACGTTCGCACAAACGCTGGAGCTGGTCGCGAGCCTTGCCGGCAACCTGCATGAGCTCGGCGTCCGCCAGGGCGACCATGTGGTGCTGGTTCTGCCGAACTCGCCGCTTGCCTTGCGCGTTATGTTCGCTATCAACTATCTCGGCGCGGTGTATGTGCCCATCAATCCGTCACTGAAGGGCTCGGCGCTCGAGCATGTACTGCACAACGCCGGCGCAAAGCTTGCCATCATCCATGACAGCGTGCTCGACCGCGTCCTTGCCGCGGCACCCGCTACGCTTGAGACCATCGTTCTTTCGACCGACCAGGTTCAGCATTCCAGCGGCAGGACCGTTATGCACGGGGTGTCCGCTCTGACAAAACCATCGAGCCCGCCTCCTCCGCCGGAAAGGCCGATCGAGCCGTTCGACACGCAATCCATCATCTACACTTCCGGAACCACCGGTCGTTCGAAGGGCGTGCTGTCGTCCTACATGCACGCCTACTCCTGCGTCGGCCCGGACGCCTGGAATTGCCTGCGTTCCGACGACCGGCAGCTGGTGCATATGCCGATCTTCCACATTGGCGGCGCGTTCATCGCCACGGTCTCGCTCTGCGTCGGCAGTTCGATCGCGGTGGTCAGTCACTTCCGTACCGAGGCGTTCTGGGACCAGGTGCGGGAGCTGGAAGTCACCTCCGCCTTCCTGTTGGGCGCGATGGCGACGTTTCTCCTGAAGCAACCGCCCAGCCCACGCGATCGTGATCACAAGCTGCGGATGGTATTCATCGTCCCGCTCGGGCAGAGCGGCCCGCCTTTCCGCGAACGCTTTGGCGTCGACTACTACACGCTGTTCAACATGACGGAGATCTGCACGCCGCTGATCTCCCGCGCCAATCCGGCCAAGGACAATGTCTGCGGCCGTCCGCGCGAAGGCGTCGAGGTGCGGCTCGTCGATGAACATGATTGCGCGGTCAAGGACGGCGAGGTCGGGCAGCTGATCCTGCGCACCGAAGCGCCGTGGGCGCTGAATCATGGCTACAACAATAATCCGCAGGCGACTGCGGATGCCTGGCGCAACGGCTGGTTCCACACCGGCGACGCCTTTGTCCGCGATTCCGACGGCGATTACCGTTTCGTCGACCGGCTGAAGGACGCAATCCGCCGCCGTGGCGAAAACATCTCCTCGTATGAGATCGAGGTCGAGTTGCTCAGCCACCCCGCGGTTCGGGAGGCCGCCGCGATCCCGGTGCCGAGCGAAGTTTCCGAGGACGAGGTGCTCGTTGTGCTGGCACCTGCCGCGGGATCATCCATCGAACCCTCGGAGATCATCAATCACCTCATGCCACGGATGGCTCACCACATGATCCCGCGCTTCGTGCGCGTCATGGAGGAGCTGCCCAAGACGCCGACGGCAAAGGTGGAGAAGCACGTGCTTCGTGCGCAGGGTGTCACTGATGACACCTGGGACCGTGAACGCGCCGGAATCGCGGTGCGGCGCGAAAAGCTTTAGGGGTCTAAGCGATGCAGAAGCCACGCGTGCGCATCTACACCGACTACAAGAGCCCCTATGCTTTCGTGGCCAACCAGCGACTCTTCGAGCTCGAAGAGAAGCACGGGGTCGAACTTGAATGGCTGCCTTATACGCTGCGTGTGGCCGAATTCATGGGCACTGTCGAGGAGCGCACGCCCCACTTTTGGCGAAAGGTGCGCTATGCCTATATGGACGCGCGGCGCTTTGCCAATGCGCAAGGGCTTACCATGAAGGGTCCGCGCCGGATCTACGACGCTTTCTATTCGAGCGTCGGCATGCTGTTTGCGCAGCGCCACGGCTTCTTCCGCGCGTATCACGAGGCGGTCTTTCGCCGTTTCTGGAGCCACGACCTGGAGCTCGATGAGCTATCGGAGATGTCCGGCGTGATCGCTTCCCTGGGCGGTTCAGCCAAGGAATTCGAGGACTATGTCCATGGTCCGGCGCGCGCGGAGCACGAACGCATCATTGATGAAGCGGAAGCGCTCGGCGTGTTCGGCGTGCCCACCATGGTCTTCAACGGCGAATTGTTCTGGGGCGGCGATCGCATCGACATGCTTATTGAGCGCATCCAGGATCCGCAAAGCATCGCCGCCGCGCTCGGCAGCCGCTACCGGAAATAGGACGTACCGCGAACCGCTGGCGGTGCGATACGCGCGTGGCGCGCTACGATTTCGCAAGCGGCTCCCAGCAACCGGTGCGTTCCAACAACGGCCAAAGCGCTTTGCGCTGTTCGACGTTCAGCGCGGCGAACCTGTCTCGCAGCTGTTGCAGGCATTTCACTTGATATTTGAACGGCGCCAGCGCGTACGGCAGGCCCCACACCTCGATCTCCAGCCGTTCGAGTCCCCTGGCGAAGGCTTCCGCGTTGGCGAGAAGAAACGGCAAATAGAGTTCGCCTGCGATCTCAAGCAGCGCCTCAGTCCATCCACTGAGTGCCTGCTTGCGTGGGTACCAATGGCCCTCCACCCCCGACGCGTCGTCCAGCCGCCGGACCCAGTGTTCGGTGAACGGCGCCTTCTCCCGCATGATCCGCATCGGCGTGGGATCGGTCGCCATTTCGCTGAGCTGGCCGAACCAGGCAAAATCAGCGAGCGAAGGCCGGCTGCCAAACAGGTACTTTGTCATTCCGACGTGCGGCTCGAAGGCGGCCAAAATCCGACGGTAGCTTTCCTCGAGCAGCGGCCTATTTTCGGCGGTAGCCCCCAGGATAGGCATGCGCGAAATCTGCCGCTGCCGGAACTCCTCGATCTCCTCTAGGCTGCCGGTCTCCGCCTCCGAGGTTGACCATTCCTCGGCCGCCCATCGCGAGACGTAGGTTTGGTCCTCCGGTGCCCACCACCGGTACAGGAACAAAGGCTTGACCGCCCATTCGTCGGCGAGGTCTTCGAGGAGATCACAGATGAAGGCGAGCGCCCTGTCTTCGGGAATGACCGAGCGGCCAGGATGTCGCGCTTCCAGATCGTAAGCGAGCGCGGTGGTTTCGCCGCGAAAGGTGCCGTCCGGGTATTGCAGGACCGGAATCAGATTTGGGCGTAGATGCCCGGTCTGCTTGCGCAGAGCCTTGGTCATGATGACCCAATCGAAAGGAATTCGGCGGTAGCGCATCAGCGCGCGCAGCTTGATGGCGTAGGGCGAAGCGGTTGAGCCTATGAGCTTATAGCGCGCTTCAATCATGTCGATCGTTCTCTTGACCTCTTTGCAGGCCTGCAAAGCGTATGATGAGAATTGTTGATCTCCAAGTAGTCTTCAGCGCCGCACTTCGAACCTTCCCGTCCCTGCCAGGCGACCAAGGAACATCTGTTGCACGATGAACTGCTGCAAAAGGGTCAGCGCCGGCTCAGGCCGAGACCTTGATCAAAATCAATATTGCCAGCGTCTTCGATCCGTACCATTTCAGCAGTCGATGGAGAGAATGGCCGCTCTTTGGCGCCATGCTGTTGGCCGATGATTTTGGGCCAAATCGCGCTTCTGTGAGCCCACGAGCCAGACGATCGCTATCCGAGGTGCAAAATGCCCCACAAACAGGTCCTGTTTCATTCGGCAGCGCGAGAGAAAGTGTTACGTGGCGCGTCCCCGCTCGCCGACGCGATCGGCGTTACGCTCGGCCCCAGGTCGCACGATCATTTGCTGAAAGGCCTCTACGAGGCGCGTCTCGGCTCGTGACTCGCGGGAGCCGGAGATGCCCGCAAATCCGCGAACGGAGCCGGCCCTGATGGACGTGTTGAGACACGTCCAATTTGCAGCCCTCGACCTCCTGCGCTGCGCACAGGGACAGGCCCTGGGAACGATCGGATTTGATCCAGCCGAGCGGCCGTTCCAGATACTCGCCAGCGGACCTCATTGGCGGCTGCGAGATTACGGGAGCGTCGGCGCAGAGGCTTCGCTGCTCATTGTCGCAGCGCCCATCAAGCGACCGTATATCTGGGATCTTGCGCCGACGGCCAGCGCCATCCGCTACTGCCTGGATCACGGTTTGCACGTCTACCTCACTGAATGGATCCCACCCACGCCGACCAGTGGACATGTCGGGTTCGATGAATGCACGCAGGCCATCTCCGAATGTGTAGTCAGGATCTCGGGCGAGCCGAACCAGAAAAAGCCCTTCCTGTTCGGTCACTCGCTTGGCGGGACGTTGGCCGCGATATTCAGTTCCTGCGAACCGCACTCCATTCGCGGCTTGGTGCTTCTCGGCGCCCCTTTATGCTTTCAGCCGGCGACGAGCAAATTCCGCGATGCCCTCGTCTCCATGATCCCGCCCGATCTGGCCGAGACCACCGTCGTGCCAGGCTCCCTACTCTCGCAAGCGAGCGCGTTCGCTTCGCCACAGGCGTTCGTATGGTCGCGGTTGGTCGATGCGGCAGCGAGCATGAACGACCAACGGGCGCTGGAAGTTCACGCGCGGGTCGAGCGCTGGGCGCTCGACGAAGCCGCACTTCCCGGCAGGCTGGTTCGTCAGATTCTGGAATGGCTCTATCGGGAAAACCGGTTCTGCCGAGGCGTCCTTACTGTTCGGGGTCGCGCCGTTGGGCCGTCGTGTCTTGATCTTCCGATACTTGCGGTCGTCAATATGGCGGATGAGGTTGCACCGCTCGCTTCAATCGACCCCCTCCTTGACGCTCTGCCCACAAAGGATATCTCCGTCATCAAATACCCAGGCGAGACTGGAGTCGCGCTGCAGCACCTCGGAATTCTTGTGGGGCGCGAGGCTTACGCGAGCATCTGGCCGAACATCCTTGCATGGCTTGCGGCGCATCGCTGAGAACAGCGGCAACACATCAGCTGCCGGGAGTCAATTCGTGGCGGCCCGGCATCAAAGCGGGCTCGATGCTCGGCTCCTGCTCATGCGTTCCGATCAGGAGATGCGCTCGAATTTGAGCCCTCGTCTCCTCGCCCAGATCGTTATCAGGCTGGCCGGGAGGCCGTGCTGCGCCTTCGATAGGCCAGTAATGCGATGCCGGCGAAACCCAAGATGAACATGGCCCAGGTTGATGGCTCGGGAACGGCAGCGACTGCATTGAAGCTGTCTGCCCCCCCATTCACATCTGACAGACTCGCCGAGATGCCGATCCGGAAGGAACTCGAACCGGCGAGATTGAAAACGAATTGATTGAGCAAGGCCTGCTCATCGTTTGAGACGGCGATCGCGTATCCAGCACTGCCATTTCCGGGCTCGCCACTTAAGAACGAAATAGGTTGAATTGTGCTGATGGAGTAGACCGCCCCGATATTGTCGTAAAAGCTCAGCGTCAGAGTATCGATGTTGATGGGCTTATCTTGTGCAGCCTGCCCCTCATTCGCATTGAATAGCAATTGAACCTGCGAAGCATTGGTCCAATTCAACTGAGAGAGAGTCGGGGCCCCGAACTTTTGATTGTCGCTCGTGGGCTCCGCGAGATCACCTGAGAAGGTCAAAACCCCATTGATTACCGTCGTCGAACCGGTCTCGGTTGAGTCGTTGCCCTGCGAATCGAACGTGATGATGCGGTTGGCATTTCCAAAGCCCTGAGCGGTGACGTCGGAAGCCCCCACTAAATAAAGGTGGGCATCCGCCTTGGACGGGGCCACGAGAACACCTAATAGGCAGGCTGAGAAGATTAAACGTGTACGCATTTGAAACTCCTCAACTCAAAATAATAAATAATCAATCTGGGGTAATATGATATGACAAATGAAAATGCTAGTCAATGGCCATTGGCAAATACAAGATTTAACAATAACTTACGACAATCAAGACACCCAATCGCAGTACGATTTGTGGTTTTCCTAGGGTTGTTTAAGATTAAAACAAGCGCTGCAGGATTTATCAGCACACGAATCCGGACATGTTCTCCTCGTCGTGACCGCGCCACGATCGACGGAGGCGCCTTCCTTCCACTAAATGGCGATCACCGCCGGCCTAGCGATCGGGCCCCTCTCCGGACCCATGGCCCGCCGCCTGCGCTAACCCGAGCGAGCGAGGGCTGCTCCGAGGGATGGAAAAGGCTCATAGCTTGATGAATGCTTCCGGAGAGCTCGCAAACGCTAGATGTCACGGAGGGTTGCAAGCGCGCTCAACGCGTCGCTGCCAGCTGCGACGCGCGTTCGGGTTCATTGCCTGCACCTCCCAGCAATCACTGGGACGGATGGGATTTTCGTATTTGCCGTATCCCTTGTCCGCAGCACTGGGCGGCAATCCTTCATTGCGACTCGCACGACCGTCCACCCGCGTATCGACCCGCCCGCTATACTGGCCGTTCGCCTGTGGATCGTACCGCATATTGACTTGGGCGCTTACAATCGCAGGCGAAACGATGATGCCGGCCAAAACGATGACAGCTTGCGTTCTCATGATGCGCACTCCGCCGGCCGATCAACCGGGCCGCGGGCCATTCGTTCCGTCGTATTGGTCGGAAGCGGGGCTGCCGCTAGAAAGCTCGAGCCGAGCAAGATCAGGCAGATCCGGTCACAAAGGGCCGGAGTCCTTCACAAAGGCTACATCTTGTTCGTCGACTTGCGTTCAATAACGAACGCGAAATTCTGGACGAACGATTCGATGCTGCGAGCTGGGCGCGGCTGCAATCTCTTCGCCGCACCTCGGAGCAGAGGATGCTGTCGTCCTTCCATCGCATCCAGATCAGCGGCAATGCTTTCCAGCGCTGCCTGCAGGCGCCTTAGGTCAGCAAAAATGCCCTGAACCCGCCCCAATGCACTTACCTCCAATGTGCAGGCCCGACAAAAGGCCTTCCCGGAGGGAGCCAAGCACGTCGTCAGAAGCGAACTCTCACCTGCTTCTACGCTGACCTCACGTGATACCGGCGGCGATGAGCGCACGTTCCGCGTGGAAAATGTCGGCGCCGGCCGCTTTTCGTATTAAGCCCCCGCGGATTTAATTATTGAATATCCAAAACGGAATTATCATTCCAAAAAATTGCAAGTTCGTCAATCGAAGGCACGCTAATGTCGCGCAAGCCGAGTGCTGGCCAGCAGTTCGGTACCAGAAAGCAATCGGACTATCGCGCGATCGGCGCTCGTCCCAAGCGCTGATCAGCGACAATGGTCGACCCCTGAGGGAATGACCTCACCACCACCAATACGGCAGCAGGCGATAGCGCAGTCTGGGATTACCGTAATATCCGGGCTCGGTGTAAGGACCATAAAAATTGCCGTCGCCGTAGACCCACCGCGCCGTAAGCCGCCGCTTGGGCGGTCGGTAGCATTGACCGGCTTCATCGCAGATAACCTTTACCTGCTCCGCCAGTGGGGCAGGCGCAAGCGCGGATTGGCCCTGATTTAGCGGCGCTGCATGCGCGCTGACAGCCAACAGCAGGCTTATTCCGCAAAAAGCCGCGACAACTTTCGACATGCAATCCCCCGCCGGCGAATCTTCACGCCCTCAGCATAAACGCCAAGCGCTATATTAACCTTTGCCTGAGGAACTGAACAAGCCCAAGCCCGCCCTGGCATTTATTCGTTTTACGACTGACAGGGATTATGGGAACGCCAATTGAGAGACTTCGGTATTTCGAGGGCGCCGGCATTTACTACGTGGTTCTTTTGGCTCCCAGACAATTTTCCGGCTCCCGAGTTGGATGGTATGACCGTCGGGTCGATGTGTACCGGGCGACCAAGCTCTGGCGACCCGGTCCCCCGGCGTGGAGCGTAATTGTGTTCTTTCGATCTCCCCTTGCCAGCACAACCCACCTAGGCCTTCGCCATGTCAAGCTGCGGGGACAAGCTCTGCTGGCTGTGCTGAGCTTCTTGATCTTGGCTCTGCCAAATGAATGCAAGGCCCAGGAAATCGGCAGGCTGTACGCACCGCGTCCGCCGGCGGGCTACGCCTTTGTCCGCGTCGTCTTGAGCCAACAACTGAGTCTCCCAGCGCAAGTTCATATCGGCACCACCGACATCCAGCTCGATGGCGCTGCAGTCGCGAGCCGATACCGTGCCCTCCCCGGCGGCAGGCCTGTAAAGCTGTCGGTAAACGGCGCGGCAGTGGCCGAGGAGGTGATTCCTCCGGCGGACCGGTTTTCAACGATCTTTATTGCACCCGGC
Source organism: Bradyrhizobium sp. (assembly GCF_016213215.1). Classification (GTDB taxonomy): domain Bacteria; phylum Pseudomonadota; class Alphaproteobacteria; order Rhizobiales; family Xanthobacteraceae; genus Bradyrhizobium. The sequence goes on along the minus strand of NZ_JACRAW010000043.1, from coordinate 10,834 downwards.
CCTTCGGGATTGTCGGCCTATTTGGTCGACGAAGGCAACGAGAGCTCGAACGAGCTGAAGGCGCAACTTCGATTCTACAGTCTCGTGAGAGACTGCGAGGCTTCCTTGAGAATTGCGGACGGCCCTGTGGTCTTCAACGGAACCACCTTTGGATCGGTGCAATCGCGCACCATCAACCCCGTCCAGGCCAAGCTCGAGGCAATCTGCAACGATCGAAGCGCGGCTGCCGCATTGCCCCAGCTTCGCTCGGGCGACCACTACAGCATGTTCTTGATCGAGGCGGCAGGCGGCTTGGCGCTCGTCGGTCAGTTCGACGAAACCGAGCCCTTTCGAGAGCGCTAGGCCGCCAGATTTATGGTCTTCGTCAGCGATTCCTTTGTCTTCATTTTTCTGCCGCTGTTTCTGCTTGCCTATGCGCTCGTTCCAAGTGCGCTTGGAAACCTGACGATCCTGCTGTTCAGCCTGCTGTTCTACGGCTGGTGGCGGTTCGACTTCGTGCCGCTTCTTGTGGGCATTGCCTGCTGGTCGTGGTTCACCGGCCTGTGGATCTCGAAGAGCTTCGGCCGGGAGCGCCGAATTGCCCTGCTCATGGCGATCGCGCTGCCGCTCTTGAGCCTCCTCTGCTTCAAATATGCCAACCTTCTCGTCGAGAGCGCCACCTCGCTCGGGGCACCAATAAAGAACTGGTCGGCAATTCCGCTGCCGATCGGCTTGTCGTTCTTCGTTTTTGGCGCGATTTCCTATTCAGTGGACGTGTTCAGAAAAACTGTCGCAGCCGAGACAAACCTCGTCATCTATTCGACATATCAGGCGATGTTCGGGCACCTGGTCGCGGGCCCGGTCGTCCGATATCAGTCGGTTGCGGAGCGGCTGAAGTCGCGAACTTTCGATCCCGCCGAATTTGCCGAGGGCCTGCGCCGCTTCATGCTGGGCTTTGCGCAGAAGGTGCTGATTGCGGACACGCTGGCGCCACTGGTGGATGGCGGATACTCTCTTCCCTCGCCGTCCAGCCTGGACGTGCTCATCACGGTTCTTGCCTACACCCTGCACCTTTATTTCGATTTTGCGGGGTACAGCAGCATGGCGATCGGGCTGGGCCTCATGGTCGGGCTCAAATTTCCTGAGAACTTCGATCGGCCGTACCTGAGCACGTCATTGACCGAGTTCTGGCGGCGCTGGCACATCAGCCTGTCGAGCTGGCTGCGTGATTACCTCTACATTCCCATGGGAGGAAACCGGGTCGGCCGCGTTCGCACCAATGTCAATCTGCTCGTGACCATGGCCCTTGGCGGCCTCTGGCATGGCGCCAGCTGGACCTTTCTCATTTGGGGAATGTGGCACGGCATCGGCCTCGTCGCCTGCCGGATTTGGGACGCCATGCGGCTTCCAACTATTCCTGCCGTCCTGGGCCACGTCCTGACCGTCGCCTTTGTGATGATGGGCTGGCTGCTGTTTCGGGCGCAGGACTGGCAAACCGCCGGCACGATGTTCAGCGGGGCATGGGGCGTTAACGGACTTGCGATGTCACCGGCCTTCATCGCCCTCGTCAGGCCAACCGAAATCGTCACTCTGGTGCTCGGCATCGCACTGATCTATCTGCCCCTAGCCGAAAAGCGATGGCCGATCGTTGGATCGATGGCGAGACGACCATCCTTCGGGCTCACTCTCCTGCTTTGGCTGTGCTCGCTTTGGCTGATGCAAAGCCGGACCGTCATTCCGTTTTTGTATTTCCAGTTCTGAAGAATGGCTGCCATGCTGAAGATCTTCCCGGTTCTGGTGATCATGGTGGTGGGGCTCGTCTCGGCCGTCTGGCGCGGCGGCGCGGCCATTGCCGAGATCTTCACGACGGCGACCTTGGCGGACTTCAACTCCGGCGCTGTGTCCGGCAAGCTCGACAAGGCGGTGTTTGACGCGATCCCGAGAAGCCCGCGGCTGGATGGGCTCGCCGCAGGGCTGCAATATTCACTGCTGCACGATGCCGGACTGCAGGTCTGGGCCGGCTGCAGCGAGTGGCTCTACTCCATCGAAGAACTGAGAGCAGACCGCCACGACGCCGAAAATCTCCGCGCACGAGCAAGGATGTTTCCGCTTCTGGTGCGAGCGCTCCTAGAGCACAACATTCTCTTGCTTGTATTGCCTGTGCCCGACAAGGCCGAGCAGGTGGAAAATCAATTGTGCGGAGCGAACGCGGATCGATCCAGATGGCGATCGCAGCTGTGGTCCGATGCGACAGCGTCGGTGGAGCGGCTTGAAATCGACGTGAAGGATAAGTGGCCACAGCCGGGTTACTTTCGGACGGATACGCATTGGAACAACCAGGGTGCGGAGTTCGCTGCAAAAGCGGTTGCAAGAGCCATCGAGGCCCGCCTTGGGCCAGGATCGGATCGCGTTGTGCTGAGGACAGGCCCCGACCGCGAGCGCCTCGGCGATCTTGCTCGCATGGCCGGTCTTGCGGAAGCGCCTAGAGGTTTGGCGCCAGCTCTTGAGCGCGAGCTCGAATTGAAGGCTGACGTCGAAAGATCCGGAAGCTTGCTCGATGAGCCCTCCTCTCCCTCCGTCATCCTTGCGGGCTCCTCGTTCTCACTGAATTCGGGATTCCTCGATTATCTGCAAGTGTCTCTCTCCAGGGAAATTGGACAGCTGAGCCAGGCAGGCGGGGGCTTTGCCGGAGCGCTGCTGGAGCTTGTTCAAAGACGGCAAGCCGTGTTGGCAAGCACCAAGGCCGTGATATGGGAGTTCCCCATGCGCTCGCTTACCGCTCCTCTCACCGCGGATGAGCGGGCCTTTCTCGACCAGTTGCCGGATTCCCGATGACCAGACGTTTAACCCGATGGCTCGCCGCGGCGATCGTCCTATTGAACGCGGGATCTCCCTCGCTTGCGCGCGATGCGATTGTCGAAGGCAAGTCGAACTGGCTGTTCGCCGGCTGGGAGAGTCTTTCGGTCGCAAAGCCCGAAGCAGAAATGGCATCAGTTCAGCTCATCGCCGAAATCAATCGTGTGCTCAGCGAACGAGGCATCAAGCTCATCGTTGCGATCGTTCCATTGAAACCGCGCTACTATGAAACGCTGCTCCCGGAGGGAATGGCGATTTCGGAGCCGGTTCGAAAGCGATATGACTTCCTGCTGAGCGAGCTCCGGTCACAAGGAGTGAGTGCACCTGACCTCAGGGACGCCTTCAAAGCTGTGGTGCTGGGCAAACAGGAAGTGTTCTATAGAACGGACTTCCACTGGACGACATTTGCAGCCGAAGCGAGCGCCGATCAAATCGCGGCCGAGATCATCTCAAAGAGCCCGCTCCCGGGAAAGGCCGGATCAGGCACCCAGCTCGGCGACTGGATGAACGACCGCCACCTTGGAGACCTTGCGGCCAATTTTCTTTCCCCCGAACGAAAACGAGCCATTGGTCCGGATACCTATGTGATCCGAACTCCTCCAAGGAACAACCAAGGACTTTTGGATGCTGAACCGGCTCCGGTGGCGGTCGTCGGAAACAGCTTCGTTCAGCCCTATTTCGGCTTTCCTCAGCGGCTCTCGAACCGGATTGACCGGCCGGTCTCCCTCAAGTGGAATCCTGGTGATCTTGGCCCCTGGGCGACGCTCCTGCAGTACCTCCAGTCATCCGAATTCAAATCCAACCCCGTTCGCTTCCTGGTCTGGCAGTTCAACGAGGCTCAGCTGCAGAACGGACCCGATGCGGTCGGTGAGTGGGCGGCCCAAGGCATTGTCAGCGCGGCGGACTGGCGCTTGAAAACGGCAGAAGCCATCCGAAACAGGAAATGATGGTTAATTGCTTTGGCCATTATCCTGGCCCTACAAAGCGGAGGCAAAGTCGAAGCAAATAGGCCACAGCAAGCGAAAAAACGTTCAATGTGAACGAGATCGGGGTGAGTCAAGGCACCCCAGCCCCCAAATCGCGGTTCCGTCGGCTCCATGGCTCGGATACGTTGTAAATGGTATTTAACGGACCTGTTTAACGCTGGGTTGAATGGCTTTCGGGGGCAAACACCTTTTTGGCTCGGGCATCAGCCGGGCCGCCTTCGGCGGGCTGCTGGTTGCGGCCGTGCTTTGCCATGGCGCCAACGCCCAGGTGCCTGATCCGGATCGGCCGCTGGAGGGCGAGGCCTATAGCGCTGCCGACGACGCTTACAAGGCGTTCAACCAGGGTGACTACAAGACCGCAAGCGCGCGCGCGGCCGCATCCGTCGATCTTCGCCCCGATATGCTGCGGCTTCGCCTTTTGTTGATCGATGCCCTCGTCGCTGCCGGCGATCTCTCGCGGGCCGAACAGGCCACTGTCCGGGCGTCCGAGACCTTTGCGTCGAACCAGGAGCTTGAATCGAGGCTCGCCAGCATCCGACAGCGCCTCGCCCAACAGCCAGCCAGCGAAGGCTACAAGGCGCTGGAGAAGGGCGATCCAAGGGCAGCGATTCGCGCAGCCCGGGCTGCGGTCGAGTACGCCCCGGATGTGATGTCCTATCGATTGCTGTTGCTGAGTGCACAGCTCGCCGACAATAACCTGGCTGACGCCGCCGCAACCGCCTCGGACACCATCAAGCTCGATCCGGGTAATTATGCACCTCTCGTTTGGCGAGCGTATATCCAGCAGCGGCTCGGCAATCGTGCGTTGGCCGTTGTCGATTTAAATGCCGCCCTCGCTCTCCCTGGTCTCACCGAGCTCGAACAGAAGAACATCCGGCTCATCGCAGCCGACGCGGCGCTGGCTTCCGGAGACTATCGTGCCGCGCAAAAACTCCTGGACCCCTATTCGAAGACCGATCCGCAGGTTGTCACGCGGCTGGGCGACGCTGAAGCTGCCGCCAATCACAAGGCAACCCTGAAGGGCGACGGCAAGAACGTGCCAATGCCGGTACAGGACTGTCGCGCTACGCCGTATGGCACCGTCTGCAGCCTGGAAGCGCCGCTGGTCCAGAGCATCGCAACGCCGATCGACAAAGCGGCGGAAGGATACGAAGCTGCAGGTAAAGCTTATCAGGCAGCGCGCGCGAAGAATTATTCGGCGGCCATCGAAGAGGCCCGAATAGCGATCGAGGCCAGCCCGGAACTTCTGGCAAACCGGCTCTTGCTGCTCAACCTGCTGATGAGCACGGGACGCCCGGGTGACGCCGAGGCGGAAGCGACAAAGGTTATCAATCAGGGCCAGGCCAGCGGCGAGGTCTTTGCGCAGCGGGGCTTTGCCCGAAAGCTGCAGCACAAGGATCGCGCAGCGATGGCCGACTGGGAGGCGGCGCTGCAGCGTGGCCTTTCCGCCGAGCAGGCGAGAAACGTCCGGCTGGCGCTCGCCGATGCAGCACTTGCCGCCAAGGAGCCGCAGCGCGCGCAGCGTGCCCTCGAAAGGCTGCCGACGAGCTATGACACGGCCGTTCGCAAGGCTTATGCACTCCAGGCGATGGGGCGCAAGGAAGAATCCCTGCCCCACTTCAAGATAGCCGAACGATTGGCCCCGACCGGCGCTCAACGCGATGACGCCTTGCGGGCGCAAATCAACACGCTGCTCGAGCTTGAACGAAAGCCCGAGGCGCGCGCGCTTTTCGACCAGGCGGTTGCGCGTGGCCAATTGAGTTCGATGCGGGATGCCGACCTCGCCTATATCGCTGTTGCCGTCGGAAACGACGAGTTGGCGCTGCAGCGCTTCGACCGCGCACACGCGCGCGGCCAGTTGCCGCCGCGCGCGACAATCGATGCCGGCTACGCCGCCATGCGCCGGTTCGAAAACCCGAAGGCGATCAGCTATCTGATGGAAGGAATTGATGCGAAGGCGGACGGGCGGCTGAATATCGATGACCAGAAGCTGTTCGAGACCCGCCGAACCGTCGCGGATCTCGCGCGGGTCTGGGGTATCAACACTTCGGTTTCATACGGGAAGGTCGGGTCGGCCCCAAACCCCTTTTTGATCGCGAGCTCGCCGACCAGCAGTTATACGTCCCAGCTGGGATCGGAGTTCTATTACCGGCCGGAAGAGTTCGGCAACCGTAACGGCGCGCTGTTCGAAGTGTTCGGCAGGGTGTTCGAGACGCTCTATGATCAGGCCGGTGGTCCCACAGGCCTGCCAACGACGCAAGGCATGGTCGGCGCGCGCTGGAAGCCGTTCTCGGACCACAATCTCGTCCTCGAGGTCGACAAGCTCTTCCGCCTGGGAAACGCGGCGCGCAACGATACGCTGCTCAGGGCCGCGTATTCGTACACGGTCGGCACGGACCTTCGGGTTCTGGAGACGAACTGGCCGACCTGGTACATCTATGCCGAGGTCGATCGCTTCCTGGAGAAGACGCAGCTGGTTGGGATTTTCGAAGGGCGGTTCGGGCGCAGCTTCCGCCTTGATCCCATCAGCAGCAATCTCGTGTTCTTCCCTCACGCGGTCGTTGCGGCGAGCTACGATGACTCCTTTGCCGTCCATGATGGCTATTCGGCCGGCGTCGGCGGCTCGCTTCGCTACTGGTTCGGCGAAACGAAGTATATGGCGCCACCCTCATACTGGGAGCTGACCCTGCAATATCGCTTCAGGCTCGCCGGCGACAAACGCGCCGAGGGCATCTTCGCGCAGACGTCGATCAATTATTGATGTGACCCGCGGCCGCCTCGAGGCAGCCGATCCACTGAGCCAAAAAACCGCTTGCCAGCGCAAACGCAACCGCGCTCAAGTGCCCGCAGGCCACACCGTTTGCTCGTAAGCGCTGTCCAGGGGACACCTACCGGATGACGGGGTGATCTGCGAGTCTGCGGTTGGTTTGGACTGTTAGGCTTAGAATGGACACAGTGCATACTGCTATCACCGCCGGTGCGGCGGCTTGAGGTCTTCACGGGGCCGGCGGAAGTGGAGCGACGAGACAAGGCGCGCCTACTTGTGCGCGCTTCAATGCCCGCGCCGGCTCGGCGACGGTTTGACGTCAGTGACTTCCGCTTCTTCGAAGCGCAACATCGCAACCACGCGGTCGCGCACTGCGCCTCGCAGATCGATGTGCACCGCCCAGTCGCCGTGCATCTCGAGCTCGAGGCGGACGTGATAAGCGCCCTTCTCCGCCTGCTCGGTCGCTTTCACGCGGCGCACGTTGTGCATGCCGGGCATCGAGGGCATGTCCGCTCCAACGGATACGGTCAGCCCCGAGAGCGGTTCGCCGGAGCGCGCGTTCGCAAGCTTGATGGTGCAGTCGTACTCCAGCACCTGCCCGGCCGAGACGCAGGTCACGGCAGCCTTGGCGCGCACCTGGCCGTGCGCGGCTTGCGGATACCCGGCCAGCAGTGCCGCAATGGCCACAAGCGTGCAAACGATCGTTCTCATGGCGGCCCTCGTCCGGTTCGGGTCGTTCCGGATTTCGCGTTGCGGAACAATCGGCCAATTCCATGCACCAGTCGCTCATCAAGCAGGCCGCGTGGACGAACGATCAGCAGCAGCGCAACCAGACCGCCGAAAATGATCATGCGGTAGCCGGCGAACAATCGCACCGATTCCAGGAGCCCGACGTCGATGACGACCCCGAGCAACGGTCCGAGCGCGGTGCCGAGCCCGCCGATCAGACCGTAGGCAAGGGAATGAACCCCCAGCATGACATCGAAGGTTCGCGGCTCCACATAGGTGGTCAGATGGGCATAGAGGCCGCCGCCGACCGCCGCGAGCGCGCCGGCGATGCCCGCCGCGAAAACCTTGTAGCGGGCGACCGCAATTCCCTGCAGCGAGGCCAGCGTCGCATCCTCACCGATCATGCGGAAGATGACGCCAAGCCGCGAGCGTTCGAGCAGCATGAAGCTGCCGAGCGTGACCGCCAGCACCGCATAGATCAACATCATGAAATCGAAGGCTTCGATGTTGTGATCGAAGACATAGCGGATATTGCGAAAGCCGTCGGTGCCGTTGGGTCCGACAGGCTCGCCGTCGATGTCAATCTGATATCGCCACAGCTCGAACAGGATTCGCACCATCTCGGCGAACGCAAGCGTCGCGATCGCGAACTGAAGTCCGCGCAGTCGCAATGTCGGGATGCCGAGGGTCACGGCGCAAGCTGCGCCCGCCGCCGCGCCCCAGGCAATGGCCAGCGGAAGCGGCCAACCCCACATCGCGGTGGCGATGCCGGCCGCATACGCGCCGATCGCAAAGAACGCCTGCTGGCCGAAGGAGATCTCTCCGGTGAGCAGCAGCAGATAGGCCGACAGCGCGACGAACGAAATGATGCCGATGTTGGAGACTACGCTGACCAGATAGTCGTCCATCGGTCACGCCCTATGCGACAGCTCGACGTCGATCGTGCGGCCGAGCAGGCCGCCCGGACGCGCCACAAGGAACGCGAACAGCACGAAATAGGCAAACAAATCGCGCACCTGCGGCCCGAACAGCCAGTGGCTGTGCACCTCGACGACGCCGAGCAGCAGTCCACCGAGCAGCGCGCCGGGTATCGATCCGAGGCCGCCGATCATCATCGCGATCAGGCCCTTGAGCGTTGCCCACATGCCGAACATCGGCGTCACCTGCTGGTCGACCGCCAGCACGAGAAAGCCAGCCACGCCGCCGATGGCCGATGCCGCGGCGAACGCCAGCACGACCAAGCGCCCGACATCCACGCCGACCAGGTTCGCCGCGATCGGGTTGGCGATCACCGCACGCAGGCCAAGGCCGAAGCGCGTGCGATAGAGCGCGAGCTGCACGACCGCGGCGAGCAGGAGCGCGCCCGTCAGCATGATCAAGTGGTCGGGGCGAACGAGCAATGGCCCGATCTCGAGCGCGGGGCCGGTCACGAGCGGCGGAAACGGGTAGGTGTGACGCGGCAGGACCAGAACCGCCGCCTGCTCCAATTGCATCCAGATCGCAAAGCTCGACACCATCGACGCAATCCCGGCACCGGCCTTCATCGGTGCAAAGCAGAGCCGCTCGACATAGATACCGGAGATCACCGCTCCGACGACAACGGCGGCGGCGACTGCGAGCAGCCCGGCGCCAAAGTGCAGATAGAGCACGGTGCCGAAATAGGCGCCGATCATGATGGTCGGCCCGTAGGACAGGTTGAGGCGCCGCATGACGCCGAAGATGACGGTGAAGCCGAGCGCGAGCAGCCCGTATGACGCGCCGATCATCACGCCGTCGATCGTATTCTGGATGAAATCGATCATTGGCTCCTGACTTGCCGGATCATCCGGCGACGCGGCGGGTACCGAGATAGGCCCGCTGGATCACCTCGTCTTCCGCCAGCTGACCGGGCGTGCCCTGGAAGGTGACGCGGCCCTGCTCCATCAGGAAAAACTGGTGCGCCACCTTGAGGGCCATGTGTGCATTCTGCTCCACCAGCAGGATGGTGGTGCCGTCGCGATTGAGCGCAGCGACGATGTCGAAGATCTCGGCCACGACAAGGGGCGCAAGTCCGAGCGAGGGCTCGTCCATCAACAGCACGCGCGGGCGCGACATCAATGCACGGGCGACCGCCAGCATCTGCTGTTCGCCACCGGACAGCGTGCCGGCAAGCTGTTCCCTCCGCTCCTTCAGTCGCGGAAAGCGCGCGTACATGCGCTCCATGTCGGCCGCGATCCCGCTCTTGTCCCTGCGCTGATATGCCCCCGCCAGCAGGTTCTCGCGCACCGACATCTCCGGGAAGACCAGCCGGTTCTCCGGCACCAGCGCAACACCGCGCGAGACGATTTTTGCGGGCGACAGGCCGACGAGCTCGGTGCCTTCGAGCTTGATCGAGCCGCGGCGAGGCCTGAGAATTCCGGCGATCGTCATCATCAACGTCGTCTTGCCGGCGCCGTTCGGTCCGAGCAGGCAGGTGATCTTCCCGCCCTCGACGTGCAGCGACACGCCCCTGAGCGCTTCGATCTTACCGTAGGTCGTGACGAGGTCCGACACGTCCAGCATGATTCACCTCACCGCGTGCCGAGATAGGCTTCGCGCACGGCAGCATCGTCCTGCACGGCAGCCGGCGGCCCCTCCGCGATCTTGCGGCCGAAGTTCAGAACGGCGATCCGGTCAGCGACTGACATGACGAGCTCGACGTGATGCTCGATCAAAAGGACTGTGAACCCCTCATCGCGCATCTTGCGGATGCGGGCATCGAGCTGATCCACCTCCTCGGCATTCATACCGGCCGCCGGCTCGTCGAGCAGCAGCAGGTTGGGTCTGGCCGAAATGGCGCGGGCGAATTCCAGACGCCGCTGCTCGCCGAAGGAGAGATTGGCGGCAAGCTCGTCGCGCTTGTGCGCCAGGTCGAAGAACTCGAGCGTTCGCCCGATCTCCGCCTGCACCCCCGCGGAGCCGCCGAACCAGCGCTTGAAGAACATTTCCTGCCGCTGCAGGCGGGAATTCTGCGCGACCCAGAGGTTCTGCCAGACCGACAGTTGGCCGAATAGACGGATATTCTGAAAGGTCCGGGCAATGCCAAGGCCCACCCGCGCATGGGACGGCAGGTCCGAGATATCGTCGCCGTTGAAGAGAATCCGGCCTGAGGTCAACGGAAACAGGCCGGAGACCAGGTTGACGATCGTGCTCTTGCCGGAGCCGTTCGGCCCGATCAGGCCGAGGATTTCGCCGCGCTTCACGGTCAGATCGACCCCGTCCACCGCGCGGACGCCGCCGAAATGTTTGGCGATGCCCTGAAGGTCAAGCACCGGAGCTCTCCTTGCGCGCGAACAGCATGCGTTTCAGGGTGGCGGTCCCCCCCGCGTCCAGAAAACCGCGCGGCCGCAGGTTCATGGCCAGCACGATCAGCGCGCCGAACAGCAGATTGCGCCAATCGCCGAGAAAGCGCAGGCCCTCGATGAGGAAGCCCTGAATGAAGATGACGGCGAGCAGCGTGCCGAACACGTTGGAAAGCCCGCCGAGGATCGGATAGGCG
>NZ_JACRAW010000044.1 GCF_016213215.1 Bradyrhizobium sp. | reverse complement strand
GAGTCGCACCGAGGTGAATGGCCGTTGCAAAATCGGCGCTCATGCCCATCGACAGGTTCCTGAGTCCGTTGCGCGCGGCAATCTTCGAAGTGAGCGCAAAATGTGGCGCCGGCGGCTCGTTGAGTGGCGGTATGCACATGAGGCCTGAGATCTCGAGTCGGTATTTCTCGCGGCAATTGGCGATGAAGGCATCCGCTTCACCCGGCGCCACGCCGGCTTTCTGGGGCTCCTCGCCGGTATTGATCTGGACGAACAGTTGCGGTCGCTTTTGTTGGGATTCGATTTCCTTGGCTAACGCCTGGCAAATACTCGGGCGATCGACCGAGTGGATGGCATCGAACAGCGCGACCGCTTCCTTGGCCTTGTTGGACTGCAGCGGCCCGATCAGATGCAGCTCGATGCCCGGGTGGGAAACGATCAATGATGGCCACTTGGCCTTGGCCTCCTGCACCCGATTTTCGCCGAAGACGCGTTGGCCGGCCGCGATGACCGGTACGATCGCGTCGGCCCCGAAAGTCTTGGAAACCGCAATCAGCGTCACCGACGAGCGCTCGCGCCCTGCTTCCTTGCAGGCGCGCGCGATCTGCTGCTCGACGGCCGCAAGGCCGCTTGGTGAATGCGAGGTTATCGGCGGAACATTTTCTGGCATCTTCGCGCTCGGTCGATAGTGAATCTGCGGAGTTAGTTCGAATTTTACCGAGTTCGAGAAAGGCTTCTTGAAGCCCTTCCTCTATCCTGGCCTGCGGGGTGGGAAAGAAGATGACGAAGTTCAGTTTCAACGGCAACAGAGCGAAACTCAAGCAGCTTCTTGGGATCCGGGCGAGGCTGGCCCTGCTCGCGATAATCCTGGTGGCCCCGCTGATGCTCGAGCGCGTCCGTTCGCTTGAGGATGCCCGCGCCAAGCAGATCGCCCAGACCACGGCTGAATTTTCTACTCTGGCGAGGTTGAGCGCTGACTCGCAGCGCGAAGTAATGTCCTCGGTCGAGACCCTCCTGAAATCAGAGGCCTATATCCGCGCCACCAACGGCGTCCGCGCCAGCTGTGACGTGCTGCACGCGAGCCTACCCACTGCTCTGCCCTGGATTCGCACCCTGCTTATTGCCGGCGGGGACGGCCGGATCCAGTGCTCGACCAACAGCATGTATGTCGGCCTCAACTTGAGCGATCGGAAGTACTTCCAGGAGGCGCAACAGAGCGGGCGTTTCGTGCTCAGCGACTTCCTGCTCGCCAGGCCGTCCCAGACACCGACCATCATGGCCGCCTATCCGGTTTCGGCCCTCAACAAGGACTCCGATGCGGTTGTTCTTGCCACCGTGAGCCTCGACTGGATGTCCAAGATAATGAACAGCCTGGGCGGTCGCCCCGGGATTTCGTCGGTGCTGATCGATGGTTCCGGGACGGTGCTTGCGGCGCCGGCCGACCAGGTCGGCAAGATCGGGCGACCGCTCGAGAACCTGCCGCTGTTGTCGGCGATTTCCAACTTGGCCCTGCATTCGGACAAGGATGAAGGCTCGCTCTCTTTCACGGCGATCGAGGGCTCGAAGCTCGCGGTCACCTTCGCCCGGATAGCCGGCACCGGCGCACGCCTGATCGTCAGCATCGATGAAAACAAGGTCTCGGCGGCGGCAAACCGAGACATTCGCACAGCCTATCTCCTGCTCGGCCTGGTCTGCGGGCTCGTGTTGCTCGGAGCCTTGTTCGCTGCAGAAAAGCTCGTGATTCAGCCGATCAGGAAGCTGGCCACGATGACGAAGCGTTTCGGCCAGGGCGACTGGTCGGCGCGCGCAACCCAGGGCGGCCTGCCAGCCGAATTCGTGCCGCTCGCCAGCGCCTTGAACGTGATGGCGGCACAGCTTCAGGAGCGAGACCGCGAGCTCGTCGCGACCAACGAAAAACTCCGGGTGATGGCTTCGGTCGACCCGCTGTCCGGGCTCGCCAACCGCCGCGGTTTCCAGAGCCGCTTCGACTTCGAGTGGATGAAAGCGCTGCAGCACGGCTGCTCGCTGTCGCTGTTGATGATCGACGTCGATCATTTCAAGCTTTACAACGATACCTACGGCCATCCGGAGGGCGATGCCTGCCTGACAAGGCTGGGCGAGACTCTGTCCGGCATTGCCGCCAAGAACATGGGCTTCGCCGCGCGTTATGGCGGCGAAGAGTTCTGCCTGCTGCTGCCGAAAACCGATATCGTTCGCGCTGTGGAGATCGGCGAAGACGTGCGGGCAGCCGTGCTGGGACTGGCACTTCCGCACAGCACCTCGAATCACCTGATCGTCACGGTGAGCATTGGAGTCGCCTCGGCCCGGCCCAATGACCGGCTGCGTCCTGTCGATCTGATCGAAGCCGCCGACGCTGCGCTCTATGCCGCCAAGAACCGCGGCCGCAACAACGTGGCCGAGCACGGCACGATGCAGGCCGCCGGCGGAACCGGCGAAATGGCGATTGCGAGTTAACTCGCCGCTGCAAGCGCGGTTTCTAATTCGGCCTCGGTGACCACCCGATTCCGGCCGCTCTGCTTGGCGCGGTAGAGAGCGCGGTCGCACCGCTCAATCAGTTCGTTCATCGACTCTCCCGGCTGGAACTGCGCCACGCCGATCGAAACGGTGATGGTCGGGAGAAGTTCGCCGGTGGAACGGCGCGTGATGTGACATTCGGCGATCGAACGGCGGACCCGCTCGGCGACTGCGGTGGCGGCCCCAAGATTCGCGCCCGGAAGCACGGCAAGCAGTTCCTCCCCGCCGTAACGGGCCGGCAGATCGCCTTCGCGAACTTTGTCGTGCAGCACCTGCCCAATCAGCTTAAGCACCTGATCGCCGACGCCGTGGCCGAAGTTGTCATTGAACTTCTTGAAATGGTCGACGTCGAGCATCAGCACGCTGAGCGGCTCGCCTTTTTCCATCGCATCGATCTGGACGACGCGGAAGAACTCATCGAGCGCGCGCCGGTTCGGCAGCCCCGTGAGCGTGTCGGTCTTGGCGCGTTGCTCGGATTTCGACAGTGAGTCGCGAATCGTATCCAGCTCGCGGTTCTTTTCGTCGAACCGCTCTTCCAGCTTGCTTGCGCGAGCGGCGGCTTTGTTGAGTTCAGCGATCAGTTGCGAGACGAGTCCTTTCGGATCGAGCCCTGCGTTCGTTTGATCGGCCACGTCGCTGATGGCCTGCATGTGCGACTGGTTGTCCTCAATCGCGTTGGCCAGATACTGCTTCGCTGCCATCAAAACCGCCTGAAGCTGACCCGAGGCTGTGGCGGCAATCGTAATATCGGAAGGCTCGATGTAGGTCGCGAACAGATCCTGATTGACCCTGGAATCGAAGGCACGGCGATTGTCGATCAGGATATCGATGGCGTGTTTGAGATCGTCCGGCGCGCCAAGGAAATAGTGGAACCAGACATTGAAATTGTTTGGCGTGGCGGGAATGCGCTGCTCCGCCATGGTTCGCATGGCCCTTTCCGCGATCGAGGCGGCGTAGTCGTGGTCCAATCGGTCGAGGGTCGTATCCATAGACAAAGCCGATCCAGGTCGCGAAGGTCGCGCGATAACCTGCCACTGACCTGTTAATCCCCCCTCAATCGCCCACTCCGTATTTGTCCGGACCCCTTCTCGGACTAACTGGCACTAGCCAAAAGCGGGAAAAGAAGCCGTGGCGGCCCCATTGACCCCTTAAGGGCTTCTATGGCCTAGTCCGCCGTCTTCAGGATGGCCGAAGCCACGAAAAACGCCGCGATTCCATGACCTCCGAACGCTATAACGCCCGCGACGCCGAACCGCGCTGGCAACGCCAGTGGGACGAAAAGCGGATTTTCGTTTCACGGAATGACGACCCGCGGCCGAAATATTATGTCCTTGAGATGTTCCCCTACCCGTCCGGGCGCATCCATATCGGGCATGTCCGGAATTATACGCTCGGTGACGTGCTGGCGCGGTTCATGCGCGCCAAGGGCTTCAATGTTCTGCATCCGATGGGCTGGGACGCGTTCGGCCTGCCGGCGGAGAACGCGGCGATCGAGCGCAAGATCGCGCCCAAGGCCTGGACCTACGACAACATCGCCGCGATGAAGAAGCAGTTGCGCTCCATCGGCCTGTCGCTCGACTGGTCGAGGGAGTTCGCCACCTGCGACCCTACCTACTACAAGCACCAGCAGAAGATGTTCCTGGACTTTCTGCGCGCCGGGCTTGCGGAACGCGAGAAGCGGAAAGTGAACTGGGACCCGGTCGACATGACCGTGCTCGCGAACGAGCAGGTGATCGACGGTCGTGGCTGGCGCTCGGGCGCGGTCGTCGAGCAGCGCGAGATGAGCCAGTGGGTGTTCAAGATCACAAAGTTCGCGCAGCAGTTGCTCGATGCGCTGGATACGCTCGACCGCTGGCCCGACAAGGTACGGCTGATGCAGCGAAACTGGATCGGCCGATCAGAAGGGCTCCTGATTCGCTTCGCGCTCGACCCCGCGACGGCGCCCTCCGGCGAGACCGGGCTGAAGATCTTCACGACACGCCCCGACACGCTGTTCGGCGCCAAGTTCATGGCGATTTCGGGCGATCACCCGCTGGCGCAGGCGGCGGCGGCGAAGAATCCGAAGCTTGCCGAGTTCATCGCAGAGATCAAACGGATCGGTACCGCGCAGGAGATCATCGATACCGCCGAGAAGCAGGGCTTTGACACCGGGATCAAGGCAGTCCACCCGTTCGATCCGAACTGGAAGCTGCCGATCTATGTCGCCAATTTCGTGCTGATGGAATACGGCACCGGTGCGATCTTCGGCTGTCCGGCGCACGACCAGCGCGACCTCGATTTCGTCAACAAATACGGCCTCGGCAACACGCCGGTCGTTTGCCCCCAAGGCCAGGACCCGAAGACGTTTGTGATCACCGACACCGCCTATGACGGCGATGGCCGCATGATCAATTCGCGCTTCCTCGATGGCATGACCATCGACCAGGCGAAGGAAGAGATCGCCAAACGGCTGGAGAGCCAGATGCGCGATGGCGCACCGGTCGCCGAACGGCAGGTCAATTTCCGCCTGCGCGACTGGGGCATTTCGCGCCAACGCTACTGGGGCTGCCCGATCCCGATCATCCACTGCCCGAAATGCGACGTGGTCCCGGTGCCGGATGCCGATCTGCCGGTATTGTTGCCAGAGGACGCCACTTTCGACAAGCCGGGCAACGCGCTCGACCATCATCCCACATGGAAGCACGTCACCTGTCCGAAATGCGGCGGCAAGGCCCAGCGCGAGACCGACACCATGGACACGTTCGTGGACTCGTCGTGGTATTTCGCGCGCTTCACCGATCCCTGGAACGAGAAGTCGCCGACGACACCGGCGGTGGTCAACCGGATGATGCCGGTCGACCAGTATATCGGCGGTGTCGAGCACGCGATCCTGCACCTTCTGTACAGCCGCTTCTTCGTCCGCGCGATGAAGGCAACGGGCCACATCACCATGGACGAGCCGTTTGCCGGCATGTTCACCCAGGGCATGGTGGTGCACGAGACCTATCAGAAGGCCGACGGCACTTACGTCACCCCCGCCGAAGTGAAGATCGAGACCTCGGGCAGCGAGCGCCGCGCCGTCCTGCTGCCGGGCGACGAAGAAATTTCGATCGGCCCGATCGAAAAGATGTCGAAGTCGAAGAAGAACACGGTCGATCCCGACGACATCATCGCAACCTACGGAGCGGACGTGGCGCGCTGGTTCATGTTGTCGGACTCCCCGCCCGACCGGGACGTGATCTGGAGCGACGAGCGGGTGCAGGGTGCCTCCCGCTTCGTGCAGCGGCTGTGGCGGCTGGTGAGCGAAACGGCCGGCGTCGCCAAGGCGGCACCGGCAGCTCGGCCGGCCACTTTCGGCCCCGATGCGTTTGCCTTGCGCAAGGCCGCCCATGGCGCCCTGGACAAGGTCACCAGCGGTATCGAAAGACTGCACTTCAACGTCTGCCTCGCCCATATCCGCGAATTCGCCAACGCGTTGTCGGAATTGCTGCAGCGGGGCGTCAAGCCGACGCCGGATCTCGCCTGGGCGGTACGGGAGGCAGGCCAGATCCTGGTGCAGCTGTTCGCCCCCATGATGCCGCACCTGGCCGAGGAGTGCTGGCAGGTGATCGGGCAAAAGGGGTTCGTTTCCGAGGCCCCCTGGCCGCAAATCGAACGCGATTTGCTGGTCGAAGACACCGTGACTTTGGTCGTTCAGGTCAACGGCAAGAAGCGGGGCGAGGTTACCGTGGCAGCCGCAGCTCAGAATCCGGAAATCGAGGCTGCCGTTTTGTCTCTGGATGCAGTAAAAGTGGTTTTGGACGGCAAACCCGTCCGCAAGGTCATCATCGTTCCCAAGAGGATCGTGAATGTCGTCTGCTAGAGCCCGCATTGCTGCCCGCCTTCTGGCGGTGGCCGCCCTGGCGGCGCTGACGGCGGGCTGCTTCCAGCCAATGTATGCCGAGCGTGCCGACGGCGCGCCCGGTTTGCGCGAGAAGCTGATGGGCGTGGAAATCCCGCCGGTCGACAAGCCGAACGCGTCGCGCGACGCTCGGGTCGGCGTGGAAATTCGCAACGCGCTGGCGTTCAAGCTTTATGGCAGTGCGACCGGCATGCCGCCGACGCATCGCCTGGTGCTGCGCTTCGCGACGACCCGCTCGTCGCTGATCGTCGACCCGAACACCGGGCTGCCGAGCAGCGAGAACTACGGCATCGACGCCCAATACAATCTTGTTGATCTCGCGACCAACAAGTCGGTCATGACCGGTACGACGTTCTCGCGTGTGACCTACGACATGCCGGGCTCCTACCAGCGCTTCGCGCGTTCGCGCGCTTTCCGCGATGCGGAGGACCGCGCCGCCAACGAGATTGCCGAGAATATCCAGACGCGCCTGGCGTCGTTCTTCACCGCTGGCACCTGACGTTCTTGGTCGCGCTGCGCGGAAGAGAGATTGACGCCTTTCTCGCCCGCCCCGACGCGGGCCGTCCCATCATCCTGCTCTATGGCCCCGACGCGGGCCTGGTGCGCGAGCGCGCCGACGCGTTGATTGCCTCGGCGGTCGATGACCCGAACGATCCTTTCTCCCTGGTGAGGCTCGATGGCGACGAGCTTTCGGCCGAGCCTTCCCGGCTGGTCGACGAAGCCATGACGGTGCCGTTGTTCGGCGGCCGACGCGCGATCCGCGTTCGCGCCGGCTCCCGCAGTTTTGCCAGCGGTATCGATACCCTGGCGGAAATGCCGGTGAAGGACTGCCGCGTCGTCATCGAAGCAGGCGAGCTGCGCCCGGAGTCGCCGCTGCGCAAGGCCTGCGAGCGGGCCAAGACCGCGGTCGCGATCGGCTGTTATCCGGACACCGAACGCGACCTCGCCAGGCTGATGGATGACGAGCTGAGACTGGCAAATCTGCGGATTGCGCCCGACGCCCGCGCGACACTGACCTCCCTGCTCGGCGGCGATCGCCAGGCCTCTCGCAACGAACTGCGCAAGCTCACGCTCTACGCCCACGGCAAGTCAGAGGTGACGCTCGATGACGTCATGGCCGTCGTGGCCGATGCATCCGAGCTGAAGCTCGATCCGATCGTCGACGCCGCTTTCGCCGGCAAGCCCGACATCGTCGAGACCGAGTTCGGCAAGGCAATGGTCGCCGGCACCTATCCGGGCGTGATCATCTCGGCGGCGCAGCGCCAGGCTGCCTGGCTGCACAAATCCGCGCTCGCCGTCGCCGAGGGAACGCCGGTTGCCACGGTGCTCGACAGCGGATTTCCGCGCCTGCACTTTTCGCGCAAGACCAGCGTCGAGATCGCGCTGCGCAACTTCAGCGCCACGCGCCTCGTCGGCATCATCGAGCAGCTCGCCACCGCCGCGCTCGACATGCGCAAGCAACCGGCCCTGGCCGCCGCGATCGCTCAGCGTTCGCTGCTCTCGATCGCAGCCGGCGCGAAACGGCGGGGATAGAACCGCGATTGCGGGCATGCCTCCGGGCACCCCCGGAACGGACAGCCAGCTAACCGCTCTTCTCCAGCCGTCGCACCACCTCGTCGAGCTGTTCGAGGTTGCGATAGCTGATCTGCACCGTGCCGCCGGGATTGCGGTGATTGATCGAAACGCTGAGCCCGAGCGCGTCGCCGACGCGCTTCTCCAGCGCGATCGTGTCCGGATCCTTCGTCTTGCCGCCACGGGCCTTCTGCGGCTTGCGTTCCGGCACGCCCTCCTCATGCGCGAGTGCTTCGGCCTGGCGCACGTTCAGCCCTTCCTCGACGATCCGCTTGGCGGCGGCGAGGGGATCCGGCACGCCGATCAGGGCACGGGCGTGACCGGCGGATAGCTGGCCGAGCGCGATATAGGCCTGAACTTCCGCCGGCAATCTGGTCAGCCGCATCATGTTGGCGACATGGCTGCGGCTCTTGCCGACGATCTTGGCAATGTCTTCCTGGCTGCGTTTGAACTCGTTGGCGAGCGCGTGATAGCCCTGCGCCTCTTCCATCGGATTGAGGTCCTCGCGCTGAACGTTCTCGATGATCGCAAGCTCGAGCGCGTCGCTGTCGCTGACATCGACAGGAACGATCGGAACTTCGTGCAGACCCGCCATCTGCGAAGCGCGCCAGCGCCGCTCGCCGGCGATGATTTCATAGCGGTCCGACGTGCCCCGTACCGGCCGCACCACGATCGGCTGGATCACGCCGTGCTGCTTGATCGAATCGCAAAGCTCGCGCAGCTCGGTATCGGAGAAATTGCGGCGCGGGTTGCGCGGGTTGGGCTTCAGGAACTCGATCGGCACCTTGCGCTGCGTACGCGGCCGTTCGACATGCGCGGCCTCACCGCCCACATCGCCGATCAGACTTGCAAGACCGCGGCCCAATCGCGAACGCGCTTCGTCGGCCATCGCCAGCTCCCTTGGATTCAACTCGAACGCTCCTGTTACTTTCCACCGTCATTCCGGGCGCGAACCCGGGCTCTCGATGCTCATGTCCTCTGGTTTCGAGATTCCGGATCAATGCGCTGCGCGGATCGTCCGGAACGACACTCTCTTGATCAATTCGCGCGCAGATCGCGCTCGCGCTGGATCACCTCGGTGGCGAGCTTCAAATACGCTTCGCTGCCGACGCATTTCAGATCATAGACCAGCACCGGCTTGCCGTAGGACGGCGCCTCGGAGATGCGCACGTTGCGGGGAATGATGGTCTTGTAGACCTTCTCGCCCATGAACTGCCTGACATCGGCGACGACCTGGTTCGACAGGTTGTTGCGCGCGTCGAACATGGTCAGCACGATGCCGTGGATCGACAGGTTCGGATTGAGATTCGACTTCACCTGTTCGACCGTCTGCAGCAGCTGCGAGAGGCCTTCGAGCGCGAAGAACTCGCACTGCAGCGGCACCAGGATCGCGTCCGATGCCGCCATCGCATTCACGGTGAGAAGGTTCAGCGACGGCGGGCAGTCGATCAGCACGTAGGTGTAATCGGCATCCGGGGAGACGTTGTTGTTGAGCGAGGCGATCGCATCGCGCAGCCGGAAGGCGCGGCCCGGTGTGGTGCCGAGCTCGAGCTCGAGCCCGGACAGATCCATGGTCGAGGGCGCGATATGCAGCCGCGGCACGGCCGTCGGTACCACCGATTCGCGCAAGGAGGCTTCGCCGACCAGGACGTCATAGGTCGAGCAGCTGCGGTTGCGGCGGTCGATCCCCAGACCTGTCGACGCGTTGCCCTGCGGGTCGAGATCGACGATCAGAACACGCTCACCTATTGCCGCGAGTGCCGTGCCAAGATTGATCGCGGTGGTTGTCTTACCGACGCCGCCCTTCTGATTCGCGAGCGCCAGAATGCGCGGATGGCCCGGCGGAATCGTCTCAGTGGTCTCCTGATTTACCTCGTCCATTACCGTCATGTCCGCTCACCCCACACTGACTTCGGGCTTCAGCCGCGCCGTTCGATCCTGTCGAGCTCCACGATCCAGCCATCCCCGGTCCGACTGGCGTGAAGGCGACACTCAGTTTTCCAACATTTAGCGGCTTCGGTCAATTCAGCCTCTACATCTTGACCCTTCAAGAACAGCGCCTTTGCGCCTTGGCGCACCAGCGGTTCCGCGAAGGAGATGAGCTGGTGTAGCGGAGCGAGCGCGCGAGCGGTGACGCAATCGACCGGGCCGGTGATTCTATCCACAGTATCCCCGATCTCAGCGAGATGTACGACTCCTGGAGCGCACGTAATTCGCAGGGCCTCACGGAGGAATGCAGCCTTCTTGGCATTGCGCTCAATCAGATGAATCTTGGCACCGGGCGTGCCGGCCAAGGCGCAGGCCAGCACTACGCCGGGAAAACCACCACCGCTACCGAGGTCTGCCCACACCTTCGCTGAAGGTGCGAGGGCCAGGAGCTGGAGCGAATCGGCGATGTGCCGGGTCCAGAGGTGCGGCAGCGTCGAGGGTGCGACGAGATTGGTTTTAGCCTGCCAGGCCAGGAGCAGATCGAGGTAGCGGTCCAGGCGCTGTTCTGTTTCACGTGAAACGGCAGCGAGCGCCAGGGCGGTGGCTTTGTCGGAAGCCAGATCCGACGAGGGAGCACGCAATGCGGTCGCAGCGGCTTGTGGCGATTTCGATTTCCCGGATCTGGTCATTGGACTCCCTCGGCCGCGACGATCTCGTCGGTCACTTCGTCCACCGGACGCCCAGATGTTTCACGTGAAACGCCCCGCTTTGACTACACGCTCGCTGCCGAGGTCTTCTTTCGGGCCTCGCGGCGAAGATAGGCGGCCAGGATGCCCAGCGCCGCTGGCGTCATGCCGTCGATCCGTGCCGCTTGGCCGACGGTCCACGGACGCGCGGTCTCGAGCTTCGCGCGCACCTCATTGGAGAGGCCCGGCACCAGCCGGTAATCGACCTCGCTCAGTACCAGCGCTTCGTCGCGGCGGAAGGCGTCGACGTCGGCGTTCTGGCGCTCCAGATAGACGTCGTACTTGGCGTCGATCTCCAGATGGCCCGCGATCGCAGGGTCAATGGCCGACAGCTCCGGCCAAATGGCGCGGACTTCAGACCAGCCGATTTCCGGATAGGCCAGCAGTTCAAAGGCCGACCGGCGCTGGCCATCCTTGTTCAACGCCAGGCCGTGCCTTGCCGCTTCATTCGGCGTGAGCGCCAGCGATTTTGCCAAGCTCCTGGCTGCGCGCAGCGCGTTCATTTTGGCGCCGTGCCGCTGCGCCCGGGCGCTGCCGACACATCCGAGCGCGATCCCCTTGTCGGTCAGGCGCTGATCCGCATTGTCAGCCCGCAGCGTTAGCCGATATTCGGCTCTCGAGGTGAACATCCGATACGGCTCGGCGATCCCCCGCGTCACCAGGTCATCGATCATCACACCGAGATAGCCGTCGGCGCGGTCGAAAACGGTGAGTGCCGCTCCGCCCGCTGCCAGGGCGGCATTCAGACCGGCAACGATCCCCTGCCCCGCCGCCTCTTCATATCCCGTCGTGCCGTTGATCTGCCCGGCCAGGAAAAGGCCGCGGACTCGCTTGGTCTGCAGGGTCGGATCCAGTTCGCGCGGATCCACGTGATCATATTCGATGGCGTAGCCGGGCCGCACCATCCGGACCCGCTCCAGCCCCGGGATTGAGGCCAGGATCGCGAGTTGAACCTCTTCCGGCAGCGAAGTCGAGATGCCGTTGGGATAGACGGTGGTGTCGTCGAGCCCCTCAGGCTCCAGGAAGATCTGATGGCCGTCCCGATCGCCAAAGCGGACGATCTTGTCCTCGATCGAGGGACAATAGCGCGGCCCCGTGCTCTTGATCTGCCCCGAATACATCGGCGAGCGGTGCACATTCGCCCGAATGACCTCATGCGTCGCCGCAGTCGTGCGAGTGATCCCGCACTGGATCTGTGCCGTCGTGATCCGACCGGTCATGACCGAGAACGGCTCCGGCGGATCGTCTCCGGGCTGCATCTCGACTGCCGACCAGTCTATGGTGGTGCCGTCCAATCGCGGAGGCGTGCCGGTCTTCAGGCGGCCCAGCGCAAAGCCGGCGCGCTCGAACGAGGTCGAAAGGCCGATGGCGGGCGCTTCCCCGACCCGCCCCGCCGGCCAGGTCTTTTCACCCAGATGGATCAATCCGCGAAGGAACGTGCCGGTGGTGACAACGACCGCTCCTGCCCGCAGGAGCCGACCGTCTGCCAGTCGTACCCCGGTCACTCTCCCGTCGGCGATCGTCAGCTCGTCCGCTTCGCCCTCGATCACACCGAGCCCGACGGTCTCGCTGATCGCGGCCTGCATCGCGGCCGCATAGAGCTTGCGATCCGCCTGAGCACGCGGGCCACGGACTGCAGGGCCCTTACGTCGGTTGAGCATGCGAAACTGGATGCCGCCCAAATCCGCCACCCGACCCATGAGGCCGTCCAGGGCGTCGACCTCGCGAACCAGATGACCTTTGCCCAATCCGCCAATCGCCGGATTACAGGACATGGCGCCGATGGTCGCGAACCGGTGCGTCACCAGCGCGGTCGCCGCACCCATTCGCGCGGCGGCAGCCGCGGCTTCACAGCCGGCATGGCCGCCGCCGATAACGATGACGTCGAAGAAATCCTGCGCTGCGAGCATGAACGCCTTCTACCGCGAAGCTGCGGGAGCCGGAAGAGCGAATACGGAGTTCTGTTTCACGTGAAACAAGTCCAGTCCGGGGCGAGCGCGATGGAAGTGTCCTCGGAGCTAGGCCAGCGGCCGAGATCCGGATGTTTCACGTGAAACAAGAAACGATGGACCGAGCAGGGCAGGGTGTCTCGTCATTTGCCGATGCAGAAGGTCTGAAAGATCGTCCCCAGAACGTCCTCAACATCTATCCGGCCAAGCAGCCGGCCCAGGGCGACCGACGCGGCACGCAATTCCTCGGCCACCAGCTCCTCACCCTGCTCAAGCCGCAGACTGCGCTCCAATGAATTCAGCGCCTCCTGCAGCAATTCCCGCTGCCGCACCCGCGTGACGACGGCCCCCTCGCTGCCGCCCAAGTAATTCGATGCAAACGCCACCAGCGCCGCAACGAGCTCCGCGACGCCGTCTCCGCGGCTCGCCGAAATCGCAAAATAATTTCCGCCAACCTGCGGCCCGGCTGACGCTTGTTCGCATCCTCCCGATCTCTCCGGACCCGCTTCAAGATCGATCTTGTTTCGGATGATCCAGACCTCCGACTCGCCGTCCGATCGACTTCCTCGTTCCACCTTGCCATCCGTTAGCCACAGCACCAGATCGGCTTCGGCCGCTCGGGCCCGTGCCCTCCGAACTCCCTCCTGCTCGACCGGATCAGCTGTGTCGCGAATGCCCGCGGTGTCGATCACAGTGACTGGATAGCCGTCCAGATCGAGCTGCACCTCGATCACGTCGCGCGTCGTCCCTGCGTGTGGCGACACGATCGCGACCTCGCGTCGCGCGAGCTGGTTCATCAAGGTCGATTTGCCGACGTTGGGTGGACCGGCGATCGCGACGACCAGCCCTTCGCGCAAGCGTTCGCCTCTGCCCTGCCCGGCCAGCACCTCCGCAATCTCGTCGCGCAACGCTTTGATGGTCACGAGCGCCGGTGCCATCAACTCCGTAGGCACATCGCCCTCGTCGGAAAAATCGATCCCTGCCTCGATCAGGGCGGCTGCCTCGATGATTCGCGCCCGCCAATCCCGAGCCCTGTCTCCCAGCAATCCCCGGAGCTGTCGAAGCGCCTGTCGCCGCTGACGGTCGGTGTCGGCGTGGATGAGATCGTCCAGACCTTCGGCTTCCGTCAGATCGAGCTTGCCGTTCTCGAACGCGCGCCGGGTGAACTCGCCAGGTTCGGCAGCGCGGACGTTTTCGATCGACGCCAATGCCGCGAATACGGCGGACAGGACAGCACGTCCGCCGTGAACGTGAAATTCGGCGACGTCCTCGCCGGTCGCACTCGCCGGTCCCGGAAACCACAGCACGATCGCATCATCGATCGGCTGGCCTTCGCCCTCACGCAACAAGACCCGACGTGCCCTCCGCGGGGTCGGAAGTTCTCCGGCCAAGGCAGCTATTGCCGGACCAGCCTGTTGACCCGACACCCTTACAACTGCGACCGCGCTCGGCGGTCGGCCCGACGAAAGAGCAAAGATGGTCTGGTCACGCGGATGCATCACTTATTTGTCCGCCACGGCAAGAGAACGCAACGTGTTTAGCTCACCGCTTTCGCGGTGATCGGGCGCCGCTGGAACAGGCCACCTAGGAAAGGGAATGCTGCATGTTGCATCGCAGCATGAAGCTGCAGCAATTTTGCTGCTAGATCGCCTCGGCCGTAGCCAGCTATTTGCGACTCAGCATATTTCCTACCTATTTCAATAACTTAATGTCCTCAGGTCCAGCGGCTTGACCTTCCCACGTTTTTTGCAGTTCCGCTGCAGCAAGAGCGCAGCAAAAAGAAAAGGGCGCCCGCAGGCGCCCTGTAGTCCAAGCGTCCAATTCCACTTAGGTGTTCATGGATTCGAAAAATTCCGCGTTGCTCTTGGTATTCCGTAGTTTGTCGAGCAGGAAGTCGATCCCGTCCATCGTGCCCATCGGGTTCAGGATACGCCGCAGCACGTACATCTTCTTCAGCACCTGCGCATCCGTGATCAACTCTTCCTTGCGGGTGCCGGAACGGGCGATGTCGATGGCCGGGAAGGTCCGCTTGTCGGAGACCTTCCGGTCCAGAATCAGTTCCGAGTTCCCGGTGCCCTTGAATTCTTCGAAAATAACTTCGTCCATGCGGCTGCCGGTATCGACCAGCGCCGTTGCGATAATCGTGAGCGAGCCGCCCTCTTCGATGTTGCGCGCCGCGCCGAAGAAACGCTTGGGCCGCTGCAAGGCGTTGGCGTCGACACCGCCGGTCAGCACCTTGCCCGACGACGGCACCACCGTGTTGTAGGCGCGGCCAAGCCGTGTGATCGAGTCGAGCAGGATCACCACGTCCCGTCCGTGCTCCACTAGGCGCTTGGCCTTCTCGATCACCATTTCCGCCACCTGGACGTGACGCGCCGCCGGCTCGTCGAACGTCGAGGACACCACCTCGCCTTTCACCGAGCGCTGCATGTCGGTGACTTCTTCCGGCCGCTCGTCGATCAGCAGGACGATCAGATAGCAGTCCGGATGATTGTGCGTGATCGAATGCGCGATGTTCTGCATCAGCACGGTCTTGCCGGTACGCGGCGGCGCGACGATCAGAGCGCGCTGGCCTTTGCCGATAGGAGCAACGATGTCGATGACTCGCGCCGACAGATCTTTCCGGGTCGGATCGTCGATCTCCATCCGGAACCGCTGATTGGGAAACAACGGGGTCAGGTTGTCGAAATTGACCTTGTGCTTGGACTTTTCCGGATCCTCGAAATTCAGCGTGTTGAC
Organism: Bradyrhizobium sp.; assembly: GCF_016213215.1. GTDB lineage: Bacteria > Pseudomonadota > Alphaproteobacteria > Rhizobiales > Xanthobacteraceae > Bradyrhizobium. The sequence continues at coordinate 7,482 of NZ_JACRAW010000044.1, read as the reverse complement.
CTTGAGCAGCGCGAAATAGCGCTCGCCTTCTTTCGGGCTGCGGATGTGGCCCTCGATAGTGTCGCCGGTGCGAAGCCCGAAGCGGCGGATCTGCGACGGCGAGACATAGATGTCATCCGGTCCCGGCAGATAATTCGCGTCCGGCGAGCGCAGGAACCCGAAGCCGTCAGAGAGCACCTCGACGACGCCCTCCCCAATGATGTCGGTTTCCTGGATTGCAAGCTGCTTGAGAATGGCAAACATCAACTCCTGCTTGCGCATGGTGCTGGCGTTCTCCACCCCGTTCTCTTCCGCAAACGAAACGAGCTCGGCCGCGGTCTTGGACTTGAGGTCTTGAAGTTTGATTTCCCGCATTGGGGTGATCCTGTGGGGTAACTCTGGGAAGCGGTGCGATGTGGCTTGGTGCGGACGCAAGCAACAGGTCCGCAGGTCTACCGAGGAAAGCGCCTTTGAGGCTTGGAAACCTGATGCGCCGGCCGGCTCACAAGAGACCGGGAGACAGCCACATCCGCCTGCATTGGGTGGGGATCAGGAGAATATAGAAAATCGGCTGATACTCCGCAAGCCGAAGCACTGAGCTGTCAACTCCAGACGGCTTTAAAATGGTTTTACGATCACCATGATCACAATAGCGATCATCAAGATCGTTGGTATCTCATTGATTATCCTATAGAATTTTTGACTATACTTATTCCGGTCGGCGGCGAAATCCTTCACCCACCGTGCGTAGAAACCGTGGACGGCGGACAGAGCGATCACCAGCGCCAATTTGACGTGCAACCAACCCGAAGCCAACCAATGCCCCGACCACGCAAGATAGAGCCCGAGAAGCCACGCGAGAATCATCGCCGGATTGATGATTACCTTCAACAGTCGGCGCTCCATCACCTTGAACGTCTCGGACTGCTTCGAGCCGATCTCCGCTTCGCAATGATAAATGAACAGCCGCGGCAGGTAGAGCATTCCGGCCATCCACGAGATAATGGCAATGACATGCAAAGCCTTGATCCACAAATACATGCCGATGCCTCACCGTCCTTGCGCTCCGGCAGCGCCGAAAATTGAAGTCGCTTGCCGAGACATATCCGCTGGCTGGCCTCTTCTAAACTAATAAATCTTAGATTCTTAAGGTTTGAGTCTGAGTGAGCGTGGATTTGACTCACGCAAGGCTGTCCGGCCATTGCGCCTGCGTTGTTCACATCGGTCAACATTCCCTGAGCCAATCCGACCGGACGCGGGAACGTACTGCGGTTCAAAGACTTGCGCCGAATTGTCAGCAGCTTATGAAGAGGGAGGTCCCCACTATCCCGTTTGCGTTTCGGGAGGCAGGCCACGTTGTCCTGTTCCCCAGCACTGTGAAGAAATCTGGCCGTTATCCCGGGCGTGCTGTCGCAGATCTCTTTCCGTCGGGTTAAGCTCCACAGGGATCCACAGATAGCCCACCCGTAATACAAAGGGTTTTCGTGCCGACTTCGACCAACTACTTCCATCTCCACCTCGTCTCGGACTCGACGGGCGAAACCCTGATCACCGTCGCGCGCGCGGTCGCTGCGCAATATGCGAACGTGACGCCGGTCGAACATGTCTATCCGCTGGTGCGAAGCCAGAAGCAGCTCGATCGCGTCCTCGACGAAATCGAGGAAGCCCCGGGCATCGTGCTGTTCACTCTGCTCGAGAAGGATCTCGTCGACCGTCTCGAAGGCAAGTGCAAGGAGATCAACGTTCCAAGCCTGTCGATAATCGGTCCGGTCATGCAGCTGTTCGAAGCCTATCTCGGCGCGGCAACGGCCGGTCGGGTCGGCGCCCAGCACGTCCTCAACGCAGACTATTTCAAGCGCATCGACGCGCTGAACTACACCATGATGCACGATGACGGCCAGCACGTCGAAGGCCTGGAAGAAGCGGACGTGGTGCTCGTCGGCGTTTCGCGCACCTCGAAGACTCCCACCTCGATCTATCTTGCCAACCGCGGTATCCGCACCGCGAATGTGCCGCTCGTTCCGGGTATTCCGATCCCCCATCAACTTGAGACGCTGAAGAAGCCATTGGTGGTGAGCCTGCATGCAACGCCCGAGCGATTGATCCAGGTCCGCCAGAATCGGCTACTCAGCATGGGCGCGGGTCCCGGTGGTAACGACACCTATATCGATAAGCAGGCCGTGGCGGACGAGGTTGCCTTCGCCCGCAAGCTCAGTGTGAAGTACAATTGGGCGCTGCTCGATGTGACCAGACGGTCCATCGAGGAAACTGCGGCGGCGGTCATGAAACTCTATACCGATCGCCAGCGTAACCGGATTCCGGAATAGATGGACCAGCGATGACTTTCTGGCTCGGCGACGCTCCCTTGATCCTGGCTTCGCAAAGTCGTGCGCGGCAAATGCTGCTTGCCAGTTGCGGCCTCGAATTCGAAGCGATGCCGGCCGATATCGACGAGCGCGCCTTGCAGGAGAATTCGCGGCTTCCCAGCCCGCGCGACATCGCTCTGCTCCTGGCCCGCGAGAAGGCGAGGACCGTATCGGTAGAACATGCCGATCGTTATGTGATCGGCGCCGACCAGACGCTTGCACTGGGGGACCGCCTGTTCAGCAAGCCCGCCGACCCTGTCCAGGCTGCTGCGCAGTTGGCTCTGCTTGCCGGTCACACCCACGAACTCCATTCCGCTGTGGCGATTGCCCGCAACGGCAATATCCTGTTCGATGACGTTTCGATTGCGCGCATGACCATGCGGCCACTGCGTGGGGCGGACATCGCCACCTACCTTGAACAAGTGGGCGAAAGGATTACGACCAGCGTCGGCGCCTACCAGCTCGAGCACATGGGCGTGCATCTGTTCGAGCGAATCGATGGCGATCATTTCACCATTCTCGGCCTGCCATTATTGTCGTTGCTTGCATTTCTGAGGCGCGAGCGCCTACTTGCGCTGTAAGCACTTTTTGATGGTGGCGCCTCAATGCTGATTCTGGGACTGACCGGCTCGATTGGAATGGGAAAATCAACCACCGCGAAGCTGTTTGAGGAGGCGGGTGTCCCCGTTTATGACGCGGACGCCACCGTTCACAAGATTTACGAGGGCGAGGCCGTACCGGCGATCGAGGAGGCCTTTCCCGGCACGACTGCCAACGGCAAGGTCGATCGCGCCCGCCTGTCGGCGAAGGTCGTCCACGATCCGGAGGCCATGAGGCGGCTTGAGGGCATAGTCCATCCGATGCTGCGCGCCTATCATCAGAAGTTCCTCGAAGATGCCGAGCGCGCCGGCGCGCCGGTCGCAGTGGTGGACGTCCCGCTCCTGTTCGAGACCGGCGGAGAAAAACGGGTCGATGCCGTCGTGCTGGTGTCCACCTCTCCGGAAAACCAGCGCCAGCGTGTTTTGGCTCGCGAGAACATGACCGAAGAAAAGCTGGATGCGATCCTGGTGCGGCAGATGGCGGATGCCGAAAAGCGCAAGCGTGCCGATTTCGTGGTGGATACCTCGCACGGCCTCGATCCGGTGCGGGCGCAAATCCGCGACATTCTGCGCGAGGTCGTTAAGATGCCGCAGCGGCGGAGCTGATTCGCCCGCTTTTCCGGCGACCATCATGCGCGAAATCGTTCTCGATACCGAAACCACCGGCCTCGATCCACTGCGAGGCGATCGCCTCGTCGAGATCGGCTGCATCGAGATATTAAATCGCATGCCGACCGGACAGAGCTTCCACCGCTACATCAATCCCGAGCGAGACATGCCGGCGGAGGCCTTTGCGGTTCACGGCCTGTCGACCGAGTTTCTCGCCGCCAAGCCGCTGTTTGCCGAAGTGGTGGAGGAGTTTCTGGAGTTCATCGGCGACGCGCCGCTCGTCATCCACAACGCGTCGTTCGACGTCAGCTTCATCAATGCCGAGCTCGAGCGCATCAAGCGCCCGGCTATCTCGCGCGAGCGACTGGTCGACACGCTGCTGCTGGCGCGACGCAAGCATCCCGGCGTTTCGAATCGCCTCGACGATCTCTGCTCACGCTATTCGATCGACAATTCCCGTCGCACCAAGCACGGCGCGCTGCTCGACGCCGAACTGCTTGCCGAGGTCTACGTCGACCTGATCGGGGCGCGTCAGTCGCAGCTTATCCTCGCCGCCGAAAGCGAGGAGATCCGGGTCGGCGTGTCGGGCGAGCTGATGCGGCGACAGCGACCGGCGCCCCTCGCACCGCGGGTGACCGACACCGAGCGCGACGCGCATCGTGCCTTTATCGCCTCCTTGGGCGACAAGGCGATCTGGAACGAGTTTCTCACCTCACCCGCTTCTCAGGCATGACGCCGTCAGCGCGCGAAGCACGCGCGCTCTGCAGGAGAAATCTTCAGCGGATCAGCGCCGGTCTCAGCTCGGCTTGGCCGGTGCCGCTGCCTGCTGCGCGGCCATCTGCCGTTCCATGTTTTGCCGGTACAGACCGACGAAATCGACCGGGTCCAGCATCAGAGGCGGGAAGCCGCCGTCGCGGACAGCGGTTGCGATGATCTCGCGGGCGAACGGGAACAGCAGCCGCGGGCACTCGATCATGATCAGCGGATGCAGGTTTTCCTTCGGCACGTTCACGATACGGAACACGCCAGCATAGGCCAGCTCGAAGCTGAACATCAGCTTGCCCGCGTTCTCGGCCTTGCCCTCAACCGAAAGGGTAACCTCGTACTCACTTTCGGAGAGGCCGTTGGCGCCGACGTTGATCTGGATGTTGATCTGCGGCGGCTGCGCCTGGGGCTGCAGCGAGGCCGGTGCGTTCGGATTTTCGAACGACAGATCCTTGGTGTACTGCGCCAGCACGTTCAACTGGGGCGGGGGAGCCGCTTCGGGCGGGGTCCCGTTGCCGTTGGTCATGACTTCTCTCCTAACCCGAATGGGCCATTTGTTGCGGCGAGTGGCTAACATAGCCGCGCCACGTTCCACAAGGACGAACGGTCACTGGCCGCTCTGCTGACCGGACAACGCCTGGGCAAGGGTCGATCGGGCTGCCAGACCGGCTCCCCAATAACCTTAAACGATTGAATATGCGCGATTTCCAGGCAGGATCGGGTTTCCCCTTAACCTCAAAACGCGCTAGAATTCCGATGCGCTAAAACGCGCCATTGGCTGGGCAAGATTTCGTGCCTACATCCTGCGGACTTGAAACGGTGATGCAGCCTCGCCGTTCCCTTTGTGGGGCGGCCCACCGCCGGAACAGTTCCGGCAAAGACCAGAAAGCGAACACGACGTGGATATCTATACCATTATCTTCCTAGCGCTGGCGGTCTTCATCTTCCTGCGCCTACGGAACGTGCTCGGGCAGCGCACCGGCAATGAGCGGCCACCGTTCGATCGCGCCGCGCGCAACGCGTTGCAGGGCGCCCAGGACAAGAACATCGTTTCAATACCGGGCAAGGTGATCGATCAGCCGCCGCCCCCTCCAACAGCTGAGGCGATGCCGCCGACCGACCGCTGGAAGGGTGTCGCGGAGCCGGATTCGGCTCTGGCGCAGGGACTCGACGCCATTGTGGAAAAGGATTCGTCCTTTGATCCGCGTCATTTCGTCAGCGGTTCCCGCGGCGCCTACGAGATGATCGTGCTTGCCTTCGCCAATGGTGATCGCCGGGCCCTGCGCGACCTGCTCTCGTCGGAAGTCTTCGAGAGCTTCGATGCCGCGATCAAGGAGCGCGAGAAGGCCGAGCAGAAGACCGAGACGCGGTTCGTTTCGATCGACAAGGCCGAGCTGGTGAGCGCGGAGCTGCGCGACCGTACCGCGCAACTGACCGTCCGCTTCGTTTCGCAGATGATTTCGGTGACCCGCGACAAGGCCGGCAATATCGTCGACGGCAGTCCCGACAAGGTCGCCGATATCACCGACGTCTGGACCTTCGCCCGAGATATCACCTCTCGCGATCCGAATTGGAAGCTGGTTGGCACCGGAAGCGCGCAATAGTGCAAGCGGCTTGAAACGATTCGCTACGGCGGCGTGCGTCGGCGCCGTGGCGCTATCGGTGTTTTCGCTTGGCGCGGAAGCCTCGCGCCGCCATCACCGCGTCCATCGTAGTCCCGAGGTGGCGACAGCCGTCCCTGCTCGCCACCTGCCCTACCCCCGGCTTGCCTTTCCCCTGGAAATCCCCGGCGCGCAATACCTTCCGCTCGCCTGGTCCGACATGGTCGGCTGGAGGGAAGACGACCATCTCGCTGCCTACAAGGCGTTTCGTGCAAGCTGCCGTTCCATCGCCGCGCAGCGCCAGCCGCCCGCCGAACCAAAGGCATTGGGGACCTCGCTGCGCGATCCCTGCCAGATCGCGAGGTCGCACGACCTTTCCGACGATGCAAAGGCAAAGGCGTTCTTTGAGGAGCACTTCCTGCCCGTGCGCATCTCGCGCCTCGGCGAAGCGGACGGCTTCGTCACGGGGTATTACGAGCCGATCCTCGAGGGATCGAGGACGCAAACGGACCTCTACACCGTGCCGGTCTATCGCCGCCCCTCTAACCTCTTCGTCCGTGGTTACACCCAGGCCTCTCCCAGCCTGCCGAACAAGGGCCAGGTGTTCCGCAAGATTGGGCGGCGCAAGCTCGTGCCATATTACGAGCGCGGCGAAATCGAAGATGGCGTGATCGCAGGCCGCGGATTGGAGATTTGCTGGCTGAAGAACCAGACCGAGCTGTTGTTCGCGCAGATCCAGGGTTCGGCGCGCATTCGGCTCGAGGACGGTTTCACCGTTCGCATCAACTACGATGCCCATAACGGTTACCCGTATACGGCGGTTGGTCGCGTTCTGATCGACCGTGGCATCATCCCTAAAGAGGAGATGTCGATGCAGAAGATCAGGGAATGGATGGAGCAGAACCCTGACGGCGCCAAGGAAGTGCGGCGGCAGAACCGTTCCTACATCTTCTTCCGCGAGGTCAAGCTTTCCGACAAGGATGAAGCGGTCGGCGCACAGGGCGTGCCGCTGACGCCGGGGCGGTCGATCGCAGTGGACAAGTCGCTGCACGTCTATGGCACGCCGTTCTTCATCGAAGGCGAGCTGCCGATCGAATCCGAACGAGCCAAGACGCCGTTCCGCCGATTGATGATCGCGCAGGATACCGGCTCGGCGATCGTGGGTCCGGCGCGCGCCGATCTCTACTTCGGGGCTGGCGCCGATGCCGGCCGGGTCTCGGGGCGGTTGCGTCACAACATGCATTTTGTGATGCTGGTGCCGAAGAGCCTGGATCCCGTGGCACGCGGCCAGAAGATGCCTCTGCCCGATCCCCGGCCATCCGAAAAGATCGCAAAACTGTTTCCCCAGACCGCGCCGGCCAAAGATCAAAGCAAGGATCAAAATCAGCAGAAGACCCAGGTCACCGGCACGAAATCGGTCGATGTATCGGCGCCCGCTTCCGCCACGCCGGCGGACGCGACGGTTGCCCTGGCCAAGCCGGTGCCGCTGCCGGAACCGCGGCCGAACATCAAACCAGGCCGCGAGTTGCGGCGGCAGGTCCATCAGCGCCGCGACCGCCAATG
>NZ_JACRAW010000001.1 GCF_016213215.1 Bradyrhizobium sp. | reverse complement strand
TGCACGTCGCGGTCGCGGCTGTGGTGAAGCTCGTGCGTTGTTGATGGAGGGAAGCAGCGATGCGTATTGTGCGAGAAGTCGAAGAAAAGCGTAGGAATGAGTTGACTTTGCCCGCCCGATTAGGAAGGCAAGATAAAAGCGGGCGCCCCCGCTCGCCCCGATCGAGTATGCAAGCATTTGTCTGCACATGGCTTTGGAGATGGCGCATGGCTGGCACAGAAAGGGCACGTGCTGGCGCCTCCAGCAGAAAAGCGTTCGGCATCAAAGCACCGGACGCCAGCCGGCGTACTCTGTCGTGCTGAAGGACCGTTCGGTCGGTCCAAGCCATGATCGCTTGGGCGAGCTCTGCTGGCCCGCGTCAGCCCGTGAAGGCTCGCGCTCCGCGCGACCGGCTCAGCCGACCGATGGGCCTTGACCGGCTGCCGACGTGCCGGCTCTTTGCTGCCAAGCGATCGCGGCTTGCTGATGCGCGAGAGCATCCGCGCCGGTGACGAAACGAATCAACCAGGATCGACGCGCAATTCGTCGTTGCCGCTCGCCTTGACCACCGCAGGGTGTCGAAAGCTATGCAGCGGCAGCGGATTGGCAAGAATGGCAAGTTGCGCTGGATACTCGCAATGTTTGCCGCGTGATTGAACTTGCAGGTGCTTCTTGCGCGACCGGCCGCCCGCACCTTGCGGCTTTTATCCTGCCTTCGGCGGCGGACCTCTGTCGCAGCACCGTGGCGTAACATGGCGTAGACATCGGCCGTTCTGTGGATCGGCCCGGCTTGCCACAGTAGCGCCATGGCCCCCGCTCACAAATCGCAGCTACGACGTCCGCCGGCCCGCGCGCCAATTGACGATCTCTACGACTACGCGCCTGCGCCCGCGCGTCCTGGTCGACGACGAATGGAGCGCGCTTCGCCGACATGGGCGGTGACGGACGATTGGCCAAAGGACGTGCCGGTGACCGAAGCTGAGATCGATGTCTTCGAAGCCTGGTTCGGCGATCTGTTCGATGAGTTGTTTGGAAAGGGCTAAGGGGCATCACCATGACTGCAACGGTTCGGGCGGCGCTCTACTTGCGGGTCTCGACGGGACGGCAAGCCGACAGCGATCTCTCCATCCCGGATCAGCGCCGCCAGGCGAAGGTCTATTGCGCCTCCCGCGGCTGGGAGATCGTCGCCGGCTATGTCGAGCCGGGCGCGTCCGCGACCGACGATCGGCGGCCGGAGTTCCAGCGCATGATCGACGCGGCGACAACTAAGCCGCCGGCATTCGACGTGATCCTGGTCCACAGCTTTAGCCGCTTCTTCCGCGATCAATTCCAGCTTGAGTTTTATGTCCGCCGGCTGGCCAAGAACGGCGTGCGCCTGGTGTCGATCACCCAGGAGCTCGGCGACGACCCGATGAGCAACATGATCCGCCAGATCATGGCGCTGTTCGACGAATACCAGTCCAAGGAGAACGCCAAGCATACGCTGCGAGCGATGAAGGAGAATGCGCGCCAAGGCTTCTGGAATGGCGCGCTGCCGCCGATCGGCTACCGCGTCGTGGAAGCGAACGAGCAGCGCGGCCACCGCACCAAGAAGACACTGGAGATCGATCCCATCCAGGCCGAGACAGTGCGACTGATCTATCGCCTGGCGCGCGAGGGAAACGGCTCATCTGGGTCGATGGGCGTCAAATCGATCGCCAAGCATCTCAACGAGTCCGGCATCCGAACCCGCGATGGCGGACGTTGGGGCGTCGATGCCGTGCACAAGGTACTGACGCGAACGACGTATGTCGGCCGCCACCGCTTCAACACCAAATTTGGAAGACCCGCGAGCGCAAACCGGAGGCCGAAGTCGTCGAAATGGCGGTGCCGCCCATTATCGACGCCGCCGAGTTCGAGGCTGTGCAGATGCTGCTCAGGACGCGCTGCCCCGCTTTGACCGCGCCGCGCGTCGTCAGCGGCCCGACCCTCCTTACCGGCATCTGCTTTTGCGCCACCTGCGGCGGGGCGATGACATTGAGGACCGGGAAGAGTGGGAGATACAGGTATTACACCTGCTCGACCAAAGCCCGGCAGGGCGAGACCGGCTGCAAGGGCCGCACCGTTCCGATGGAAAAGCTGGATAGCGTGGTAGCCGAACACATCGAGCAGCGCCTTCTGCAGCCCAAACGCCTCGAGCAAATTCTATCGGCCGTCCTTCATCGCCGCAAAGAACGCGCCGAGCGCCGAACGGCGCATATCGCCGAATTGCGCAAGCGAGCGTCCGAGGCAGAAGCCAAACTCAAGCGATTGTACGACGCCATCGAGAACGGCGTGGCTGATGTGTCCGATCCACTGCTCAAGGCCCGCGTGACCGAGCTTCAGTCCACTCGCGACCAGGCCCGTGCGGACGCAGAGCGGGCCGAGGGTGCGCTTGATCGGGCTGGGCCGAGCATCACGCCCCAGGCACTCAAGACCTTCGCCAGCCAGGCCCGCAGGCGCATGCGGACCGAATCGGGCGGTTACCGCCGCGACCACCTGCGCGCGCTGGCCCAGCGCGTGGAAGTGGACGCGAAGGAAGTGCGCATCATGGGGTCGAAAAGCGTGCTCCTGCGCACGCTTGTCGCGGCGTCCAGCGCAAAAACGGCAGGTTTTGGAGTGCCCAGTTTTGTACCGAAGTGGCGCGCCCGGAACGATTCGAACGTCCGACCCTCAGATTCGTAGTCTGATGCTCTATCCAGCTGAGCTACGGGCGCGTGTTTCGCGAAGCGACAGCGGGCGAACCCGCATGCGTTTTCCGAACAGATCGGAAGGGTTGCGAAAGAGCGCTCTAGCTAACCGCTCCGGCGCGGCTTGGCAAGGTCCGGAAAGAGGATTTGGTGCCCGGGTTAACGTCATTCCGCGCCATGCCAACCGGTCCGGCCCGTTGGCCGGCCCGATGGTAACCTCCCCGTCGAAGCCGGAATCCCGCTCAATTACCTCCGGATTCCGGGCTATCGCTTCGCGAGCCCCTGACGACGCCAAGTAACCAGGGATGACCAACTGAGTAAAAAGGCACAAGCCGGCTACGCCCGCGCCCGCTCGTTGCGGACGCTCAGCAGTTCCACCGGCCGGTCCGGGATCACGATCCGGAAGGTGGCGCCGATCGTACCCTCGACCAGATGGATGTCCCCGCCATGGGCGCGGACCAATTCCGCGGCGATCGCGAGCCCGAGCCCGCTACCGCCCGGCCGTCCAGAGGTCTGGAACGCCTCGAACAGGTGCTCGCGCATCTTGGCGGGAACGCCGGGCCCGGTGTCCGAAACCTCCAGAATGGCGACCGCGCCCTCGCGCCGGCCGGTGATCCTGATCTGCTGCGGACCGATATCGCCGGAGGGACGGCTCTCCAGCGCCTGCGCCGCGTTGCGCACGAGGTTAAGCAGGACGCGAAACAGCTGGTCCGGGTCGGCATCGATTGAAAGGCTGCGCTCGATTGCCGCGATCCAAGCGATCGAAGCGTCCGATGCAAGCCCTGCAATTTCCCGGACCTCGTCCACGACAGGCTCGAGCGGGATCATGCGCCGGTCGGGAGCCGCCTCCTGGGCGCGGCCGTAGGACAGGGTCGATTGGCAGAAGGCGATCGCCCGCTCCAGCGAGCGCACCAGTTTCGGCGCAAAGCGCTGCACCCGCGGATCGGGCACGCTGGCAAGCTGGTCGGACAGAAGCTGCGCTGAAGCGAGCAGGTTGCGCAGGTCGTGGTTGATCTTGGAGACGGCAAGGCCCAGCGCAGCGAGCCGGCTCTTCTGATTGAGCATCGACATCAGGTCGCGCTGCATGTCTGAAAGCTCGCGCTCGGCCACCCCGATCTCGTCGCCACGATTGCTCGGCACGATGATCCCTGCCGGGCTTTCGGGATTTTCGTGAAAGCCAACCAGGCTTGCAGTCAGGCGCCGCATCGGCCGCACGAACAGGTAATGGAGCGCGAGATAAACCAATGCCGCGGTCAGGACCGCGATGACCAGGGAGACCAGCACAAGGTTGCGGGAGAAGCGGTACATCGCTTGCCGCAGCGGCAATTCGTCAGTGACGACCTCGATGAAGTGGGCGCCCCCGGGGGCCGGCCCGATCACCCGGATGGCCTGGTTGCCGGTCTCCAGCATCATCTGGAAGGGACCGACGATCGCCTCCCACACCGTCATGGTGCGCATGTCGATGTCGTGGTCGATGGAGCGCGGCAGGTCGGCGCTGGCGAGCAGCCGGCGCTGCTGCCCCATCTTGATGGCGACGGCGCGAGCGCCGATGCTCTTGAGGATCTGCCGCGCCAGCGAATCCGGCACCATGCCCGAAGGCGCGGCATCCAGCACCAGGGCGGCGGTGTTGGCGGCCGCGAGGCGATCGTTCAGCCGGTTGATCCTGAAATTGGCGATCGCGGGCACATAGATCAGGATTTCCGCGATCATGACCAGCGGAATGGTGAGCAGCAGCAGCTTCCCGGACAGGCCGAGCCGGCGCGGCACGCGTGGGCGCGCAGGGTCGCTGGACGGCTGAACGTTGGTGGCTGACACGATTCTCGCCCTTGGTCGCCTTTCCTCAAGGATGCGGCCCGCCCCCGGGCCCGTCAAATTACGGATCGCTAATCTGCCGGGATCAAGTTGTAGGGTCGGCAGGGGCTAGTCGCCAGCCTCCGATCTGAAAACACCGCCCAAGCCGCGTTATTCGCTGCAAGTTGGCCGAGGCATCTGGCGAGATTGACGAAAACGGGGCGCTCCCGTATAAGCCGCGCGAATTGTCCGCGATGCCCCGGCCCGTCCGGGGGCGGCTCTTTTTGGGCCGGAAAGGGCCCGTTTTGGGCCGCATCTTCCGGACTGGATCTCAATTCAAACAGGCAGATTGCCCGGTCAGCGGAGAAAAACCCGTGAAGCGGACTTATCAACCCAGCAAACTGGTGCGCAAGCGCCGTCACGGCTTCCGCGCCCGCCTCGCCACCGCCGGCGGCCGCAAGGTCCTCGCCGCCCGCCGCGCCCGCGGCCGCAAGCGCCTGAGCGCCTGAGCCGGACCCTCATCGAACCCTTCTGGGATCTCATCATGGATCGGCTGAGGCAGCGCGCGGATTTCCTCGCCGTTGCCAATGGCGCGCGGGTGAATAGCGGCGCCTTTGTGCTGCAAGGCCGCCGCCGCGACGACAACGGCCCGATCCGGATCGGCTTTACCGTTTCCAGGAAGAACGGCACCGCCACCGAGCGCAATCGCATCCGGCGCAGGCTTCGCGAATTGGTGAAACGCCTCGAGCCAGTATCGATGCACGCCCATCATGATTATGTGCTAGTCGGGCGCCGTGCCGCGTTGACCAGCGACTTCGCGGCCATGCTCGACGACCTCCGCTCGGCGTTCCGCCGGCTCGAGCGACAGGCGACGAAGAGCCGTGCGCCCGCCGCAACCCCGATTGGATGACGAGATCTTAAATGACCGACAACCGCAATACCATTCTCGCCGTCATTCTGTCCGGACTGGTGCTGATCGCCTGGCAATATTTCTACAACGCGCCGCAGATGGAGCGGCAGCGCGCCCAAACCCAGGTCCAGACGGAACTGGCCAAGGGGTCACCGCAGGCGGGTAGCACCGCAACACCGAGCCCCACGCCGCAGGCGGGCACAACGCCTACGCCGTCCACTGCGCCCGGCGCGAGCCAGCAGCCTGTGCTGGTCGTCGCCCGCGAAGTCGCGCTGGCGGCCAATCCGCGCGTCAAGATCGACACTCCGCGCCTTGCGGGCAGTATCTCGCTGAAGGGCGCGCGCGTCGACGACGTGTCGCTGGTGCAGTACCGTGACACCGTCGATCCGAAGTCGCCCGCGATCGTGCTGTATTCGCCTTCCGGCACCGCCCAGCCCTATTACGCCGAGTTCGGCTGGGTGCCGGCCACCGGTTCGACGGTGCGGCTGCCCGACCAGAGCACGCTTTGGCAACAGGAGGGCTCCGGGTCGCTGACGCCGTCGACGCCGGTCGTGCTGAAATACGATAATGGCGAGGGCCTCACCTTCCGCCGCACCATCTCCATCGACGACCGCTACCTCTTCACCATCAAGGACGAGGTGACCAATGTCGGCAACGCGCCGGTCACGCTCTACCCTTACGCGCTGATCTCGCGCCACGGCACGCCCCAGGTCGCAGGCTACTACATCCTGCATGAAGGCCTGATCGGCTATCTCGGCGACCAGGGCCTGCAGGAATACGCCTACAAGAAGATCGACGACGCCAAGTCGGTCAGCTTCAAGGTTACCGACGGCTGGCTTGGCATCACCGACAAGTATTGGGCTTCGGCGCTCTTGCCCGACACCAATGCGCAACTCCAGGCGCGCTATTCCTCCAACCTCGTCGGCAGCACGCGGACCTACCAGACCGACTACCTCCTCGATGCCCAGACCGTCGCGATCGGCGGCACGGCGAGCGCCAATGCGCGCCTGTTCGCCGGCGCGAAGGAGGCGGGCGTCGTCGGCATCAACTTCCCGGTCTTCGGATTCGGCGGCTACACCAAGCAGCTCGGGCTCAACCATTTCGATCTGCTGATCGACTGGGGCTGGTTCTACTTCATCACCAAGCCGATGTTCCTGGGGCTCGACTTCTTCTTTCGCCTGTTGGGCAATTTCGGCATCTCGATCCTGCTCGTGACCGTGATCGTGAAGCTCCTGTTCTTCCCGCTGGCGAACAAGTCCTACGCCTCGATGGCGAAGATGAAGTCGATCCAGCCGCAGCTTCAGGCACTGAAGGAACGCTTCCCCGACGACAAGGTGAAGCAGCAGCAGGAGATGATGGAGATCTACCGCAAGGAGAAGATCAACCCGGTCGCCGGCTGTCTTCCCGTCTTGATCCAGATCCCGGTGTTCTTCGCGCTGTACAAGGTGCTGTTCGTCACCATCGAAATGCGGCACGCCCCGTTCTACGGCTGGATCAAGGATCTCTCGGCGCCGGACCCGACCAATCTGTTCAATCTGTTCGGGCTGTTGCCGTTCGATCCGACACTGATCCCCGTTTTCGGGCCGTACCTCGCACTCGGCATCTGGCCGATCATCATGGGCATCACGATGTGGTTCCAGATGAAGCTGAACCCGACGCCGCCCGACCCGACGCAGAAGATGATCTTCGACTGGATGCCGCTCATCTTCACCTTCATGCTGGCGGGCTTCCCGGCGGGACTCGTGATCTACTGGGCGTGGAACAACCTGCTCTCGGTGCTGCAGCAGAGCTTCATCATGCGCCGCAATGGCGTAAAGGTGGAGCTCTTCGACAATCTCAAGGCGACGTTCTCGCCGAAGAAGGCGACGTAACGCCGTCATTGCGAGAAGCGAAGCGACGAAGCAATTCAGACTATTTCCGAGGTGGAAGTCTGGATTGCTTTGCTTCGCTCGCAATGACGGGGCAGCAAGCTGAAAGCCTTCCCATGACCACCGACACCGACGCAGAGCTGATCGAACGGGGACGAAAGCTGTTCGCGGGCGAGTGGCAGTTCATCTGGGCCGCGCCCACGATCGAGGCGCTGCCGCCGATGGAAGGGCTCGAAATTGCATTCGCCGGCCGCTCAAATGTCGGCAAGTCCAGCCTGATCAATGCGCTGACCGGCCGCAACAATCTCGCCCGCACCTCGCATACGCCCGGCCGCACCCAGGAACTGATCTTCTTCAAGGGCCCGGCAAAGGCCGGCCTGCACCTGGTCGACATGCCCGGCTACGGCTATGCCGAGGCCCCCAAGACCAAGGTCGCCTCGTGGACCACGCTGATCCACAAATTCCTCCAGGGCCGCAGCAATCTCGCGCGCGTCTACGTGCTGATCGATGCGCGCCACGGCATCAAGGAGGTCGATCTGGACGTCTTGAAGACGCTCGACCGTGCCGCCGTGAGCTATCAGGTCATCCTCACCAAGGCCGACCAGGTGACGGCTTCCGAGCTTGACGCCCGCATCAAGGAGACCGAGGCTGCGCTCGCGAAGCATCCGGCCGCTTTCCCGCAGGTTCTCGCGACCTCCTCGCGGTCCGGAGCCGGAATGGCCGAGCTGCGCGCCGTCGTGGCGCGCCTGTTGGAAGAACGGGGCACCTGATCTTGCACAGCTTCCAAATTCTCGTCGCGCTGGCCGGAATCATGGGCGCGTCCGGCGTGATGCTCGCAGCAGCTTCCGCGCATGGGTCGGATGCGGGCAATCTTGCTCCGGCAAGCGCGATGCTGCTGGTTCATGCCGCGGCGGTACTGGCGGCCGCGGCGCTGGCCGAGCGCGGTGTCGTTCACGTGCGGATCGGTGTCGTGGCGGGTTTCGGCCTCCTGATCGGGGCGGCCCTGTTCGCGGGCTCTGTCGCCTTGCGGCACTATACCGGCTATCGGCCGTTTCCGTTCGCCGCCCCCACCGGCGGTGCGATCATGATCGTGAGCTGGCTCACCCTGGGGATCGCGGCGGCGTTGCCGCGGTGGAAATAGCGTCAGAGAAGATAGGTTTAGGCTTTGGTCGCCGCGTCGGTGGTGCCAACCTCTGCCATTGGGAGAGGTGACCGAACATCACCGCTTTGCGCGCCGCCGCCAATCGGATAGAACGCGCCCGACCTTTTCCGCCAGCGAGACCCGCCTCATGACCGACGCGTCGAACATCAGCCCGCTCGATCAGGCCCGCATCCTGTCCGAAGCGCTGCCGCATATGCAGCAATATGACGAAGAAACCATCGTCATCAAATATGGCGGCCACGCCATGGGTGACGAGGAGACCGCCAAGAATTTCGCCCGTGACATCGTGCTTCTGGAGCAGACCGCGATCAACCCGGTGGTGATACATGGCGGCGGACCACAGATTGCGTCGATGCTCAAGCGGCTTGGTATCCAGTCGGAATTCGCCGCGGGCCTGCGCATCACCGACGCCGCCACCATCGAGATCGTCGAGATGGTACTGGCCGGCTCGATCAACAAGCAGCTCGTCGGCTACATCAACGAGGCCGGCGGCAAGGCCGTCGGCCTGTGCGGCAAGGACGGCAACATGGTCATGGCCGTGAAGGCGGCGCGCACCATGGTCGACCCGGATTCGAACATCGAAAAGGTGATCGACCTCGGCTTCGTCGGTGAACCCGAGAAGGTCGACCTGACCCTGCTCAACCAGCTAATCGGCCATGAGCTGATCCCCGTCCTGGCGCCATTGGCGACGTCGAAGACCGGGCATACCTTCAACGTCAACGCCGACACCTTCGCCGGCGCGGTCGCCGGCGCGCTCAAGGCGAAGCGCCTGCTGCTGCTGACCGACGTTCCGGGCGTGCTCGACAAATCCAAGAAGCTCATCCCGGAACTGTCGGTAAAGGATGCCCGCAAGCTGATCGCCGACGGCACCATTTCCGGCGGCATGATCCCCAAGGTCGAGACCTGCATCTACGCGCTCGAACAGGGCGTGCAGGGCGTCGTCATTATCGACGGCAAGATGCCGCACGCGGTGCTGCTTGAACTCTTCACCAACCAGGGCACAGGCACGCTGATCCACAAGTGATGCGGCAACGCGCAAGGAAAGGCGTCATGGCCGGGCGGAGAGTGAATCAGCGGCGCACGTCCGCACTCGCTCCAACCTTGACGGCGCTTGGTGCCGCCGCGTTCTCGTTCCTTCTCTCCTCCGCGCCGGCCCTTGCCGACCTGAAGATCTGCAACCGCATGAGCTACGTGGTGGAAGCGGCGATCGGCGTCGACGACAAGGCCGCGACCGCGACGCGTGGCTGGTTCCGCATCGATCCCGCGGCCTGCCGTACCGTGGTCCAGGGCACGTTGACCGCCGACCGCATCCTGCTCAATGCCCGCGCACTCGGCGTCTACGGCTCCTCGCCGATCCCGCAGAACGGCGGCGATACCTTGTGCATCGCGCAGGACAATTTCGTGATTGCGGCGGCGCGCCAGTGCCGCGGCAACCAGACGCCCGCACCGTTCACGCAGATCACCCCGACGCGGGCTGACGACGGCAATCTGGTCGCCTACCTTGCCGAGGACTCCGAATATGACGACGAGCAGGCGCGGCTCGCCGGCATCCAGCGGCTTCTGGTAATCGCGGGCTTCGATGCGGCCCCGATCGACGGCGTCGACGGCCCGAAGACGCAGGCCGCGCTCACCGCCTTCCTGAAGAGCCGCGGGCTCAACTCCGACGTCGTTCAGTCGCCGAACTTCTTCAAGATCATGATCGAAGCGGTACAGGCGCCCTCGCCGACCGGCCTCACCTGGTGCAACGACACCCCGCACAAGGTCATGGCGGCGATTGCGACCGACGACGGCAAGGCAGTGACCAGCCGCGGCTGGTACCGCATCGATCCCGGCAAATGCCTGCACCCCGACGTCGCGGGCCAGCCCAAGCAGATCTATAGTTTTGCCGAAGCGGTCGACGGCGACAATCGCGCGATCAGCTACAGGAACAAGCCGCTGAACTGGGGCGGCACGACGCAGCTCTGCACGCGCGAAACCAAGTTCGAGACCAACGAGCAGGCCGATTGCGCCGCCCGCGGCTTTTCGGCGACCGACTTTGCCGGCGTCGACATGTCGGGCGGCGGCAAGACGCTGCGCTTTGCGATGCCGCGATGATGTTGACGGTGCTGGCACCACAACGACCACTGTCGCCCCCGCGCAGGCGGGGGCCCATAATCACAGGCGGTCGATATGGGGAAGGCTTTGGCCACTGTCGAGCCAGCAATAAGCGCCTGTGGTTATGGGTCCCGGGTCGCGCTTCGCTTGCCCGGGACGACAGGTTGAAACAATGAAGACGCCCCGCTCGTTCGCGCGCATCGAAACCTGGGTTTTCGATCTCGACAACACGCTCTATCCGCATCACGTCAACCTGTGGCAGCAGGTCGACACACGGATACGCGAATTCGTCGCCGCGTGGCTGAACGTGTCGTCGGAGGAAGCGTTTCGGATCCAGAAGGATTACTACCGCCGCTTTGGCACCACCATGCGCGGCATGATGACCCTGCACGGCGTGCATGCCGACGACTTTCTCGCCTATGTGCACCGCATTGACCATTCGCCGCTGGAGCCGAACCCGGCTCTCGGCGCGGCGATCGCAAGACTCCCCGGACGCAAGCTGATCCTGACCAACGGCTCGACCGACCATGTCGATGCGGTGCTGGCGCGGCTCGGCATTGGCGAGCATTTCGAGGCCGTGTTCGACATCATCGCCGCGGAGCTCGAGCCGAAGCCGGCGCCGCAGACCTACCAGAGGTTCCTCGCGGCCCATTCAGTCGACCCCACCAAAGCGGCGATGTTCGAGGATCTCGCCCGCAACCTCGTGATCCCGCATCAGCTCGGCATGGCCACGGTGCTGGTCGTACCCGACGGCACCAAGGAAGTCGTGCGCGAGGATTGGGAGCTCGAGGGCCGGGACGAGGCCCACGTCGACTACGTCACGGACGACCTGACGGGGTTCTTGGAGGAGTTGGCGAAGCAGAACCCTGCTTGACTCTCCCCGCCCAAATCCGGACAAAGCCCGTCAATTCACCGCCAGAATCCGTCCGCCGGAGGAAATCCCGATGTCCCATTCAGCCCTCGAATCCACCATCAACAGCGCTTTCGATGCACGTGACGGCATCTCGACCTCGACGAAGGGCGAGGTGCGCGAGGCGGTGGATCACGCGCTCGAACTGCTCGACGAGGGCAAGGCGCGCGTGGCCGAACGCGAGGCGAGCGGCAAGTGGAAGGTCAATCAATGGCTGAAGAAGGCGGTGCTGCTTTCCTTCCGCCTCAACGACATGAGTGCCATTCCCGGCGGTCCCGGCAAGGCCTCGTGGTGGGACAAGGTGCCGTCGAAGTTCGATGGATGGGGCGAGAACCGCTTTCGCGAAGCGGGCTTTCGCGCCGTGCCCGGCGCCATCGTGCGGCGCTCGGCTTTCATCGCCAGGAACGTCGTGCTGATGCCGTCGTTCGTCAATCTCGGCGCCTACGTCGATGAAGCCACCATGGTCGATACCTGGTCCACGGTCGGCTCGTGCGCCCAGATCGGCAAGCGCGTGCACATCTCCGGCGGCGTCGGCATCGGCGGCGTGCTCGAGCCGTTGCAGGCCGAACCCGTGATCGTCGAGGACGATTGCTTCATTGGCGCGCGCAGCGAGGTTGCCGAAGGCGTGATCGTGCGCAAGGGCGCGGTTCTGTCGATGGGCGTGTTCCTCGGCGCCTCGACCAAGATCGTCGATCGCGAGACCGGCGAGATCTTCGTCGGCGAGGTGCCGGAGTATTCGGTGGTGGTGCCCGGCACGCTGCCGGCAAAGCCGCTGAAGAACGGCCAACCGGGACCTGCGACCGCCTGCGCCGTCATCGTCAAGCGGGTCGACGAGCGAACCCGCGCCAAGACCAGCATCAACGAACTGCTGCGGGACTGAGACTGAATTCGCGGCAGCAACGGTCCCAGAATTTCGAACCAGGCATCCAGTCGGATCGACCAATAACCGGTAGCGCTTACGCCGCCGGGAGGTCGTGCATGGACTGGGCCTGGTATCTGTTTCGCTTCGACGGTCGCATCAGCCGCGCGAGGTTCTGGCTGGCGATGCTGATCATGATCTGCTGGATGATCTTGCTTATCGCGATCATCGCCGCTGTTCGCGGGTTGTTCGGCGGTCCCGCGGCCTTCAAGTTCGATGCCTTCGAACTCCTTGATCCCGCCACCTACCGATCACTGTCCGTGACCGGTCTCCCCATCCTGCTCGCGAAATTGATTCTGAGCGTGCTGTTCTTGTGGGTTTACTTCGCGACCTCCATCAAGCGGCTGCATGACCGCGACAAGAGCGGATGGTGGATCGCGGCCTACTTCGTCTTTCCCGCACTCTACCAGCAGTTTGCGGACCGGCTTCCCGATTCCTGGCTCGATTTGCCGCTGGCGCTGGCGGCCGTGATGCTGAGCTTCTGGGGCTTCATCGAGATGGCTTGCCTGCGCGGCACTCCGCGAACCAACCGGTTTGGTCCTGACCCGTTACCCAAGATCAGGACGAGCCCGCGCGGCAGCGCCAGGTCCACCTCGCACTCGACGAGCTGGGATCAGCACAGCAAACTGGAATTTGTGCCGCACAAAGCTGGCCCACCCGCGCTGTGACATGTTAAGCGAAGGGCATGACCGATGCCCTTTCCATTGCCCGCGATCTCATCCGCTGCCCTTCGGTAACCCCGGCCGATGCCGGCGCGCTGGGGGTGCTCGAAAACGTCCTCAAGGCCGCCGGCTTCACCTGCCACCGTGTCACCTTCAGCGAGCCCGGTACCGCCGACGTCGACAATCTCTATGCCCGCATCGGGACCGAGGCGCCGCATATCACCTTCGCCGGCCATACCGACGTGGTGCCGCCAGGAGATGAAAGCGCCTGGAGCCATGGTGCTTTTTCGGGCGAGGTGAAGGACGGCTTTCTTTACGGCCGCGGCGCGGTCGACATGAAGGGCGGCATCGCCTGCAGCGTCGCTGCGGTGCTGGAGCATCTTGCGGCCAATCGTGGCATGCCGCGCCAGGACGGCAAGGGTTCGGTCTCGTTCCTGATCACCGGCGATGAGGAAGACGTTTCCATCAACGGCACGATCAAGCTGCTGCAATGGGCCGCCGCGCGCGGCGAGAAGTTCGATCATTGCGTATTGGGCGAGCCGTCCAATGTCGAGGTGCTGGGCGACACCATCAAGGTCGGCCGACGCGGCTCGCAATCCGGCACGCTCTACGTCGATGGCGTACAGGGCCACGTCGCATATCCGCACCGCGCCACCAATCCGGTGCCGGACATTTCCCGTCTGATCGTGGCGCTGAGCGATGAGCCGCTCGACCATGGCAGCGCGCAGTTCCAGGCCTCGAACCTGGAGTTCGTTTCCGTCGACGTCGGCAATCCCGCCTTCAATGTCATTCCGGGACAGGCCCGCGCCCGGTTCAATATCCGTTACAACGACAACCACACGCAGGATTCGCTGCGGCGCTTAGTCGAGGAGCGGCTGGCGAAGGCCTGCGGCAACCGCATCCGCGCGCGCATCGCCTGGGAGCAGTCAAACTCCGACGTCTTCGTCACCAAGCCCGGTCCGTTCACTGATCTGGCGGTTGCCGCGATCGAGGAAGTCACGGGCCGCAAGCCGGAGCTCTCGACCTCGGGCGGCACCTCGGACGCCCGCTTCATCTCCAGCTCCTGCCCGGTGATCGAGTTCGGCCTCGTCGGCCAGACCATGCACCAGGTCAACGAGCGCACGACGGTTGTCGACCTGGAGAAGCTGACCAAGGTCTATCGCGGGATATTGGCAAGGTATTTCGCTTGAGCTTCCTCCCTCTCCCCGCTAGCGGGGCGAGGTGAAGGAATCCCCTAAACTAATACTCCACCTTCACCAGATAGAGCCCTTCCGGCGGGGCGACCTGGCCGCAGGCGGCGCGGTTGCGGGCTGCCAGCGCAGCCGAGAGATCGTCGGCGCTCCAGCGGCCCTCGCCGACCCAGACCAACGAGCCCACCATCGAGCGCACTTGGCTGTGCAGGAATGAACGCGCCGAGGTGATGACCGTGATGGCGTCGCCATCCCTGATGACGTCCAGCTGGTCCAGTGTCTTGTCCGGCGACTTGGCCTGGCATTCGGTGTGGCGGAAGGTCGTGAAATCGTGCTTGCCGACCAGGCGCTGGGCTGCGGTGTGCATCGCGTCGCTGTCGAGCCTGCGCGGAATGCGCCAGGCGCGGCCGATGTCCAGCGCGAGATTGGCCCTGCGATTGACGATGCGATAGCGGTAGTGCCGTTTCCGCGCCGAGAAGCGCGCCTCGAACGTGTCGGGCACGATCTCCGCATCCAGCACGCCGATCGGAAGCGGCCGAAGATGGGCGTTGAGGCCGTCGCGCAGGCGGTCCGGCGCAAACGGCTTCTCGATGTCGCAATGAGCGACCTGCCCGAGCGCGTGGACGCCGGCATCGGTGCGGCCGGCGCCATGCACGCGCACCTCCTCGCCGCTCATCGCCTTCACCGCGGCTTCGAGCGCGCCCTGCACCGAAGGCAGCTTTTCCTGAAGCTGCCAGCCGCAGAACGGCGCGCCGTCATATTCGATGGTGAGCTTGTAGCGGGGCATCCAGTCAATCTATCTCGGTCGTCATTGCCGGCTTGACCCGGCAATCCATCTCAAGACTCTTGTGAAGACAGATGGATACGCGGGTCAAGCCCGCGTATGACGGTTTGAACGCGCTTTTGCAGTCTCAGCCAAACCTCGCGCCGGCCATTACCGGCGTGCCGCGCAAAAAGTCCGCCGCCTTCATCCGCGCCTTGCCCTCGCGCTGCAGCTCGACGATGCGGATCGCGTTGTCGCCACAGGCCACGCCGAGGCGGTCGTCCAGAACCTCGCCCGGCGCGCCGGAGCCGGCGACCAGCTCGCAGCGCAGGATCTTGATGCGCGCGTTGTCGCCTTCGCCGGCAAATTCGCTCCAGGCGCCGGGAAAGGGCGACAGGCCATGGATATGGCGCAGCACTTGTCGTGCAGGCTTATTCCAGTCGATACGCGACTCGGTCTTGTCGATCTTGGCCGCGTAGGCAAGGCCATCCTCGCTCTGTCCGGTGAGTTGCAGTGCGCCGCGCTCGAGCGCCGCCATCGCCCGCACCATGAGGTCGGCGCCGAGCCGCGCCAGGCGGTCGTGCAGATCGGCCGCGGTCATTGCATCGGTGATTGCGATGCGCTCGGCCATGGCGATATCGCCGGTATCGAGGCCGATATCCATCTTCATGACCATGACGCCGGTCTCGGCATCGCCCGCCATGATGGCACGATTGATCGGCGCCGCCCCCCGCCACCGCGGCAACAGCGAAGCATGCAGGTTGAAGCAGCCGAGCCTTGGTGCATCCAGGATCGCCTGCGGCAGGATCATGCCGTAGGCGACGACGACGGCCGCGTCGGCGTTGTGGGCGCGAAACTCTTCCTGCGCCTCCGGCGTCTTCAGCGTCTTGGGCGTCAGCACCGGAATGCCGAGCCGCCGCGCCGCCTGCTCGACCGGCGTCGGCTGCAGTTGCAGGCCGCGACGCCCACCGGGCTTCGGCGCGCGGGTATAGACCGCCGCGATGTCGTGGCCGTGGCCCGCCAGTTCGAGCAGCGTCGGCACGGCGAAGTCGGGCGTGCCCATGAAGATCAGGCGGAGGGGCATGAAGAGGACAACCTCCAAAAAGAGCACGTACCGTCATGGCCGGGATCGTCCCGGCCATGACGACCGAAATTGGTCTACTCCCCCACGCGCTTGGCGACCTTGGAGAACTTCTTCATCACGCGGTCGCGCTTGAGCTTCGACAGATAGTCGATGAACAGCACGCCATTGAGATGATCGATCTCGTGCTGGATGCAGGTGGCGTAGAGCCCTTCGGCATCCTCCTCGTGGACCTTGCCGTCGAGGTCGACGAAGCGCACGCGCACCCGCGCCGGCCGCTCGACCTCCTCGTAGTATTCGGGGATCGACAGGCAGCCTTCTTCGTAGACCGACGTCTCTTCCGAGCGCGACAGGATCTCCGGATTGATGAATACGCGCGGCTGCGGCTTGGTCTCGCCGTCCTCGCCCTTCTTCGCGAGATCCATGGTGATCAGCCGCACGGGCTGCGCGACCTGGATCGCCGCAAGCCCGATGCCCGGGGCGGCATACATGGTCTCGAACATGTCGTCCGCG
>NZ_JACRAW010000039.1 GCF_016213215.1 Bradyrhizobium sp. | reverse complement strand
CGCGATCGCCATCGTCGGCGGCATCATGCTCTACGCCCTGCTCACGAGAAGCACGATGAGCGTCAACGTCCTGCACGAGCGCAATCCGCTGTTCGTGCAGCTCGCCGACGGCGGGGTACGCAACGACTACACGGTCCGCATTCTCAACAAGGGCGGCGCCCGGTCGTTTGCGCTCGAGACTTCCGGCGTTCCCGGCGCGCTCCTGCACATCGCCGGCGTCGAGCCCAGCGCCGGCGGCCGCCTCATCGTCGACGTCGGGCAGGACCAGACCCGCGAATTGCGGGCCTCGGTGCAGGTCCCGGGCAACAGGGTGCCGCCGGGCGCGGTCGACATCGAGATCAAGGCCACCGAAACTGCGACCGGCCAGACCGCCACCGCGCGCGACCACTTCGTGCCGGGCAGCCAGCGATGACGGCCGCAGTCCGCCGGCAATGTATCTGAAAATGGCGGACAGGCTCTGGAAAAGCCTGGCCGCCGGCCTGTGCGGCAGCATTGCGCACAGCATCCTGATGTTCCTGAAGAGCTGGATGAATTGGCTGCCGGAGTTTCATCCCTACCAGGATTTGCAGGAAGGACTGAGCACGCTTATCGGCAGCTCCGTGCATCCTGCGATCCCCTGGGCGCTGTCTTTCTTCAATGGTGCCGTCGTGCTCGGACTTTTCTACGGCCACACCTATCGTTGGCTTCCGGGCCGCAGCGGCTTGGCCAAAGGCTTCGTCTTTGGCCTGCTGGGCTGGATCGCCATGGGCGTCATCTTTTTCCCCGCGCTCGGGCGGGGATTCTTTGCGCTCAAGGCAGGGCTTGGACTATCTCCTGCTCTCTTTTCCCTGGCCATGTTGCTGACCTACAGCATCATCATGGGAATGGCTTACGCCCTCATAAATCCGGGGACGCCGACCAATAAACCGGGCTAACAGTACAGACGGATGTTCGGCCGCAAACGCTAGCCGACCCTGCACCATTCGGGGAACGCCTCCGCCGGAAGGGTGCTGACGACCCCCAGCAGGATGATGGCAACGCCGAGGGCCTTCTGCAGCCACGGCTCCTGCCAGCGCGAGCGAAGCCATGGCAGGCCGACCCCGGCGGCCATCACTGGCGGCAAGGTGCCGAGCCCGAAACCCAGCATCACCTGCGCGCCGTTGAGCCACGAGCCGGAGAGCATGGCGTAGAACAAGGCGGCATAGACCATCGCGCAGGGGAAGCAGCCCCAGATCGAGCCGGCGAGCAAGAACCCCGCCGATGAATGGGATTTCAAGAACCCCGAGAGCGAGCTTAGGCGGTGGTTCACAGCCGAAGCGACACGAAGCAGCGGCGCCGGCAGCGGCACGAGGCCGATCATCGACATGCCGATCCATCCGAGCGATACCGCGGCGGCCCACCGCAGCACCACATGAGCGAGCGATCGGTCGAGCACGCCGAAGATGACGGTTCCCAGCCCGCCGACGGCGGCTCCCGCCAGGATATAGCTCGTGATCCGGCCCGTATTGATCAGGATGTTGGTCTTGTGCAGGCTCCACGTCGGCCTTTCCGATTGCGGCGCCGCCAGGCACAGGCTGGCCGCGATCGCCGAGCACATGCCGAGGCAATGGAGGCTCGACGCGACGCCCATCAACAGGCCGGCGATCAGGAGAGGCTGATTGAAGTCGAACAAGGACGAACGCTCCGCGGATGCTGCTCGCATAGCCCGGCTCACCTCGGGGTACCTTGCGCTGCCTCAAAGCCGGAGGTTCCCGGTACCGGTCCCCTCGCCTTCCAGCCACCCGCGGCCTCGTTGTCACGATTACGCCTCCGGCGGCTCATGGCCAATGACGGGTTAACATTACCGTTCAAATTGAGCGGCCAGACCAACCCTATCTTCCAATCTTTCGGCTAAGCATTTCCGTCAGCGCGAGAAGCGGCCGAAAGCGCCGCCTCCTCGGCGCCTTCCGGGGAACGGGACGTGGTCGAGATTGCTGATACCGCGGCAGGCCGTCATGCATCGCGACGCGATGGCGCCTCGGCGCGCGCGCGATCTGCCGAACAACGTCGCGATGCCCCCTGCCCACTCACGCAGGTCGACCCGCGACAATGGCAGGATCTGAGCGAACGCGCGATCGAGCCCAACGGCTATTATCTGCCCGACTGGAAGCTTTCGGTCAGCGCGTCCGCGCGAGGCCGTACCGGGGCGATGGCGCTCTGTGCCTTCGCCGATGCGCCGCCGAGCCGCCTGATCGGCCTCATGCCTGTCGTCTCGCTGTGGCGGGCGTGGAGAATTCCTTTGCCGGCGCTGGTCAGCGCACATCCCTACGGCACGCTGTGCAGCCCCCTGCTAGATCGCGATGCCGCTGTTGATGCCGCGGCACGCTTGCTGATGCAGGCTCGAAACGCCGGTGCCCATGCGCTGGTCCTGCGCGATGTTGCGCTCGATGGCCCTGCCATGAATGCTCTCGTGGAAGCCATGCGGCGCGATGGGCTTGCCCCGCGCGTGCTGCAGTCCTACGCCCGCGCCTCTCTCGATGCGACGCAGTCGGCCGATCAGCTCCTGCGCGACGCGCTTGGCGGCAAAAAGCTCAAGGAACTGCGCCGACAGCGCAACCGCCTCGCCGAGCACGGCATCGTCTCGTTCGACGTGGCGCGCACACGCGAGGAGGTGGAAGCGGCGCTGGAGACGTTTCTCCAGCTCGAAGCCAGCGGCTGGAAGGGAAAACGCGGCACGGCGCTGGTTCAGAATGACGGCGATGCCACCTTCATTCGCCGCGCCGCGCCCGCGCTGGCCGAGACCGGCCAATGCGAAATCATCACGCTGCGCGCCGGACAGACACAGGTCACATCAGGCATCGTGCTGCGCCATCAGGACCGCGCGTTCTTCTTCAAGCTCGGCATCGACGAGCGCTTTGCGAAATATTCCCCCGGCGTGCAGCTCACGCTGGAGCTGACGCACCATCTGTGCGCCGATCCGGCCATCGCCAGCGCCGATTCGACCGCGAGCGCGGACCATCCCATGATCAACCCGATCTGGCGCGGTCGATTCGCCATCGGCGACGTACTCGTTCCCCTGCGGCGGAACGATCCGATGGTGGCCCTCATTCACGCCATGCTGGTTGCGCGCGGCTCGCTTCGCGAATTCGCCCGTCGCGCGCTACGCCTGATCCGCAAATAACGACCCGCCTACTCCGCCGCTTCCGCGTTGATCTCGGCCGACACCTGGCGGATGGCACGGGCGAGCAGCTGGGGGTCCTGCGCGCCTGACACGGCGTATTTCTGTGCGAACACATAGGTCGGCACGCCGGAGATCCCCTTCTCCGCCGCCTCCTGCGCCTGCGAAGACACCACAGCGACGTCGTCATCGGTGGCAAGGCGCCGGCGCACGTCATCGGCATCGAGCCCGACATCGGCCGCCGCCTGCACCAGCACGTTCACGTCGGTGAGATCGCCGCCGTCGCGGAAATAGAGCTCCATCAGACGCTGCTTGATTTCGGCGGCCTTGCCTTGCGCCTCCGCCCAGTGGATCAGCCGGTGGCAATCGATGGTGTTCGGCTGGCGCTTCACGAGATCCGGCCGATACAGCAGCCCCTCTTCGCCCGCCGCGTCGACAACGCGCGAAGCGATGCTCTTGTAGGCGTCGACCGAGCCGAACTTCGCGGTGAGATACTCGTCGCGGCCGATGCCCTCACGCGGCACCCAGGGATTTAGGAAGAACGGCCGAAAACGCAGCTCCACCGGCACGTCCGGCACCAGCGCCAGCGCATTCTCGATCCGGCGCTTGCCGATATAGCACCACGGGCACACCACGTCGGAGACGACATCGATCCGCAGCGGCTTCAATGGGCTCATGGGCGCCTCCTTCGGCTCGTCAATATCGTCAGAAGATAGGTCGAACCGGCCTGGAGCGCTAGGTGAGGCTTGCCGCCATCTGGCGCAACCGCTCGGCAGTGAGGTCGTCGGCCGGGAAGAAGGTCTCCAGCGCCAGTTCCGACAGCGTGACGTCGACGGGCGTTCCGAACACCATGGTCGTCGAGAAGAAGCTGAGCACTTCCCCGTTGTGCCGCATCTTGAACGGGATCGCGACATTGTCCGGCAGCAGCGGGCCCGAACGCGCCGGGATCGGATAGCTCTTCAGGTCCTGATAGAGCTTGATCAGCTCCGGATCGGCCGTCGCCTCGCATTGGCGATGCAGCCGCTCCAGCAGATGCCCGCACCATTCGGCGAGATTGACGGTGCGCGCGGCGAGCGCCTCGGGATGAAAGGCAAGGCGGAGAATGTTCAAAGGCTGGCCCAGCAGCCACTGAGGAATGCCGTCGAGCAGCGGCGCCACCATGCGATTGGCGGAGATCAGATTCCAGTGGCGGTCGTAGGCCAGCGCCGGATTGGGCTCGTGGGCCTTGAGAACGAGGTCGATCGCCTGGCGCGCCGATTTCAAGGCCGGATCCTCCAGCGGACGCTGCGGAAACGCCGGCGCATAACCGGCGGCGACCAGAAGCACGTTGCGCTCGCGCAATGGCACATCCAGCCGCTCCGCGAGCCTCAAGACCATCTCGCGCGACGGCGCGGCGCGCCCGGTCTCGACGAAGCTCAGGTGCCGCGCCGAGATCTCAGCGTCGACCGCAAGGTCGAGCTGGCTCAGGCGCCGGCGCTGCCGCCATTCACGCAGGTGATCGCCGATATGGAGCGGCTGGACGCGTTCGGCTCGCGCCATGGAAGCAGGTGCGTTCATGGTGAAAACCTAGCACGCGGGTTTCACCCCTTCCATTACCTCGGACGTAATCGATTTGCGAAGTGCAACGGGTCATCTTCCTGAACGACTGGAGATGACCATGATCGCGCTTGTTGTGTTCCGCATTCTCGCTCCGTGGCTCTTGAAGCTTGCCACCCGCCTCCTGGCCCGCAGCCTCAACTTGCCGGAACCGCAGCTGAACACCACCGGAACGTTCGTGGTCACCCGGAGGCAGGCGGTCGAGCAGAGCATCATCAGCAAATTCTACCCGTTCCGCCTCGCGCGTCGCCTGCGCGCCTTCCGGCGCAAATAACCCGCAACCTCAAACCAGGAGAACTGCCATGATCCATTCGTCCCTGTTTCTGCGCCGCGCGCTTGTTGCCGATGCGATCTTCAGCGGGGTGGCGGCTCTGGGCCTGACCTTTGGCGCCACCGCCTTTGCATCCCTCTTGAACCTGCCCGAGGCGCTCTTGCGCGAGAGCGGCCTGTTCCTGATCGCCTACACCGGCCTGGTCGCCTGGCTCGGCAGTCGGACCGTGGTGCCCCGCGCGCTCGTCATTCTCGTCGTGATCGGCAATGCGGCCTGGACCGTCGCCAGCATCGCCTTGTTGTTCTCGGGGGCCGTGACGCCAAATCTTCTCGGCGCACTCGTCGTCGCGGCCCAGGCGATCGCAACCGGCGTGTTTGCCGAATTGCAATATGTCGGGTTGCGCAAGAGCAGCACCCAGGCGGCTGCGTGAGAGACACTCTCGAGTGGTGACAGCACATGACCTCAGGTGTCATCGCCCGGCTCCGGCCGGGCGATCCATTACAGCGCAGCGCGCGTTGGAGCGCTCCGGCGATCGTCACAGGTCACCGATGCCCGCCTTCGGAGCATGACGGCAGCGGGAGTATCGAGCTGCGGAACTTCCTCAGGCGGATGTTCGGACGCGGCCGTGGGGCACACTGTGGATGTGCACGCCGTGGAAATGCACTCCGTTGAGCTTCTTCGTTTTGCTTGCCGGCGTGGCGCCCTTTCCGGCCTTTTTCTTTGCCTTCTTCTCCGCACGCGCCTTCAGCTGCGCCCGGTCCGCTTTGGCCTCGGCGCGCTGCTTCTTGCGCTTGCGCTCGCAGGAGTCGCACTTGCAGCCGATCGGCTTCAGATAGGCTTTGAAATAGTCCGTGCCGTAGTCGTAATTGATCTCCTCGCCGGGCTCGATGTTCTTAATGGCGCGGATATAGACCTTGCGCTCGCGCGGGCGGACGTCGGATTCGGCATTCGGCCGGCAGGAATGATTGATGTAGCGGGCGACGTTCTTGCGCACAGAACCGTCGATGGTCCAGCGCCCGTTCAGCTCGAACAGGTACTTGTTCTCGATCGCGTCATCTTCCTTCTTCCGGCAGTCCAGGAGAGGCCCGAAATAGCGGATGATCCGGGTACCCTTCTTGATCGGCTTGGTGGCAAAGAGGCCAAGTCCGGTGCGGGAACGGCCGACGCGGTAGGGTTTATTCGACGAAATGACAGCCATGACCGGAAGAAAACGACAGACGTGAACCAAATCCCGAACGAACGGGCGAAGGCGCTCTTCTAGAACGATTCCGCTTGGATGTCAGGCCTTTCGCGCCGTCCCGCTGAACCGTCCCCAATTTGTACACGTCAAAGCCCTGCGAGTTCCCTGGTAAAGGAAACGAGATGCCGCGTGCTTCAGCCCCTGCAAGCAGATCGACCAGTGCCAGCATTGCCGTCGCATGGGCGTGCGCGCTGCTTATGCCCTTTCCATCTGCAGCCGGAGAGACAATCACCAGCAGCTACACCTCCACCGCGCCGAAGGATTGCCGCGTCAAGAGCGCCAGGAACGGCGTCGACGACAGCGCGACGAGGGTTTGTCCGGGCAAAGGAGGCCTCGTCGTGCTGGTGAGCGAGGACGACTTGCGCGAAACCGTCTCGGTCGGCCGCACCGAGACTGCTGCGGCCAGGGAGCCGGCCGCGAAGCAGTCGTTCGGCCCCTTCAACTCGACCACCACAACCGTCGAATGGCGTGCCGTCGACGGCAAACCGTTTGCGATCATCCAACGCTGGCACATTGCTGACAATGCGGACGAGGACAAGAGCGGCCGCCCGACCGCCAAGCCGATGCTGGCCGTCACGCGCCTGCCGCCGGGTCCGGTCTGTCACGTCGCCTATGTCGACGTTCAGGCCAATCCGAGCGCCAACGAGCTCGCGCGGAAAGCGGCCGACGAGCTCGCGCGCGAGTTCAAATGCGGCAAGGACGAGGTGAGGATCGTGGGCGCAACCGGCCGCGCGGTCGAGCTCGCGAAAATGCGCTAGCCCGACGGGTAAGCCGGCGGTCTGGCCAGGGTGGTCTTGAGCATCCCCTCCAGCAATACTTCGGCCGTTGTCCCTTCCGGCAGCCGATTCAGGATGTCCTTGATCCGGCCGTCCAACAGCAGCGTGGTGAAGCCGTGAAGCAGCGACCAGGCGCGCGCGATCGCGGCGGCGTGGTCCAGCGACAATGCTTCGGCCCCGGTGTGCTCCTGCCCTCGCATCGCGCCGACGGCATTGGCGAGGCCTGCGAAGCACGTTTCAGCCGCCTCGTGCAGCGTGGGCCGCGAATAGTCCAGACGCTCGGAGCGAAACATCAGCCCGTACATGCCCGGATGTGCCTGCGCGTAAGCGACGTAGGCCTTGGGCCGCGCCAGAAGCCCTTCCAAGGGCGACGCGGCCGTATTGGAAGCTGCGGCCATCGCGGCATTGAACTGGCGAAAGCCGATCGCGGCGAGTTCGCTGAGAAGCCCGGTGAGATCGCCGAAATGATGGGTCGGTGCCGCGTGCGACACGCCGGCTTCACGCGCCACCGCGCGCAACGTCAGGCCCGCCAGCCCGTCCCGCTCGAGCACGCGTTCGGCGGCCTGCAGCAGGGCTTCGCGCAGCGCACCGTGATGATAGGGCGCGTCAGTTTTTCCTCCGCCCGCATCCCGGCGCGCCCGGCCGGGCCTGCCGGATAGCGATGGTGCCTTGGCGGCGGCGCGTGGGCGCCGGCCTCGATCCGTCTTCCGCATGACGCCTTATGTATGCCTCAATTTTGACAGTGTAAAGATGCTGCTTGACGCGGATGGCGGCGGCGAAGCCGCGAACCTGAAAATCCACCTGTTTGCGATTGCGCCACGATTGGCTGGGCTCATTCGCGTCGCGAAGGCCCTGGAACGATAGCGGAGAGCCGGGGCGCCCGTCTCAACATCCGCTCACATTGTGTTGACGCTGTAAAGATGATCCCGGCGCGACAAAATGATATCCTGCCTGTTGCAGGATCAGGTAATGAGAGGCTTCGGCGAATGCTAAAGCCTTGGATGCAGTAGAAACAGGGACAGGGGATGAAGGACGTATTCGCAAGGCTTGCCTCCGATCTCCTTTCCGCCATCCTCTTCCTCGTCATCTATCTCCTGACCGACAACGTCGTGCTGGCGACGTCGATCGCGGTGGCCGCCGCCATCGTCCAGGTGACCTACGCGCGCATCAAGGGCAAGACGCTGAACTTCATGACCTATGCCAGCCTTGCGCTGGTGGTCGTGCTTGGCCTCGTCACGCTGCTGACGAATGACCCGCGTTTCATGCTGGCAAAGCCTTCGATCGCGCATTTCGGGATCGGCGCGATCATGCTCAAGCGCGGCTGGATGATGCGCTATGTGCCGCCAAGCGTCGCCGAGACCATCCCCGAACACGTTACCGCCGTTGGCTATCTCTGGGCGGCGCTGATGTTCGCGATCGCCGTCGGCATGATCGCGGTCGCCGCGACCGGCGATCTCAAGCTATGGGCGTTCTATATCACGGTCGTGGCCGGGGGCGCGAAGATCCTGGCCTTTGCCGTGCAGTACATTATCTTTCGCATCGTGATCGCCAGCCGCGTTCGCGCAGCCCGCGCCTAACTGCCGCGGCACCGCAGAGATCGTTGGGCTTGCGCGCGGAGTTGGGCTATAGGCTCGCGCCAGCCTGAATGCATACCATCGAGGGTTTGCCAGGACTTCTTGGAGAGAGGAAAAATGGCCGTAGACGGAAACTGGAATCTGACCATGACGACGCCGATGGGCGACCGCCAGTCAACACTGAGCCTGAAAAGCTCGGGCGGCACGCTGACGGGCACGCATGGCGCCGAGGGCAGCACCGAAGAGATCTTCGACGGTACCGTGAGCGGCGATGACGTCGCCTGGAAAGTCTCGATCACCAACCCGATGCCGCTGACGCTTTCGTTCAGCGGCAAGGTGGACGGCGACAGCATCAACGGCGAGATGGGCATCGGCCCGATGGGCAGCTTCCCCTTCACCGGCACGCGGGCGTAAGGCTAGTTTATTCCCCCTCTCCCCGCTTGCGGGAAGAGGTTGGGTGAGGGGGACTCTCCACAGGAGCGCTCGCGGAGAGTCCCCCTCACCCGAAATCCGCACTTCGCGCGAGTTTTCGACCTCTCCCCGCAAGCGGGGCGAGGTAATTTCACCCCAGGTTTAGCTCCTTGAAGAAGTCGTTGCCCTTGTCATCGATGATGATGAAGGCTGGGAAATCGACGACCTCGATGCGCCAGATCGCTTCCATGCCGAGCTCGGGATATTCCAGCACCTCGACCTTCTTGATGCAGTGCTCGGCAAGGTTCGCCGCCGCGCCGCCGATCGAGCCGAGATAGAAGCCGCCATATTTCTTGCAGGCCTCGCGCACCGCCGGCGCGCGATTGCCCTTGGCCACCATGACCATCGAGCCGCCGGCGGCCTGGAACTGGTCGACGAAGGAATCCATCCGCCCCGCCGTGGTCGGGCCGAACGCGCCGGAGGCATAGCCATCGGGCGTCTTGGCGGGACCGGCGTAGTAGACCGGATGGTTCTTGAAATACTCCGGCAGCGGCTCGCCCTTCTCCAGGCGTTCGCGCAGCTTGGCGTGCGCGGAGTCGCGCGCCACGATCATGGTGCCGGTCATCGAGACGCGCGTCTTGATCGGGCACTTCGACAGCGTCGCCAGGATCTGCTTCATCGGCTGGTTGAGATCGATCTTGACGACCTCCCCGTCCAGCGACTGCTCGACCGCCGGCAAGTATTGCGCGGGATTGTGCTCGAGCTCCTCGAGATAGAGGCCGTCCTTTGTGATCTTGCCGAGCACCTGGCGGTCGGCCGAGCAGGACACCCCCAGCCCGATGGGCAGCGAAGCGCCGTGGCGCGGCATCCGGATCACGCGCACGTCGTGGCAGAAATACTTGCCGCCGAACTGCGCGCCGACGCCGAGCGACTGCGTCATCTTGTGGATTTCCTGCTCCATCTCGACATCGCGGAAGGCGTTGCCGTCGGCCGAGCCGTGGGTCGGCAAGGCATCGAGATAACGCGCGGAGGCCAGCTTCACCGCCTTCAGGCACAGTTCGGCCGAGGTGCCGCCGATCACGATCGCGAGGTGATAGGGCGGACACGCGGCGGTGCCGAGCGTGAGCACCTTTTCCTTCAGGAACGCGAGCAGCCGGTCCCTGGTCAGCACCGAAGGCGTCGCCTGGAACAGGAAGGTCTTGTTGGCGGAGCCGCCGCCCTTGGCCATGAACATGAACTTGTAGGCGGCCGCAGAATCCCCTTGGCCCTCGGCGTAGATCTCGCACTGGGCCGGCATGTTGTTGGCGGTGTTCTTCTCTTCATACATCGACAAGGGAGCGACCTGCGAATAGCGCAGGTTGCGGCGCAGGTAGGCGTCGCGCGCGCCTTCCGACAGCGCCGCCTCGTCGCTGCCGTCGGTGATGACGCTGCAGCCCTTCTTGCCCATGATGATCGCGGTGCCGGTGTCCTGGCACATCGGCAGGATGCCGCCGGCGGCGATATTGGCGTTCTTCAGGAAATCGAGGGCGACGAACTTGTCGTTCGGGCTCGCCTCGGGATCGTCGAGGATGGCGCGGAGCTGCTTCAGGTGGCCGGGACGGAGATAATGGTTGATCTCGCCGAAGGCGGCCTCCGACAGCGCCCGCAGCGCCTCGCGCGAGACCACCAGCATGTCCTTGCCCAACGCCTTCTCGACCCGCACGCCCTCGGTCGAGATCTTCTTGTAAGGCGTCGTGTCCGCGCCCAGCGGAAACAGCGGCGTGTGCTTGTAGGGCGGAACTGGCTTCGTCTGGTCGGGAATTGCGGTCGGGGCGTTCATGGATGGCTCGTGGGTTGGGGCGGCGCCGGTAAAAGCGCCAAAGATTGAACCCTTCTAAGCACTTTTCGCACAAAGGGAAGGTTTTCGGACGCCCTGGTGCCATCGGAACAACGAATGACTGTCGCCCCCGCGATCAAGGCAGACACCGTAGCGGTCCCTCCCCGATCCGCCCGCCGCTGGCTCATGCGCATCGTCCTCTTCATCCTGGCGGCGCTGGAGGCATTCGATGGGCTGTCGAACATATCGACGCTGTTCGGGATACCTGGGCCGATCGGTATACCGACGCTGTTCGGCGACATGTCGAGATTGCCCAAGCCCTTTCCTGGCCAATTCCTGGTCGAGGCTCACATCGCCACACATCCCGTTTTGGCGCTGGCAGCAATCCTGTTCGCCGCGACGGGGAAGGTGCGCGGCGCCATTGTCGCACTCGGCTCCATTGTTGTGATCAGGTGGGTCAGCTACTTGCCGGAGGCTGTCCTGTACGTCACTGCTATTACGGCCCCCCGCGAAGTGGTTACACTGATCGGTTTCGTCCTGTCTCTGCTGCTGGCCGCCTGCGCCATTGCCTGCGCCCTGCGCAATCAACGTCTCGGCCTCGCCACATTGCTCCTCAGCGTCGCGGTCCTGTTCAATCTGTTTGTTGTAGTCCAATCCGCGAACGCGGAGCCCGGGTGCTGACGGTCAGACCATCTCATCTGCGCGCCGACACCCTCGAGGCAAGCGTGCCTTGGAGCGCCGAGGTTTGAACCCTTCCAGGCACTTCTTGCACAAAGGGATGGTTTTCGGACGCCTTGCTGGCATTGGAACAGCGAATGAACATTGCCCCCGCGATCACGCCAGATACCGTGTCCGTCCCAGCCCGACCGACCTGCGCCGCGCATAATGAGCGTCTTGGCCTTGCCACCCTGCTCCTCAGCATCCCCGTGTTGTTCAATCTGTTTATCGTGATCCTGACCGCGGGTGCGCGGGCGTCCGGTTGCTGAAGGCCGGATCATCGCATCTGCGCGCAAGTATTGACGTGGTACCTTGAAGCTTGCATGAATCATCGTTCGCAGGTTTGCTTGCCGCAGGGGCTCTGATGAAAAGGATACCGGTATCAAGAGTTCGTGCCGCGGCGCTCGCCGCCATTTTGGCACTTTCTGCCGGCCTTACCGCCTCCCCCGCCCGCGCCGATCAGTGCGAGGACATCGCCAGGCAGCTGGCGAGCGGGATCGAGGGGCTGAAGCTCAACTTCAAGGCCGGCAATATCATCTATCTCACCCACCCGGCGGCAAAGGAGTTGTCGCTCGGCTGCCGGGGCAAGAACTATTCCAACGAACTCTATGCCAAGGGCGACCGCAAGCCGAAGCCGGAATTCTACAAGCTGGTCGGATCGGCCGCGGCGATCATCTTCACGGTGCCGAAGGACGACACCACGACGGGCGCGACGCGCTGCCTTTCGCGCATGGGCCTGTTGCGCGGCGACAAGGTCAACATGCGCTACCGCAGGCTGAACCTCGAGTGCACGCGCACCAAGACCGAAGCCGCGATTGCCATCACGCGCGGCAGGGACGAATAATTCGGACCCAAGGCGTCGGACCCAAGGCGTCCGACAAAGGCGTCCGACAAGGCCCGGTATCAGCCTGCAGGCATGTAAGCTCGCCGTTCACCATGCGGGCCGGCTCGCGCGCAATCGCTTGCATTTTAACGACCGGATACACGAGTCCTTCGCGTCTTCGGGGTGATCCTCGCACGTCGAAACTCGAGGATTGCACCATGAGCGTTTCGAGTGTTGCGCCGCCGCCGGTCGTGGTCGTCGTTCCGACGTACGACAACAAGCCGCAGGACAGCCAGACGCAGCAGAAGGATTCCCAGGCCACGTATCAGCCGCCGCCGCCGGCGCCGCTGCCGCCGGGACAGGGCACGCGGATTGATCAGCTCGCGTAAGACAACTCCCGCGGTCTGCCGTATTCAACGGCGGCCGAGACGACAAACGCCCCGCATTGCGGGGCGTTTGGCTTTTGATGGCCTGTTTGAGCAGCGGCTCACGGTGCTGGCGAGCCACTGCGGCGACCGATCAGCAACCGTTACGAATCCAGCTCCTTGTAGTGGCGGAAGATGCCCTGGTCGTTGAACGGAATGCGGCGGTCGCTTTCAAGGTAGGCCTTGATGTTGGGCCGCGCGGCGATGCGGCCGTGCAGCTCGACCAGGCGCGGCACCTCCCCTTCGAACGCCTTCATGCGTTTGGGAAAAGCATAACGCAGGCCTTCCACGATCTGGAACAGCGACAGATCGACGTAGGTGAGCCTTCGCCCGGTGACGTAGGCGCCGCCGCTGTTCTCGACGAGCTGCTCGAAATACCCGAGATATCTCGGGACACGTTCTTTCCAGAATTCGTCCGTGCGCCGCCTGGCGGGCGCCCGCTGGTCCTCGTAATAGAGCGTGGGGCCGAGCGGGTGGTGGGTATCGTGAATCTCGTCGACCAGATCGGCGACCGTCAGCTGCAATTGGTGCACCCACATTCTGCCGCCTTCCGCCTTCGGCGCGAGTCCGTGGCGAGAGCCGAGATGGAGCAGGATGTTGGCGGTCTGGCCGATGACGAGCTTGCCGGCTTTCAGAAAAGGCGGCGCAAAGGGCGGCGTGCCGCCCCGCGCCACCATCATCTTCATCATCTCGCTCATGCCGCGTTTGCTGCGCGCCACGTCGACGTAGTCGGCACCGGCCTCTTCCAGCGCGAGGCGAACGAATTCGCCCCGGCCCTGAATCTCCGGCCAGTAGTAGAGCTCGTATTTCATGACAAACCCGCGCTTTGGCTGAAAGCGTAGCAGATGACCGCAGGCTCGTCATTTCCGGGGTGCCGTCATTGCGAGCGCAACCGAACATCCAGAAAATGCCAAGCAAGAAACATTCTGGGTTGCTTCGTCGCTTCGCTCCTCGCAACGACGAGCGGTCCGGCTGTTAAACCCAATGACTGACGTCAGTTCACCGCGAAGCAGTATAGCAGCCCGTCGCCGCCGGTGCTCTTGAGGTCGGCCTGCGAGCAGCCGCCATCCGGACCGCGCGAGGGGTGCGCCGCATTCCACGACTTCACATTCGGGACGTTGGCCGGCCCATTGACGTCGGAATGGCCGACCATCGCCGCGCCTTGCGTGCTCGACGTCCAGTTCTTGCAGGTGCGGTCGTCGGGGCCGCTGAATGCAGTCCCGTCCGACTGCGATCCGGTGAGAACGTCGTGCCGGTTGGGCTTGTCCCCATATCCACCCACCGTTTCCCCTTTCTCAGTCAGCGCGGTTTCCTTGTTGATATTGCCCGCGCTGTGCAGTTCGGTGACATCCTTGGCAATGACCACGCCTTTGACGTTCTGCCACGGTCCCTTGCCGATACGGTCGCGTGCATTCACGGCCGGCCGCCCGTCGGCCGCTTGCGTGGAAAGATAGGCGTGCCAGGTCTTGCCGCTGCTGCCGGCCGCTTCCGCGAGGCTCTGGCATTGTCTGTCGGCACCGGCGAGCCCGCCGAGGTCGGCGCCCTTGCCCGGCCCGTTCGAAGTCACGAAGAAGGTCATGGCCGCCGACTGCGCCCCCGCCGGCTCGCTTGCGAACAGCGCAACCGCGCCCAGAGTCAGGGCGAAAGTCGCGGATAACATGAACTTGGTGAGACTGACCATCGAATCCTCCGTTCTTTCCTTCAGCGGCCGTGCCCAGCCGCCTGACAACAACCCGTCGCGCGGATCATTATTCCGTCCGCGCTATCCCGTCGGCACGCATCAGCCATAGCAAAAACAAAGGGCGCCGCGGTGGTACCCGCGGCGCCCTGTCAATCGTTCGATTGCAGTCGATCAGCTGGTCTGCTGGATGGCCGACAGCTCCCAATCAGCGCCACGACGGCGGGCGAAGGTCCACACTTCGGTGGCCTCGGTCGGCTGTTCGCTGCCGCCGACGAGCTGGCCGCTGGTGCGGTCGGTGGTCTTGTCGACCAGCGAGAAGCGCATCGCCACCGTCGCATAATCGGTCTCGCCTTCGCGCCAGGATTCCGCAAGGTCGCCCTGCAGCAGCTTTACGTCCGAGACCTTGTTCACCGCATTGCGTGCGCGGTTCTCGGCGAGGTCCTTCTCGAAGTAGGAGACCATCTCCGGGGTGGCGAGGGTATGCAGCTTGGCGACGTCCTCGTTGGACCACGCGGCCTGGGTGTCGCCCAGCAGCCGCTCGAAGGCTTCATAGTCGGCCGGCTGGATCTCGAGCGGGGCGCTGTTCGCGCCGAAGCCCAAGCCAGAAAGCCCGGTGCGATAGTTCGCCTGCGGTTGCGGCGCGGGGCTGCCGCTGGCATAGGCCGGCGCGTTGCGCCGCTGCCACCAGGACATCGCCAGACGCACCAGGAGCACCACCAGTCCGATCTGCAGGAGCAGTCCGAGGATGGACGACAGGCCGCCTAACCCGGAGAACAGCCCGCCGCCGAACAACAGGCCGAGCAGGCCGGCGCCGAGGAAGCCGGCCGCGAGGCCGCCCAGGAAGCCGCCGCGGTTGAAGAAACCGCCGCCCGTCGGCGCGGCGCGGTTGATCCCGGGCTGGTTAACCCCGGGCTGGCTGTAGGTGCGGTTGAACTGCGAGGGAGCGCCCGGCGCGGTCGACGTGCTCGGCGGCGCCGAGAAGGTGCGCGAGCCGCGCGAGCCCGAGCTGCTGCCGCCGCCGACACGGGCGTCGGCGGAGGAGGCCACAATCGCGGTCGGCAGCGCCAGCGCCAGAACGACAGCGATTGTCTTGACGATACCGCGCGTACGTTGCGTAGAATTCATGTTCCTTGTCCCAAATCCCCGGTAGGGGGAAGCGTCCTTAAGATGGGCAGCGCGGCCCAAAAGGGAAGCCAGTTTCGGAACCGCCGGATGCGGCCCTCAGTCGCGGGGGTGCGTCATTGCCGCATTTGCAAGAGCCTATTGCGGCACCATCGTCTCCTTCACCGCCGCAACGAGCTGGCTGAGCGTGAAGGGCTTCGGCAGGAAGGCGAACTGCTGGTTCTTGGGCAGGCTCTTTTCGAACGCGTCTTCCGCGTAGCCGGAGACAAAGATGATCCTGATGTCGGGATTGCGCTCGCGCATCGCCTTGAGCAGCGTCGGCCCGTCCATCTCCGGCATCACCACGTCCGAGACGACGAGATCGACCGCACCGCCCTGCTCTTCCAGCGCTTCCAGCGCCTCGACCCCGTTCGACGCCTCGACCACGTTGTAGCCGCGCGAGCGCAGGCCGCGCGCGTTCAGCGAACGCAGGCCCTCTTCGTCCTCGACGAGAAGAATGGTGCCCTGGCCGGTGAGATCGGTGCGCGGCTTGGCTTCGGTCGCGGGTTCCCTGGCGGCGCTGCCCGCCGGCGCCTCGCCGGCCGGTTCCTGTTCGGGACGATGCCGCGGCAGGAAGATATGGAACGACGTGCCCTTGCCCGGCTCGGAATCGACATAGATGAAGCCGCCGGTCTGCTTGACGATGCCGTAGACGGTGGACAGTCCGAGTCCGGTGCCCTTGCCGACCTCCTTGGTGGAGAAGAATGGTTCGAAGATCTTCTCGCGGATCTCGGCGGGAATTCCGGTCCCGGTGTCGGCAACCTCGATCCGCACGTAATCGGCCGCCGGCATTCCCTTGTGGGCCAGCTTGGCCGAGTCTTCGGCGGTCACGTTGGCGGTGCGGATGATCAGCTTGCCGCCATCGGGCATGGCATCGCGGGCATTCACCGCCAGATTGACGATCACCTGCTCGAACTGCGAGACGTCGACCTTGACCGGCCACAGGTCGCGGCCGTGGACGAGATCGAGCTTGACCTTCTCGCCGATCAGCCGCCGCAGCAGCATGGTGAGGTCTGACAGGGCATCGCCGAGGTCGAGCACCTGCGGACGCAGGGTCTGGCGGCGCGAGAACGCGAGCAGCTGCCGCACCAGCGTCGCGGCGCGCGTGGCGTTCTGCTTGATCTGCATGATGTCCTGGAACGACGGATCGGTTGGCTTGTGCGCGTTCAACAGGAAGTCGTTCGCCATCATGATGGCGGACAGGACGTTGTTGAAATCGTGCGCGATGCCGCCCGCGAGCTGGCCGACCATCTCCATCTTCTGCGACTGGTTGATCTGGTTCTCCAGCGCGCGCCGTTCAGTGGTCTCGAGCAAGTAGACGATGGCCGCTTCCGTATCGCGCTCGTTTTCCTCCACGGGGGTGACGAAGAACTGGCCCCAGCGCTCCCTGGCGCCCTCCAGCATGGCCTCGACCGGCGCGATGTCGGCCTGCCCCTCGGCGGCCTGGTTGATCGCCGCAACGAGCCGATCGCGGTCGCGGGCATTGACGGAGCCGAAGATCGACCTGGCCGCCGGACCGCCGAGACTGAGGCTCTGCGAGAGCTTGGCAAAGCGCGCATTGGCGCGCACCACGGAGCCGGCACGGTCCACGGTCGCGATCGCCATCGGGGTATGGTCGAAGAAGCGCATGAAGCGCACTTCGGCAGCACGCTCGGGATCGATGCGCTCGTCTCGGGCGCGGCTGATCACCAGCGTGCGCGATGGGCCCGGCACGCCGTCGGCGCCGAAGGCGAGCTTGTGATAGAGGCGCACCGGCATGGTCTTGCCGGTCCGCATGCGCAGGTCGATGTCGAAGACTTCGGTCTTGACCTCGCCGGGCACCGCCACGATCGAGGTGAGCAGCGAAGCGCCGTCGCCGGAAACGATGTCGGTCAGCTTCAATCCGCCCGAGCCGATCTCGGCGAGATCGTAGTCGAGCCAGTTGGCGAGCGTGGCATTGACATAGACGAGTTCGCCGGCCGGGTTGACCGAAAAGAAGCCGCACGGCGCATGATCGAGGTATTCGATCGCATGCTGCAGCTCCTGGAACACGTCCTCCTGGCGCTCGCGGTCCCGCGTGATGTCGGCGATCGACCATACCGCGTATTTCTGTTCGCGCTTGCCGGTGCCGAGCGGCCGCACCCGCATGCGCAGCCAGCGGCCCTGCCCGCCGCTCTGGCCCGCGATGCGCACTTCCTCCTGCTGCCGCTTGCCTTCGCGCGAGCCTTTCAGCAGCCGGAACACGGCTTCCGATACGTCGGGATTGCCGATGAACACCCGCTCGACCGGACGCACGTCCTGCGGGCCGGTCGCGCCGGTGAGCGCCAGGTAGGCCGCGTTGGAATAGACCACATGGCCGCGCGAATCGGTCACCGCGAGACCGTCGAAGGAGTGATCGGCGATGCGGCCTATCACCGGATCGTCGGCAGTACGATTGGCGAAGCGGATGATGCCGGCGGCGAATGCGAACAGGCTGAACAGGCCGATCATCGCCAGGACAGCGAGAAGGCCGAGAATATAGGGCTGGGCCTGCGCCCGCCCCAGCGCCATCAGCCCGACGGCGGCGCCGACGAGCGCCGCCGCCACCAGGAGTACCAGGACAATGCTGCCCGAACGCTGCGGCGGCTCGTGCGCCGCGGCGGGCTCCCGTGACAGGTCGTGGTCGGTTTCGGTGGTCATCTAAAGCGGCGCGGCCATTCGGCAGGAATATGACGCGCTGTGCTGCGCGCGGGTTCCTCCTGCCTGAATCGGGCCCGCGGGCGCAAGTCGATACCGCAAGCAGATCTCCGATTTACGGCCATTTCCAGTAGTTTTCCGCCTCACTAGTTGTGCCGACCGGCAAATCCGCGCTTGAGCTTCATGACATAGCCGATCACCTCGGCCACGGCATGATAATGCTCGACCGGAATCTCCTCGTCGACCTCGACGGTGGCATAGAGGGCCCGCGCCAGCGGCACGTTCTCGACGATCGGGATGTCGTGCTCGCGCGCGACCTCCCGGATCTTGAACGCCAGGCTGTCGACACCCTTGGCGACGCAGACCGGCGCCGACATGCCCCGTTCATAGGTCAGCGCGATCGAATAGTGGGTCGGGTTGGTGATGATCACGGACGCCTTGGGAACCGCCGCCATCATGCGCTTCTTGGCGCGCATTTGGCGCAACTGGCGGATGCGGGCCTTGATGTGCGGATCGCCTTCGGACTGCTTGAACTCCTCCTTCATCTCCTGGAGCGACATCTTCTGCCGCTCGAACCACTGCCGGTACTGGAACAGGTAGTCGGCAATCGCGATGACGGCGAGCGCGGCCACCGCCGCACCCAACAGATGAACGGTCAGGCTCGTCGTGGCGCCGAGCATGGCGGAGACGTCGATCCGCACCAGGGACTCCAGTCGGTGGCGCTCCGGCCACAGGATCATCGTCATCACGGCGCCGATCGCGACGAGCTTCAGGAGCCCCTTGAGGAAGTTGGCTGCCGCCTGCTTGCCGAACAGACGCTTGGCGCCGGCAGCCGGCGAGATCTTGCTGAGCTTGGGCTTCAGGGACTCGCCCGACCACACCAGCCGGTGCTGAATCATGTTGCCGGCGATCGCCGCCAGCGCCAGCAGCAGCAGCGGCACGCCGATCGCGGCGATCACGACCAGCTCCAAATGTTGCGTCAGCCTGAGCAGGCTGGCCCCATCGGTCCTGATCATCCAGGAATTGGCGATGAGATTGCGCAGCGGCGCAAGCATGCCGGTGCCGATCGAACCCGAGAAGGTCGATATGATCAGCGTGGCGCCCGCGATCACGAACCAGGTGTTGATTTCCTGACTTTTGGCGACATCCCCACGCTCCAGCGCATCATCAAGACGCTTTTGCGTGGGGTCTTCTGTTTTACTTTCGGGATCGTCGTCGGCCATTTCATGCCCTCATTTCAGCGGCATCATCTGGTGCATGACGCCGACGAAGTAATCGAGGAAGGTTCCCATCATCGCCACGATGACCACGGCGAGGATCAGGAAGCCGACAAAGATCGACAGCGGCACACCGACGAAATAGACCTGCATCTGCGGCATCAGCCGGGCCAGCACGCCAAGGCCGATATTGAAGACGAGGCCGAACACCAGGAACGGCCCGGACAGCTGCAGCCCGATGCGGAAAGCGGCTGCGAAGGCGCGCGTGGCGAGCGAGGCGACGTCGCCGCTCGCAACCGTCTCGCCCGGCGCGAAGATCGCATAGC
This sequence comes from Bradyrhizobium sp., assembly GCF_016213215.1. GTDB lineage: Bacteria > Pseudomonadota > Alphaproteobacteria > Rhizobiales > Xanthobacteraceae > Bradyrhizobium. The sequence continues at coordinate 2,098 of NZ_JACRAW010000039.1, read as the reverse complement.
TGTCGTTGAGCGCCGCGATCACCAGATGATGGCTGTCGGTTGCGAACAGCAGCGTAACGCCCAGCATGGTGAGGAAGTTGCCGATCAGGACGCCCTGCTGCCCCTGCGTCGGATCGACCGAGGTAACGAAACCGAGCCCCATCTGCTGGGCGATTACCGATCCAGCAACCTGCAGCGCCGACAGCGTCACACGGGCGGTAGCCCCCAACACGATCCCGATGGCGATCTCGTGCAGCATCAGCACGATCAGCGCGGCGATCGAGCCCATGTCGACGTGGTAGGCGTTGCGATGGAGCGGCAGGATGATCAGCGTGAGCAGGAGCGCGATCGAAAGCTTGATGCGCACCGGAATATTGAGTTCGCCCAAACCCGGCAGCAGCATCACCATCGCGCCCACCCTGGCGAAGGCGAGCATGAAGGCCGCCGCGAGCGCCGGCAGCAGCGAAATGTCGATGCGCATAATTACGCATCATGCCTCAGCCGCCGATGATTCGCGACGATATACGCATCATGTGACCGTGGAGGGAATCGGCCATGAAGGGCAGCGCCAGCAGCATGGTGACGAAGATCGCAATGATCTTCGGCACGAAGATCAGGGTCTGCTCCTGGATTTGCGTCAGCGCCTGGAACAGCGACACCACGACGCCGACCACCAGGCCGACCACCATCAGGGGCGACGATACGACGACGATCGTCCAGATCGCATCGCGCGCCACGTCGAGGGTTTCCGGTCCGGTCATTTCGCACTTCCTTTTGTTTTCGTGTCCCTTCACCCTCATTGCGAGGAGCGAAGCGACGAAGCAAACCAGACTACTTCTGCAGCAGCACTCTGGATTGCTTCGCTTCGCTCGCAATGACGGCATTGCTCGCGTTGGCGCGAAGCGAGAACACGGAAATCAGATCTGCATCTTCATGATGTCTTCGTAGGACTGGATGACGCGGTCGCGCACCGACACCAGCGTCGAGACCGCGACGTCGGTTTCGGCAACCGCGGTGACCACGTCCATCACGTTGGCCTTGCCGCTCGCCATCGCGGCCGTCTGGGAATCGGACTTGCGTCCGGCCTCCGCGACGCTGCCGAGCGCATCCTTGAGCACCGAGCTGAAGGAAGGCCCGCCCCCCTCGGAGCCCTTGCCGGCGCCGCCGGTATCGAGGATGCGGGCGAGATTGGCATAGGCGTTGGCGGCAACTGTCGGTGAAGCCATGGCTTAAGGTTCCCTGTTCAGGCCTTGAGAATGTCGAGCGTGCGCTGGATCATCCGGCGCGTCGCGCTGATGATGTTGAGATTGGCCTCGTATGAACGCTGCGCGTCGCGCATGTCGGTCATCTCGACCACTGAATTGACGTTCGGGTATTTGACATTGCCGCTGGCATCGGCCGCCGGATTGTTCGGCTCGTATCTGACCTTGAAGGCGGATTGGTCGGTCTTGACCTTGCCGAGCGTGACGACCTTCGCGTCGAGCGTACGGTCGAGCGCCGAGGAGAAGGTCGGCACCTTGCGGCGGTAGGGATCGCCGCCCGCGGTCTGGGCGGTGGAGTCCGCATTGGCGATGTTTTCCGAAATGACCCGGATACGGCCGGCCTGCGCGCGCAGGCCTGACGTCGCGATGCTCATGGAGCGGAGAAAATCGTTGCCGTCGTTCGCCATGATGGCCTCCCGCTAGTGCCAGAACTCAAGCCTTGCCGACCGCGACCTTCAGAAGATGCAGGCTCTTGCTGTAGAGCGAGGTAACCGCCGCGTAGTCCATCTGGTTGGCGGCAGCCTTCATCATCTCCTCCTCCAGGCTGACGGCGTTTCCCGCAGGACGCGTCTGGAAGCCCGTCCGCCGGTTCTGGTCGAAATTTTGCCCGCCGGAAGTGGTGATGTGGCCGGTGCTGGTGAGCTTCATTGGCAGAGCCCCCATCTGGTCCGCGGCCTGTCCGCTGCGGTCGAATTTCGGCTCGACCAGATCGCGCGGCTTGAAGTTCGGCGTGTCGGAATTGGAAACGTTTTCGGAAAGGACGCGCTGGCGCTCCTGGTGCCACTGCATCTTGGTGCGCAGCGCCGACAGGATCGGGAGATCGTTGATGGACATTGCGCCTCTCTTCCGCCCCGGTT
>NZ_JACRAW010000040.1 GCF_016213215.1 Bradyrhizobium sp. | reverse complement strand
GGCGATCTGCGCCGCGCGCGCCGGCATGCTGGCGGCGACAAGCTCTTCGACCTTGTCCTCTTCCTCTTCGTCGCCCTGAATGAGCTGCGCCGACAGCGGCTGCGAGAGCTTGGAGCCGTCGCGATAGAGCGCGTTGGCCTTGATCGCCAGCTTCCACGACATCTCGTAGGCGCGCTGGCAATCCTTGACCGTCGCGGCGTACGGCAAGTTGATGGTCTTGGAGATCGCGCCCGAGATGAAGGGCTGCGCCGCCGCCATCATGCGGATGTGGCTTTCGACCGACAGATAGCGCTTGCCGATCTTGCCGCACGGGTTGGCGCAGTCGAACACCGGATAGTGCTCGGCCTTCAAATGCGGGGCGCCTTCGACCGTCATCGCGCCGCAGATGTGGACGTTGGCCGCCTCGATCTCGCGCCTGGAGAAGCCGACGGCCTGGAGCAGGTCGAAGCCGGGCGCGGCAATGGCTTCCGCGCCGATGCCGAGCTGGTCGCGGATGAAATCCTCGCCGAAGGTCCACTTGTTGAAGGCGAACTTGATGTCGAAGGCGGTCGGCAGCGCCTTTTCAACCTTCGCAATAGCCTCGTCCGTGAAGCCCTTGGTCTTCAACGTGGAAACGTTGATGCCGGGGGCATTGGCAAGGGAGCCGTGGCCGACGGCATAGGCCTCGATCTCGGCGATCTCGCTCTCGCGGTAGCCGAGCGCGCGCAACGCTTCCGGCACGGCGCGGTTGATGATCTTGAAGTAGCCGCCGCCGGCGAGCTTCTTGAACTTGACGAGGGCAAAGTCGGGCTCGATGCCGGTGGTGTCGCAGTCCATGACGAGGCCGATGGTGCCGGTCGGCGCCACCACGGTGACCTGCGCGTTGCGATAGCCGTGCTTCTCGCCCAGCTCGAGCGCGGCGTCCCACGCGGCGGTCGCGTGTGCGATGAGGTCCTGCTGCGGGCAGGAGGTGTGGTCGAGCGGCACCGGGTTGGTGTTGAGGCCCTCATAGCCGGAGGCATTGCCGTGCGCGGCGCGGCGGTGGTTGCGGATCACCCGCAGCATGTGCAGGGCGTTCTTCTTGTAGCCGGGGAAGGTGCCGAGTTCGGACGCCATCTCGGCCGAGGTCCGGTAGGCGACGCCGGTCATGATGGCGGAAAGGGCGCCGCACAGCGAGCGGCCTTCCTTGCCGTCATAAGGCAGGCCCATGGTCATCAACAGGCCGCCGATGTTGGCGTAGCCGAGACCGAGGGTGCGGAATTCGTAGGACAATTCCGCGATCGCCTTGGAGGGGAACTGTGCCATCAGCACCGAGATTTCGAGCACCAAGGTCCACAGACGGCAGAGGTGCTCGTAGGACTCGACGTCGAAGGTCTTGGTGGTGGTGTTGTAGAACGTCAGCAGATTGGCCGAAGCGAGGTTGCACGCCGTGTCGTCCAGGAACATGTATTCCGAGCACGGGTTGGACGCGCGGATGTCGCCGGACGCCTTGCAGGTGTGCCAGTCGTTCATCGTCGAGTTGAAGTGCAGGCCCGGATCGGCGCTGGCCCAGGCGGCGTAGCCGATCTTCTCCCACAGATCGCGCGCCTTGAGCGTCTTCGTCACCTTCTTGTTGGTGCGGCCGATCAGGTTCCAGTCGCCGTCGGTCTCGACCGCGCGCAGGAAGTCGTCCCTCAGCGACACCGAGTTGTTGGAGTTCTGGCCGGAGACGGTGAGATAGGCTTCCGAATCCCAGTCGGTGTCGTAGATCGGGAAGTCGATGTCCTTGTAGCCCTGCTTGGCGAACTGGATGACGCGCTTGATCATGGGGTCGGTGACCAGCGCGCGGCGGGCGAGCTTGATCTCGCGGCGCAGCGCCGGGTTCTTTTCGGGATCGAAGCAGTCGTCGCCCGAGCCTTCGCAGTTCACGCAGGCCTTGAGCACGGCCTTGAGGTGCTTCTGGTTCAGCTTGGAGCCGGTGACGAGGGCCGCGACCTTCTGCTCCTCCTTCACCTTCCAGTTGATGTATTCCTCGATATCGGGGTGATCGACGTCGACGACGACCATCTTCGCTGCGCGCCGCGTGGTGCCGCCCGACTT
>NZ_JACRAW010000036.1 GCF_016213215.1 Bradyrhizobium sp. | reverse complement strand
GAATTCGTCGCCGGGGAGAGCACGGCATAAGCCGTAAAGCCACTGCGCAGGGAAGGCCGGGTGTCGTCGGCTGTACCTGTATGCTCGTGTGCGATTTCCTTAGCGTGTGCGCACACGAGACCGCGGGTGCAGCGGGCACCCGGTCTTCCCTGCGCCCTCTGTTTCTCGAGAGGGCGAAAGAGGACAGCAAACCTCGGGCGCATCGCGCCGCGAGAAGGTGCAATCGCGTCTGCTGTTATCCTCATGATGAGGAGGCGCGCAGCGCCGTCTCGAACCATGAGGCCCTGCTGCTGTAGATCGGCCTCATCCTTCGAGACGCGGCGCAAGCGCCGCTCCTCAGGATGAGGTTGGCAGCATGATTGCGAGGAGCGTGAGCGACGAAGCAATCCACAATGCCTCCACGGGTGCATTCTGGATTGCTTCGCTCCGCTCGCAATGACGGCGTTGAAAAGACGTGCGCCACAAACTCGTCATTCCGGGGCGCGCCAACGGGTCCGCGCAAAGCGCGGCCCGATGACAGGCTCCGCGCGAGCTGTGATGTGCAATTGCACATCAGAGAATCCATAACCACAGGCTTGGGTCGGTTCTGCGAGATCGGGGTCGACATCGAGCGCCACAACTGCGCCCTGGGGTTATGGGTCCCCTGAGTTCGCAAATTTAGTGCAACACCCCGCCTGCGCGGGGACGACGGCAGAGAGTATTGCTGCAGGACCTGCCCCAAGCGAACGATAGAGCGGCGGTCCGTCCCGCAACAGACTCCGCGCAGCGTTTTCGCCTTCATCATCGTAACGGCGCGTTCACCATGAACGCGCGGACGGGCTCGCATCGCAAACGGAGGTGGCTGGGCGGCACGGGATTCTACGGATTGCCTGCGAATTAAATAACGCCCCGTTCACCATGGCGACAAAACCAGCAACGCTTCCTGCAATCTCCGTCGGACCTCAAGTTCCCTTACACCTTTACTGCCTACTCCTGCAGAGGGGGCAGCTGGCGGTCATCGTCAGCAAAGCCTGTGTGAGAGTAAGCGTATGAACACCGCGCGTATTGTCGTCCTTGTCATCGCCATGGGTGCCGGCGGCGTCGCCGCCTATCTGGCGAGCGGGTCGGACGACGGTAACAAGCCGTCGCCGGTCGCACCGGTCGCGCAATTGCCGACGGTCGACGTCCTGGTTGCAAGGTCGGACATCGGGCTGGGGCAGCTGGTGAAGCCTGAGGACCTGCAATGGCAGACCTGGCCGGCCGACCACGCCAGCAGCACCTTCATTCGCCGCAACCAGCGGCCCGACGCAGCGAAGCAGCTCGCGGGCTCGATCGCGCGATCGCCGCTGATGCAGGGCGAGCCGGTGCGCGAGCAGAAGCTGGTGAGGGCGGAAGGCTCCGGCTTCATGGCCGCGATCCTGCCGGCCGGCACGCGCGCGGTATCGACCGAGATTTCACCCGAGACCGGGGCGGGCGGCTTCATCCTGCCCAATGACCGCGTCGACGTCATTCTGTCCCGGCGCGAAAAGAATTCGGATAACGGCGACGGCAACCGCAGTGGCGGAGCCGACGCGGTCGGCGCCGAGATCATCCTGTCCAACATCCGCGTGCTCGCGATCGACCAGGCGCCCAAGGAAAAAGAGGGACAGAACACCGTCATCGGCAAGACCGTGACCCTCGAGCTCAAGCCCGAACAGGCCGAGACGCTGGCGCGCGCCCGCCAGAGCGGCGTGCTGTCGCTGGCGCTCCGCAGCCTTGCTGACGCAAGCGCGACCGAGAGCGCGTCGGAGGATCAGCCGATCCGGCGCGGCGGAAGCATCAACATCGTCCGCTTCGGCGTACCCAGCCAAACGACGTCACAGAAGTGACCAAGAGGAATCCCGACATGAAGAACAGGGACAACCAGGAGACAGTGCGGACCTTGAAGGTCTGCGCCCTCCTGTCGGCAGCCGTCGCGCTGATGTTCAACTGCAACGCCGCAATGGCGCAGGCGAGCGGCGATCAGACCCCCGCCCAGACTCCCGATCTGGGTGTCGCACCCGTTACTACCACTGCCAGCATTCCGCCGGCGAAGACGCGCTTCCTGGCGCTTGGCGTCGGCAAGTCGGTCGTGATCGACCTGCCGCGCGAGGTCAAGGATGTGCTGGTCGCGGATCCCAAGGTTGCCAACGCCGTCATCCGCTCGGCGCAGCGCGCCTATATCATCGGCGGGGCGGTCGGGCAGACCAACGTGGTGTTCTTCGCAGCCGACGGCTCGCAGGTCGCCGCCTACGACATCGCGATCAAGCGCGACCTCAACGGCGTGCGCGCAGCCTTCCGGCAGTCGTCGCCGGGAATCCAGATCGAGGGCGTCGGCGACAGCGTGATCCTGACCGGCTCGGTGTCGAGTCCGGTCGAGGCGCAGCAGGCGGGCGAGGTTGCGTCGAGGCTGGTCGGAAGTCCCGACAAGGTCGTCAACAACATCATCGTGCGCGGCCGCGACCAGGTGATGCTGAAAGTCGTCGTCGCCGAGGTGCGGCGCGACATCGTCAAGCAGATGGGCATCGATCTCAGCGCGAGCATCAATGCCGGCACCGCGGTCGTCAACTTCAACAACAGCAATCCGTTCACGGCCAACGGCCAGCCGCTGGTCGGCAGCAACCTGCTCGCGGCTTCCGCCATCGCCAAGGGCCTGCCCACCGTCACCGCGACCCTGCGCGCCATGGAATCTGCCGGCGTGGTGCACACGCTCGCCGAGCCCAACCTGACCGCCATCTCCGGCGAATCGGCCACATTCATCGCCGGCGGCGAATTCCCGATCCCGGCCGGCTACTCGTGCGACCCGACCACCCACGTCTGCACCACCCAGATCAGCTACAAGAAATTCGGCATCTCGCTCAACTTCACGCCGGTCGTGCTGAGCGAAGGACGAATCAGCCTGCGCGTGATGACCGAGGTGTCGGAGCTGTCGAACCAGAATTCAATCACGGTCACGCAGGCGCTGTCTTCGACCTCGACCAATTCCATCACCATCCCCTCGGTCCGAACCCGCCGCGCGGAGACCACGCTGGAAATTCCTTCGGGCGGCTCGATGGCGATGGCGGGCCTGATCCAGCAACAGACCAAGCAGGCGGTCAACGGTCTGCCGGGGCTCGACCAGCTGCCGGTCCTGGGCGCTCTGTTCCGGAGCCAGGACTACGTCAACAACGAAACCGAGCTGATGGTGCTGGTGACACCCTATGTCGTCCGCGCGGTGGCGCAGAAGGAATTGTCGCGGCCCGATGACGGCTTTGCGCCGGCCTCGGATTCCCAGTCGGCGCTGCTGGGACGCATCAACCGCATCTACGGCCTTGCCCGTCGTGTCGATCCCGTCACCGGCTACCAGGGCGACTTCGGTTTCATCATCGATTGAGACGATACCGGCTTCAGCGCAGGGGGAATGAAGCTATGACTGATCTTCCAGCCGTCGACTATCATCGCAGGCTGCGCCTCATCGGCGCGCTGATGGGCCTTTCCGTCGCGCTGGGTGCATGCACCTATACCGACGCCCCGGTCGTGACCGCGAGCGTTCCGACCGACTACCGCGCGCGGCATCCCATCGCGGTCCAGGAAGCCAACCGTTCGATCGTCATCTTTGTCGGTCACGCCCGCGGCGGTCTGACCGGCGAGCAGCGCGCCGACGTCATGGGCCTGGCGCGCACATGGGTTCACGAAGGCACCGGCGCCGTGGTGGCCGATGTGCCGGTCGATACGCCGAACGCGCAAGCGGCGGCCTCGGCCTTCCGCGAAATTCGCTCGCTTCTTGCGGCAGGCGGCGTGCCTTCGCGCGCGATCGTCCAGCACCGCTACCACCCCGCGGATCCCGGCCTGTTGCCGACCATCCGGCTGAGCTATTCCAGGATCGCCGCGGTGGCGGGTCCATGCGGGCTGTGGCCGGACGATCTCGGCCCGTCGATCGCGGATCCGGCCTACAACGAGAACAAGCCGTACTACAATCTCGGTTGCGCGACCCAGCGTAATCTCGCGGCGATGATCGACAACCCGGCCGATCTCGAGCAGCCGCGCGCCGAAACCCCCGCCTATACCGAGCGGCGATCGATCGCGTTCGATCGCTATCGCAAGGGCACGACGACCACGACTGCCTATCCGGAGGCGGATAAGGCCAAACTCAGCGACACAGGCAAATGACCAGCGTCTACGAAGAACAAGCGGAGAACCCGCGGGGCGCCGACGATTACATCGCGCCCGCACCACGCGTTTCGGTACAGGCGTTCTGCGAAACCGCGGACACCGTCAACGCGGTGACTTCGGCAGGAGAGGACCGCCGTTTCGCCAAGGTCCATCTCACGGTCAAGACGGGCGGCATCGCGGCCGCCATCGAAACCTACAGCTCCGCGCCCACGCCGAACGTAATCATCCTGGAATCCGACGGCAGCAACGACATCCTCGACAGCCTCGACCAGCTCGCCTCCGTTTGCGACCCCGGAACGCGCGTGGTCGTGATCGGCAATGAGCGCGACGCGGCGCCCTATCGCGAGCTGGTGCGTCGCGGCGTCAACGACTACGTGGTGGGGCCGGTCGAAACCATCGACGTGGTGCGCTCGATCTGCAGCCTGTTCTCGGCTTCCGAAGCCGTGGTCACCGGCCGCATCATCGCGGTGGTCGGCGCCAAGGGCGGCGTCGGCGCGTCCACCGTGGCACACAACGTGGCCTGGACGATCGCGCGCGACCTCGCGCTCGATTCGGTCGTCATCGATCTCGACCTTGCGTTCGGCACCGCCAGCCTCGACTACAACCAGGATCCGCTGCAGGGCATCGCCAACGCCGTGTTCCAGCCGGAACGGCCCGACACGGCGCTGATGGAGCGACTGCTCGCCAAATGCAACGAACGTCTCAGCCTGCTCGCGGCGCCCGCGGCGCTCGACCGGGTCTACGATTTCGGCGCGGAGGCGTTCGACGCGATCTTCGACACGCTGCGCATGACGACGCCGTGCATCGTGCTCGACGTTCCCCACCAGTGGTCGGGCTGGACCCGGCGGGCGCTGATCAGCGCGGACGAAATCCTGATCGTGGCCGAGCCCGACCTTGCCAATCTGCGCAATACCAAGAACCTGCTCGGCGTGCTGAAGACGGCGCGGCCGAACGATCGCCCCCCGCTGTACTGCATCAACCAGCTCGGCCTGCCCAAGCGTCCGGAAATCGAGGTGAAAGCCTTCGCCAAGACGGTCGAGAGCCAGCCGATCGCGGTCATTCCGTTCGATTCGCGGCTGTTCGGCACGGCGGCGAACAACGGCCAGATGATCGCGGAAGTGTCCAAGAATCACCGCACCACGGGGCTGTTCGTGGACATCGCCCATCACCTGACGGGGCACGCCGACTTCAGCAGGCCGAAGCGCTCCCTGCTTGCGCCGCTCCTCAGGAAGCTGCGTGCCAGGACCCAGCGGCGCCCGTCTGCGCCGCACCGCAAGGCGTCCTGATCCGGCGCTCGCGCAGCCGCAAAAGCGCGAGCGATCAGTTGGATCGTTGGGGCCGGCCGGGTGCCCTGGATGGCTTGTCGGTGTCCGCGCGCTGCTGCTTCTTCGCCAGGAGCTGGCGCAGCGCGGCGACCTTGGCCGCACCTTCCTGCGGCGGAAGGTCCGCCTTCAAGATGTTCTCGGCTTCGGACAGCCGTCCCTGCAGTCCGACCACCAGCGCGAGATTGGCCCGCACGCGCGAGTTTCGATTGTCGCGCTCATGGGCGCGTCGCAGGGTCTCCTCCGCCTTGAGCAGATTGTTCACCAGCAGATAGGACAGGCCGAGATTCGACAAGACCGAAGGCTCGTCGGGCACGATCTTCAGCGCGCTGGCATAATATTGCTGCGCCTCCTCGTGCCGGCCGAGCTGGTCCAGCACCGCACCCTGCGCGGAGAGGATGTGCGGGTCCGGATCTTCCGGGGTGTGGGCGCGGGTCAGGACGTCAAATGCCTGCTGGAAGTTGCCGTTGTCCGCCAGCGCGCGCCCGTAGCCGGCCAGCAGCCCCTTGTTGCTGGGATTGGCGATCGTCGCCTGTTCGAGCACCGCGACCGACTGCGAACGCTGGCCGGACTCGCGCAGCGCCTTGCCGGATTGGAGCGCGATCTCCGGGTTGCTCTGATTGGCGCGGAAGCGCTCGCGCAGGCCCTCCAGATCGCGCCGGGCGTCCGCAGCGCGCGATGCCTCGGAAGTCGTGCCGAGCGCGCCGGTGATGTCGTCGGTTGCAGTCGTCTGGCAGCCGCACAGACCGAGCACCAGGGCGCAACAGGCTGCGGACAGGAGGACTCTCGCCGAGGGGGCTTGATGGGATGAACGCTGGTACATGTACTCTGATCACCTCGGCGACTGATCAGAGATGCTTACCTATTAACGCTAAATTCCCGTTAAGCGGTTGTCGCGCGGGGGACTTAATCGCGCCTGGCGGTCTGGCGAGCGGTACCCCGGCCAGCGCCAAGCCGACAGGCCGGTTAGTCGACGAACTCGGCGCCGAACTCGCAGCCGATCCGCCAGCGCAGGCGGCAGTGGCGTGCATGGTCGGGCGCGAAGATGATGATGAATTCAGGCGGAATTTCCAGTTGCTCGGCAACCACCTTCACGCCGCCCTCCGAGATGTCCGTGACGGTACAGTCACGCGGCAACGTGCCCGCACCGCACTGGATCTTTGCGATCCTCCTGCACAGGCGACGTTCGTACTTACGTCGATTCACCATCATGTTGATTGTTCGCTGCTGCTGAGCGCGGCCCATCCCGCATTCAGATTAGATACAGGCAATTCGTTGGAATGTGCCTAGCGCAATCCGCGAAAATCGACGGTTGCCGTTTGGGATCTGTTTACCGGCCGCCGAAAATGGGCGTCTGGCCCTGGTTCACCGGCGTTCCCGTAATGTTCTTGCCAGGCAACGGTCGTGCCTCAGTTTGAAATTTGGGCTGATGGACAATTGAGGCGTGTTATGTTGCCTGAATGCGCTTTCGCCCTAGCTCACACGTCCTGTTCTGGCTCTTGGAGGCAACGTTGATCGGGGGGCATTTCGCCTATCCAGACTTGCCCCATCACGTGGGGCAAGTGATGTTTTGGCTTGGTATTTTTGGCTTGGTGCTTTGGTTGCTCGCGCATCTGGGGGCGTTCGACCGCCTTCCCTTCATGGCAAGATTTTCAGGCCACGCCCCAGCCCCAACCCGAGACACCAAGATCAGCGAAGCCATCGCATACATTTGCTATTTAGATTGGGGAAAATCATTCCTCATGGCAGCCGGGGATAATCCTCCGACCGAAGCGGTAGAGGCATTGAAGTCCTTTCGACAGGCGGCAGCTGATGGACATGTGCAGATATGGGGCAAGGTCGTTCACGGTGACGTTTACGAACCAATCGACGCCGACTATTGGCGCTCCTACCAGATTGAATGGTTTAGCCTTTTGCGAGGACAAACCATCACAGAGCCCGCCGTTGTTGGTGTAAAGCGCGGATCAGAATACGTTGATCTTATGGTGAGCAAATCCCAAATCGAGGCTGTGTGGCCGCGCAAACGGCGTAAGATTCGATTGCAGAAACCGTGGACCGTCAAAGATGCCTAAAGGCCCCAAAGGCGAGAAGCGCCACGCCGACACCGTACAGAACGCCATGCTGATCGGCAGGATCGCGACTGGCGAGGTCGAGGATACGCCCAGCAAGGCACCGAATCGGGCCAAGGGTGGCAAGATCGGCGGGGCCTCCCGCGCGGCCAAGCTCACGCCCGAGCAGCGCAAGGAAATTTCAGTTAAAGCCCTGAAAGCAAGGCGGAATCAGAGTTAGGACATCAGCTTCGTTTAGCTGATTGCCAAATCCGTCGTATTGTGCGATACGATGGAACAATGACCTTTAAGATCGACCCAGACGATAGAGCTGCTTTGGTGGGCCTTATGACCCGCCACTATCGCGCATGGCACGAGCGCAGGCACCAGCTGAAGATTGCTGAGGATGCGACCGCTGCGGCTAAAGTACAGGCAGACAAGATCAGCGACATCGAGAGCGGTCTACGCGGCATGGGCTACGATGTATCCGACAATGCTGTGTGGAAAGCCCTGCTCGATGAAGTGAGGGAGGATATTAAGCAGCGCGTCGTTGCGGGACCGCAGCCAGCGAGCGCATCATCCTACGTTGTCATTGAACACCAACCGCAGGAGAGTCCTTCACCGTCTACACCGAAGATGCCAAAAATTCAGGGCATTCTTCTAGATCGCCTTCAAGAGGCTGGTGAGAAGGGCTCCAAGGCCTCGCCAATGCGGCAATTCATCGAAGACAAATACCGCATCAAAATCCATGACAAGACGGTCGGCATGACGCTGTACCGGATGCTCACCAAGGGTTTGGTGCGCCGTGAAGGTCATACCTGGTTCTTCGTTCCGCCCCCGGCGGAAACGAAGAACCCCGGCGGTGACACGCCGGGGCAGATCGACATCTTCGAATGACGAAAGGAGACAAGCGCGATGTGGCTCATCGTCCGTGAAATACCGTGATGCCGGGTCGGGCTGGTTGAGGGCGCTACCCCTCACCCGGTCCGGCTCGACCGGTACGTAGGCCCCGTAGCTCAACTGGACAGAGCGACCGATTGCTAATCGGTAGGTTCCGGGTTCTAGTCCCGGCGGGGCCACGTTCTTTTAAGCACAAATTGCAGGTACCTGCAACATCATTTTGAGTGTTTCTCAAAGTGAATCAATAACTTATGTCTAAACGATTCAAACTGAACGAAATACTTGACAAAAGGAAATCATGATTGCATTCTAGCAGTCATGAACAAGCTCCCCACCGAGAAACGCGCCCAAATCCTCCAGATGCTCTGCGAGGGCTCATCCATGCGCTCCATCTCGCGGGTGGCAGACGTTTCCCTGAACACGGTTACCAAGCTCTTGGTCGATGCCGGCAGCGCTTGCGCCGCCTTCCACAATGCGACCGTCCGCAACGTGCAATCCAAGCGCGTACAGTGCGACGAAATCTGGAGTTTTGCTTACGCCAAGGCCAAGAACGTCCCAAGTGCGAAGGCCGCTCCGATTGGCTCTGGCGACGTCTGGACTTGGACCGCTATCGACGCCGATACCAAGTTGATTATCTCTTGGCTGATTGGCGACCGCGACGCGAGCGCTGCCAGCGACTTCATTGCCGATCTTAAGCCCCGCCTCGCCAACCGGGTCCAACTCACCACGGACGGCCACAAAGCCTACCTGAATGCTGTGAGTGAGGCGTTTGGCGCCGATGGCATTGACTACGGCATGCTGGTGAAGATTTACGGCAGCGATCCCCAAGCCCAGAAGCGCTACAGCCCTGCCAAGCTGATCGGTATCGACAAGGACTTGATCCTTGGTTCGCCTGACCTGGCCCACGTCTCTACGTCGTTTGTGGAGCGCCAGAACCTCACCATGCGCATGTCCATGCGACGCTTTACCCGGCTCACCAATGCGTTCTCCAAGAAGCTGGAGAACCACTATCACGCTCTCTCGCTCTATTTCGTCTGGTACAACTTCATCAAGCAGCACAAGACGCTTCGTATGACACCAGCCATGGCGGCCGGCCTTGTGTCGTCGCCGATGGAAATGAGTGACATCGTTACGCTGATCGACCAGCGCGAAGGACCGGCCAAGAAGCGCGGCCCTTATAAGAAGAGGGTAATCGCAGCCTGACTGGCTAAGGCGCCAAGGAATGAATCCAAAATATTAGTTGAACTTTTACATCCTTCGTGTATTCAAGAATCAGGCTATGCCTGCAGGTCCACCCGTATGGGGGCCGCTTCAAAGGTCGGGTTCATCCCGGCCTTTGCTGTTTCTGGGCCTTAAATAACTCAAAACAATAGGTTTTTACCCCGACAAGCGGCGCCAACTCGGGCGGGGCTTGAGACGTTACCAGCTTACCGCTTTCGGAAATCCTCCGATAAATGGAGAACTTTCTCTCATAGCTCCCTCGGGCGATGGCGTAGACATAGGAGTCCGCTATCTGCATCAGTCTGTTGGATTTATCCTTCCCCTCTATGTCGAGTAGTAGGTAGCTGAAATCTTCCGCCGACAAGGGAAGGTACTTCGCCGAAGTACTGGCGTCGAAGCCCATGCCATTTTCTTGGATATTGTAGAAATACCCCTCGACCATATCGTTAGTGTCGGGGTCTGCCATTTCATAAAAGACTTTCAGCCGCCGCCCTTGGTGTTTTGCGAACTTTGCTGCGCGTTCAACGACGATGTCGAAGGCGCTGCGACACAACATCCATTTCTCATCTCCAACCCGGCTCCCGTATCCGCGCGCTAGGTAGCCTGGTCGATCTATGACACACGCGGTGCCAGCGACCGGCAGAGTGGAAAGAAAAGTCCTGTATGAAGACCAAAATCGGTCGCGGTCTTCGCCCTTGAGCCTGCCAATCCACGCAAATCTCTTCGTTTCTGCGCGCATATCCGTGAGATGCAGAGGAGCCTGGATTTGGGGCCATTTGCTTTTAAACTGATCGAGGCTCGATTTCGCGGCCTCCTCATCCTCTTTCCGGATTAGAAATCCGCCTAAAGCAAACCAGTCCAGTCCGTGCTTTGCGGCGGTTGATTGTTTATCCGGATGGCGAGGACCGGTTTCGTCCAAATAGAGATGAAGAAGTGGTGCTAGCGCTTTGGGAGTTGTGGTGTCCGACATCCCACAACTTTAGCGCCCCGCGCCCTGCGAGCAACCTCGCAAAGCATGTCCTCCCCAATCCTTGCCGCTCAAATTTCAAACTGAGGCACGACCCAGGCAACGTGTTTTCCGCTACCTTTGATTGTGCAAGAGGGGCGGGATGGTCCAGCGCGTTTCTACCGTAGCCTTTGAGGGGATCGAGGCCCGTGCCGTCGACGTGCAGGTACAGGTCGCGCCGGGACTGCCCGCCTTTGCCATTGTCGGCCTGCCGGACAAGGCGGTTTCCGAGGCGCGCGAGCGGGTGCGCTCGGCGCTGATCGCCTCCGGGCTGGCCCTGCCGGCGCGGCGAATCACCGTCAACCTCGCCCCCGCCGATCTTCCCAAGGAAGGCAGCCATTACGACCTGCCGATCGCGCTCGGGCTGATGGCGGCGATCGGCGCCATCCCGCCCGATGCTCTCTTTGGCTTCACTGTGCTCGGCGAGCTCGGCCTCGACGGCTCGATCGCCCCGGTTGCCGGCGTCCTGCCGGCCGCGATCGGCGCGAATGCGCGCGAGGAAGGCCTGATCTGCCCGGCGGCCTGCGGCTCGGAAGCCGCCTGGGCGAGCCCGGATATCCAGATCATCGCCGCAAGCTCGCTGATCCAGATCGCCAACCATTTCAAGGGCACCCAGGTGCTGTCGCGTCCCGCGCCGAAGGTACACGAGTCCGCCGGCTCTACGCTCGACCTTCGCGACATCAAAGGCCAGGAGAGCGCCAAGCGGGCGCTGGAGATCGCCGCCGCCGGCGGGCATCACCTTTTGATGATCGGCTCGCCCGGCGCCGGCAAGTCGATGCTCGCCGCGCGACTGCCCTCGATCCTGCCGCCGCTGTCGCCCTCCGAATTGCTCGAAGTCTCCATGATTGCCTCCGTCGCCGGCGAGATCGAAGGCGGCGCGCTGACGTCGCGGCGGCCGTTCCGCAGCCCCCATCATTCCGCCAGCATGGCGGCGCTGACCGGCGGCGGCGTGCGCGCCAGGCCCGGCGAGGTCTCGCTCGCGCATCAGGGCGTATTGTTTCTCGACGAACTGCCGGAATTCGATCCGCGCGTCCTCGACTCGCTGCGCCAGCCGCTGGAGAACGGCGAGGTCGCCGTTTCGCGCGCCAATCATCGCGTCACCTATCCGGCGCGCTTCATGCTGATCGCGGCGATGAATCCCTGCCGCTGCGGCAATGCCTTCGAGCCCGGCTATTCGTGCAAGCGCGGCCGCATCGACCGCTGCACCTCCGACTATCAGGCACGGATCTCGGGTCCGTTGCTCGACCGCATCGACCTGCGCATCGAGGTGCCGGCGGTGACTGCCGCCGACCTGATCCTGCCGCCGCCCACCGAAGGATCGGCGGAAGTCGCCGCGCGCGTCGCGGCGGCGCGGAACATCCAGCTTGCCCGCTATGCGGCCGCGGGCCTGCCGAATACCCGCACCAATGCCGAAGCGCCGGCTTCGGTGCTGGAAGAGATCGCGAGGCCCGATGCGCAAGGACAGAAACTGCTGCGCGATGCCGCGGAAAGCATGCGCCTGTCGGCGCGCGGCTATCATCGCGTGCTGCGGGTGGCGCGCACGCTGGCCGATCTGGACGGCACCGACAAGATCGGCCGGCTGCACCTTGCTGAAGCCCTGTCGTATCGCGCGCTCGCCGAAGACGTCCGCCACGTCGCGGCATGAGCGTTATCGATACGGCCGCACCTTGAACCTTCGGCGGCGCTCGGGCGACTTCAACTTGACCCGCGACAGGGGACATAGAACGACGGAAGAGCCCGATGAGCAGATCCATCATACGCGACAGAGCCTTGCAGATCGGTGCGGCCGCACTTCTTGGCTGTGCGCTGTGGGCGCAACCGGACCAGGCGAACGCAACGATCTTCTGCGATGTCGTCCCCACCCACGCCGGCGTAGCGCCCCTGCGGGCGGCGCCGGCGGCCACTGCGCGCCTCATTGCGCGCATGCATGCCGGCGACGAGGTGCTGCTGCGCGACGATGTCGAGGCGAAGCACGGCTGGATTTTCGTCACCTGGTGGAAGGGCGGCCGTTTCAAGGTGAAGCAATCCGCCGGCTACGACCCTTCGAATGGCGAGGGCTGGGTGATGGGCTCGCAGCTCGCCGACGAATGCGGCTGAGGCCGCTACCGCCCGCAGTGCTGGCGCGCGGAGCTCACCGTTTGACGTCGCCCCGCGTCAGGGTAGGTGAGTCGCCGTTGAGTTCACCTCAGCTCCATTGGCTGACCGGCTTTACGTCGCCTTCACCCACGGCCGCCGATCATCCACGGCCCGCGAACCCTCTCAAGGGGCGTTAACCTGTCCTCAACCCTGTTGGCAGTGTTCGCCCCGCGCGCAAGCTCTTTGCAAGGTCGCCAGCGCCATGGTCGCACCTGATGATCACACCTGGTGATCACGGGTTCAGGGTTTCGTTGGGGTCATCGGCGATGGGTCGGGCGTTCCGGATCAAATTGCGTATGCGCCGCTTCCGGCGGCGCCATCCCCGGCTCAGCTTCGCAATCCGCTCGCTACTGATTTTCACCGCGGCGTTCGGCGCCGCCTACGGCTTCATCGCCGGCAGCCGGACCGAGAATTCCGGCTATGACCCCAATGCCTTCGCGATCGGCGCGAGCTTCCTGTTCGCGCTCGCCTGCGTCGCCCTGGCCACCCTGAGCATCCGGCTGCGCTGGGTCAACAAGCGCCTGCGCACTCTGGCCCTCCACAACGAGGCGCTGATCGACCGCAACTGGGAACTGAAGGAGGCGGAGGAGCGCGCGCGCAGCCTGTTCGAGTCCCAGGGCGATCTGATCGTGCTGCGCGATCACGACGGCCGTATCACTTTCGTCAACGACGCCTATTGCGAACTCGCCGGACAGCCGGCGGGCGCACTGATCGGCAGTCGCTTCAATTTCGAGGTCGTCGAGCAGGGCGAAACGGCCCTCGAGGCCAATGGCACGCGCGTTCACGACCAGAAGATCGCAACCCAAGTGGGACCGCGCTGGATCGCCTGGCGCGAAGGATGGGTGCGATCGGACGCCGGACAGCCGGCCGAGCTGCGCTGCGTCGGCCGCGACGTCACCGACCGCACCGAGACCGAGCGCGCGCTTGCCGAGGCACGCGACCAGGCCGATGCCGCCAACCGCGCCAAGTCGCGCTTTTTGGCCATGGCTTCCCACGAGATTCGTACGCCGCTCAACGGCATCATCGGCATGAGCGGGCTGCTTCTCGAGACCTCGCTGACTCAGGAACAGACGACCTATGCCAAGGCGGTGAAGACCTCGGGCGAGGCGCTAATGGCGCTGATCGAGGAGTTGCTCGATTACTCGAAGATCGAAGCCGGCAAGCTCGATCTCGAGCAGCGCCCCTTTGCGCTCACCACGCTCATCGAGGAAGTCACCGAATTGCTGGCACCGCGCGCGCAGGCAAAGCACCTGGAGATCGCGGCCTATGTCGACGAGAACCTGCCGCACGAAGTCGTCGGCGATGCCGCGCGCCTGCGCCAGGTGCTGCTCAACCTCGCCGGCAATGCCATCAAGTTCACCTCGACCGGCGGCGTTGCGCTGATCGTCGAACCGGGGATCTGGCCCGGCCACATCAGCTTCCTGGTGCGAGACACCGGGATCGGGATTGCGCCGGAGGCGCAGGCACGCATCTTCCGCGAATTCGAGCAGGCGGACGAGCGCATCGCGCGCAGCTATGGCGGAACCGGCCTCGGGCTTTCGATCAGCGAGCGCATCGTCAGGCGCATGGGCGGCCGTATCACCCTGGTGAGCGAGCCGGGCAAGGGCTCGACCTTCGAGGTCTCCTTGCCGCTCGGTGCCGCCGAAAGCAGCGCCGGACAAAATACATTCGAATCTCCCGACCTTGCCGGCAAATCCGTGCTGCTGGCCGCGCCGACGAGCATCGAGGCCTCGCTGATTGCCCGGCGGCTGGAGCGTTGGGGCGGCCAGACCTGCGTGGTTTCGGATATCGAGGTGGCGCTGGTGCTCCTGCCGGAGCGCTCCTGGCATGCCGTGCTGATCGATCGCGCCCTCGGCGCCGACATGGCCGAACGGCTCGGCGAAGCGGCGCGCGACTATGCCGCCAGGCGCCTGATCCTGCTGACGCCGGCCACTCGGCACGAGCAAATGCCACGCGACGCCTTCACCGGCTATCTGGTGAAGCCGCTGCGCGTCGCCTCGCTGGCCGCTCGCCTGGCGCGGGCGCCGGAAGTCGCCTCTCCCGATCTCGCCGGCGATCCCATGATCGAGCCAGCCGATACCAAGTCCGACGTCGAGTCCGCTCCCGCCACACCCATCGCCCACGGCCTGTCGGTGCTGGTCGCCGAAGACAACGAGATCAACGCGCTTCTGATGCGTTCGCTTCTGACAAGGCTCGGCCATCGCGTCGTCATCGCGATCAATGGCGAAGCGGCGCTGGAATCCTGGCTTGCCGCCAAATCGGCCGGCACGCCTTACGACCTTGTGCTGATGGACGTGCAGATGCCGCAGCTCGACGGCATCGAAACCACCAAGCGCATCCGCGTGCTGGAAGCGGCCGAGCCCGGCCGGCACACCCCGATCCTGGCGCTCACCGCCAATACGCTGGTGGAAGACCGCTACGCCTGCTTCGAGGCGGGCATGGACGGCTTCCTGATCAAGCCGCTCGACCGCGAAAAGCTCACCGAGGCGCTAGCGCAGCTGGCAGCGTCACGGCAACTGGCGGTGTGATTCAATCCTCGAACTTCGAACCTCGTTCATTGCAAGGAGCGAGCGACGGAGCAAATCCAGACTATTGCCGCAGCAAGATTCTGGATTGCTTCGCGGAGCCTGTCATCGGGCGGCGCTGCGCGCCGACCCGTTGGCTCGCTCTGACGCGGAGAAGAGAACTACAACCGCCGCAGCGAGACCGCTTCGACGACGTGATCGGCGCCCTTTTTCAGGATCAGCGTCGCGCGTGGCCGCGTCGGCAGGATGTTGTCCTCGAGGTTGGCGAGGTTGGTGCGTTCCCAGATCGCGAGCGCGGTTGCGGTGGCCTCTTCGTCCGACAGCGGTGCATAGCGATGGAAGTAGGACCTGGGATCGTGGAACGCGGTGTCGCGCAGCGCCAGGAAGCGCCTGACGTACCAGTCGCGCAAGACCTGTTCCTCGGCGTCGATGTAGACGGAGAAATCGAAAAAGTCGGAGACCACGGGCACGGCCTTGCCGTCGCGCGGCAGCTTGCCGGTCTGCAGCACGTTGACGCCTTCCACGATCAGGATATCGGGCTGGTCGATCTCGACCCACTGGTTGGGGACGATGTCGTAAGTCAGGTGCGAATAGACCGGCGCGCGCACCGCGTGCCGTCCCGCCTTGATGTCGCTGAGAAAGGACAGCAGCAACGGCAGGTCGTAGCTCTCCGGAAAGCCCTTCTTCTGCATCAGCCCCTGCCGCTCGAGCACGGCATTGGGAAACAGGAATCCGTCGGTCGTGACGAGGTCGACCTTCGGCCGCGGCGACCAGCGCGCCAGCAGCGCCTGAAGCACGCGCGCGGTGGTCGACTTGCCCACGGCGACCGATCCCGCCACGCCGATGATGTACGGCATCTTGCGGTCCTTGATGCCGAGGAACTGGCGCTGCGCGTAATAGAGCCGCTGGGTGGCGTCGACATAGATCGACAGCAGCCGCGACAGAGGCAGATAGATTTGCTCGACCTCCTTGAGGTCCAGCCGGTCATGCATCGAGCGCAATTGCGAAAACTCGCCCGGCTCCAGCGTCATTGGCGTGTCGTCGCGCAACCGCGCCCACTGCTCGCGGGTGAAGGTGCGGTAGGGATTATATGTCTGGTCGGGTGCGCGAATGTCCATAACGGCGCCTTTACTTCACGTTCGGCTAGTCGCGCTTGCGCGACGCCTTCTCTTCCACTCCCGACATCGAGGTCCGCTTCGCCAGCGCCTCCTCGACATCCTCAAGTTTCACCCCGCGCGATTTCAACAGCACCAGCAGATGATAGAGAAGATCCGCGGTTTCAGCGATCAGGTGCTCGCGGTTGTTCTCGACGGCCGCGATCACGGTCTCGACCGCTTCCTCGCCGAACTTCTTGGCGCACTGCTCGGCGCCCTTGTCGAGCAGCTTGCGGGTATAGGACGCCTCGCTGCTAGAAGCCGCGCGGGCATCAATGGTCCCGGCCAGGTCGTGAATGGTGAAACGCGACATGCAACATACTCAGCGCCCGGCCACCCGGGCGGTTACGGGTGCCATGTAGCACTTTTGTGACGGCGAGTCTCAGGGGTCGAGCCGCATTGGCAGGCCGGCGCGGGCCATGTGCTCCTTGGCTTCGCGGATGGTAAATTCCCCGAAATGGAAGATCGAGGCGGCGAGCACCGCCGTCGCATGCCCGTCCCGGATGCCGTCCACCAGATGATCCAGGTTGCCGACGCCGCCGGAGGCGATCACGGGTACCGGAACGCCGTCCGCGATCGCGCGGGTCAGCGGGATGTCAAATCCCTGCCTGGTGCCGTCGCGGTCCATCGAGGTCAGGAGGATTTCGCCGGCTCCCAGCGACACAACTTCCTGGGCGTATTCGATGGCATCCAGGCCGGTCGGGTTGCGCCCGCCATGGGTGAAGATCTCCCAGCGGTCGGATCCGCCGCCGCGCTTGACCCGCTTGGCGTCGATCGCGACGACCACGCATTGCTCGCCGAACTTCTCCGCTGCTTCCTTGACGAATTCGCGCCGGGCGACCGCAGCGCTGTTGATCGAGACCTTGTCCGCGCCCGAGCGCAACAGGGTACGGATATCGTCGATGGTGCGCACGCCGCCGCCGACTGTCACCGGCATGAAGCAGGCCTCCGCGGTGCGTCGGACCACGTCGAGCATGATGCCGCGGTTTTCATGGGTCGCGGTGATGTCGAGAAAGCAAAGCTCGTCGGCACCGGCAGAGTCATAGGCGATTGCCGCTTCGACGGGATCGCCGGCATCGCGCAAGTCGACGAAATTGACCCCCTTCACAACGCGGCCGTCCTTGACGTCCAGGCAGGGGATCACGCGCACCTTGAACATCGTAACTCTCCTAGGCGGCTGCGCGGGCGTTGCGAATCAATTCCAGCGCGGCCGCAGGATCGAGCCGGCCGTCATAGAGGGCGCGGCCGGCGATGGCGCCAGCGAGCTTTTTGGCGCGCGGCGCCAGCAAGGCTTTGACGTCTTCGATCGAGGCGAGCCCGCCCGAGGCAATGACCGGGATCGAGATACGCTCGGCCAGGGCAGTGGTCGCGTCGAGGTTAAGGCCCTTGAGCAGCCCGTCGCGCGCGATATCAGTGAAGATGATGGCCGCAACGCCGGCGTCCTCGAAACGCTGTGCGATCTCCAGCGCCGTCACCTGCGAGGTCTCGGCCCAGCCTTCGACCGCAACTTTGCCATCGCGCGCATCCAGTCCCACCGCGACGCGGCCGGGAAAGTTCCTGGCGGCGCTCTTCACCAGCTCCGGATCGCGCACCGCGGCGGTGCCGATGATGACGCGCGTGATGCCCTTGGCAAGCCAGGCTTCAACAGTGGCAAGGTCGCGGATGCCGCCGCCAAGCTGCACGGGAATCGTGATCGTCTTCAGCATCGCCTCGACGGCGAGCGCGTTGACCGGCTTGCCCGCGAAGGCGCCGTCGAGGTCGACGACATGCAGATATTCAAAACCCTGCGATACGAAGGTTTTCGCCTGCGCGGCGGGATCGAGGTTGAACACGGTCGCGCGCGCCATGTCGCCCTGCTCAAGGCGCACGCACTGGCCGTTCTTCAGATCGATGGCGGGAAAGAGGATCACGGTTTCCACTTCAAGAAGTTCGAGATCAAGGCAAGGCCGAAGCGCTGGCTCTTTTCGGGATGGAACTGGGTTCCGATGGCGGTTTCCTTGGCGACGAAGGCCGTCACCGGTCCGCCGTAATCGGCGCGCGCCAGCACGTCCTCCTCCTTCACCGCGTTGAGGTGATAGGAGTGCACGAAATAGGCGTGACGTCCTTTTGGACCGAGCGGCAGTCCTTCCAGCACCGGATGCTCGCGCAGGAGGTCCAGTGTGTTCCAGCCCATGTGGGGAATCTTCAGGTTCTCATCGCGCGGCGAGATCTTCTCGACATCGCCCGCGATCCAGTTCAACCCGTAGGTGACGACGTGCTCCTTGCCCCGGCTCGCCATAAGCTGCATGCCGACACAGATGCCGAAAAAGGGATGCGCCTTGTTGCGCACCGCCTCCGTCATGGCCTCGACCATGCCGTCGACCGCATCCAGCCCGCGCCGGCAATCGGCAAAGGCGCCGACGCCAGGCAGCACGATGCGGTCGGCGCGGTAGACCACCTCCGGATCGCTGGTCACCACGATCCGTTGCGGGTTCTCGATATTGCGCGAGGCGCGCTCGAAGGCTTTCGCCGCGGAGTGCAGATTGCCCGAGCCGTAATCGATGATGGCGACGGTCATCGCGAACCTCCCGCCTCGGGAAACAGTCCGATGATGCCGCCGGCCGGCAGCGGCGGAGGCTGGCGCGATGCGCCGCGGACCGGGGGCGGAGCGCCGGGATCGACACCCGCCTGCTCGCTGACCACGCCGCGGCGGCTCCAGCGTTCGAAGAAGCGTCGTTCCGCCGCCTCCTCGTCGTCGGCGACCACGACGTCGAGCTGGCGCCAGTTGCCGCGCGACAGCGTCCAGCGACGCAGGCTGGCCGCCTCGAATCCCGTCAGCAAGGCCACCACGGCATCGATCAGGAGGATCGAGGTCCCGCCAATACCCAGCCGGACGAGCGCAACCTCCAGCGCGCCGGCAAAGATGAGCCAACCGATCAGCGCGAGCCACAGCCGATGCCAGAGCAGCCACACCGGTCCGAAAACCATAGCCCAGAAATGGAAGCCGTCGCGCACGAACTTGACGCGATCGGCGCGCAGATCGACGCCATTGGCCGTGGGAGCATGAACTGTATAGGCAGGCATAAGGATGCCCCGTGTTCGAGAATAGTCAGCGAAGTCGGCGTGACCGGCAGGTGCGTGCCTGCATTCAACCGCCGAGCTTGCCCTTGGTGGAAGGCACTTCGCCCGCCGCGCGCGGATCGATGGCAACCGCCGCCCGCAATGCCCGCGCCAGACCCTTGAAACAGGATTCGGCGATATGATGGCTGTTCTCGCCATATAGGGTTTCGACGTGCAAGGTCACCCCGGCATTCATGGCGAAGGCGTTGAACCATTCGCGCACCAGCTCGGTGTCGAACTCGCCGACTTTGTCGCGAGGAAACTCGACCCTGAACACCAGGACCGGCCGCCCGGAAATGTCGATCACGACGCGCGACAGCGTCTCGTCCATGGGCATGTGGACGTCGGCATAACGTGTAATGCCGCCCATCGAGCCGAGCGCCTGCTTCACGGCCTGGCCCAAGGCGATGCCGACGTCCTCGGTCGTGTGGTGATGGTCGATGTGAAGGTCGCCAACCGCCTTCACCGACAGGTCGATCCGCGAATGCCGGCCCAGAAGATCGAGCATATGGTCGAAGAAACCAATGCCGGTCGAAATGCTGGAGGCGCCCGATCCGTCGAGGTTTACCGTCACCTCGATGTCGGTTTCCTTGGTCTTGCGCTTGATGGTCGCTGTGCGCATGAAAACTGCTTTCAATCGAGCCTGACGCGACCAATCGGATCGCATCACGCTCTCATCTCTTTGTTTGAGCATGATCTTTTCGGAATACCGGTGCCGACCTGGCGCTAGCGCGGCCCTTCGGATCCGGATCATGCTCCAGCCGAAAACGGGGGTCTTTTAACAGTCTGCCGCCCCGTTCGCTACTGCGTGATGGTCTGGGGGGCCTGAACTTCCGCCTATGGTGAGCGGAATCCGGTGCTCAGGGGAAACCGGATTGTAAGGTTTCCCGGAAGCTCCTAAATCTGGCGGACAAGAGGTAGCTCATGCAGGCATCACAAAACGGGCAGCCGGTCTGGCACGGCACGACCATTCTAACCGTCCGCAAGGGCGGCAAGGTGGTGATCGGCGGCGACGGCCAGGTCTCCATCGGCCAGACCGTGATCAAATCCAACGCCAAGAAGGTCCGCAGGCTCGGCAAGGGTGACGTGATCGGCGGCTTCGCCGGGGCGACGGCCGACGCCTTCACCCTGTTCGAGCGGCTGGAAAGCAAGCTCGAGCAGTATCCGGGGCAATTGACCAGGGCCGCGGTCGAGCTCGCCAAGGACTGGCGCACCGACCGTTATCTCCGGCGGCTGGAAGCCATGATGATCGTTGCCGACAAGGATGTCTCGCTTGTCCTGACCGGCACTGGCGACGTGCTGGAACCCGAGGCCGGCGTGATGGCGATCGGCTCCGGCGGCAATTATGCGCTGGCCGCCGCCCGCGCCCTGATCGATTCCGACAAGGACGCGGAGGCGATCGTGCGCCGCTCGCTCGACATTGCCGCCGACATCTGCGTGTTCACCAACCGCAGCGTGACCATCGAAAGCCTGTCGAACGGCTGATCGATGACGATTGCACGCAGCAGTCCCGCGGGATCGGCCCTCTCACCCGCCTACTGGATATTGATCGCACTTGCGCTGCTGGCGCTGCAGGTTTCCCTCCTGTTGGCGATGGGGCGGGTCCCCATCTGCACCTGCGGCACGGTAAAGCTGTGGCACGGCGTAGTGCAGAGCTCGGAGAACTCGCAGCATATCGCCGACTGGTACAGTATTTCCCATGTCATCCATGGCTTCCTGTTCTATGCCGCGACCTGGGCATTACTTTCGCGCTGGTCCTGGCAGGCGCGGCTGATCATTGCCATGCTGATCGAAGGGAGCTGGGAAATCGTCGAGAACTCGGCCTGGATCATCGAGCGCTATCGCGCGGGCACGATCTCGCTGGATTATTTCGGCGACTCGATCGTGAATTCCGTATCGGACACATCGTTCATGGTCGCGGGGTTTCTCCTGGCGCGAAATCTGCCGGTGACGGCGACCGTTGTACTGGCGCTCGCTTTCGAGATCCTGGTCGGGCTTCACATTCGTGACAATCTGACGCTCAATATCCTGATGCTGATCCACCCGTTGGAGGCCATCCGGGACTGGCAGGCGGGACCGCCCTTCATTTAGGCGCATCCCTTCCGCTTGCCCCGGCTGCGTTTCGATCCTAGCTAAAGGCCCATGACAGATTTTTCCCCCCGCGAGATCGTCTCCGAACTCGATCGATTCATCGTCGGCCAGGCCGACGCCAAGCGCGCCGTTTCCATCGCGCTCCGCAACCGCTGGCGTCGGCAGCAGCTCACCGGCTCCCTGCGTGAGGAGGTATTGCCGAAGAACATACTGATGATCGGCCCGACCGGCGTCGGCAAGACCGAGATCGCGCGACGGCTGGCCAAGCTCGCCAACGCCCCGTTCATCAAGGTGGAGGCGACCAAGTTCACCGAGGTCGGTTACGTCGGCCGCGACGTCGAGCAGATCGTGCGCGACCTCGTCGAGGTTGCAATTGCGCAGGTGCGCGAGCGCAAGCGCAAGGACGTGCACGCGCGCGCCCAGCTTTCCGCGGAAGAGCGCGTGCTCGATGCGCTGGTCGGCGCCAATGCCAGCGCCGGGACCCGCGAATCGTTCCGGCGCAAGCTGCGCGCCGGCGAGCTCAACGACAAGGAAATCGAGGTCGAGACGCAGGCTTCCGGCGGTCTTCCCATGTTCGAGATACCGGGCATGCCGGGCGCGCAGATGGGCGCCATTTCCATCGGCGACATCTTCGGCAAGCTCGGCGGTCGCACCAAGACGCGCCGGCTCACGGTTGCCGGCTCGCACGAAATCCTCATCAACGAGGAATCCGACAAGCTGCTCGACGATGAGCAGCTGGTGCTGGAAGCGATCAGCGCGGTCGAGAACAACGGCATCGTGTTCCTGGACGAGATCGACAAGATCTGCGTGCGCGACAACCGCGTCGGCGGCGACGTCTCGCGCGAAGGCGTGCAGCGCGACCTGCTGCCGCTGATCGAGGGCACCACCGTTTCCACCAAGCACGGCGCGGTCAAGACCGACCACATCCTGTTCATCGCCTCCGGCGCGTTCCATATCGCCAAGCCGTCCGACCTTCTGCCCGAATTGCAGGGCCGGCTTCCGATCCGGGTCGAATTGCAGGCGCTGACCCGCGACGACTTGAGGCGGATTCTCACCGAGCCGGAGGCGTCGCTGATCAAGCAATATGTTGCATTGATGCAGACGGAAGGGGTGACGCTGGACATCACCGATGCCGCGATCGACGCGCTGGCCGATGTCGCGGTCGCGGTCAATTCGAGCGTGGAGAATATCGGTGCGCGGCGCCTGCAGACCGTAATGGAGCGCGTGCTGGACGAGATCTCCTTCACCGCGCCGGACCGCAACGGCGAAACCGTCCAGGTCGATGCCGATTACGTCCAGAAGCATGTCGGCGACCTTGCCAAGGACGCCGACCTGAGCCGGTTTATTTTGTAATTCTCGGCGGCTCGGCTATCTATCCAATGCCGTCCCGGCCGGGACGGCACCGGAGAAATGACCCGCACGATCAGGTGAGGCGTGAAGCTGCGCGTCCTGGAGAACCGCTGGCAGTTGATGCTCGCCGTCAATGTCGCGGTTCTTTTTGGCGACTTCCTCTACAAGGTCACGCTCAAGCCCTACGTTCCCTACCTGCATCTGTTGGTCGACTACCATTTCGGCTTCACCAAGCGCGCGCTGATCGGCGCGCTGGTCTCAACGTTTGTCGACAAGGTGCCGCTGTGGCTGGTGTACGCGCTGGGCGGCATCATCTGGCTGGTCACGGCCGCCCTGTTCGTAAGGCTGTTCCGACGGACTTTTGGAGTGGGGGCGGGGAGTGAGCCGCTATTCGTGTTCATGGCGGGCTCGCCGTTCTTTCTCAAGAACTTCATGTTCACGCTGGGCCATTTCGACATCTACGGCTGCGCGGTGGCGCTCGGCCTGCTGCTGGTGCCGGCGCACTCCATCGCTTTCGTGATTGCGGCCGCCGTCGCATCGATGGTCCTGATCCTGATCCACCACATCCACTTCCTGATGTATGTGCCGACGATCGTGACCATCGTGCTGCTGCGCCACTACCTCGCTGGCGGCGTCAACCGCGGCAACCTCATTGTCGGATTCGCTTCGGCGGCGGCGCTCGGGCTGTTGTTCCTTGGCGCGCAGTTCTACGGGACGATGCAGGTGCCGTCAGCCGCGTTCGTCGAGCATATCCAGCATCGCATTGCCGATGCTTCGCAGCGGGATCTGTTCGAGTACGCGCACGCGTTTGCGTCCATCTGGTATCAGCCGCTTTCGACCGAGATCCACGATACCTGGGAGCGCATGCCGAATAACCTGATGGGTGTACCGGTCTATGCCCTGCTGGTCTGGCTGCACACTCCGCTCTGGAGATATTTCAGAGATCTGATCAGGTCGGTTGCCATCGACTGGCACCGACGCATCATTGTTGCCGCGATCATGCTCGTCAGCGCGGCCTATCTCGTGATGTTCGCGATCGTATTCGACTATTCGCGGTGGATCTCGAACTGGGCGGTGTGCATGTTCCTGATCCTGTTGGCGGTGAGGACGGTGCCGGCAACGAAGGACGTGCCGCTCATTCCCGCGGAAGATCGCAAGACAAACGTTTTCGGCTGGATCCTTACCTTGATCCCGCGGGTCGGAATCATTCGGCCGTTCTAGGAAATCGCTACCCGCTTCGCGCTGACGCGGCGGCGTTCGGATCATGCTCTAGGCTTTTGCGCGCCTGATCCGCACGTAAAGCGCGCCCTCGCCGCCGTGACCGATATGGGCCTCCTCGAAGCCGACGACCAAGGCGCGGAATTCGGGCAGGCTGAGCCAGTGCGGCACCTGGCGGCGCAGAACGCCGCTTTCAGCGCCCGTCCTGCCCTTGCCGGTAATGACGAGCACGAAGCCAAGGCCTTCGTGATGGGCGCGCTGCAGAAAACCCGACAATGCGCGATGGGCGCGCGTCTGCGTCATTCCATGCAGGTCGAGCCGCGCCTGGATTTCCATGCGGCCGCGCGAGAGTTTTGCCCGTTCGCGGCGGCCGAGCGGCACCAAGGGTGGTATTGCGGGTTTCGCCGCGCGCGGAGCCGGCGCAGCCGGCGCGGGTTTCGACGCTACGGTGTGTCGGACGGGCGCGGCCTCCGGACCGAGCGCGGGCTGCGCTTTGGGCGAGCGAGGCTTCTTCAGCGGCTTGACCTGCCGCGCCACGCTGTCCCACAGCGCGCGCTCTTCCTCGCTGAGCGCGCGGCGACGGCGCGACGGGCCACCGTTCGGAAAGGCCGGGTGGAATGAGCGCTTCATTGGCGGTCGCGGCGCTGATGGACCTGCCGCCGCAACTCGCGGCCTGGTTTGATGTTCGGCCGCGGTTCCGGCAGCGGCACCGGCTTGGCCAG
>NZ_JACRAW010000041.1 GCF_016213215.1 Bradyrhizobium sp. | reverse complement strand
GTCTTGAGATGAGGGGTTCGCAACCTTCACTCAAAACAGGAGCATCCCCATGACCGACGAGGCAGTGAGCCCGCTGCGCCGGCGCATGATCGAAGACATGACGATCCGCAAGTTCGCGCCGAAGACCCAACATGACTACGTGCAAAGAATCAAGAACTTCGCTGCGTTCCTTGGGCGATCGCCGGATACAGCGAGTTTCGAAGACGTGCGCCGCTACCAGTTGCATCTGGCGGCCAGCGGCGTCGGCGTGCCGACCATCAACCAGACCGTCTCGACGTTGCGGTTCTTCTTCCGGGTCACGCTCAGGCGCCACGAGATCGTCGAGCATACCCACGTCATCCACGAGCCGCGCAGGCTGCCGGTGGTGCTGAGCGTCGAGGAAGTAGCGCGATTGCTCGATGCCGCATCCGGGCTCAAGTACAAGGCTGCACTGAGCGTAGCCTACGGCGCCGGCCTGCGCGCCACCGAGGTGGTCTCGCTCAAGGTCTGCGACATCGACAGCAAGCGCATGATCATCCGCGTCGAGCAGGGCAAGGGCGGCAAGGACCGTAACGTCATGCTGTCGCCAAGCCTGCTCGATCTGCTGCGGACCTGGTGGAAAGCGGCGCGCCCGCAAGGTTGGCTGTTCCCGGGCCGCGATCCGGCGCAGCCGATGACCACGCGCCAGCTCAACCGCGCCTGTCACGCCGCCGCCCAGATGGCGGAGATCAACAAGCGCGTCTCGCTGCACACCTTGCGGCACAGCTTTGCCACTCACCTGCTCGAGCAGAACATCGACGTCCGCGTCATCCAGGTGCTGCTCGGTCACGCCAAGCTCGACACCACGGCGCTCTATACCCGGGTCGCCACCAAGACGATCAGCCAGGTCATGAGCCCGCTGGAGCACATCGCGCTCAAGCTCAAGGAGATCCGGCCGCCCGGCTGACGCCAACGCGCGCGTGTCGCGCCCAGCCTTGGCGGTTGCGGATATCTTCCGCAGCCATGGCCGAGCATGGCGCAAAGCCAATGCCGGCCATGTCAGCCTCGACCAGATGAAGGTGATGTCGGCGATCGAGCGCTGCCGCACAGCGGCGCTCGGCGGCCATGTCGCGCGCTGCGAAGACTGCGCCTATACCACCATCGCCTACAACTCCTGCCGCAACCGGCACTGCCCGAAGTGCCAGGGCGCTGCCGCGAAGGAATGGCTTGCCGACCGCGAGGCCGACCTGTTGCCGGTGCCGTACTATCACGTCGTGTTCACGCTGCCTGCGGCCATCGCCGACATCGCCTACCAGAACAAGGCGGTGATCTACGATCTCCTGTTCAAGGTCTCGGCCGTGACCATGCTGACGATCGCCGCCGACCCGAAGCATTTGGGGGCCAGGATCGGCATCACTTCCGTGCTGCACACCTGGGGCTCGGCGCTCACCCATCACCCGCATGTGCACATGATCGTGCCGGGCGGCGGCATCTCGCCCGACGCCAGCGCTGGGTGTCCTGCCGGCCCGGCTTCTTCCTCCCCGTGCGCGTACTCTCCCGCCTGTTCCGCCGACTGTTCCTGGAGAAGCTCATCGCCGCGCACCAAGCCGGCCGCCTCAGCTTCTTCGGCGAGAACATCCATCTGGCCGATGCGCGATCCTTCGCGGCCTATCTCGCCCCGCTGCGCAAGGCCGAGTGGGTCGTCTACTCAAAGCGCCCGTTCGGCGGACCCGAAGCGGTGCTGGCCTATCTGTCGCGCTACACCCACCGCGTTGCGATCGCCAATAGTCGTCTGATCTCGGTCGATGATGCCGCTGTGACGTTCAAATGGAAGGATTACCGCGCCAAGCAGCGCGAACGGCAGAAGACCATGACACTCGCGGTTGACGAGTTCATCCGCCGCTTCCTCATCCACGTGCTGCCACGCGGCTTCCACCGCATCCGCCACTGCGGCCTGTTCGCCAAAAGCTCCTGCGCCGACAACATCGCCCGTGCGCGTGAGCTGCTCGCCGTTGCAAAACCAGAAGACCAGCCAACCGCTGCCGCCGTCGATCCCAGCAAGCCGAGCTGTCCATGCTGCGGCGGTCGCATGATCATCATCGAGGTGTTCGCGCGCAGTGCAACGCCGCGGCATCGGCCGACAGCTCCAACGATCGTCATCAGGCTCGACACCTCATGACCGCGCCGCAATCCCGCAAATCTGCCCATCGCGCTCGCTGGCTCTGGACCGGCCACGGCAGAGCGCGCCCAGCTATCCAGCTCTCGCCTCAAATCGTCCGACAACTCACAGCGTTTGACGCGACCCGCCGCTCACTCAGAAGCCGTTTCGCCGTCGGCCAACTTGCTGGATCGGATCGATCCCAATCAACCGGCTCGCCCGCGGCACTCAAATCCCCATAGCGACTGCGGCACGGCGTTACGTTCCCTTAAGCGCGGTTTCCTCCCTTGGAGGCTTTCGGACGCCGGCCGCCGAACACGCGGCGCCGTCCCTCAAGCGGCCGGCATCCGAAACCCTTCACAGAAGCGGACCTGACTGATCTAAAGTCCGACGGCTAGGCGCTTTGCCAGGATCCGCCGCCACCCGGTTACTCCTCTCCGGGCATAAGCTTGCGCCGTGGAATTTGGATTTCAGGTATTAGTCCCTCAAATACAGGCTTGCCATCCCCAATAAAATATTTGCATCCCGTAGAATGCTTGACGATGCGGTCCATGAATGGACCCTTCCTTCCTTAATCGCTCGCGCAAACGAGGTTGGGGGTACCAAGCGAGCGAACGGTCCTACGAATTTGGTCTTAGGTCTTTCCTTCAAGATGTGCGCTTCGCAGTCTTTGGCGATAGCAGCAGGAACTGAGCTTTGGGGCGGTGCACCCGTTTGGGAATTAGCAATACTAGCCGAGCTTCCTGTCAGCACAGCTGACAAGGCGACGGCAAAGCATATCCTACGCACGAATTTCCTCCCCTGCTCTAAGCGGCGGCACGATTACGACCTTTCGACTTGTAATTGCAAGCAGGTCCGGTTCGGGTCAAACGCGTCGTTGTGGCCGCTGGCCAAGCACTTCCGGTCTAACCCGACAGGCAAACAACGTTAGAGCTGGTCCGGTCTTCGCTATTGGGCCACAAGCGGAATTGCGAGAACCACAGCTGTTGGCGCAAACCGGACGGCCCAGGCGAATTTAGCCCCGAGCTTTAATATGATCTGCCAGTCTTTGCGCATCCTCGCCCACTCCCGACAACAGCGAAGACCGTACGGTCGACAACCATTGCAGGCCCACAAAGTAGAAACCGGGCAGGTCCGTTATGCCCATCCGATGGATCGGCCGGCTCCGCTGATCCAACACGAGTGGCGCATCGATCCATCCGAAGTCGTAGGCGTAACCTGTAGCCGAAATGATTGTGCTTATGCCTTCGGTCCTAAGATCGAGCCGCTTAGTGGCCGTGGCCAGATTTGGTGGATCAGGTAACATCTCGCGAGCTGAAGGCTCGTCCGGCGCGAGCATATTGTGGCAGTTGATGTGAGCGTCGACCATATCTAGGAACATCATCAGGGACATGTCCCCGTCCGCGATGTTCTTGGCAAGGTCCGGCGCAAACTCGAAGACCCGTCCGCTGACCGAGACGAGACGGCCCAGCAAGATGACGCCCATCGCCGCGAATTGGCGGAAGTCAATCGTGTTGCCCCCGAATGCGCCAGAAATCAGCGGCAGCGAGTTGTGCTCTCCGCGGTTTTCGGCCGGAACACGGTCGAGGCCCAAGGCGGACATCCACCAGATAAGATCGCGTCCCCTGTACCGCCGCGGCAACCTGCGATGCTTGCCGATTGAGAGGTAAACCGTTCGTCCTGCGTGCACGAGCTCTTCCGCAATCTGTGCGCCCGAGGCGCCCCCGCCGATGATCAGCACCGCGCCGGAAGGAAGCTGCGCCGGATTACGATAGCTGCTCGCATGGATTTGAAGAAGGTCGACTTTTTCCGGCAGGAAGGAGGGTTGCGATGGGCGCTGGTATGGACCCGTTGCGACGACGACATTCCTCGCCGCTATTTCTCCCTGGGAGGTTTTCGCGACAAATCCCGCCGACGCGTCCCGACAGCGCAGGCGCTGAACGTTCACGCCGCAGCGAATAGGTGGCATGACAAAACGCGCATAAGCCCCAATGAAATCCGCAATCTCGCGAGCCGAGGCGTAAGCGTGCGGCTCGGCAGACTGAAAAGGGAAGTTGGGAAGGGTGACCGACCAATTTGGAAACTGAAAGCGCAATCCGTCCCAGCGTTCGCTCCGCCAGCGCTCGGCTATTCTATGACGCTCCAGGACGAGGTGCTCGCATCCGCGCTCCTTGAGCATGTGGCTCATTGCAAGCCCAGCCTGGCCTCCTCCCACAACGAGCGTTTGTATCTGTTCAGTAGCCATGAACTGATTGAAAGCGTCGCATAGTCACAGGATGCGGTGACGCCAAAGTCTAGGCCAAAAGCCACAGTTCGCAACGATTTAAGTACGTTGCAGCGAGCTCCGTAACCGCTAAGTCAATGCGCCTTTCGGCAGGTGCTTCTGCAAGACATCGATCTGGCCCTTGGCATCCTCACCAGCCGCGTCGGTCTGCTTTGCCTGTTTAATGGTCGGCGACGATATGCCAGGCGAAATCATTGTTGTAATCAGCCTTTTGCTTGAATTTCGGTCCGTCCAGCGGGTCATTCCATGGACTTTGCTGCACATGCCCTTCCTCCTCGCAGCATGGCATTCGTTGCGATCACTTGTGCGACCACCATAGGAGGATGCCGCTGATCGCAATCGGGCCTAGGCCAGCAGCCAGCACGGCCCAGAAGGCCGGCTCATAGATGATGTCAGAACCCGCGATCATGGACGAC
Organism: Bradyrhizobium sp.; assembly: GCF_016213215.1. Classification (GTDB taxonomy): domain Bacteria; phylum Pseudomonadota; class Alphaproteobacteria; order Rhizobiales; family Xanthobacteraceae; genus Bradyrhizobium. The sequence goes on along the minus strand of NZ_JACRAW010000041.1, from coordinate 39,246 downwards.
AAGGATACCTTTGGTTGCAACTTCAGTCCATCACGCGATCCATCGCCGGATGCTTGCGGTTCTTACCTGGCCCAGTCTTTACGCCCGGCCACGCCGAGGGGCCGATTCCGGCTCCTTCACTATTCCAGTCCGCCCTGGCCGAGACTGCTTGCGCCGAGGATTCCGCTGGGAGCGGCGGTCTACATTTTTGCAGCACCGATGCTTCATGAAGGGGAGACTTCCATTCCTTCTGACGAGATCCAAGTGACTTGCCGGAGCGCGGCGGCGTTCGATTCCAGCCCTCGTCCTGTCAGCGTGAGGGAATGCATATGGTCTCAGCATCCTTCGGAGCCGTCGGGGGGAACCGTCGATCATGCAATACGTTTGTTTCTTTCACGATAAGGAGATTACTATGCTCAATGTTACCCTCGCCCTTTTCATTTTGCTGGCCGACACATCGTTGTTGTTGGCACAGGGTCATATGGGCACGCCACAAGAGCAGCAGGCCTGCAGACGAGACGCGCAGCGGTTTTGCCGACAGCAATTGGGTGATGATGGAGCTGTTCAGCGATGTTTGCAGCAGAATAGAACCAGGCTGAGCAAGAGCTGCCAGAAGGTATTTGAGAGTCACGGCATGTGAGGATTTTGGTTCTTGCTCTGTCTCTGACGGCGGCTCCAAGTGCTTTGCACGGGTTGCCAGAACTTGCAGCTTTCATCAATCCACCGGAGGAACACGGCGCATTTGCAGGAGGCATTGCCTCCTCTGAGAAACCATTCGGGCAGTAACGGCCACGGACTGTCTGAAGCAATCACGGACTTGTAAGGTTCGATCCTCAACTCGCGGCTTGCGCTCTCCAACAGCAGTAGCTCACTCGATAAAGATGCGTTCGACCAACCAGTAGGTGCCGATGACGGCTACCGCCAGTGAGGCGATGCGCGGGGTCAGCCGAGTGCCGCGACCACGTGCAAGCCACGTCAGCATCGGCAGGAACGCGGCGACGATAATTAGTTGCCCGATCTCGACTCCAACATTGAAGCCGACGAGCCCGCGCACCAGGGCCGCCCCATTCAAGCCGAGCTCGCCGAGAACCGAGGCAAACCCGAAGCCGTGCACTAGGCCGAAACCGAAGCTCCACATCCAACGCATGCGATCTGGATCGACCGCGAAGAGATTTTCCAGCGCGACCCAGACGATCGTCGCCGCAATCAGCGGCTCAATGATGCGGTCAGGTAACGTCACAATGCCTAGCGCCGAAATGGACAACGTCACGCTGTGAGCTAGCGTGAAGGCCGTGACGATGCGCACCACCGACCATGCGCCTCTCGCAGTGGCGAGCAGCGCCACGAGGAACAGCAGATGGTCATAGCCGGTCAGGATGTGCTTGATGCCGAGCTTGACGAAGTCAAACCAACCCGTCGCCAAGGTGCGATCGATGTCCACAGTAACGGACCTCGATTCCTCGCCGAAGATCACCTGGCGCTCGCCGCTCGGCGTACGGAGAGTGCCGATGGTCTGGTAGTGCTCGCCCAGAAAGGCGCGCCAGTCCTCAGTGATGGCGAGGCGGCCATGCGAAGCGTCGCAGCCGAAGTCGATCTCGACCGTCGCGCGCGTCTCGTTGGTGCCCGCACCACCAATGCGTACCCGTCCGGTCCGGCAGCGTCCGTCCTCGAGGTCGACCGTGACGCTCCTTCGCGCCGCCTCAGCCACCAACTCCGCCGCTGCGCGGTCGCCATTGGCGGCGGCAGTGAGGATCATCACCGAGGCGGCCGGCAGTTCAGGCAAGGCGACCGAGAGCGCGTAAAGCATGCGCCCGCCTGTGAATTCGATGCGCAATAGTCCGCTCGCGGTCACATGGGCAAGCGCGCCGCCGCAACCAATAAGCATTAGCCAGAGTGGGGCCCATCCCGCGAGCCTCGTTGTCACGGAGTTCCTCCCATCCGCTCCCATTCCTCGGCCACGAATGCGGGCAGAAGCGCGATCTCCCGACTGCCCTCCAGCCTCGCATAGTGCGACAGGCCTATCGGATTGGTGGTGCCGAATGAGATGGTGAACACGGAAGCGCCGGACCCGCTGACGATGATGCGGAGCCGGGGCGGTGCGAGGCCAAACTGCGCCGCGCCAGCTTGGTTGACTTCCGCCTCGGTCAAAACGCGGTCTGGCCCCGAATTGCGCAGGAGCCGAAGTGCGCTGTCCAGGCGCGTCTCGAAACCTGTGGTGGTTGCCCCTATCGTGGCGCGCCAGCCGTCCTGGGTGCGCATGAAGTGCCAATGGCCGTTCGAGGCTGTGACATCAACCTCGCGCACGTCCTCGACCGGGATCGTCATCAAACCCCTCGGCCTAAACGGCTCAAGCCCGGGACCGCCGCGACCGCCGGTAAACGCCAGCCCCGCGAGGAAGGCTGTGGCCCCGAGCGCGGCCGCTGCCCAGACCAGCCGGCTCATCGCCGCCACCACCACATCGCGCTGCCGGCGAATGCGATCAGCCCGGGGATCAACAAAACCGTGACGAAAAAGATGCCGCGCATCTGATCGCCGGTGAGCGACACCGTGGGCAGCACCTCGACCGGCGGTTTCATCGCTGGCGCCCGTTCCTCACGCGTCAGCCAAGAGATTCCGGCCAGCACGGCGTCGGAGTTGGCCAAATAGGGAAAGAAGGAATTGGAAGCAAAATCGGCGTCGCCCGCGACAATCAATCGGAAGGTCGTTGCCGATCCATTCAACCGTCCCTCGGCGGCGAGCTCGATGATCTGTGATGCGCGCGGGCCGGACTTGGCCTTTGTCTGATCCTCCAGACGATTTGCGATCACGTAGCTGTCGGCGCTGCTGACAGCCAGTGGCGTTGCTCTCACACCCGGCACCGGCACGACCTCTAACGGCCGCGCACCGGGATAGAACGACAGTGCCAGTCCCCGTGTGACAGGGTGGGAACCGTAGCGCGATACGGCGATCATCTGCTCATCGGTGAAATAGTGCTCAGTCGGATCGACGATCACGCCCTCGCGCACCGCAATTCCAGCGCCAGCAAGCAAGGCCGCGATGCTCTCGTCGAGGGCATAGTCCGGCTCGATCAGGAACATCGCAGAGCCACCGCGCTCCAGATAGCGGCGCATCGCGTCGGCTTCGCCGGGGCTGTACCGGGTCCGCGGATTTGCTTCGATCATCGCGGCGCAATCATCCGGTATCGGCTCGCCCGTAGCGAAGGAGATCTTGCGGGCGGTCAGGCCAAGCTTCTCGATGGCGCGCCTCAGGCGGCCAAGACCATGCTGTTCCATCAGCACCACACCGGTGCCGGAGGCGTGGTGGCTGTGGTTGTGGGCGCCTTCGAAATGCGTGTGAAACTCGAAATTGTCGATGTCGTATTCACCATGCCCCGACGCGAAGCAGATCACGACCTCGCGTATGCGTAGCAGCCGCAACACACCGAGCGCGATCTCGCGGTCGTCGGTGGTGATCACTTCGACGCGGCGCTCACCGAGCCGTAGCAGCGCCGAATTGTAGGTTCGCACGCCTTGGCTACTGGCCAGCGCTGGATTCTGGTCGGCGTCTATCAGCTGCACGCGAAAATTCCCGTTCTCCCGCTCGAGCTGCCGCAGCATGGCACCCAGCGCGCGAGCAGCCTGATTCTGCTTCTGGTAGAAATAAGCCACCTCGATGGGTTCGCTGAGCGTGCGCACGATCCCGCGCGCCTCTGCCGACGGGGTGAAGGCTTTTTCGTGGGTAAGGTCGAGATGAGCGTCGTGGCGGAACAGCGCCACATTGGCGAGGATCGTGACTGCCCCGGCGACGGCGAGGACGAGAGTGGCGGATGCAATGCGGCTGGCGAAGGCGAGCCGCACCGGCAACTTCAGCCCGGCCGCAAACAGTACCGCCAGAGCGAAGATCACTCCCGCAAACCAGCCGAGATTGACCCAGTCAAGCGATTGCAGCGGCTGAAGGAGGTGTTGAAGAAAAGTCGCGTCCTCGGCCGGCAGGTTTGTGGGACCTTGCTGGTCGCTCATCTCTGGGCAAGCCCCCAGGCGGTGAGGAAAAGCGCAAGCATGCTCGCGGTGACGAAATAACCGATGTCCGACAGGAACACCGAGCCGCTGACCATCGGTTTGAAATGGCCGATCAAGGAAAGGTTTATGGCAAAGCTGTCAAACGGCGGCGGCAGTAGATAGGATACTGAGTCGGCGAACCAGAGCATCAGGAACGCGCCGATCGACAACGCCGCGGCGACCACCTGGTTCTCGGTAATGCTCGACATCAATAGGCCGACCGCCACCAGCAGCGAGGCGTGGAGCGCCAGCGCAAGATAGCCTGCGTAGATCGGTCCCCAGTCCGGTTCGCCGTAGCGGTCGAGGATGAGAGCGTAGATAAGCGTCAGCGCGAAAATGCCGATCACGAGCGTCAACGTAGCGGCATACTTCGCCAGGACGACGGAAAGTTCCCGAATGGGCGCAGTGAGCAGCAGTTCCAGCGTTTCAGACCGCCGCTCCTCGGCGAACGTGCGCATGGTCAGCACGGGCACCAGCAGGATCGACAGGACGTACATTTGGTGAAAAATATACTGGAGGTTCGCGACCTTGGTAACGAACAGCGTCAGGCTGAACGTATAGCCGAGCACGAGAAGGAACACGGCTGCAACCGTGTAGCCGATCGGCGAAGTCAGGGTCGCGTTCAGCTCCTTAGCGAAGAGGATGCGCAGCGTTCTCATGTTAGCGACAAGAACCAGCTTTCGAGATCGGGGGTGTCGGCGATCGCCCGGATCCCCAGCAAGCGGCCGTTGAGCATAACCGCCACGCGGTCCGAAGTCTTCTCCACCTCGCTCAGGATATGCGAACTCATAAGCACGGTATGGCGCCCGGCAAGCGAGCGGATCAGCTCCCTCATTTCAATGATCTGCCGCGGATCAAGCCCGTTGGTCGGCTCGTCGAGGATAAGAATGTCTGGATCGTGGATCAACGCCTGGGCAAGTGCAGTCCGCTGGCGATAGCCGCGCGACAGGGCCCGGGTGGGTTTGTCGACGACGGCGCCCAACGCCAGCCGGTCGACCACACGCTCTACGGCGGCCGCGACAGCCCGCTCCGGCAGCCCGCGAAGCCGCGCCATGAATGCAAGGAACTCGCCCACCCGCATCTGCCGGTAGAGAGGCGCCGATTCCGGCACATAGCCGATCCGTTGTCTCACCGCGATCGATTCGCGCACTGTGTCTAGCCCCGCCACCGTGAGCCGCCCCGCGGAGGGCAGCAAATAGCCGGCGAGCAGCCGCATGAACGTGGTTTTGCCGGAGCCGTTCGGTCCCAACAAACCGAACACCTCACCGCGGCGAATGTCTAGCGTGAACCGGTCGAGCGCCATGACCGAGCCGTAGCGCTTGCTGACGCTGAGCGCCGAAATGGCTGGAGTATCCGTCGCTCGGGCCGGCGCATCGTCCCGCGGCGTCGCGTCAATCGACAAGAAGGTCATGCAGCGTCCCGAAATGCAGACAAGCTTGTTGCCGCGCGGCATTGGGCTCGCCTGGAGGTCTGGTGCGGGCCCTCCAACCGGAAAGCCTGCACCGGTTGAGATCTCAATCGTAGAATTCGGGCGCTTTCTTCGTTGCCTTGAAAATTTCCGGATCGTGTCCGTAGAAAATCTGCGCGTTATTGGCGTCGCGCACGAGCCGAATGCGTTGATAACTGCGGTAGGCATCGCCGGGATTCTGTGTGCCCGGGATCGGTGGGATTAGGTTCTTGTCGAGGTTCTCCTTGAGGTAGACCACATCGCTTGTGAGGATGACGGAGCCGGTCTTGGGTAGCTTGACTGTCACAAACTGGCTGCCAGGGGTGTGACCGGGACCCCGCATGATGCGCACCGAACCGTCATCGAACAGGTCCAAGTCGCCGTTAAGCCGGATGATGTTCATTTTCTTGGTGTCGGCGAAATCGCCCGGGATGTAATAGACGGAAAATCCGACATCCGGCCACCAGGCCGCCTTCAGTTCGTCTTCTTGGACGATAAGAGTCGAGTTGGGGAACTGGCCTACGTTTCCGCCGTGATCGAGATGCAGGTGACCGACCACCACGTATTTGATGTCGTCGGTCTTGAGGCCAATTTTGGCAAGCTGCGCCGGAATAGCGTCATCCTTAGTCATCTTAAGGCCGAAGCCCTTGGCCAGCGGCCCCCACCATCCCTCGGGATCGGTGATTGTTTTGTCGTTGTTTCCAGTATCGATGATGACGTTGCCTTTGGGATGCTTGAGCACGTAGAAGCTCACCGGTGCCCAGTCGATATTGCCTTGCCCGCCCATCTGTAGCGCCGCCTTCGGAAAGCCACCCAACGAACCGGATGTGAAGACGTAGAGTTTCGGCCCTTCTTGTGCGGGGGCCGGCGCGGCCAGTGCCGCAAGGCCGAGCGCGATAGCCAGACTCAAGGCAACATGCTTCGTCATAGCGTGTCCTCCTTTGCCGTCGTTTTACAGGCTGTCTATGCAGCCACAAGGCGTCGCCCCGACCCGGTCGAGGCCAGCCAACCGAGAATAGATTGAGCACTCCACCAAAAGCAAGTTGGGAATGCCATTTGAAAATAGGCCATCCTCGGTCAACGCCCTTCTTGCCGGCGTTTTCTTGGCCTTCGCCCAGATCCAATCTGCCTCTGCTGCGCCCGCAACTTGATCAACGGTTCTTCAACAAGATCAAGCAATGTCGCGGATTGCCCGCCCGCTACGAAAAACTCATTGCATGCCAATCCGCATTGGTTGCGTATTACTGAGTCCGCGACCTGGGATGAGCGTTGATGCGCTCGTTGCCCCAAGACCAAAACTGCAGAGTTAAATACGGAAGTGAAACTGCAAGGGCGAGGCGAATTGGATCGGAGCTTTGGATAGATCAGCTGCCCGACATAGCGCGGTCGATGAACAGGCTCCCGTTGGTGACGATCTGTTCGCCGGGCTTCAAATTGCCACTGACCTCGACGAGGTCGCCATTGATGAGACCGGTCTTGATCTGCCGCAGTTCGATCGACTTGTCCTCGTGCGCGACCCATACGCGGACCATGTCGCCTTCGTAGATCAGAGCCTGCTTCGGCACGCCGACCGACGGCTGATCGCCGGACGCATAGATCGTCACGGTGGCGAACATTTCCGGCTTCAGTTGGCCGCTGGTATTGTCCACGGTAGCGCGGACGAGCAGCCGTCGGGTGGTGGGATCGACGGCCGCCGCCACATAATTGATGTGCCCGGTTAGAGTACGGTCGGGCAATGCCAGTAGGCTGAAGGTCAGTTCTTGCCCGATCGACACTGCGGAGGCTTCGGTCTCCCGCACGAAGGCAGTAAGCCAGACGGTGGAGAGATCGCCGATCACAAACAGCGGATCGCCAGGACCGGAATTAACATATTGACCGAGTCCCACCTTCCGCTGCACCACAGTGCCTGCGATCGGCGCGAAGATCGTCGTTTCCGGGTTGATGCGGCCCTTTTCCTGGAAGGTCGATATTGCGTCATCGGTCAGGCCAAGGATGCGCAATTTGTTGTGCGCGGCTCCAAGCGCCGTTTGCGCCGAGCGCAGATCGTTCTGCGCCTGGATCAGGGTTGCCTGGCTCTGCTGATAGTCCTTCAGCGGAACGGCCTTGCCATCGAACAGATCCTTGGCACGCTTGTCTTGCTGTTGCGCCAGATTGAGCGCCGACTTGGCCTTGTTCAGAACGGTCATGGCCGCAATGAAGTCGTTCTGCGCCTGCACGTTGTCGGCGGCCTCAATCACGCATAGCGGCTGCCCTTGCGTGACGCTGTCGCCCGGCCGCGCCAGAAACTTGATGACCCGGCCGGCATAGGGCGAAAACACCGGTGTCGAGCGGTCCTCGTCGACTGCGATCTTGCCTTCGGTGACATGCTCGGCGTGGAAGGCTCGTTCGGTTACCGGCTGAATGGTCAGGCTGGCCCATTCGACCTGGGTCGGGGTGTAGCGCTGCAATCTCTTGCGGGATTGGCTCGACACCTCGGTATGATCGCTCGGCGCCTTTCCTGGATAAAGCAGTCCCGCAGCGGCAAACAAAATAGCTATCGAGGCCAGGCCAACGGCCAGCCGCTGACGGCTAATCTGCCGAAATCTGTCGACAACTTCCGTTAGCATTGACCTCGGGGGCTGGCGGCCGGCTCATCCCGAGCGCTTAGCCTTTACAGGAAACACTCGCAACTCATATTTTTAACTCCCATAAGTTGCTTTTGTCACCGGATATGTGTGTAGACGGCCCGCTGCCGCTACCGGCGGCTTGGTGCAGCGCACCAACAAAGCCACGTGAACTGCAGCTGGGATAAGCTCCCTTTCCGAGCTAGTGCTGCGATCGCCGAAGGGGAATTGATGCGTGGACCGGTGGGTGGTTGTAGCTGGTAAATTGGGCCTAGGAATCCGCATTGACCCTAGAAAAATAGTCAGGGAGGGGCACCTGTTCATGGTGGTTTCGATCGCTGCCACACTGTCATTTCGGCGTCTGTCGGCGGTGCTTTTCGCGCTGGTGCTGTCGACGTCTTTTGCGATCGCCGACGGCACAATGAAGGGAGACGATTTTGTCCGCGTCGTCGCCGACCAGATGCACCAGCTCGAGGTCGTTAAGGTTGAGCCCTATGCGTTCCTCGATCAGCGATCGGCGATCGGTCAGATCTCGTTCAATGAGGATGCCAGCACGAGCGTGCTGACGCCGTTCTCCGGCCGTGTTATCCGTCTGATTGCCAAAGTCGGTGATCAGGTCAAGAGCGGCGATCCGCTGCTGGAAATCGACAGCCCCGAGCAGGGGCCGCCGCAGAACGAATTCATTGCCGCCCAGACCGCCAGAAACAAGGCGCGCTCGCAGCTCAATCTGGCGCAGATCGTCGAGAAGCGCACCCGCGATCTATATGAGGGCAAGGCTGCTCCGTTCAAGGATTTGCAGCAGGCTGAGGCGCAGCTTGCCGCTGCGGAGAGCGACATGCGGTCGACTGACACCGCGTTCGAGGCGGCCCGCATCCGTCTGCGGATCCTTGGACGCACCGATGCGGAAATTTCGGAACTCGAGCAGCGCGGCACGATCGCTCGCATCACCGGGATCGCCGCGCCGATCGACGGCACCGTCATCTCGCGCAAGGTCGGCCCGGGCCAATATGTCAAAGCCGATTCCGGCGAGGCGCTGTATGTGATCGCCGACCTTTCGACGATGTGGCTGAAGGCCCAGATCTTCGAACAGGATATCGCGTCTGTGCGGGTTGGCCAGGAGATCGAGGCGAAGGTTGCGGCAGTGCCAAACCGTACGTTCAGGGCGCGTATCGCCAACATCAGCTCGGCTTCGGACCTGACCACGCGCCGAGTCGTGGTGCGCTCGGAGATCGGCAATCCGGACGGCGTGCTCAAGTCCGAGATGTTCGCGAGCTTCAAAATTGGGACCGCAGAACCTTCGACCACACCGGCGGTGCCGACCAACGCGGTGATCCGCGAAGGCGACGCTGCGACGGTGTGGGTCGAAACAGAGCCGATGCTGTTCAAGCGCCGCGTCGTCGACATCGGTATCCAGCAGGACGGGCTGACGCAGATTCGCAGCGGCCTCAATGTCGGCGAACTGGTCGTCGCGCGCGGCGCGATTTTCGTCGATAACGAGTGGCGTCAATGAGCTGGTCGGCCGGAGCCCTTCATGCTGCGTAGTCTGATTGCGTTCTGCCTCTCCCGGCGGCTGCTTGTACTGGTTGCGTTCGCAGCTTTTCTCGGACTCGGCTACACGGCTTTCCTGACGCTGAACATTGAAGCCTATCCCGATCCGGCGCCGCCGATTATCGAGATCATCGCTCAACAAGCGGGCCAGTCCCCCGAGGAAGTCGAGCGTTACATCACTATCCCGATCGAGGTCGCGGTCGCCAGCACGCCAAGTCTGAAGTTCATCCGCTCCAACACCGTCTATGGGCTCGGTTTCGTCCGCCTTCAGTTCGAATATGGCCGCGACTATCATTTCGTGCGTCAGCAGACCATCAACCGGCTGAAGGACGCGGTGCTGCCGGCCGGCGTGACGCCGGTGATCTCGCCAGCCGGAGGCATCAGCGAGATCTTTCGCTACGAGCTGGTGGGCCCCCCCGGCATGGACGTCATGCGGCTGAAGGCGCTGCAGGACTGGGTGGTCGAACGCAAACTGCGCATCGTGCCTGGGGTCGCGGACGTTGCCGTCCTCGGCGGAAAAACTAAGGAATTTCAGGTCGAGATCAATCTCGAGCGCATGATGGCCTATGGGCTCACGCTGCCGCAGATCATGACTGCGATTTCGGCGAGCAATTCCAATGTCGGCGGCCGCACCATCGCGATGGGCGAACAGTCGGTTAACGTCCGCAGCATCGGCGTCATCACCTCGATGGAGGATATCGGCAACATCGTGCTGACCCAGCAGGGCGGCGTGCCGGTGCTGGTTTCGGATGTAGCCAAGGTCCAGATCGGCTTCGCGCCCCGGCTCGGTTTGGCCGGTCGTGACGAGAAGACCGACGTCGTCACCGGCATCGTGCTGATGCAGAAGCTCGAACGCACCATGGATGTTGTCAAGCGCGTGCGGACGGCGGTCGAGCGGATTAACGCCGACGGATCACTGCCGCCGGGCGTCAAGATCGTGCCGTTCTACGATCGTGGCGACCTGGTCGCGATCACTGTGCAGACGGTGCTGCACAATCTGCTGTTCGGCATCGCCCTAATCTTCCTGATCCAGTGGGTGTTCCTCGGCGATCTGCGCTGCGCGCTGATCGTCGCGGCGACGATTCCGGTCGCGCTGTTCCTGGCCGTGATGATCACGGTGATGCGCGGGGAGTCTGCGAACCTGCTGTCGGTCGGCGCCATCGATCTCGGCATCATCGTCGACGGCACCGTGATCATGGTCGAGAACATATTCCGTCATATCGCCCATCACACGCCCGGGGTGTCCCAGGAGCGCCCGGCAAGGCTCAGCGACAAGCTCCACCGGGTCCTGACTGGTGCAGTCGAAGTCGACAAGGCGATCTTCTTTTCGGTCATCATCACGATCGCAGCCTTCCTCCCGCTTTTCACGATGCAGGGTGTGGAAGGGCAGATCTTCGGGCCGATGGCGCGGACCTATGCTTATGCACTGCTGGGGGCGGTCATCGCGACCTTCACCGTGACGCCGGTGCTGGCATCGATCCTGCTGCCGTCGCACGTGCAGGAAGTGGAAACCTTTGTGGTCCGTCATCTCCGCAGCGTCTACCAGGCCGTTCTGGTGCGCGCGGTTCGCAACTATCGCCCCTCGGCGGCCATCGCGTCGGTATTTCTGGTGCTGTGTCTCAGTCTCGGGCTGAGGCTCGGTACCGAATTCCTGCCCAAGCTGGAAGAGGGTAATCTCTGGATCCGAGCCGTAATGCCGCCGACCATCACGCTGGAGGCCGGGATGGATACGGTAACGAGGATCCGAGCTATCATTTCGAGCTATGCGCCGGTCCAAACCGTGTTTTCCGAGCAGGGACGCGGCGATGAAGGCACCGATCCCGACGGTTCGTTTCTTGCCGAGTTCTTTGTTCCGCTCAAGCCATTCGACAAATGGCCGGCGGGACTGACCAAGGAGCAGATGGTCAAGCATATGAGCGAGCGGCTCAACCGCGAATTCGTCGGCGTCGATTTCAATTTCTCGCAATACATCCAGGACAATATGGAGGAAGCCGTTTCCGGCGTGAAGGGCGAGAACTCGATCAAGATCTTCGGCAAGGACCTCAATGAGCTGGAACGGCTGTCCAAATCGGTGAAGACCGAACTCTCGGGCGTCCGCGGCGTCGCCGACCCCGCGAGTTTCAATCTGCTTGGCCAGCCCAACCTGATCGTACGGATCGATCGCGCCAAGGCCGCGCGCTACGGCTTCTCTACCGCGGACATCAATTCCGTGGTCCAGGCCGCCATCGGTGGTCAGGAAGTTTCCAAAGTGTATGAAGGCGAGATGATTTTCGCGCTGACCGTGCGTCTGGCGACGGAATTCCGCAAAGACGTCGAAGCCATTCGCGCCATCCCAGTAGCGTTGCCGAATTCGGATTCAAAGACGCCGACCGCGTATATCCGGCTCGGCGATCTCGGCGAGATCAAGCTCGTCAGCGGCGCGGCCTATATCTATCGCGAGAACAGCCAGCGCTTCATTCCGCTAAAATACAGCGTCCGCGATCGGGATCTTGGTTCGACCGTGGCCGAGGCCCAGGACCGGATCCAGAAGAATGTTCCGCTTCCCCAAGGCTATTCGATGGAGTGGTCGGGTGAGTACGGCGCTCTGCTGGATGCCAAGAAGCGGCTCGCGGTGATCGTACCATTGAGCCTGCTTCTGATCCTGATGCTGTTGTACAGCCTGTTCAATTCGATACGGGACAGCCTGCTGGCGCTGTCGGGTATTCCGTTCGCGGTGGCCGGCGGAATTCTCGGGCTCTACATCGGAGGCCTGAACTTCAGCGTATCGGCCGCGGTCGGGTTCATCTCGCTGTTCGGTGTCTCAGCTATGGATGGCATCCTGCTGATGTCCTATATCCGCCGCGACATCGACGAAGGCATGGGGACGGAAGATGCGATCATCCGCGCGTCCGAAACGCGGATGCGGCAGATCTTCATGACCGGACTGTCGGCTTGCATCGGACTGGTCCCGGCGGCCATCTCGACCGGAATCGGCTCGCAGGTGCAGCAGCCGCTGGCCTGCGTCATCGTCGGCGGCATGCTGCTGTCTCCGATCTGCAGCCTGCTGGTGATCCCTGTGTTGGCAAGGTTGTGGATGCCGGCAATCAAGAAGACCGGCATGGTCAGAGAGGTTGTGAATCACTAATTCTTCCGAACGTTTGCTTTCGCCCCGCTCCCACGCTCCCTGTTCCAATTTCAATAGATTGGCAAGAGGCCGAGAACGGAATCACCTAAAGAGCCAGCGCCGCTGCTACAACGAAGGTATACCTGAGCACACCTCGCATTTTCGCTTTGCGATCGCTGCAGGTACTCCGCATTAGGCCGTTGTTTTAGGGGCTACGCGAAAGGAACCGCACTGGATCATCAAGCGGTACGGAACTGAGGTAAAGCTCGGTCGCGTTCGGCAGCTTCGACACAAGCGTGTCGATAACAAGCAGCAAACGGAGGGACAAGCACCGGCCGGTCAGGCTGCGTGCCGATCCAATCGTCGCGCCGCCAGCGACTTGCCCAAGTAACTCCCGACGAAGTGATTGGCTCTTTGCTCGCCGATACCGCGCGAACCGGCCGACCTCCTCACGCCAGAGTAGGCAAGTCAGTCCTGGAACCTGTCCAGCGCGAGCACAGTTAAGACCTGTCAGTCTTTCTGTCAGAGGCCGACATGCTTGATGACTTGCTCGTGCTCGCTCAACCGGGCGCCGTATTAGCCACTGTACTGGTGCTACTACTCATGGCTTTGGGCGACGCCGCCATCGCGGTTGCCACCAAGGGTTGGCCGTTTTGATTGGCTGCCCCTTATCAAAGAATGCTCAAGCGGATCTTGCTCAAGGCGGGAGCCGTTGCCGCGCGCCATCACCTCCACCATGCCGCCCCTTTGTTTTGCTGCGGATCGGCGGCCAGCGGACGCGCCTGCCGAGGAACTCCGAGTTCAGTCCTCCCTGGTGCGGAATTCCGCTAGGAACCTTTGAACCGCCGTGATGTTCCGAACGAGAGCTGAACCTCACCGGTGTTTGGATGTATCATTGGCAACGATCTGGTCTCATGCTGGCTGGGAGTTTGCCACTCGCTGCATGCGCGGGATCGCAGTCTGCGCTCGATACTCATGCTTACCAATCCGAAGCGATACTGCAGATTTTCCTTGCCTTCCTCGCTGTGTCTGCTGTGGTTTGGCTCGCCGTCGTGACCGTTCTGGTCGTAGCGCTGTTGCGCCAAAAGCGAGCGCCCGGGCAACCGCTCGACCTGCATCAGCCCTTTGAAGACCGCGCAGGTCGCATCGTCCTCGGCCTTGGCGTCGCGACCACCGTGTTCGTGCTTGCGCTCTCGATTATCAGCTATGCCGGGCAACGCACCGTGTTCGCCAAGGGAGCCAACCCGCTGACCCTGAAGATCATCGGCCACCAATGGTGGTGGGAAGTCCGCTACGAGGCCGACAGTCCGCATCTCAGCTTCGTCACGGCCAACGAGATCCGTGTGCCAGTCGGCCGGTCCGTCAACGTAGAATTGGAATCGGCCGACGTGATCCACAGCTTCTGGGTGCCGAGCCTCACCGGCAAAATGGACCTCGTCACCGGTCAGCAGAACGCCATGGGCCTCACCTGGAGGGCATCGTGATCAGAGAAGAGTTTTACCAGACGCTGGCGTCCCCGTGGCTGTGGGGCATCCTCGCGGTGAGCGCCCTCACGCCGCTCGCGCTGACCAGCTATCACGTCCATATCCTGACGATCGCGCTCGTCTATGTTGCGCTCGCTTCAGCGTGGAATATCGTCGGCGGCATGGGTGGACAGATTTCGCTGGCGCACAGCCTGTTCATCGGGACCGGTGCTATGCTTTCCACTGCGCTGCTGGCGAAGCTCGGTATCAATATGTCGGGGGTCTGGTGATCTCGGCCATGATTTCGGGCATTCTTGGCGCGATAATCGCGTGGATTGATTTTCGCTTCCAGCTTGGCCATCTCTCGTTCGTGCTGATCACCCTGGCTTTCGCGGAGATGGCGGGCATTGTGGTCGAGGGCTGGGATTTTCTCGGCGGTGCCTCAGGCTTGTTGCTGCCGCGCGATACCGGCGACGTGCTGGCGTTTCAATTCGGCGGCGGCCGCGGCGCTTTCTGGGTCATGCTCGGACTTGCAACGTTCACGGTTCTGGTGAACGTCGCAATTCTCAACTCGCCGCTTGGTTACTATCTGCGTACGATCCGGGATAATGAGAAGGCCGCGCAGGCAATCGGCGTCAACGTTCTGCGTCACAAGGCGACCGCGATGGTCATCTCGGCAGTTCTCACGTCGATGATCGGGACCGCCTACGTGCGGTATTTGACGTTCGCCGATCCATATCTGCTGGCGTCGCCGGTTATCACGATCGAAATTGTGCTGTTCGCGACAGTCGGTGGACTCGGCCGCGCATACGGGCCCGCGCTTGGCGCGCTGCTTCTGGTGCCGCTCGGGGAAGTATTGCGTGGCAAACTGGGTGGTATGCTGCCAGGACTGCACTATTTCATTTACGGCGTGGTCGTGATCGTAGTCATTCTCGGCACGCCACGCGGCCTATTGCCACTATTCGAGGGTGTCTGGTCCGGCCGGCGAGCAAGTCGAAAGTGAAAGGCGTGAGCCGAGCACGCGAGCGTGGATGGAGGCTCTTCTATCTGAGAGCTACGAGAGAATGGCGCGGCAGACGCGGTTGACGTTTCATGCCATGGCCGATCGCGTTCGACGTGGCGCGGACGGGGCCGTCGGCCTGCTTAGAGGGCCGGACTGCTAGGCTTTCGATGCGAGTTGAGACTTTCAGCGGCAAACCAGCGGACGGCATGAAAGAAGCCTGATTGTCTCAGATCACAGGTCAAGATCGCCTGCTAGCAATCGCTGGGTAATCATCCGGGTCAATATTTCGTTTGTGCCGTCGGCTATGTTCACGATCCGAAGGTCCTGCCATGCATGAACGAGGCCAAGCTCATTGGTAAGCCCCATGCCGCCATGCGTTTGTATTGCGCGATCTACTGCGCGAAATCCGGCTTGGACCGAATACGCTTTAGCCATCGAAAGCTCTTTTAGCGCCTTGTCGCCGCGGTCGAGCAGCATCGCAGCATTAAGTCCCATCAGATGCGCAGCATGAAGTTCCGTCGCCGCCTCGGCCAATGGAAATGAAACCCCTTGGTATTCAGCGATCTTGGCGCCGAACGCCTCTCGTTGCTTCGAATAGTTGACCGCCATCTCCAGTGCCCATCGTCCCTGTCCGACTGCTCGCGCCGCATTGTAGATCCGGCCAAGAGATACCCCATAGAGTGCTATCTTGAATCCCTGGTCGAGTTCTCCTACCAGCTGCCAAGGCTGAACGTCGACGTCCTCGAGCACGAGCGCCCCCTCGTGACCACCGGCGTGGCCAAACAACCGAACGACGCTGTCTACACAGAATCCTGGCGCATCGGTCGGAACAAGAAATGCACTGATGCCCCCGGCCTTGCGCGCCGCCTTCTCAGCGTCGGTAATGGCGAAGACGATGCACCATTCCGCGGTGGGAGCATTCGTTGTCCAGAGCTTGCGGCCGGAGAGTTTCCAGCCAGTGGAAGATTTGACGGCGCGGGTCTTGATCATGCTCGCGTCCGAGCCGGCTCCCGGCTCAGAAAGACCGAAGCACATCGATGTTTCGCCAGTCATCATTCCCGCAAGACATCGCTCCCGGGCTTCAGCGGTGACCTGCGTCAGCAATCGGCTGGGACCAAATGCCCAATGCGCAATCACCCATGGAATGATGACGCCCCGTGCACCGAGCCGGCGATATATTGCCTCTCACGCCACGTAGTACGTGAGATGTCCGAGGTTGCCTCCGCCGATTTCGGCCGGTGCGCACATCGTATAAAAGCCCGCGTGAGCCGAAAGCATCCTGATGTCTCGAATCAGCTTTCGTACTTCAGACGAGTAGCGTCCGTTTTCATCATATAGACGCCGTTGGTCTTCGAGCAGCGCGCGGTTCCGTTCGATCCGCGGAACGACTTGCGCTTCAACGAAGCGCAACACGCCATCGCGTACATCCGCAACGTCCGAAGGCAGTTCAAACGCTACACCACCCATCCGCAATTTCCCCCGTGTCAACGATCCGTGCATCGCACGGCAGATGCGGGATTGTCAAAACATGAACTCGCCACCGTTGAGGTGGGATTCCTGACCGTTCACGAACTCTCCCGTGGTGCACAGATAGAGAACCGCTTCCGCGATATCGTCGACGCGGCCGAATCGCCGGACAGGGATTGTCTGCTTGACGGTCTCGTAGGTCTGAGAGCTGGTCACGATCGCCACCTATCCTTCCAGTGCACGCGTCATCTTTCCCTTTCTGGCCACGCTGTCTGGTTCTGTTCCGGCGGCTCATGCACGTTCTTGCACGTGGCTACATGCCGATCCTATCGGCGCGCTCCACGATGTCGTTGAGGATCCGGATCGAGGCATCGCCCTGGCGCGAGTCACCTCGCCGGGAGTGGGTGAGAACACCTCCTGTGCGATCTCCACCTGTGAGGGGTGGATCGCCCATTTGCCGACGCAGCCCAGGATCATCGCGCGCCGCGCTTCCTCGCGATAGCCGTTCGGATTTCTGATGTCGGCGTAGGGACCGTCAGTAGGGTCTATTCCGTTGGACTTGCACGCGATGATCAGCCGGTGCCGTTGGTAGTGCCAGATGTCACCCGGATAGCCGTCACTGGATCCGATCGACTGGATCTGCACGCCCTGGCTGGCCGAATAATCCCCATGCCGAAGATCAGCGCTTCGAGACGCGTGGTAGAGGCGGCGATGCGCTCTATGTTCATCATGCCCTCGACTTCCTCGATCAGGCATTCCAGCCCGATCTTCTTCGTGAGGCCGAGGTCCTTCTCGAGTTGCGTGAGCAGCTTGTCGGCAAAATCCTCAAGACCCGCCACCCCAACTTCCCAAGACAAACCCTGCGCCTTCCAACTAGAGCTGCGTACACTGGCGGGGGTCCTGCCGGCATGCCAGTAACGTTGAACTGGATACTGCTGTGGCGCCCAAGCACTCATTGGGAGAATTGCATCGGACTGTGATCGTGCGACGGATACCCATTTTCGGCCGGATAAGCCCAAGGGTGCAACTGGCAAGTCATTGATTATTCTTGACCCGTGGCTGCCTCTTAATCAGCGGGTCCCAGGTTCGAGCCCTGGTGCGCCCACCAAATCGATCAAGCACTTAGAGATACGCACCGCTTGAGAGAGCCGAACTAAAGCGGTTTTTCAAATGGTGGTTAGCGACCCAACGTCACGACGCCCCGGTATCGCATCTCCGGCCAGAAACGCGGCGTCTTCGGCGCCCTCAAGCGCGAGTTGCGACGCCACTCCGCCAGTTAGCCGCGAACGTGTGTTCAAGGAGATACACCGAAAAGCCTGCGGATCGCCGGCCACCATTCGCCGGTCATCGTAAACTCGAGTCCAACTCGCGCTCCGCAGGCGATCGCAACCATTGTTATCGGGGCAGAGATTGCAAGCGTGGAGAAGGCGGATAGTCCTTGGCCGATGGTGCATCCCATGGACATGATGCCGCCGGTACCCATCAGAACGCCCCCGACCATGTGACGCTTCAGTTCTCGGGCGTCATCGCATGCCTCCCAACGGAAGCCTCGCGCGGAAAGGGCGGCAATGAAAGAACCAAGCACGACGCCTGCAACCGAGCCGATGCCGAAATCGGCCCTGCTGCCCGAGAAGGTCGCAACGTAGAGAATGCTGTTCCCAAGTGGAGCGACAAAGCTCAGGGACGCGACTCGGTCAGGAGCAAAATCGTCGCGTCCGAGCCATCCCGTCGCAAACCAGCCGAAGGCAACGGCAACTCCGGCGGCGAGGCCACCGAGAAGCCAACGTGGTGAACGCATAAGCTGTCCATCAGCGAGCGACCAGGTGAGGAGGGCGATCGCAACAAAGCTGACCACGACTGCGCGTGCATGATTGCCGAACAGGGGCGCGAGCAACGAGTCGAGGTTCTGTGTGGTGCCTTCCGGCAAGGACAACGACAAAGGTTCGATCAGCGTAAGGCGCATCAGGCCGGTCAGACCGCGCATCGCTGCAAGCGCCGATATGCCCAGCACAAGATAGACGACGAAGGCACGGAGGTCGCCCCCACCGATCCGCACGAGCGTGCCAAACCCGCAAGTGCCGACCAGCGCCATTCCAAGGCCGAACATCAATCCCCCGATAACGGCGCCGCCCAGGCCAATCGAGGGAGACAGGTAGATCGAGGCAGACAGGTCGACCAGACCAAGAACCGCCATCAGCTGAGTGAGCAGCAGAGCGACAGTGGCAGCCAATGCAAAGGACCTGAGCCGCCGAGTGTTGGAAGCGTAGAAGGCCTCCTCCAGCATCGCGAGGGTGCAGAAGCGCCCCGCGCGTCCGGCCACTCCGAGCAGGCCTCCGGCGAGCAGGCCGGAAATGAAGCTAACCTGTGAAATTGTAAGCATTCCTCCAGACTTCCTGGGTTGGCTCCAGCCAGTGTGCGCCGGCACCGATCAGGAATCCAGAGCAATTCTTCTCAGCGCCGGCGACGCCGTACCGGCTCGCAATATACGTCGTATATCGCAGTGAGGATTTTGCGAACGTCGTCGCTGGCCAGGCTATAGTAGATTGCCCTGCCATCGCGCCGGGTTGTCACCAGGCCATCAAGGCGCAGGCGGGCGAGCTGTTGCGAAACGGTCGACTGCCGCTCTCCCAGGAATTGCTCGAGTTCCGTGACGGACTTTTCACCTTCGGCAAGGACACAAAGTAATAACAGGCGGGCCTCGTGCGAGAGCGCCTTCAGCATCTCGCTGGCTTCGCGCGCCTTCTCGATCATCTGTTCTAGTTCGGCCGAAGCCTGGATATCTTTCAATTGCGGTAGAGGCATTGATTCAAATCCGAAGATCAGAGTCAGGACCGACCTGATGGCCTCAGGATCCGATCCAGCAGTCCGAAAAAGAATGCATCTCCTGGATAGCCCCGGATACGTCCGATCTCGCGTCCCTGATCTACGACCACAAACGTTGGGGTGAAGACGCCGGGGTCGATGCCGGCGAGATCTGCGGGCAAGGGGCGGTCCAGATCGACGCGACGCAGCGGCGCGGTCCGACTTTCATCAGTCTTGGGGTAGATCAGCGCGATCTCCGCGTCGAAGCGAGCGCACCAGGTACAACCGGCACGCTCGAACATCACCAATTCGGCGGTCGAGCCTGCGTCAGAAGACAACAGCACCACGACCGTCGTTGCGGCGGTGAGCAGTGCGTTGGCGTAGCTCATCACTGGTTTGACCTCTGGACTTCCTTAGTCTCATATATCATGAAATTCGCATACGTGAAAGAGGGGGGCGGCAAACGATGAGCTTGGATGTTACGCTTGGAGCCGCATTGCTTGCTGGCCTTCTGTCGTTTCTCTCTCCCTGTATCCTGCCGCTGGTACCTCCTTTCCTGTGCTACATGGCCGGCATTTCGGTCACGGATCTCTCCGCCGAGGAATCCGGTCCGCGGTGGCGCGTCATGATGTCGGCTCTGTGTTTCGTGGCCGGCTTTTCTCTGGTTTTCGTTGCACTCGGATCGAGCGCCTCGGTGCTAGGCCGATTCATCTCTGCGCACCTTTCGGTTCTTGGCATGCTGGCAGGGGCTCTCATCTTAGTGATGGGTCTGCATTTCCTGGGAGTGTTACGGATTCCGCTGCTGTACCGGAGCGCCACCCTGGAAATGAGAAGCCGGCCTGCGAGCTTTGCGGGTTCATTCGTGATGGGGCTCGCCTTTGCCTTCGGATGGACACCCTGTGCGGGCCCGATCCTCGCCGCCGTTCTGATGATGGCAGGCTCTGAGGATACGGCGGGCCAGGGAGCACTGCTGCTCCTGGCCTATTCAGCGGGGACGGGCATACCGTTCCTGATCGCGGCGGCGTTCACCGGCCACTTCATGGCGGCGCTCGGACGTGCACGCCGGCACCTTGGAACGGTCGAAAAGGCGATGGGGGTGTTTCTCGTTGCAACCGGGGTTGTGTTTCTGACCGGGGCGATGCCGTTGTTGTCGGAGTGGCTGCTCGAGCGCTTCCCAGCCCTGACCAGGATCGGCTGATCTAGCCGAATCGGAAGTCGAGAAGCTGGGCATACGATTGCAGCTCGATCAGGTAGCGGTGGACGAGCGGACGTTCGGCAGCGATTGCAGCACGGGCGATTTCGCCCGAACTTGCGATCGCGCCATCGATTATGCGGCGGAATTCAGCCTGAGTTGAGGTCTCGGGGCTTGCCCAATCATTGCAGCGTTTCAGGCGATCGCGAAACACGCTCGCGGCAGCAACCGTTTCATCAGCGTGTTGGGCCGCGCCTTCGCTGAAACGACCGGCCGCCACACGCAAGGCCTCGATGGCTGGGGCGATCTCCGCAATGCAATCGCTGAGGTCATATAATCCAGAGCTGCGCCGAAGCTTGTGGAAGTCTAGGCGCACGGCCCGCAGTTCACTGCCCGCGGTTACGCCATCTCCGGCGCCAAGCGCGCGATCGGCGGCGGCGAGGCGCTCGCGGCCGGCGGCAAGGAATGTGTCAAACGCCGCCGCCTGATACGGAACTGGAGGCGCACCGGAGAATTTCCGCTGCAATTCGCTCCAGGCCGTCGCGGCTTCGCTTATCTCCATCTCAGCGAGCGCAACGTTGCCGGTCTTTGCATAACTGACTGCCGATCGAAGATTACCCATAATTGGCTTGATGGCGCTCGCAAAATCCGCGGGTGTGTTGCTCTCTGCGGCAACACCAACGCTCGCGGCGCCAAACCAAATGATCAAGCTGATGATGCGCCGCAACATCGGAAGTCCTTGTCACATTCACTTTTGTGAATATCATGGACGAAACGAACAGACTTGCAAGCGGGGGGAATGCGTCATTTTCTGACATCGAAAGGCGGACTTACCCGTCGCAGATTCATGGCGATGTCGCCTGCGCTGTTTGTCCTGCTGGATCGGCCTGCGGCACGCGCCGAGGCGGTACTTGGCGACGATGGACTTTATCACCAGCCCTGGTTTTTGCAGAGCTTTCTCGATCTGCGGGAAGATCTCGAAAACGCAGCATCGAATCGCAAGCGGCTCGCGCTCATGTGGGAGTTGCGCGGCTGTCCGTACTGTCGCGAAACTCACCTCGTGAACTTCGCTGATGAAGCGATCACACGTTATATTCGAGACAATTTTGAAGTGCTGCAACTCAACCTGATCGGCTCGCGAAGGGTCGTCGACTTCGACCGACAGGAGATGACCGAAAAGGATTTGGCGCAGAAATACGGTATTCGTTTCACACCCACTTTTCAGTTCTTTCCCGTCTCGATCGATGGTGTTGAATCGAAGGAGCCGATGGCTCGTGAGGTTGCGCGTGCGCCGGGATACCTGAAGCCGCAGCATTTCCTGGCTATGTTTCGGTTCGTGCGCGAGGAAGGCTACAAGCGCGGAACTTTCCGCGAATTCCTAGAGAGCTCTAAAGGCTAGTCATGAGAATCGGAGCTGCTCATTGAATCCGCTTGACTACGCCAATCACATGCAAATATCATGATACGTGAATTTGATGGACAGGCAGAGTCCGTCACACAAGAAACGAACGCGAGGGATGCCTCGCAAGGGATGGAAACATGCGCCGCCTCAGCTCGGCTGCTTTGGTATTCTTGCTGTCCGCGACCTGCGCTTCGGCGCAGCAACCGATCGGCTTGGAAGTCGTCGACGGAGCCCTTCCCAAGTCATTGACGGGCGCGCCGGGTAATCCTGATGTCGGCAAAAAGGTTTTTCTCACGCGCACGCTCGGGAATTGCCTCGCCTGCCATCAGGTGACCAGCCTGAAATCAGCGGAATTTCATGGCGAGTTCGGCCCCTCGCTGGACGGGGTTGCCGGCCGCTACAGCGAGGCGCAGCTGCGTCTCATCGTCGCCGACCCTAAGCGCATCTTTGCGGAAACCGTGATGCCCGCCTTCTACAAGAACGACAGGCTCAATCGCGTGCGTCCGCAATTCGCCGGCAAGACGATCCTTTCGGCGGCGCAGGTCGAGGACATCGTCGCCTTTCTCGGAACTTTGAAGTGACGCTCAGGAGGAATTGAGATGACAGCCATCAATCGAAGGCAAGCGTTCGCGCTCGGGGGCGGCTTCGTCGCGCTGACGATGATGCCAATGGCTGCGCATGCCCAAGTGAGCAATGACGCGGCGCAGTCGATCGCCAAGTTTACCGGTGGCAAGGAGCCGACGAAAGGCAGGATCGCGCTCGACTTGCCGGAGATCGCCGAGAACGGCAACACGGTCCCGCTGGTGCTCAACGTCGAGAGTCCGATGACGGCTGACTCCTACGTCAAGGAAGTAATGATCGTGGCCGACGGCAATCCGAACTCAGGTGTTGCGACGCTCATGTTTACGCCGCTATCCGGCAAGGCGGAGGCATCGATCCGCATTCGCCTTGCGGCAACCCAGAATGTCATCGCGATCGCCAGGATGAGCGATGGGTCGCTGTTTACGGAACGAAAGACCGTGAAAGTCACGATCGGCGGCTGCGGCGGCTGAGGCAGGGAGAGAAGGATCATGGCAGAAAAACCGCGTATCAAGCTTCCGAAGGAAGCCGCAAAGGGTGAGATCATCCAGATCAAGACCCTCGTATCGCACGTGATGGAGTCGGGCCAGCGCAAGGACGCGCAGGGAAAGCCCATTCCGCGCAAGATTATCAACGGCTTCACCTGCGAGCTCAACGGCAAGCCCGTATTTGCCTGCACATTGGAGCCGGCAATCTCGGCCAATCCTTACATCCAATTTAACGCCAGGATCGAGGAGGCAGGCACGTTCAAGTTCGCCTGGACCGACGACGACGGCTCGGTGATCACGGCCGAGGAGAAAATCGCCCTTAAGGCCTGAGCCGGCCAAAGCGTCAAAGGAGAGCGCGAATGCAGTATCGCTATGTTGGCCTGGTTGCCGCCGCCCTCGCCGCAGTCGCGCTCGGGGGAGTGTGCGCATCGGCACAGGAAGCCGAGCGTAAGGGCATTCCCGCGCCCCGCGGTCACGTCTTCAAGACGATCATTTCCGGCTACGAATTCCGCACCAAGGAAACCCGTGCGCTGCAGGACGATGATCTGGAAAATCCTGGTTTCCTCGCCGTCGAGCGCGCCGCTGATGTTTGGAAGAAGGCCGAGGGCAATGAAGGCAAGTCGTGCATGAGCTGCCACGGCGAGGCGGAAAAGAGCATGAATGGTGTCGGCGCGGCCATGCCGAAATGGGACGACAAGCTCAACAAGCCGGTCAATCTGGAACAGCGAATCAACATTTGCCGCACCGAGAAGATGAAGGCTGAGCCTTGGGCATTCAGGTCCCAGCCGTTGACCGATATGACCGCCTTCGTGCGGTATCAGTCGCGCGGCATGCCGGTCAGCGTGAAGACGGACGGGCCGATTTTGCAATGGTTCGAGCGCGGCAAGCAGATCTACTATACCCGGTACGGCCAGCTCGATCTCGCCTGCGAATCCTGCCACGAGCGGAACAACGGCAAATTTATGCGCGCCGATTTCCTGAGCCAGGGGCAGACCAACGGGTTTCCCACCTATCGGCTCCGTGACCAGCGGCTGGTCCCGCTGCATGAGCGCTTCGAGGGCTGCATGTTCGACGTCCGTGCCGAACCGTTCAAGCCATTGTCGGATGAATTTCTCGCGCTCGAGCTCTACGTGGCCTGGCGCGGCATCGGATTGCCGGTGGAGACCCCTGCGGTCCGCAACTAAACGGCTTTTTTCGATCAGGTAGGAAACGGAACGCATGATTTCGCGCCGCGAATTCATTCAGGTTGCCGCTGCTACGGCTGCGCTTGCCACCGGAACGGGTATTGGCGGGTTGGGCAGGGCAGTAGCCCAGCAGCGGTTGACCCAGAGGGAGCTGCTGGCTTTCGAGGCGGTCGGCAACGTTACCATCGTGCATGTCACGGACATTCATGGTCAGCTGATGCCGCTCCACTTCCGCGAGCCGTCGATCAATCTCGGCGTGGGCGAAGCCAAGGGATTGCCGCCGCATATCACGGGCAAAGATTTCCTCGCGCGTTTCGGCATTCCTCCCGGCTCGTCTGCTGCATACGCGCTCACCTCGGACGATTTCGAAGCGCTGGCCAAGACCTATGGCAAGATCGGCGGTCTGGATCGGGCCGCCACCGTCATCAAGGCCATCCGCGCGGAGCGCGGCGACAAGGTGCTTCTGCTCGACGGCGGCGATACCTGGCAGGGCTCGTGGTCGTCGCTCAAGACGCGTGGCCAGGACATGATCGACTGCATGGCTCTGCTGAAGCCCGATGCGATGACTGGTCACTGGGAGTTCACGTACGGGACCGACCGCGTCAAGCAGGCGATCGAGGGACTCGGTTTCCCCTTCCTCGGGCTCAACATCCGCGACACGGAGTGGAATGAAGCCGCTTTCGAAGCATCGACCACGCTCGAACGCGGTGGCGTGAAGATCGCGGTGCTCGGGCAGGCGTTTCCGTACACGCCGGTCGCCAATCCGCGGTGGATGATTCCGAATTGGTCGTTCGGGGTGCGCGAAGAAGACGTCCAGGCGCAGGTCGACAAGGCGCGCAAGGGTGGCGCGCAGCTCGTGGTGCTGCTTTCGCACAATGGATTCGATGTCGACCGCAAGCTGGCCGGTCACGTCAAGGGGATCGACGTCATCCTGACCGGGCACACCCATGACGCCCTGCCGGAGGCGGTCAAGGTCGGCAAAACGCTGCTGATCGCGTCGGGATCTTCCGGAAAATTCGTATCCCGGCTCGATCTCGACGTTCGGGACGGTGAGGTTAAGGCCTTCCGTTACAAGCTCATTCCATTGTTCTCGGAAGTCATCACACCCGACGCGGAGATGGCCGGGAAGATTGCGGAGGTGCGAAAGCCGTTCGCGAGCGACCTTTCCAAGGTCCTCGGCAAGACCGAATCGCTGCTTTATCGGCGCGGTAATTTCAACGGAACCTTCGACGACCTGATCTGCCAGGCGCTGCTGCAGGAGCGCGATGCGGAGATCGCACTATCGCCGGGCTTTCGTTGGGGCACGAGCGTGCTGCCGGGTGAGGACATCACCTTTGAAGATGTCACCAACGCCACCGCGATCACGTATCCGGCCGTCTACCGCATCGGGATGACGGGTGCCCGGCTCAAGGAGATCATCGAGGACGTGGCCGATAATCTCTTCAACGTTGACCCCTATTATCAGCAGGGCGGCGACATGGTGCGGATCGGCGGACTCTCCTATGCCATCGACGTGGCAAGGCCCCAGGGCCAGCGCATCTCCGACATGCGGCTGGTCAAGAGGGGCGCGCCAATCGATCCTTCCAAGGAATATCAGGTTACGGGCTGGGCCAGCGTCAACGAAGGAACCGAGGGGCCGCCGATCTGGGAGGTCATCTCGAACTATCTGATGCGTCAGAAGACGGTTCGTCTCGAACCCAACAGAGCGGTAAAAGTTACCGGAGCGTGAGATCGATGTCGAAGACGGATAATCCACAGCACTCCAGACGCAGTCTCCTCGCTGCTGGCGCCGGCGCTGCTGCGACGCTCCTTGCATCTCGTGCAGGCGCGGGTGGAAATCCCGCGAACCAGCCCCCGAACGTTCCGGAATGGACGCGTGTTCTCGGCGATGGCGTTGCCGTGCGGCCCTACGGCAAGCCGTCGAAATTCGAAAAGGATGTCATCCGGCGCGACGTCGAATGGCTGACGGCATCGCGCGAGTCCTCGGTCAGCTTCACGCCGCTGCATGAGCTCGAAGGCATTATTACTCCGAACGGCCTGTGCTTCGAGCGGCATCATGGCGGTATTGCGGAGATCGATCCGGCCGATCACCGCCTGATGATCCACGGTTTGGTCGATCGTCCGTTGATCCTGACATTAGAGGAATTGAAACGTTATCCACGCGTCAACCGCATCCATTTCATGGAGTGCGCTGCCAATTCGGGCATGGAGTGGCGGGGCGCCCAGCTCAACGGCTGCCAGTTCACTCATGGCATGATCCACTGCGTTCAGTATACGGGGGTGTCGTTGCGGACGCTGCTCGAAGAGGCGGGCGTCAAGAGCAGCGGAAAATGGTTGTTGGTCGAAGGTGCGGATGCTGCTGCGATGGACCGGAGCCTGCCGATCGAGAAGGCGCTCGATGACTGCATCATTGCATATAAGATGAATGGCGAAGCGCTATACCCCGAGCAGGGTTACCCGATGCGGCTTGTGGTGCCCGGATGGCAGGGTAACCTCTGGGTCAAATGGTTGCGACGGATCAAGGTGGGCGATCGGCCCTGGCACACCCGAGAGGAGACATCTAAGTACACCGACCTGCTGCCGAACGGGAAGGCCCGCCGCTTCAGTTGGGTGATGGACGCCAAGTCGGTGATCACCAGCCCGAGCCCGCAAGCGCCGATCAAGCATGGCAAGGGGTTCACCATCATTTCCGGTCTGGCATGGAGCGGCAACGGCAAACTCAAGCGTGTCGATGTGTCCCTGGACGGCGGACGCAACTGGCGTCCCGCCCGGCTTGACGGTCCCATCCTCGACAAGGCCCTCACGCGTTTCTACTACGAGTTCGACTGGAACGGTGAGCCGCTGTTGCTGCAATCGCGGGTGCAGGACGAAACCGGATACGTGCAGCCAAGCAAGGCCGAACTGCGCAAGATCCGCGGCGTCAATTCAATCTACCACAACAATGGGATCCAGACCTGGCACGTGCAGGCCAATGGTGAGGTTGAGAATGTCGAAGTTGCCTAGGCTGCTTTCCTTGGTCATGCTCGGATTGGCGATCGGTACGCCGGCGCTGGCGCAGAGTAAGGCGGATGCGAAGGTCGGGCCGAAGTACAACATCGGGCGCGCGCCTACTCCGGAGGAGATCCGCGGCTGGGACATCGACGTGAGGCCTGACGGGCAGGGCCTGCCGGAAGGGAAGGGTACTGTCGCGGAGGGCGAAAAGCTGTTCATGGACAATTGCTCCAGCTGCCACGGCGAATTCGGCGAGGGCAATGGCCGTTGGCCGGTCTTGGCGGGCGGCAAGGGATCCCTGACGAGCGACAACCCGGTCAAGACGGTGGGCTCTTACTGGCCATATGCCACGACCGTCTTCGACTATATTCGTCATGCCATGCCGTATGGCAATGCCGAGTCGTTGTCGGCAAACGAATACTATGCGTTGGTGGCCTACGTTCTCTATCTCAACGATATCATCAGCGACCAGAATTTCGAGCTCAACAACAAGAATCTCGCCGCGACCAAAATGCCAAACGAGCAGGGCTTTATCATGGATGACCGCTCGACCGCAGAAAGGTCGTTCTGGCAGACAAATCCGTGCATGAAGGATTGCCTGGGGCCGGTGAAGATCACCAGCCGCGCAATGGCCATCGACGTGACGCCGGACGATTCCAAAGGCGGCAAGTCACGAGGCGTCGAGTGAGCCGAGCAGAACCGAGCCGCCGCGCGTTATTCGTTGCTCTGTCCTCAATTTTGCTCGCGACCATCCTGGCGAGCCCTGTCGGGGCTGCAGACCCGCACCGGCTCGCTCTTCAGATCAGCGACGACGATCCGGCGAAAATGCGCGCGGTGCTGGATATCGCCGCCAACGTGTCCCGCTACTATTCGGGTCGCGGGGAAGAAGTCGATATCGTGGTCGTTGCCTTCAACGGCGGCCTGGATCTGCTGCTTGAGGATCGCTCACCGGTCAGGGAGCGAATGGCGAACTTTGCAAAAGCGATGCCCAATGTGAGCTTTGTCGCCTGCGGCAATACGCTGGATGCGCTCACGGCCAAGGAGGGCAGGCGGCCTCCGTTGATGGCAAAGGCCAGGGTTGTGGAGGCAGGCGTAGCCGCGCTGCTTGAGTTCTCTGAGAAGAAGTGGACGATTGTTCGACCCTGACAGGGATATCTGAATGCGTTGTTTGATCGGACTGACCGTGCTGTTGCTGTCCCTGTTGCCCGTTGGGGCCGCAGAGCAGGAACGCGAGCTGTCGATCGGCGCTCATGCGGTGCTGGCGACGCTGCGCACGCCGGTATCGATGGGGCCCGACACGCCGCTCATCGTGATCACCCACGGCACGCTCGCTCACAAGGACATGGAGACCATACAGGGCCTGGCCAAGGCTTTGGCCGAGCGAGGCATAGGCTCGCTGTCGCACACCTTGTCTCTGGGGCTGGACCGTCGCAAAGGCATGTACGATTGTGCCGTAAGACACGACCACCTGGCGGACGATGCCATTGCTGAAATCGAAGCCTGGGTTGCGGCAGCTAAGAGTCTGTCCCCTCGCGTCTACGTTCTCGGCCATTCGCGGGGAGCCAACCAGGTCGCGCGCTACTTGAAAGCTCGTCCGGATGCGCCGGTTCGGGCGGCCATGATGCTGGCGCCGGCGACGGCATCTGTCGAGGCTGCTTTGCGTGCATCCTACCTCTCGACCTATGGGGCGCCGCTCGATCCGCTGCTCAAGGAGGCTATCGCCAATATTGCGGCAGGGCGCGGCGGAGAGTGGATGTCGGTTCCTGGCTTCATTTACTGCCGCAACTCCGTTGTAACGGCACGCGCCTTCGCCTCATTTTATACCACCGATGCGCGCCAGGACACGGCTGGGCTGGTTGCCGGACTGAAATTGCCCGTTCTGGTGCTCGCAGCCGCGAAGGATACGACCGTGCCTGATGTGGCAGCTTCCTTCGCTCCTCTGGCGCGGAGTGAGAAGGTGCGCCTCGAGACGATCGAGGGGGCAGATCATTTCTTTCTGGATCTCGCGGCA
This sequence comes from Bradyrhizobium sp., assembly GCF_016213215.1. GTDB lineage: Bacteria > Pseudomonadota > Alphaproteobacteria > Rhizobiales > Xanthobacteraceae > Bradyrhizobium. The sequence goes on along the minus strand of NZ_JACRAW010000041.1, from coordinate 9,947 downwards.
GATGATGTTGCCGATCGCATCGCCGAGTTCATCAAGCAAGTTCCTTAGGAGCAAGTATGGAGCGTCGATCGATACTGCGCGCCGGACTTTCAGGGCTCCTCGGCTTCTTCGCGATTCGGCAGACGGCTGCCGCCGCCCCCCCGAAGCGCCAGCGCGTGGCCTATCACCTCGCCGACCTCGATCGCGTCGTATTCGCGCTCGGTAACATCCAGAACCATGTCGATGGCGTCGGCGGACCTGGGCAGGCCGATATCCGTCTAGTGGTTCATGGACCGGCGTTGCGAGGTTTTCATGCTTTGGCCGCTCAACCCCATATTGTCGCGGCTACGGAACGGCTGACGCAAGCCGGTGTCGCGTTCGAGGCTTGTGCGAACACAATGAAGGCGCAAGGCGTCAAGCTCGAAGATCTCACGTCGGGCTTCATCGCAGCCGAGAAAGGCGGCGTCGTTCGGCTGGCGGAACTGCAACAACAGGGGTACGCCTATTTACGCCCCTGACGTGAACATTAGAGACAGGCCGTGCTGACGCAACTCGTCGATCTCTTGAGTGAAGACCTGATCTCTTGGGTCGGCGGCTTGCTGGTGGGCGGATTGTTCGGGTTCTTTGCCCAGCGCAGCCGTTTTTGCCTCCGCGCTGCCGCGGTCGAATTCTCGCGGCGGGAGGGTGGGGCGCGCCTTGCGGTCTGGCTCCTGACATTTGCAGCCGCTCTGCTCGGCACGCAGGTCTGCGTCGCGCTGGGCTGGCTCGACGTATCGGAGGCACGGCAGCTCGCTCAGCAAGGCAGCATTTCCGGAGCTGTGATAGGCGGCGTGATGTTCGGCTGCGGCATGATCCTGTCACGTGGCTGCGCCAGCCGGCTGCTCGTGCTTTCGGCCAATGGCAATTTGAGGGCTTTGCTATCAGGACTAGTGTTCGCCGTGACGGCGCAAGCCGCCTATCGCGGCTCGTTGTCTCCAGCACGGGAATGGCTGGCCAATCTCTGGCTCGTCGATGGCGGACCGTCGCGCGATATCATGAGCCTCGTTGGCGGTGGGACATCGGAGAAGCTCGCATTCGGGGCGGTCTGGCTGCTGGCCGGATTTGTATTTGCGTTTCGGAGTCGGGTTTCGCCGGTGCTTCTTTGGTCCGCGCTGGCCACCGGCGTGACTGTCGTGGCCGGCTGGATATTCACCTATGAACTGGCGCGGGCTTCCTTCGCGCCGGTGACCCTGAAGAGTCTTACATTCAGCGGCCCTTCCGCAGAGGTGCTGATGGCGGTGCTCAATAGCCCGCAGGTACGGCTCGATTTTGATCTCGGTATCGTGCCGGGGGTCTTTCTCGGATCATTTTTGGCCGCCGCAGGAGCGCGCGAGCTGCGCCTGGAAGGATTTTCCGACGGACTTGGCATGCGCCGCTACCTGGTCGGGGCCGTGCTGATGGGCTTCGGCGCCATGCTCGCCGGCGGCTGCGCCGTAGGCGCTGGAATCACCGGCGCGTCGGTGTTTGCGCTGACGGCCTGGATCGTGTTGGGCGGCATGTGGCTCGGTGCCGGACTGACCGATCTGCTCGTCGACCGCGGGTTCACGCCTCTGTCACGCCGGGCAATCGACACGAGCACAAAGCGTGCTTGAGCAAGCGAACAGGACCTAACATACGTCCGCGCTGCCTCTGTCCAAGATTGGTGCGAGCAGAACCGCACGGGTCCGTTGCTCGAACAGCAAGCCAGTTTGACATCGATACAGGACGGTGCTCCCGTCCCGACGTGCCGCGGGAGGAGAAGGACATTCGCCACCCGACGGCCGAATTATGCGAGCGAAAGGAAAAAGCTCGCGACCGGCTTGACCGGGCGATCCCGATCATATTCACTTATGCGAATTTAATAAACTAATGTCAGGGAGGCGCCAGCGCCGGCGCTCGTCCGCAAGTAGCGAGGCGCGCACGGTGGGAGCGGCATCTTCGCATGGACGGACCCAGTACACTTACGATCCTTGGTGGCGTCGTCGTCGGTCTTACATTCGGCGCTGTCGTGCAACGCACCAACTTCTGCACGATGGGAGCGATATCGGATCTGGTGCTTATGGGCGACGGGCGTCGCTTCCGCGCCTGGTGCCTGGCAATTGCAGTCGCGGTGATTGGCACGCAGGCCCTTCACTTCGGCGGGATCATTGACGTCGACAAGTCGATCTACCTCACGACCAATCTGGGTTGGGTGGGCGCCATTGTGGGTGGCGCGATCTTCGGCCTCGGCATGACGCTGGCGGGCGGTTGTGGCGGCAAGACGCTGGTAAGGCTTGGCAGTGGCAATCTGAAGTCGCTCGTGGTTGCCCTCGTGCTTGGCGTCTTCGCGTATATGACGCTGCGCGGTCTGATTGCAGTGCTGCGGGTGCGACTTGAAGCGGCCACGAACATCGATCTCAAGGCGCATGGTCTCACGAGCCAGAATGTCGGCGAACTGGCGGGGGCCGCCTTCGGCCTGCCGTCAGGGCCGGCGCGCGTGCTCGCGGCGACCGCACTTGCTCTGGGGCTGCTGGTGTTCTGCTTACACAACGCCGAATTCCGGCGTAGCGGCCGCGATCTACTGGCTGGCCTTCTTGTTGGTCTCACCGTGGTTGCGGGCTGGATCGTGACGGGCGTCCTGGGCGCCGATGAGTTCGAGCCCGCACCGCTTGCCTCGATCACCTTCGTCGCGCCAGTTGGCGAAAGCCTGCAATACCTCATGACGTTTACCGGCTCTACCCTTACCTTCGGCATTGCCGTCGTTGCAGGTGTCGTTGCAGGTAGCTTCACGACGGCATTGGCGACGGGAACGTTCCGGGTCGAAAGCTTTGTGGATCGCGGCGATCTGATCCGGCATCTCGTCGGTTCAGCGCTGATGGGCGCCGGCGGAGTCATGGCCCTCGGCTGCACCGTTGGACAAGGCATTACGGGCGTGTCGGCGCTCGCGTTTGGGAGCCTGACCGCGTGGGTTTCCATTCTCGGCGGGGGTTATTTAGGTATCAAACTCCTTGAGCAGGAATCCCTAGGCGGCGCGATCCGAGCCATATTCGCGCGCAGCTAAGGCGCGCGTCGACCGAGCTAGCCGGCGATGACTTGATGAAATCATACGCCTCTTAATCAGCGGCTCTGTCGGATGCCGGGTTGTCTGACAATATCATGCAGCTGCTGTTGAGGAGCGTTTGAATGGCTTCAGTTCAGCGCCTGGGCAAATACCTTGATGATCCCTACAGCAGCCGTACGGTCACTTTGGCTGTGCCGCTGTTGTTTGGATAGAAGGTATCGTAAACCCAAGGTAAGCCAATTACCGCATCATTCACGTACAGAAAGAGTTCACCGCCACGGTCAGCTTTGAAAGTCGCCCTGTAAACCTGAGGTGTCGTATTTGGGACGGGTACCGGATCAAGAAAGTATTCGTCGACGCCGGTTTCGCCGACGCGCGCGATAACGCGGTACCAGGGCCGGAATAGGATACGGCGCAGTAGAATTCCGGAATAGAACTTCCATCGATCGGAGCGAGGAACAGTCGATGTGCGGTACCCGAATGGGGTCGCCGACCGTCCGTCGTCCTCCCATGGTTCGGTCATGGTGATGGCGATTTCATACCTAAACCCGGCGCGTACAGTCAGGCCCGTCGGCGCGCAAATCGCAGACGTCGCAAAATCCTTGCCGTCCTGGGCGATGCCTTTGTCGGCCGCGACAAGCTCCTTCTGAGGTGTGCCTGTGCAGAAGGCTCCCATTGAGTCGGCCACGTTAAACAAGAAGTGGCTTAGCATGTTGCGCCGAGCCAAACCATGCCGAACGCCGAAAAAGCGGAAGGACGTGCCGCTTTCCGGCTCTGATGATGAATTGATAGGCGGCGTTGGTTCGAAATGCGTAGATGGACTCATGCACGACGCCCGACAGCGGCACTGGTCCCGCCCGGTCGTGCCAAATCACGCGCATTGCATCGTTGATGCGCGCGCTCAGCGAGCTGCCGATCCACATCAACATTATCACGGCGATAATGCCGCCCGCGAACCATTCAGGATTGGCGGCATACCAGTCGGTCCACCAATGAAGAGATCTCGGGAGGAACGAGTCGACCAACCGCACGAACTCGGAAACCATCCTGAAGTAGGAATCGTATTCGTGCTCCTGGTGTCGGTCATGGACGAGCGGGAAGGCAGCTAGATGGAGTGACGCGGCGAGGGTTACAAATACGCTATCCGTCGCAGCCAGACGAAATTCCAGAGCTTCTCTTGAGCGGCAAACCGGGCCTTCGCTCCCGCCGGTGTCTCAAATGTTCTTGGACCGAGCGGCGTCAGTTTTCCGTCGATGCGCCAGACCGAGTGATAGCCCTTTGCACGGTAAGCCCTATAAGCCTTCACAGCGCCGTCATGCAATTCTCCTTCCGTATTGGCGACGACCAAGCCTTGCTCGAGAATAAGCGCAGCCAGGACACGGACAGTGAACGCGCCACGGCTAAGTCGCAACTTGAACCGAGTGTCGGCATCGGTGTTTGCGCTTCTGCGATCTAAACTTGCTCGGCAACATTAGAAGAGTAGTTGAAACGACGACGTTTGGCGGACTATCAAAGGCGCCGCTAATAGGCAGTGCAACGAAGCACTATGATCGTGCGACGAATGCCCTTTTTCGGCCGGACAAGCCCAGTGGTGCGACCGACAAGTCATTGATTGTTCTTAACCCGTGGCTGTCTCTTAATCAGCGGGTCCCAGGTTCGAGCCCTGGTGCGCCCACCAAATGAATCAACGACTTAGGCCTCCACAGTCTGTCATTCCGACAAGCGGTCAGCGGCTATTCCGACAAACTGACTGCTTTTGTTCGCTCATCGCGGCGCTTCTTGGTCCCCGAGATCAGCTGCTTACGCGTCCGCTTTGTATAAGTTGGCAATTGACGGGTCGACCGATGACGACCTGCGGCGCGTAGCTCAGCGTCTGTGAGATCGCTGTCGGCGCCTTCGGTGAAGCCTCCGTGGCGGAACGAGGTGAATGAGAGCTCGCTTCGAATCGTAGCGCCTGCGACTATCTTCTTCACGACGCTTCGCAGGTAGCGTAGATCCTTGCGCTCCGTGATCCACGGCAGCGGCGTAGTCGATTTGCGGTGCTCATGGTCGCGCCGCTCAGGACGGATGTTTACGTGAACGCTGGCCCGCCGGAACGATAGGCTTTGCTCTGCGACACCGTCGATCATTGCCGTGTGAGAAAGGCGGCGCCGGGTCTGTCCACTGTACGCGCTCGATCGGGTGACCTGGCAGGATGCTTGACCTTTCAACGGCCCATGAAGTTAGCGTGCTGGTTAGCTCGTCGAGCAGTTCCAGGGACCGCGAGTTTCTGTTCAAGCTGACGTGTTCCTCGCGCATCATGGAACTGGGCAGATCATTATTAGTTGGGCTGGATCAAATGCAATGGAGATAACCCGTGCGGCTAGTAACAATCGTTGCCTGTGTCGCTGCGTGTTCCTGCGGGGGATCGGCGATCGCCCAAACGGATCAACGCAAAGAGAATCCGGCCACTGTCGGCACGGGGCGAAGCGCTCCCGAGGAGAAAGGTCAGTTGCAGCCGCAAGGCTGGACCGGGCCGATCGAGACACGATCGGGTGGCGCGCCCCCCGAGAGTCCCCAAGGACAGAGCCCTCCCGGCATGCAACCCGCGCCGGATGGATCGACCAAGATCGTTGTCGAGCCGAACAAATAGCGCGCTTGTCCCGGCGGCCAATTCAAACACAATGAGATGCTGTCCTTGTCCGGCAGTCCTCACTCGTTGATGAGTTTCATCGTACGCCTCGCACTGCTTTCGTTCATTGCCTTGCCGCTTGCCTTCGCACAGGTGGCTCGCGCCCAGTTGATGGGGCATGGTGGACCGGTGCGGGCGATCGCTGTTTCAGCCGACGGAAAGATCCTTCTCTCTGGTGGCTTCGATGCCGCTGCCATTCGATGGTCACTCGCGAGCGAATCGGCCGAGCAAGTGTTCCGCTTTCACTCCGATGCGGTTAACGCGGTTGGTCTGCTTCCCGATGGGAGGATGGTCACGGCCGGTGCGGACGCGCGCATTGCGATCTGGACGTCGGGTCGGCAGCAGCCGGACCGGGTGCTGGAGGGACATCAGGCGCCGATTGCCGGGATCGCGATCTCGCCCGATGGCTCGATGATCGCCTCTGCATCCTGGGACCACACCGTCCGGCTCTGGTCGTTACGCAACGGTTGGCAGCGGGTGCTGGAAGGCCACTCGCAAAACGTGAACGGGGTTGGTTTCGCGCGCGATGGACGATCGCTCGTCAGCGTGGGCTATGACCTCGCATTGCGGATCTGGCATTTGCCCGATGGTGCACCCGACACCATCACCCTGCCGGTGCCGCTAAATGCGCTTGTCATCGCGGGCGATGGCGAGATCATCGCGGGAGCCGCAGACGGCAGCCTGCGCCTTTCAAGCCCTGAGGGCAGGAAGGTGGGCGAAGTTGTGGCCAGTGCGACGCCTATCGTGGCTCTGGCCATTTCCAATGACGGTGCGTTGATCGCCGCCGCCGCCGTGGGTGGTACTGTCACCATCATCGATCGCAAGGCGCGCACTGTGTTGCGAACGTTGGTCGGACCCGGGTTGCCGGTCTGGTCCGTTGCTTTCCTGCCCGACAACAAGACCTTGCTGACCGGTGGCGCCGACGGAAAAATCCGGCGCTGGGACGCGGGCACCGGCAATCCGATCGGCTCCAATCTGCTCGGCACGCCGGCCGATCCGCTGGCGGCCTATGCGGGTGATCGCGGCGCAGATGTATTTCGTGCGTGCGTTGCCTGTCACACGCTGTCGGCAACGGAGATACAGCGCGCGGGTCCGACGCTTGCGGGATTGTACGGCCGGAAAATCGCGTCGCTGCCCGGCTACCGTTTTTCCGATGCACTCAAGACGATGGATATCGTCTGGACGCCCCAGACGGTCGCAAAACTGTTCGAGATCGGTCCAAATGCTTACACCCCCGGCACGAAGATGCCGGAGCAACGCATCGGCTCGGCGGAAGATCGCCGCGCACTTACGGAGTTTCTGGGGCGCGCTACCGCGAAGTAGTCTCCAGAACGCGTTCGATTGCTCGGCCTTTCGCCACCGCTTTGCAGGCAACCCGCCTCGACCGGCGAGGGCAACATTCAATTCTTGTCTCGCTGCCGCAAATAGTCGTCCGTCGTGCGCGGCGGGGCACGCTCGGGAGCGCCGGCGATCGGATCGAAGTGCCGCTCGCTCATGGTGATGACGCGGCAGTCCGCGCACATGCGTAAGGCCTCCAGCCGCTGATCGCCGGCCGGATACATCCAGTGCCGGCCTTCCAGCTTCGCCGCGATCCGGTCGATCGTGCTCTTAACGCCAAAGGGCTGGCCGCAACGGACGCAAAGCGCGGGCTCTTCTTCCTTGATCACCTGCGCGGGCGCCCTGGCCGCGCGGAAATCGATCTGCGGTTTGAGCGTGATCACTTTTTCGGGACACGTGCTGGCGCACAATCCGCATTGCACGCAGGCATCCTCGACGAATTTGAGGACGGGACGTTCCGGATCGTCACGAAGCGCGCCAGTGGGGCAGACCGAGACGCAGGACAGGCACAACGTACACCCGTCGGTGTTGACACTGATGGTGCCAAATGGCGCATCATCCGGAAGTGGAATCACATCGGTTGGGCTTGGCGCCCGGCGATGCAATTCGCTCAAGGCAAATCGCAGCAGATCGCGCCGCTTGCCGACCGTCCGGAATGTCGCGGGCGGGCTCACTGTCACGAGGGGTTCGATGACTCCGAGCTCTCCGATGAGCACGTCGGGGTCGTCCGTCTCGATCGTTGCGACGCGAGAACCTGAGAATCCCAAGCCGGAGAGAATGGCGTCGGCCATTCCGAGTGTCTGGAAGAGACCGGCGAGATCGTGCAGGGGTCTTGCCCGCAGGAGAAAACGAACATTCGCAGCGCCGTAAGCGAAGGCCGCCACAATCGCTTCCAGCCCGACTTGCGTCACCTCGTTGACGGCGAAGGGAACCACATTCGCCGGTAAACCGTCGCTATGACGCGCCAATGCGTCGATCAGCGGTGTGCCATGTTGGGTGTCATGAAACAGCACGATCGGACGGGTCCCGCCAGCGTCGTGATAGGCGAGGAGCATGGCGCGGAGCTTGTGCAGCTGCGTGTCCGCAGGCGGCAACGAATAGGAGGCCGCGCCGGTGGGGCAGGCGGCGGCGCATTGGCCGCATCCGGCACAGACCTCCGCGTTGACGCTGACATGATCGCCGGCCGGCGTAATCGCCCCCGTGGGGCACAAATCCAGACAACGATGGCAGCCGGTCAGCTTCGAACGCGAATGGGCGCAGAGGTCCGGAGTGAAGTTGACATATTTCGGCTTGTCAAACCTTCCTACGAGATCGCGCGCCTTCAGCACCGCGCGCAGCATCGCGGCCGGATCGCCGGGATCAGCGCGCACATAGCCGTCCCGAAGATCGTGCGCCGGAAACAGCGGGGGCCCGCCCGACAGATCCAGCACGAGATCGCAGCGCGACATTGCGCCGCTACGCGAGGTCTCGAACACAAAGTGATCGCGCGACGAAGGGCGCGGAGGGGCGTAGTCGTCGATCGTGAGCTCGAAGGCGCCAAAATGTCCCTTGGCGTTGCGGATGGTCCCCTTCACGACCGGAAAAGCTGTGGCTGCCGGCGGTGTAACGTCGCCGGGAGTTTTCAGCATTACCGTGACATCGAGGTGATCGGCCAGGAGCCGGCCTGCCTCGATCGCAGCCTCATCGCGTCCGTAAATGAGAATTACGCCGTCGCTGGTCAAACTGACAAACGGGTATGCCGGCGCAGGCACGCCAGCTGCCGCAAGCAGCGCCGCCATTTTTGGACCTGCTTGTGCGCCTTCGCTCGACCAACCCGCCGTCTCGCGCACGTTCACGTATTCGATCGGTTCGGAACGCTCGCCGGCCTCATCCGCAAACAGGGCAGCCTGCTGCGTGCAGGCAACCGTCAGTGCGCGCTCCGCCTTTGCGGCGCTGCGAAATTGATCGAGCTCGGCACCGCAGAGCTGGCGGAAGTCGGCGATTTCGCTGTTGGGGCATCCAAGCCGGATCGAGGCCACATCAAGCCGCATCGTGTCTTCGCACGAGCAGATCAGGATGGTCTTGGTTGGCTGCGCCAGATGACCTCTCCACACGACGGCGCGGGATGCGGACTCGCTCCGCTCCTTCGCCTAGTATAAATATATACATTCTCAATCGGGAAAAAAGGAAACTGGAGGACAAACTGGGCCCGGCCGCAACCACTGTTTCCTCGGTGGAACCGATCAACCTGCCGCCGCCGTTTACGTTGATGCGGTTGCGCGAGAGCGGCGACGCGTTTGCCCACGCATGCCGCATCGCACCGAAGAGTGGCGCTGGCACGCTGGTCTACGTCGGGCGGTTCGACCTCGCGGAGTTCGCCGTGGTGCTCGAGCCGGGCGAGCCACTCCGAAGCGCCCGGCGTGCCTTCTACGCAGGGATGGTTGCGCTAACCGACGCCTTGCGCGCCTATGCGCCGCCGTCCAAGCAGGTCGCGATCAATTGGCCAGATGCAGTCAGAGTCGACGGCGGACTGGTCGGAGGCGGCCGGCTCGGCTGGCCTTCATCGGCAAGCGAGGACGAGCCGCCCCCATGGCTCGTATTTGGCGCCATGATCCGGACAGTCGCGATGACTGACCATGAACCGGGTGTTCATCCGCTCGCTTCCGCGCTGGACCAGGAGGGGTTTGGCGAGGCGGGTGCCATCCAGGTGACGGAAAGCTTTGCCAGGCACCTCATGCGGGCAATCGACGGCTGGCAGATCGACGGCTTTGACAGCGTCGCGCGCGAATATCTGGCCAGGCTGTCACGTGAACGTCAGACCCTGCAACAGATCGGCGACAATGGCGATCTGCTCTCGCGCCGGGTCGGAACCGAGGAGATCAGCCGACGTAAGTTGGTCGAAGCCCTGGCTGTGCCGTCCTG
>NZ_JACRAW010000035.1 GCF_016213215.1 Bradyrhizobium sp. | reverse complement strand
GCCCTGCGATTCCGTTTCGCGCCGGCGCACTCGCGTCCACCGCATCCCAGCCCGCGTTTCGTGACGACTCGCGATCCGCCCCTCGTACCGGGTGAGACCAGTCGCGTATACGCCAATTCCGAATTCGGTAAAAGAGAAATACTTTTGCGACGGGCGCTTGACAGATTTTGACGTGATTTGCCCGCCAAGCGAAAAACGATCGCCCTGCGCCGCTGCGACTGAAGTTTCAGAGCGCAATTGGCCCGGCGTTACCCTCTACGCCAGCACCAGCGGAATTTCCGAAAGCAGGATGGGACGACAACTGATTACCTTCGCGCTACGCTCCGCAGTCGCCAGTCGACATTGAGAAGCATTAGATCAATCTTATCCAGAACAAGCGTCAGTTCTGTCAGCCTTCTGTCAGCCTCGATCAGTAAACTCTACTATTGGGAGTTGTGCTGGGTTGTAGAGGCAGGAACCGCGGCGCGCGGTGCATCGCGGCAGACAATTTCGGGGGTTGCTCATGAATGTTCGGCTTACACGTCGGCGTTTGCTGGAATTACCTTGTGTATGTGCTGTGCTCGCAGTGAGTGGAACCGTTCCCGCCCTGGCGCAGGTTACCCGACCGTCTCCTCTTCCGAGCGACAGTTGTCTCGGTCTCATTCCGAAAAAGTCAACAAAGGAAGCCGCTGAACATAAAGAGGGACGCTGGACCGGCAAGACCTGTTCCAGGTGCCGATTCTTCGTTGGGCCGGATCAGTGTATGGTCGTCGAAGGGCAGACGAGTCGGGAAAGCTCTTGCGCCCTGTGGGCCGAGGTAGGCGGAAAGACCAACTGCACGCCGCCGACGAGCGGAGGATAGGCGGCGCGCGGGACGCTCGGCCCGCGGAGAGCGTGTCGAGAACGCCGCGGAGGGAGCGGCCCTTATCAGTTCGATAGATGCGGCCGTCGTCCTGCAAGCGATCTCGACGAGCCTGTGCCGTCGGGTGATTCCGGAAGGGGAGATCGCGTAACTTAGTCAGGCGGCGGTTTGCTTCGTAACGAAAGCGTTCGCAGAGCGCGCGATTTTGTCGGCTTCGACGTCCAACCCGACAGCGCCTAAAAGAACAACTGGCCCCCCATTGGAGCTTTGCGACCAGGCACTCGCCTTGATGTAATATACGCCGAGACCGACCGGATCGCGTTCCGCGGTAGTCCTTGAACCCCGTCGCATCTGACGCGAGGCTTGCAGCCTACTCCGCCCCCTTGCGCCCCCCACCCGATGGCAAGATCTGAAACGCACGCCCCTCCTTCAACCAGGCGGCGCGCTGGTCGCGCAGCATGGTGCGACGGACTTTGCCGGAATCATCGCGGATCTGCCCGGCGGCGACCTCGAAGCTCTCGGGGTGCTTGTAGCGGCTGAGCCGGTCGTCGAGAAAGACGCCCATCGTATCGGCAACCACCTGCGCGGCGGCGCCCGGCATGAGCTCGACGATGGCGTGCACGCGCTGGCCGAATTCCGGATCGGGCAGGCCGACGACGACGCAGGAGCACACCTCCGGATGCGCGGTCACCGCCGCCTCGACCTCGGCCGGATAGATGTTGGCGCCGCCGCGCAGGATCATGTCGGCGAGCCGGTCGCCGAGATAGAGATAGCCCTCTTCATCCAGCCGCCCGATGTCGCCGAGCGATTCCCAGCCGTCGGTTCTCCGCTTCGGCTCGGCGCCGAGATAGTGATAGGTGGTGCCGGCGCCGTCGTTGGGCAGGAAGTAGATCTCGCCGGTCTCTCCCGGCGCGACATCCTTGCCGTCGGGACCGAGGATGCGCAGGCGCGCGGTATCGCCGATCTTGCCGACGGAGCCCTTGTGCGTGAGCCATTCGACGCCGGAGATGATGCAGGCGCCCTGACGCTCGGTGCCGCCATAGAGCTCCCAGATCCGCTCGGGCCCCAGCCACTCGATCCATTTCTCCTTCAGCCACGGCGGCATCGGCGCCGCCATGTGGAAGACGATCTTCAGGCTGGACAGGTCGTAGGCGTTGCGAACCTTTTCCGGCAGCGCCCAGATGCGGTGCATCATGGTCGGAACGAAGTTGACCCACTCGACGCGCTGCGCCTCGATCTGGCGCAGCGTCTCCTCGGGCTCGAACTTGGTAAGACCGGTGAGACGGCCGCCGGCGAACAGCGCGAAGTGCGACACGATGAACGGCGCGTTGTGGTAGAGCGGACCGGGATTGAGCAGCGAAACGCCGAGCGGAATCCCGAGCGCCGGCTCGGCCGCCGTGTCGGTCACCGCCGGCTGATGGTCCAGGATCACCTTGGGCCGGCCCGTCGAGCCGCCGCTGGTCATGGCCTTCCAGTAGCGCGCCACCGGGTTCGTCACCGCCTCGTCCGAAAAACCCTGCGGCACGAAAGTAGCGGGCAGCGAGTTCGGCGCGTTCCAGTCGGCCTCGCCGCCAACCACCAGCGACGGCCTCAAGACGTCGAGCACCGCGGCGGCCTCGCCGCGCGGCAGCCGCCATGACAGCGAGGTCGGCGTCGCGCCGCACTTCCACACCGCAAAGGTCGTCTCGAAGAACGCATTGCCATTGGGCAGGCCAATCGCGACGAAATCGCCCGGCTTGACGCCCTTGGCGGCAAAGGCCCGCGCGCGGGCGTTGGCACCGCGCTCGAGTTCGTCCCAGGTCAGCGTGTCGTCGCCGTGCCGGACCGCGATGGTGCCTTGGGGTTTACGTTCAGCGTACCAGCGCGGCACGTCGGCTATCGGCATCAACATGTAGGCGTTTCCGTGGGCTTGATCTTGCTTGTGACTTGCGGGGTAGGGCATGCCCCTGCCCTGGTTTCCAGCCAGAGAAGGCGAAGCAAGTCAAGCGGCCTGCCGGCGGGCGCCATGCACCTCAGTTCGAGGGGCGCTTGTGAGTCGCACGACCGGCGAGCTTCAGCCTCGAGCCGGTCACCCGGGATTGAAGGAGCGCAATTGAAGAAGATCGTCAAGCGTGAGGCCGAACAGCAGGGTCTGCCACGCCGGCGCCGTGGCGAGCACCAGCAGCAGGGCGAAGTTGAGGTAGACCAGCGGCACGGGTATGCAGCGGATGAGCTCACAGGCTTTCCGCATCGGCGCTCTCCCGCTCTCCCAAGTTGGCCATGGCCCATCCGAGCGCAAGCATCGCCGCGCCCCAGATCAGGAAACCGAGATCCCAATACAGGCGCTCGTTCGCGGGCACCGTCTCGTTGACCCGGTGCAGCCCGAGAATCTGGTGGTCCGCCAATCCTTCAACCACATTGAAGATGCCCCACCCGGCCAGCAACATTGCGATGAAGCTTCGGTTCGACCACAACAGCCGGCCCTGGCGCGCGCTGCGCCACAGCAGGAATACGCCGGCAAGCACGAGAACATAAGCGAAGCTGTGGAAGATGCCGTCCCAAGTGGTGTTGAGCTCAATGTTCTCGATCGAATTCAGCGGATACCAGCCGCTCACCATGTGATGCCATTGCAGCAACTGGTGGAAGACGATCCCGTCGAAGAACCCGCCGAGACCGAGACCGAGAAGCAGACAAGCGGCAAACAGGAATCTGGGACTGACACCGTCCCTCACCTCCGATTCCCGCTTCGCCGGATCTGCTCTCGCCATTTTAATTCCCTCCTGGCGCGGAAACCAACGAAAGAAGCGTTCAGGTCGGCCCGCGTTCCTATTTGGCACGCGGGCGAGGAACCAGAGGGCGGCTCCTCTTGGCTCCGCGCCGGTGCCAAACTCGCACGCAAGGGTGATCGCGCGTCGCATCGTGGCAAGCTGAGGGTCCGGGAACTCGCCGCCTCGTCGAGAATTCACAGCAAGGTAGCATCCGAGAATCCTGGAGTTGGACGGGCGGCTCCTCCTGCCAGGCATTCGCCGCCACCTACCCTGGGAGGAAAGATAATGCTGCGGGACAATCAACTCGCCATCCTGCGCGACATCAGCCAATCCATCGCCTTCGCCGACGACAAGCACGGTGCAGTCGAGGAGTTGATCGTCGAAGGCTATGTCATGAAGGACGGCGACATCTATGAGCTTACGCCGAAGGGCGTGACGGCCGTTGAAGAACATGCGGCGGCGCTGGCCGGCGTGAACGCGAAACCTTCGAGCTGATACAGCTGAAAGCTCGACCGCCAAATTCAGGCTCGTTTCAGGAACATGCCACCGCGCGCAGATATCGCGCCGCGCTGCATGTTGAGCGCGTGTCCGCGCAGACACACTCGGGTGGTTTTCGCGCGAATAGTGGTGGAAGCATTTAGTCGACTCTTGAAGAGCCAATAGCCGCGCTCATAATCGATTCGGGTGGCGCAGTACCTTCGATTCGCAAATCACAACATGTCGAACGACAACGGCGGAGGAAGCTCCGCGCGTTGATCGCATGAGTGCGGCATCGCAAACCGCCCGACCGCGCCCCAAGAAGCCGCCAACCAGCCACGCAAACAGGGGCGCATACATGACTCTCTACCGGATGAACAAAACCGCACTCATCTTCGCGGTCGCCATCTCCGCCATGGGGCTTTCGGCCTCACCCAGCCTCGCCTTTTCCTCCGAAGCCCAGCAGATGTGCACCGGCGACGCGATGCGGCTGTGCGGCAGCGAGATCCCCAATATCCCGCGGATCATCGCGTGCATGCACCGGCAGCGCGCTCACGTCAGCGCCGGCTGCCGCGCCGTGATGGAACGCGAAGCCGTGGCGCGGAGGCGGGCCGAGGCGGAGTGAACAGGCCTGATTGATAGGCGTTACCCGCCAATCGAGAGCGCTACGACATGAATGGGTACAGCAGGCCCGACTGAAACGGCCAGGCGCTTGAAGCGCGCGCCCGCCCTACTCGCCCCAAGTAGCGAAGGCGTCGTTGAAGGCGCGCTCGCCGGGCGAACCCTTCTCTATCGCGACGATGGCACGCCGCTGGTTGGTGTAGACCAGCGGCAGGTCGAACCACGAGCGCTCCTTCAGGAGCTGGATGTTGCGCGAGCGATCGGCG
>NZ_JACRAW010000034.1 GCF_016213215.1 Bradyrhizobium sp. | reverse complement strand
GTGAACTTGAAACACGTTCTTCGCCAAATCCAAACCAATCGTGCTAATCTTTGTCATGGACGGTCCCCTTGTCTGGTCGAATCACAACAACCAGTCTGGCACACCGATGCCGTCGGGGGCCGTCCACCCCATCTTTGCGAGCGAAGCGAAGCAATCCAGGATGTCTCAACGGTCACAGGCTGGATTGCTTCGTCGCTGTCGCTCCTCGCAATGACGGTGTTGAGAACGCCGGTGCACATTCTCACTCGTCAAGCCCGGTCGTGATGGCGGTGAGCGCAGGCCCCCATGCCAGCGCAGCCTCACAACTCCCGCGCGTTGGAAAACGCGAACGATGACACCCGCCTCGTGTTCTCGTCCAGGATCAGCGTGCGGGTGATCGGCGGCTCGGCGCGCTGGGCGCAGTTTTCCCGCTCGCACAGCCGGCAATTGACGCCGATCGGCGTGCCTTCGGTTTTTTCCAGGTCCATGCCGGCGGCATACACCAGGCGCGAGGCGTGACGGATCTCGCACCCCAGGCCAATGGCAAAGCGCGGTTGCGGCAAGGGATGGGGCGCAACCGGCCGGCGCACCATTTGCGCGACCGAGAAATAGCGCGTGCCGTCGGGCAGTTCGATGACCTGCTTGAGCAGCCGGTCCGGCGTGTCGAAGGTCGAATGCACGTTCCACAACGGGCAGGTGCCGCCGAATTTCGAGAACGGGAAGGTGCCGGAGGAAAAGCGCTTCGACACGTTGCCGGCGTTGTCGACGCGCAAAAGGAAGAACGGAATGCCGCGCGCGTTCGGCCGCTGCAGCGTGGTCAGGCGATGGCACACCTGCTCGAAGCCGGCATTGAAGCGCTGCGCCAGCACGTGGATGTCGTAGCTCAGGCTTTCCGCCGCGCCGAGGAACGACTGGTAGGGCATCATCACGGCCGCCGCGAAATAATTGCCGAGCGTGATGCGGAACAGGCGGCGAGGAGCATCGTCGAGCGGGCCGGCGCGGCCGACTATGGTCTCGAAGTGGGGCGCGCATTCGGACAGGCCGATCTGGAACGCGAGTTGGAAAGTCCGGCTCGGCGCGTCAACGAGCTCGGAGATCAGGAGCTGGCGACGATGGCGATCGAAACGCCGCAGCGTCTCGCGCATCACGTCGACCGGCATGATACGGGTGGTGATCGAATGCTTTTCGCGCAGGCGGGTGCTGAGGGCGGCATAAAGACCCTCGGCCGGCACGTTCAATTCGTCGCGCAGGTTTTCCGCGGCCTGCTCGAGTTCGGGGAAGTAGTTGCGATTGGCTTCGATCAGTTCGCGCACGCGCTCGACCGGGTTGGCCTCGAAGCGGGTGCCGACGTCGCGGTCGGCCATCTGCGCCGCCACCAGCGTCTCGCCGCGGCGCGCCTCGGTATAGGCGGCGTACAGCCGCTGGAGGGCATGCGTCACCCCAGGGCAGAGCTCGGCGAGATCCCGCAGCTCCTGCTTGGGCACGTCGATCTGCCGGAACAGGGGGTCGGAGAAGATTTCGTTCAGCTCGGCGAAGAAACGGTCCTCATCGGCGGTCGCGAGATCCCTGAGGTCAAGGTCATAGGTCTCGGCCAGCCGCAGCAGGATCTGGGCGGTCACCGGCCGCTGGTTGCGCTCGATCAGGTTGACGTAGCTCGGCGAAATGCCAAGCCCCTCCGCGATCTGGGTCTGCGACAGGCCGAGTTGCTGGCGGATGCGCCGGAAGCGGGGCCCTACGAACAGCTTTTTTCCGGAATCGGCAGGCATGGCGGCTTTCCTGAACGACAGTAATGCTGACCTAAATGTTACAAAATTTACAAAGTGACATCTGTTACATGTACTGATGTTACATGACATCACCATTCAAATACAAGCACCCTATACGAATTTTGGAATCTGGCGTTTACCTCTGCCACGCATCTCGCACTGCACTGTCAAGAGTGTCGATTAGAGAAAAGAAGGCGAAGACAAACGCTGCAGATTTGTCGTCACCGAAAGGATCACGCACATGAACTACCAGCCACGTGGGATCAATGACCGGGCTATCCAGGGACCAGCTTCCTATCTGAGCGAGATTGAAGCTGCTGAAGCGCTCCTCAAGACCAAGGAGACCTGGAACGGCGTGACCGCCGAAGCCGTGGCGCGCATGCGCCTGCAGAACCGTTTCAAGACCGGCCTCGACGTCGCGCGCTACACCGCGGCGCTGATGCGCGCTGACATGGCCGCCTATGACGCTGACGCCACCAAGTACACCCAGTCGCTCGGCTGCTGGCATGGCTTCATCGCCCAGCAGAAGCTGATCTCGGTGAAGAAGCACTTCGGCACGACCGACCGCCGCTATCTGTACCTCTCCGGCTGGATGATCGCCGCGCTGCGCTCCGAGTTCGGGCCGCTGCCGGATCAGTCGATGCACGAGAAGACCTCGGTGCCGGCCCTGATCGAGGAGCTCTACACCTTCCTGCGCCAGGCGGACTCCCGCGAGCTCAACGACATCTTCCGCGCGCTCGATGCCGCCCGCAAGGAAGGCGACAAGGCGAAGGAAAGGGCGCTGATCGAGAAGATCGACAATTTCCAGACGCACGTCGTGCCCGTGATCGCCGACATCGACGCCGGCTTCGGCAACGCTGAGGCGACCTACCTGCTCGCCAAGAAGATGATCGAAGCAGGTGCCTGCGCCCTCCAGATCGAAAACCAGGTCTCCGACGAGAAGCAGTGCGGACACCAGGACGGCAAGGTGACCGTGCCGCACGAGGTCTTCCTGGCGAAGATCCGTGCCTGCCGCCACGCCTTCCTCGAACTCGGCGTCGAGGACGGCATCATCGTGACCCGCACCGACTCGCTCGGCGCCGGCCTCACGCAGCAGATTGCCGTGAGCCACAAGCCCGGCGACCTCGGCGATCAGTACAACAGCTTCCTGGATTGCGAGGAAGTGACGGCGGCCAATGCCCGGAATGGCGATGTCATCATCAACCGCAACGGCAAGATGATGCGTCCGAAGCGGCTGCCCTCTAACCTCTACCAGTTCCGTCCCGGCACCGGTGAGGATCGTTGCGTGCTCGACTGCATCACCTCGCTGCAGAACGGCGCCGACCTGTTGTGGATCGAGACCGAGAAGCCCCATATCGAGCAGATCGCCAAGATGGTCGATCGCATCCGCAAGGTGATCCCGAACGCGAAGCTGGCCTACAACAACTCGCCGTCCTTCAACTGGACGCTCAACTTCCGTTGGCAGGTCTATGACGCGATGAAGGAGGCCGGCAAGGACGTCAGCAAGTACAACCGTGCCGAGCTGATGAAGGCGGAATACGACAACACGCCGCTGGCGATCGAGGCCGACGAGCGGATCCGGACCTTCCAGGCCGACTCCGCCAAGCGCGCCGGCATCTTCCACCATCTGATCACGCTGCCGACCTATCACACGGCCGCCCTGTCGACCGACAATCTCGCCAAGGAATATTTCGGCGAGCAGGGCATGCTTGGCTATGTGAAGAACGTCCAGCGCGCGGAGATTCGCCAGGGCATCGCCTGCGTGAAGCACCAGAACATGGCCGGCTCCGACATCGGCGACGACCACAAGGAATATTTCGCCGGCGAGGCCGCCCTGAAGGCGGGCGGCGCCCACAACACGATGAACCAGTTCGGCTAACGGTGGACTTGATCAGTCTGGGTCTGGTCGGATTCCAGGCTGATCACGCTACTCGGAGGCGGAGCGGCCCGCGTGCTTTCTACACTGCATGAGGGTTGCGAGTGCAACCAGCGCCCGGCTTTCAGGCGGCTGAGTCAGGTCAGCCGGGCAACAGGAGACTGACAAATGACCAAAGGCAGCAATTTCTGGGTGATCGGCGGTGAGTTCGGCTCGATGAACTTCCACAAGCTCGTGGAAGGCTCGGCCCAGGTCAAAGGTCCGTTCAAGACCCGCAAGGAAGCCGAAGATTGCTGGCGCCAGCTCTCGGAAGAGAGCCGGCACAAGGCCGGCGTCCGCTTCTCCATCGTGGAAGAGCCCGATCGCGCCCCGGCAGCCTGATCGACTGCTGCCGGTCTGAACTAGAAACGTCCAAGGACGGACGGTCCCATCCGGACACCGGGTGGGACCGTCTGTTTTTGGGTCAGGGGACGCTTTTCTTTCTCAGGTAAGTCGTTGGAAAACAAGGCCCTTTGCGGAAATCCTGGTTACTGATAGGTTAACGGAGGTTCGAAAGCCCAGGGGGCGAGAATGTCAGAGCCGCAGAACAGCGCGACCGATCACAGCCATTCGCGCCCGATTCGCTTGCGCGAGGCGTTGTTGCGGGCGCGGATCGAAGCCGCCGACCGCACCGGGGTCGTGGTCGACCTGCGCGATGCCGAAGTCGCGCGGCTGGAGATCCTGAACGACGCGCTCGATCCGCTGTTCGCGCAGGTGCCCGAGAAGGTCGACCTGTTCGATCGCGGCATCAGCCAGGGCGAGACGCCGCGGCTGTGGATCGACGTGGTGGCGCACATCGTGATGGGGCGCGACAAGCGGCAGTACCGCTTCGTCCAGGACACCCGCTTCGGCCGCATCGTGCTCGCCGAGTCGCACGAGGTGCCGGCGATCGTGGATGCGGTCACCGACTACGTCGCCCGCCGCATGATCGAGCGCGAGCACGCCATGGTGGTGGTGCCTGAGCCTCAGCCGGCAGTGGCCGAGAAGCCGCGCCGCTCCGGATTGTGGACGTTCGCGCTCGGGTTCGTCCTCGGCGCGGTGGCGCTGTTCGGCCTGGCGCTGTTCGCGAGCCTGCGGAATATGTAGAGGGACGTGCTTCGCTTCGCTCGTAATGACGAGCGGGTCAAATCAGCCGCGCCTGCTTGATCAGGCGGACCTGCAAGCCATTATCCAGGCCTCTCACCGTCTGATCGCAGCGCCAGCCGCTGCCGTCCTTGTCGATGGAGAACAGATTATACGCAGCTCCCGGATAGCGCCCGTGCGCCAGCGCCGATGCCGACGGCACGCCGACCGCGGGTATCTTGCCGTTCGGCCCCTCGAACCAGACCGTCGAATGCACGTGGTCGTGCCCGTGCAGGATCAATTCGACGCCGTGCTGTTTCAGCAGCTTCAGCAGCGCCGCTGAATCGGTCAGCCGCTTGTAACGCGCATCGGAGCGCAGCGGATGGTGCACGAGGAGCACGCGAAACAGTTGCTCGGTGGCAAGCTGGTCCAGCACGTGCTCGAGCGCGGCGAGCTGCTTGTGGCCGAGCCGGCCCGTCGCCATAAGGGGCGCCGTAGGTACCGCGGAGGAGGTGCCGATGAGCGCGACGGGACCACGACGGCGCACCGCGGGGAAGGTGGTATCCTGTGCGTCGTCGCCGCCGAGATAATGCGCCCAAGCCTCGCCGTGGTGATGCCGTGTCGCGCTGACATAGGCGTCATGGTTGCCGGGGATGACGGTGACGCGGTCGGGCGGGCCGACGCTTTCCAGCCAGGAAAGCGCTGGCGCGAACTCTGCCTCCAGCGCCAGGTTGACGAGATCGCCGGTGACCGCGATGTGATCGGGCGCCTGGGCCTTGAGATCGGCGACCAGCGCGTCCAGCACCTCGCGGCGGTGGTACTTGTGCCGATTGCGCGTCCAGTTCAGAAAGCCGAGCGCGCGCTTGCCCGCGAGCTCCCTCAGCCGGGGCCTCGGTAGCGGCGGCAGATGCGGGTCGGAAAGGTGGGCCAGTCGGAATGCCACGGTCGGATCAGCTCAATCGCCTCAAGGGCGCATCGCGCGCCCGATTATAGTTCGTGATTGCCTCGCCAATGTACCCCGGTAATGGCAAGCTGGCACGAGCGGATCAAGTTTCAATCCTACCCACCCCGCCGGGAGCCTGATGTCGGGACGCTTCAACGAGATGAGACTGAAATATGAGCCGCTGCTGCGCAAGGTTTTCCACCTCTATTGGCGCTTCGCCCGCGGCATGACGCTCGGCGTGCGCGCCGTCGTCCTTGATCCGGACAACCGGGTTTTCCTGGTCAAGCACAGCTATGTGCTCGGCTGGCATTTGCCAGGCGGCGGGGTCGAGGTCGGCGAGACATTTACCGAGGCGCTGCGGCGCGAGCTGAAGGAGGAGGGAGAGATCGAGCTTGCCGGGGAGGCGCTGCTGCATGGTATTTTCCTCAACAATCACGTCTCGCCCCGCGATCACGTCGCGGTCTACATCGTGCGCCAGTTCAGTCAGGAGCGCTTGCCCGAGCCCAACCACGAGATCATCGAGTGCGGCTTCTTCGAGCCCGCTGAGCTGCCGGAAGGAACTACCCAAGGCACCCGGACGCGGATTGCGGAGGTGCTGGAGGGCAGGCCGAGGGTCGCGACGTGGCGCTGAGATGCGGCCGTGCTAGTAGTCGGCGCGCGATCGGCGGGGCGCGGGGGCGAGATGAACAAGCTGAAGATCTTTTTGGGGCTGGCGTGCCTGCTCATTCTCGCCAGCAGCATCGTGACGATGTCGCGCTGGAAAGAGGCGCGGGGGGTCTATGACGATGTCTGCTATCTGCGGCAGGCGCATCTGTTTCAGCGCTTCGGGATGTCCGGCCTCGACACCGATATTTCCCGGGATGACGACCACTACCTGAAGGACAAGCTCAAGGAAATCGACTTTGCCGACTGGAATAAACCCGGACGGGCGCCGTGCCATACGCCGATGCCGGGCACGGGCAAGTTCGTGCTGCAATATCCGCCGGGCACGGGCTTCATGCTGGCCCTGTTTCCGCAGGGACACCAGATAATCCCGCTGTACGCATGCGCGGCTGTCATCGTGTGCTTCTTTGCGCTGCTCGGCATCGCTTCCGGGCGGACACTTTCGACGACCCTGGGTGCGGGCCTGTTCGGCTGTCTCGCCGTCTACCTCATGGTCAACCCGGCAAAAGCGAGCTACTCCATCGCGCCCACCCTGGTGGTCTGTGCGGCGGCGGGCTTTCTGACCGCGCTTTGGCTGGTCCGCGCGCCGCCGAACCGAAGCAGCCTGCTGCCCGCCGCGATCGGCTTGTTGCTCGGCCTGGCGGTCAACTTCCGCCTTCCCAACCTGTTTCTCGCCTCCGGATACTTGCTGTTCTTTCTCTACTGGTTTGCGGCGTCGCGCCGACTGCAGCCGGTGCTGCAGGGTATCGCCTTTGGCGCGGCATTTGTCGTCGGGATGGTGCCGACTTTGCTGGCGAATGCGATAAACGCGGGCAGTCCGTTCGCGACGACCTATGGCAGCGACGATGTGGTACTACCCCATATCAATCTTGATATTCTGCGCCAATATGCGACGGATCTGCAGTTCCTCCTCATCCTGCTCGCCGCCGGATCGACGATATGGCTGTTGCGGGCGCGTGGCGAAGGCGGTGCGCATCTGGTCGCGCTCATCGCAGCCGGCAATCTCCTGGTCAA
Organism: Bradyrhizobium sp.; assembly: GCF_016213215.1. Classification (GTDB taxonomy): domain Bacteria; phylum Pseudomonadota; class Alphaproteobacteria; order Rhizobiales; family Xanthobacteraceae; genus Bradyrhizobium. The sequence continues at coordinate 11,511 of NZ_JACRAW010000034.1, read as the reverse complement.
TCTCGCCTTCTTCCTGAGCCATCCGCTGTTCACGCCCTACTATACCGTCCCGGTCACGATGCTGTCGCTGTGGAGCCTGTGCTTTGCCCCGCTGATACCGCCAAAAGATACCGGGGAGCGGGAGCTGCTTGAGCAGGCGGCAAGGTCCTGATCATGTTATGCACCCAGAATCGGCAAGCCTTCCTCGGACGGGCCCAATCGCAATGACAGCTCCATCCCCGCGCGTCGCCGTCCTGGTGCCCTGCTATAACGAACAGGCCGCGATCGCGACCGTCATCGCGGATTTCCGCAAGGTGCTGCCCTCGGCCGGGATCTACGTATACGACAACAACTCGAAGGACCGCACGGCAGAGATCGCGCGCGAAGCAGGGGCCGAGGTGCGCAGCGAGCGCCGCCAGGGCAAGGGCCATGTGGTTCGGCGCATGTTCGCCGATGTCGATGCCGACATCTACGTGCTGGTTGACGGCGATGCGACCTATGATGCCCCGAGCGCGCCCCGGATGATCGACAAGCTGGTCAGCGAGCACCTCGACATGGTCGTCGGTCTTCGCCTCGATCAGTCCGAGGCCGCGTATCGGCGCGGCCACCGTACGGGCAACCTCATGTTGACGGGCTTCTTGTCCTCGACCTTCGGTCAGGAGTTCAAGGACATCCTGTCAGGTTATCGCGTGTTTTCGCGTCGTTTCGTCAAGTCCTTTCCGGTGTTGTCGGACGGCTTCGAGATTGAAACCGAACTCGCGGTGCACGCGCTGGAGCTGTCGCTGCCGGTAGCCGAGGTCGAGACGCCTTATTATGCGCGGCCGGAAGGCTCCTTCTCCAAGCTCAATACCTGGCGCGACGGTTTCCGGATTCTCGGTACCATGCTCAAGCTCTACCGCTCGGAGAAGCCGCTGCGGTTCTTCACCGCCATCGGCATATTCCTGGCACTGGTTTCAATCGGCCTCGCCATTCCGATCCTGGTTACCTTCCTCGAAACAGGGCTGGTGCCGCGCCTGCCGACGGCCGTGCTGTCGATGGGGTTGATGATCATGGCGATCCTGTCGGTCTCGTCGGGCCTGGTGCTGGATACGGTGACACGCGGCCGGCGGGAAATGAAGCTTCTGGCTTATCTGTCCCAGCCTGCCGTCAGGCCCGAGTGAGAATGGCTGGCGAGCAGGGGCGATGGACCGCGACCGTCCGAGATGCTATCTCGCTGCTCAATCATGAGTGAGCTTTCCCTGACTGTCCTGCCGGAAAGACCCGCCGACGCGCAAGCGATCGAGCGGCTGCACGAGCGCACCTTCGGTCCGGGGCGGTTCGTGCTGAGCGCCTACCGCATTCGCGAGCATGTGGATCATTTGCTCGAGCTTTCCTTCACTGCCTGGGTGGGCACGCTGCTGGTGGGATCGGTGCGGCAACTGCCGATTCTTGTCGGCGATGCGCCCGCGCTGCTGCTCGGGCCGCTGACGGTCGAACCGCCGTTTCGCGCTCGCGGGGTCGGCCGCGCCCTGCTCGAGCGCGCGCTGGCGGACGCCAAGGCGCAGGGCCATCGGCTCGTGCTCCTGGTGGGCGATGCGCCCTATTACAGCCGCGTGGGCTTCAAGCCGGTACCGAAGGGCCGTGCGATCATGCCGGGTCCCGTCGACTACAACCGGCTTCTTGTCGCCGAGCTCGTCGAGTGCGCGTTCGAAGGCGTGTCGGGGCCGATCCGTCCCGACTGGAGCAAGGCGCGGAACTAGAGCGCTGTCGTGCTCTAGAATTTCACATTCGCGAACGCGCGCACGCCGATGCCCGGGAGCAGCACCTCGTCCTTGTTGTAGGACACCGAGTTGCGGATGCTCTCGTTCAACAGGTTGTTGCCGAGAAGTCCGACCGTCATCTCGCGGGCGCCGAACCAGTTCGGGTCGAGCTTGGTCTTGTAGCTGACTTCCGCCCTCAACAGGTTGTAGCCGGGTGTCGGCGTCTCGGCGACCTGGGCGATGTTATTCTGTGCAAATGCATGCAGCAGGTTGACGCGCATCAGCCAGTTGTCGTCGCGCCAGAACAGGCCCCCGCCCATGCGCATCGGCGGAATCCGCGGCACGTTGGTGCCGTCGGTGAAAGTGGCGCGCACGAAGTCGAATTGGTTCTCGATGCCCCAGATGCCGCCAGAGAGCGGTCCGATATCGAGCTGGCTCTGGACTTCGGCGCCGTAGAAAACGGCGTCGCGCTGCGAGTAGACCGCCTGATTGAGCTCGGCACCGGGTGCTCCGCACGAAGCGAAATCCTCATCGCACATCACCCCGGTCAACCGGCGGAAGATGAAGTTGTTGAAACGCGTATAATAGCCGGTGGCCTCGAACCGGAAGGGACCGGCGGCTCTGCGCAATCCGACTTCGATGGACTTGGCCGTCTCGATCTTGAGATTCGGATCGCCGATGTCGAATGTGGCAGTGGCATCATGGGCACCGCGCGAGAACAGTTCGGCGGGCTTCGGCGAGCGCTCGACATATTGCGCCGTAATGCTGGCGACGAGACCGCCCGGCAGGTCCTGGAGCAGGCCGACGCTGCCGCTCTTCGGCGTATAGGATGGATTGCGCCCTATGCTCGTTTGCGGGACGCCGTTGGGCAGGTAATCGGATGGAAAGTCCGGAGTCGAGCCGCGCAGCTCGACATGCTCAATGCGCCCGGCGATCTGAGCCCTGGTCGAACCAGAAAACTTGAATTCGTTGAAGGTGTAGCCGGCCACCCGATTGTTGTTATTCGGGTCGAACAGCCCGTTATAGAGCGAGCCGGGATCGTCCGGGCTAGGCGCGGTCAGCTCCTGGTGGCCGGCCTGCAGGCCGAATGCTGTGGTCACCTCGGCGAAGCGCGCGTTGAAGGGCATCATCTGCACCTCCATGCGTGCTTCCTGCTCCTTATTCGTGAAGGTTTGCCGCACGCCGTCGGTCGTAGGATCGGCCGGGTCCAACAGCCCGATCTCATCGTGCTTGTAATTGGTCGCGCCGGCCCAGAGACGAACGGCGTCAATTGCCGCGGCATCCGGACGGTACTCACCCTTCACGGTGATTTTGGTCTGGTGCCCGTCGATGCGCGTGTTGTGGTCGGCGCCGTCGAGACCGGGGATGTGATAAAGCGTGTCGTTCTGGGTAATCGCGGCGCCAATAAAGCCGCCGCTGAAGATGTACGAGCCGCCGACCGAGGCACTATCGGCCTGCATGGCCGAGTTCGGTTGCCGACCGTTGACCGGTCTGGTGTTATCGAACAGGTAGGGATAGCTCGGGATGTTGTAGTCGCTGGCCTTGCGGCCATAGGCGTCGGCATGGAACGCGAAATTGCCGCCGCCGGCATCGAGCAGGATGCCGCCTTCGACGCCGCGATCGACCGAACTGATCGCCGTTCGTGTCTCCGCCGTCAGGCAAGGTGCCGACTGAGCTGTTGCCAGCGGCGCTTTGGCAGGCAGACCATAGCTCTTGAAGGGCGCGGACGCGCAGGAAGGCAGGGCGTCGGGAATGCGGTTGTTGATCGCGCTGACGACGCCGCCGATCGAAGTCGATCCGTAGCGCAACGCCGCCGGGCCGCGCACGACCTCGACCTGGTTGGTGGCGAGCGGATCGATTGGCACGAAATGATCTTCGCCGAGATCCGAGGCGCCGCCGGCGTTGCTCCCGTTCTCGAGGATTCCGACCCGGTTGACGTCGAGACCTCGGATGATCGGGCGGCTAGCCGCGCCCGGCGCAAAGGTCGAGCCGGTGATCCCCGGCTTCGAGAACAGGAGATCGCCGAGCTGGGCAGTGCCGTCGCGGCGAAGTTGGTCGTTCGGTATCACCGTCACCGTCGCGAACTGGTCGGTCACGATCGGCAGCACGCCCTGCTGTGGCGCAGCGGTCGGCTCCGGTGCGCGTTCGCGATTGCGCGCGGGCGCGGTGCGTGCGACGCGCGTCGCCGTGCGTGCAGGCACCGTCGGTCTTCGCACGATCGGGCTTGGCGCCGTCACCGTGACCGCAGGAAGTTCGGTCGAGGGTTTGTCCTGCGCTGTCGCCGAAGTCGCTGCAGCGCATAGCAACAGGCAGCTGGCTCCGCCCAGGCGTTGCACGCGTCTCGAATGGAAAGTCATTGTCCCCGATCCTAACCGGGCGCCGACCGGAATCTGGTGTGGGTGGGCGACCTGCTGTCAATGCCTGACGGAATTTTTCATCTGCCCTTGAGCGATCATCTGCGCGACAAGCGCAACAGGCCCAAGCTTGATCAAACTCGTGAACGTCAGGAGGCGGGAGGGGCGCGAGGTTGGAAGGCCGTGCCGGCCGATTTCAGATGGATGAATTCGGCATCGGTGGTCAGGCAAAGGATTTGGACCGCTTGCGGCGGCAACAGCAGCGGCGGCGTTGCAAGCAGCAGGTTCCTTGCCATCGCGACCACGGCGCAGATCGCGCAAATGTCGTCGCCCTGCGGGTCGCGATCCTGATTGGCAGGCGATTGCTGCGCCGCCGCCTGGCCCTCGATCGTCGCGACGTCCTTGCCGCCGGCTTGCGGCAGCGTCGAGTGGACGGCGGCGGTAGCCTGCATGAACCCGTGGCTGTGGCCGAACGACAGCGCGAACTGAACGACCAGCGCAAGAAGCGCAAGCCGCGCGCCATGCCCGATGTTCGAGCGAAACCACTTCATGCCGATACGCGCCCCGCATCGCGAGCGGATTCATCCGCCGTGGCGATGTTACACTATAACATCGTCAAATCGCCCCGGGAGTCAATCGCTGTCTAACCAGCGGATATCGTCAGCGCGGGCCCCTGTGATTTTCGCGCAACGCAAGCTGTGATTTTCAGCGGCCTTCGCGCAGCCAAGTCGCCGCAAATGCGCCGAGCAGCAACAGGAGGCCGATCAGGCCGGCAAAGATCGGCAGCACGCCAACGCCCTTGACGACACTGGCGTCACGCATCCTGACCCCCATCCAGCCGTCGCCGTGGAAGATGCTCGTTGAGCGGACCGGCACGATGCGCGGAAGTTCCACGCCCGATCCGTTAAGTACGCGCTGGGCGTCACCCCCGGTCGCCTGCGCCAAAGGCTTGAGCATATCGGTCGTGGACGTCACTTCCGAAAATTCCTTCGGATTGGTCGGACCGACGTTGATCAAGGCCTTGAGCGTGCCGTCGGTCGCCTGCCAGAGGCCGAGCTCGTTGGCGGGCAGGCTCGCGCTCCATTCGCCCGGCTCGCCCTCATGCAGTGTGAGGTCGCTTGTCGTGCCGGAAGGCGAAGTAACCGTCACCGGCGGAACGCTGTCCGACATGGTCTGGCGCACCACCACGAGATCACGGCCCTTGACCTGCAGGCGCAGGGCTTCCTCATCGAGGTCAGGTTGCTTCATCAGCCAGTGCGACATCCGCCGCAACAGATCGAGGTGAGGTCCACCGCCCTCATAGCCGCGCGCCCACAGCCAGATATGATCGGACAGAAGCAGTGCGACGCGGCCCTCGCCGTAGTGCGACAACAACAGCAGCGGCTTGCCGTCCGCGCCCGTCATCACCGGCGGGCTCGAGACGTTGCGCGTGTCGACCGTGCGGAAGAAGCGGCTCCAACGCGGCGGTTCGCTGCCCGAGCCGTCCAGGCCCCGTGTCACCGGATGGCGTTTGCCGGCATCTGAGAGATGGGCATAGAACGGCTTTTCGGTGACGCCGACCGGTTCTGCCGGCAGCACCGAGTCCAGCGGCGTGCGCCAGATGCTGGTATTGGACGCATAGTCAGGGCCCGCCGAGACCAGCACCGCGCCGCCGGAGCGCACGTAACGCGCGATATTGTCGAAATAGGCGATCGGCAGCACGCCCTGCCGGGCGTAGCGGTCGAAGATGATCAGCTGGAACTCGTTGATCTTCTGCTGGAACAGCTCGCGGGTCGGAAAGGCGATCAGCGACAATTCGTTGATGGGCGTGCCGTCCTGCTTTTCCGGCGGACGGAGAATGGTGAAATGCACGAGGTCGACGCTGGCGTCGGACTTCAGGAGGTTGCGCCAGGTGCGCTCGCCGGAATGCGGCTCGCCGGAGACGAGCAGGACGCGCAGCTTGTCGCGCACGCCGTCGATCGCCACCACCGCACGGTTATTGACCGGCGTGAGTTCGTTCTCGAGCGGGGAGGCCTCGATTTCCACGATATTTGGGCCGGCATGCTTGATGTCGATGTTGACGCTCGAAGTCTGGCCGCTCAGAAGCGTGCGCTCGCTGATGGCCTCGCCGTCGCGGCGGATGGTGACCTTGGCGCTCTGGCCGGTGACGCCCTGATCGTCGAGCCGATACGTGATGGTCTGTGTCTGGCCGACGATCCCGAACCGCGGCGCCGCTGTGATCGCGATGCGGCGATCGCGCTCGTCCTTGCGGCCGGTGATCAGTGCATGCAGCGGCGCCTGGAAGCCGACGGCGGCGGCATTGGCCGGAATATCATGAACGCGCCCGTCGGTGATCAGAAACGCGCCTGCGACGCGGTCGACCGGCACGTCGGAAAGCGCCGAGGACAGCGCGCCGAACAACTTGGTGCCGTCGGTCTCGCCGTCGGCCTGGCCGGCATCGACGACGCGGACTTCCAGCCCCTTGATCTTCTTGAGAGCATCGACCAGCCCTTCCTGCGCCTGCGCGGCTTCGCGGGTGCGATTGCCGAAGTTCTGGCTCGGGCTCTTGTCGACGACGACCGCGACCACCGAGTTCAGCGGATCGCGGTCTTCGCGGGTGAAGGAAGGATTGGCGAGCGCCAGCAGGATCAGCGCCAGCGCGGTGATGCGGATCGCAGCGCCGCGCGATCGCGCGAGCAGCAGCACGGCCGCGATCACGACAATGCCAGCGAGCCCGAGCCACAGCACGAGCGAAGGGACAAGCGGCGTAAAGGCAATGCCGTAGTTCATGTCGATCCTATTGCCCCAGCCGCTCGATCAGGGCCGGTGCGTGCACCTGGTCCGCCTTGTAGTTGCCAGTCAGCGTGTACATCACGATGTTGACGCCGGCGCGGAAGGCAAATTCACGCTGGCGCGGTTCGCCCGGGGTCAGCGGCAGCACCGGCTGGCCGTCAGGACGGATCGCCCAGGCGCCGGCAAGATCATTTGACGTGATGATGATCGGGGAGACGCCGTCGCCGCCGCGCGCGGGCCGGGAGGCGTCATCGTCATCCTGGTTGCGAGGCAAGGCTTCGACCCAGGTCTGCCCGAGGTTGAAGCGCCCGGGAAAGTCGCGCAGCAGGTAGAACGTCTTGGTCAGCACGTGCTCGCGCGGCACCGGCTCGAGCTCCGGCACGTCGAGTGACGACAGGACGTCGCGCAGTGTCTGCATCCCCGGCGTCTGCGAGGCACCGTTCTCTCCCGGCGGCGCCTCGACCGCATCGCGGGTGTCGAAAACGACGGTGCCGCCCTGCTTCATGTAGGCGTCGATCTTGTTGATCGCGTCCTGCGGCGGCTTCGACGCACCGGGAACGATCGGCCAGTAGATCAGTGGGAAGAAGGCGAGTTCGTCATGCGCGGGATCGACGCCGACCGGATCGCCGGCCTCGAGCGCCGTGCGCTGGGCGAGGAACAGCGTCAGTCCGGACATCCCCGCCTTTACGATGGAATCGACGTCGGCATTGCCGGTGACGACATAGGCAAGGCGCGTCTGCGACACCGCTTTCAGCGCGAAGTCGTCGCTGCCTTGCGCGCGCGCCGGCCACGGCGCGAGCTGGCTCGCAATCAACAGGCCGAAGGCGAGAACGGCCGGCGCGGCGCGCCGCCGCAGCAGAACCGCCAATCCGCCGCCGAGCAGCGCAACGATCACGGCGTCGATCAGGAACAGCGCCAGCGAACTCGACAGCAGGATGCCGCGCAAATCGCGCGGCTCCGCATTGGTGTAGCTTGCGCGGCGTGCGTTAAGGCTCGCCGTGTTGAGCGGAGCGATGCGGTCGGCAGACGCCAGCGTGTTCACCGCCAGCGGACCGTCCGCCGGACCATAGAAGCCGGGCGGATGGTCCGGTGTCGCGCGATCGCGGTAATCAGCCGAAACCGGCTTGGCGGTTGCAGGCGGTGGGCCGAAGGCGCCAAAGCCGTCCAGCGTATGCAGCGGCGCCACGGTTTCCGCGCGAGTCTGGCCGGCAACGCCCGCGCCTGGTGTCGAGGTATAGCCGGACATATCGACGATCCGTCTCAGCATCTCGACGAAAGTGCCCGACATCGGCAGGTCCGACCAGCGCATGTCGGCGCTGACGTGAAACAGGCTTACCAGTCCCTTGCCGCGATGTTCGCCGGTGACGAGCGGTGTGCCGTCCTCGAGCGATGCCCAACTCCTGGTCGAAAGCACCGCATCGGGCTCGGCCAGCACCTGCCGGCTGACTGTGACGTCCTTCGGCACGGAAATCCCGGCAAACGGACCGTCAGCCGTGAACGCGGCAAGATGCTGCGGCTTCTCCCAAGTCAGACTGCCGCCGAGCGTCCGTCCGCCCCTGCGCAACTTGACCGGCACGAGGTCGTCGTCGGCCTGCGCGAGGCGGGGACCCGCGAAGCGCACGAGCACGCCGCCCTGGTCGATCCAGGCGTTCAGCCGTTCGCGCAGTTCGGGCGCGATCGTGCCGACGTCGGCAAGGACGATCATCGGCAGTTTCTGGTCGAGGAATTGCGTGATCGCCTGCTGCGGCGCGCCCTTGTCCGGCAGTCGCACGTCGGCGAACGGGCCGAGCGCGCGGCTGAGATAGAAGGTCGGCGCGAGCAGCGGCTGGGAGGTCTCGCTGGTCGAGCCGGACACGATGCCGATCGCACGACGCCGCCACCTCTTGTCCAGGAGTTGCACCGCGCCCGCAGATCGCTCGCCGGCGATTTCAAGACGGGTGATGTCGTTGCGCAGTTCAACGGGAAGATCGAAGGTCGCCTCGGTCTCGCGATCCTGCGGACCGTAGGTGTAGCGCGCCTCTCCGATCGGAGAGCCCTTCTGGTCAAGCGCGCGGACAATCCCGGCGGCAATGCCGCTACCGGTGCGCAATACCTTGACCGTCATCCTGGCGGCGGCATTTTCCGCCGCGACCAGCGCCAGCGGCGAGGGCGTGCCGCCTTCAAAAACCGTCAACGAACGATCTCCGACCGTCTTGCCGAGAGCTTCGAGGAACTCCGTTCCGCGTCCGGTATCGACGCCGTCGGTCAGCCACGCGAGCTCGCAATCGCCGGTCGCTTTGAGGAAACGTTCGATCGCGGGCAGGGTTTCCACGCGCTCGGTGGAGTAGGGCTTCGGCGCCAGCTGGCGCAGTGCGACGCGGGCGGCCCCGGCCGGCATCAGCGTGATGTCGCGCGTTGGCTCCGACAGCGGCGCGAGCGCGACCCCGCGCCGGTCGTTGTCGGCTTTGGCGATGAGCTCGTCGGCGGCCCTGATCCGGGTCTCCCAGCTCGAGGCGGCGCTCCAGCCGTCGTCGATCATGATCAGCAGCGGAGCCTTGCTCCCGGCAAGCCCGGTTTCCGGATTCCAGATCGGCCCGGCGGCCGCCAGGATCACCAGCGCCGCCGCGATCAGGCGCAGTGCCGTCAGCCACCACGGCGAGCGTGAGGGCGTCTCTTCCCTGGGCGCGACGTCGAACAAGAGGCGAGTCGGAGGAAATTCGATCCGGCGCGGCCGCGGCGGCATCAGCCGGAGCAGCCACCACAGCACGGGCAGGCTGACGAGGCCGATCAGCAGGAGCGGTTGGGTGAAGGCGAGGGGCAGGCCTGCGATCATGCGGTGCGCCCCGCTTTCACGGTTGCGCTGCCCGACTTGCTCACCATCATGCCGGAGTGCAGAAACAGCAGCAGTTCAGCGGCCGAACGATCCGTCGAATGGATCGCGAACAGCCAGTCCAGCCTGTTGGTTTCGGCGCGGATCTGGTCACGGTGCAGCTTAAGACGCTCGGCGTAGTCGCTCGCCCATGTTTCGGCGCGGCCGGCAGTGATGGCGCCGAAACCCTCGGGCTCGACGAATTCGACGCGGCCCGAATAGGGAAAGCTTTCCTCGGCGGGATCGACGACCTGCACCAGCGTGCCATGCGCGCCAGAGCCGGACAGTCCCGCCACCATGGTCGTGATCTCGGAGATCGGCGACCAGAAATCCGACAGCACCACGATCTCGGAAAGCGCCGACGGCACGAAGGACGGCGGCAGGCTCAGGCGCTCGGCCTCGTCATGCAGCAGGACCTGAGCCATCTTGTCGATGACGCTCCGGCTGGCGGTTGGATTCATCAGGCCGGGAATGCCGACGCGCTCGCCGCCCGCGACCAGCAGTTCAGCCAATGCGAAGGCCACGATCAGGGTGCGTTCCAGCTTGCTGTCGCGGGCCTGCTTTGATGCAAAGGCCATTGATGGCGAGCGGTCCGGCCAGATCCAGATCGTATGCGCCGCTTCCCATTCCTGCTCGCGGACGTAGAGATGATCGTCGCGTGCCGAGCGCCGCCAGTCGACGTTCTGCGACGGCTCGCCCGATACGAAGCGGCGGTATTGCCAGAAACTCTCGCCTGTGCCGGCGCGACGGCGTCCATGCAGGCCATGGATGACGTTGGCGGCGATGCGGCGGGCTTCGAGCACAAGGCGCGGTAGCGAGGCGGCGAGCGTACGGCTTTCGCCATCGGCACGTCGGATCGCGATGATCTCCCTTGCTGTGGGCCCTTTCTCTGCGGCCATCAACCGATCCGCGTCTTCAATTGCCGGATGACGTCCGGAATCGTGCGCCCTTCGGCGCGGGCGGAAAAGGTGAGCGCCATGCGATGCTTCAGGATCGGCTCGGCAAGATCGAGCACGTCGTCGATCGAAGGGGCAAGCCGCCCGTCGAGCAGGGCGCGGGCGCGGACCGCGAGCATCAAGGCCTGGCTCGCGCGCGGACCCGGGCCCCAGGCGATCAGCTTGCCGGCTTCGCCGCCTTCCGGACCGGGACGGGCCGAGCGCACCAGCGACAGGATTGCTTCAACCACCGAATCCCCAACGGGCAGTCGCCGCACCAGCCGTTGCGCCGAAACCAGAGCGTCGGCGGTCATGGCGCCCTTGGCCAGGGTCTCCTCGGCGCCCGTGGTCTCGAACAGGATGCGCCGTTCGGCATCGAGATCGGGGTAGTCGACGTCGATCTCCATCAGGAAGCGGTCGAGCTGCGCTTCGGGCAGGGGATAGGTGCCTTCCTGCTCCAGCGGGTTCTGCGTCGCCAGCACATGGAAGGGCTTCGGCAGGTCATGGCGCGCACCGGCCACCGTGATGTGCTGCTCCTGCATGGCCTGCAGCAGCGCCGACTGCGTGCGCGGGCTGGCGCGGTTGATTTCGTCCGCCATCAAGAGCTGCGCGAATACCGGGCCCGCGATGAAGCGGAACGAGCGCTTGCCGGCGGCGCTCTCGTCGAGCACTTCGGAGCCCAGGATGTCGGATGGCATGAGGTCGGGCGTGAACTGGATGCGCTTGGCGTCCAACCCCAAGGTGACGCCGAGCGTCTCGACCAGCTTGGTCTTGGCGAGGCCGGGCACCCCGATCAGGAGCGCATGGCCGCCGGACAGGATCGTCACCAAGGTATTCTCGATCACCCGCTCCTGGCCGAAGATGACGGTGGCGATCGCCTCTTT
>NZ_JACRAW010000038.1 GCF_016213215.1 Bradyrhizobium sp. | reverse complement strand
TGACTCCCGTGATCAAGCAGGCCAGGGTGGATGATGCTTTCCTCATCCCTGATGAGGAAGCCGTTCCGCTGATCTACCAGTTGCTCCAGCATGAGGGTCTGTGCCTGGGCGGATCGAGCGGCATCAATGTCGCCGGCGCCATCCGATTGGCGAAACAACTCGGCCCCGGAAAGACGATCGTCACGGTGCTGTGCGATTATGGCAATCGCTACCAGTCGAAGCTGTTCAACCCCGACTTCATGCGCTCGAAGAACCTGCCGGTTCCGGATTGGCTGGAGAAGCGCACGAAGATCGAAGTGCCGTTCGTGAACGTCTAAAGGTCTCTATTCGTGTCATTGCGAGGAGCGCAGCGACGAAGCAATCCACTCCATCTCCAAGGTCACATTCACTGGATTGCTTCGCTTCGCTCGCAATTGACGCCCCGCTCTCTCACCGCAGAATCTGGCTGAGAAACAGCTTCGATCGCGCGTGCTGCGGATGGGCGAAGAATTCCTGCGGCGTGTTCGATTCGATAATCTGCCCCGCATCCATGAAGACCACGCGATTGGCCACCTCGCGCGCGAAGCCCATTTCATGAGTCACGACCAGCATGGTCGTCCCGTCCCTGGCGAGATCGACCATGGTGTCGAGCACCTCCTTGACCATTTCGGGGTCCAGCGCCGACGTCGGCTCGTCGAACAGCATCACCTTCGGGCTCATGGTCAGCGCGCGCGCGATCGCGACGCGCTGCTGCTGACCGCCGGACATCTGCCCGGGATACTTGTGGGCCTGGTGCGGGATCTTGACCCGCTCCAGGAATTTCATGGCGGCGGCCTCGGCGTCCTTCTTCGGGATGTTGCGCACCCAGATCGGCGCGAGAGTGCAATTGTCGAGCACGGTCAGGTGCGGAAACAGATTGAAGCTCTGGAACACCATGCCGACTTCGCGACGGACTGCGTCGACATGCTTCAGGTTCGGCCCAAGCTCGATGCCGTCGACGATGATCTCCCCCTCCTGGAATTCCTCGAGCGCGTTGATGCAGCGGATCAGCGTCGATTTGCCTGAGCCCGACGGCCCGCAGATCACGATGCGCTCGCCCTTCCGGACCTCGAGATCGATGTCCCGAAGCACGTGAAAATCGCCGAACCATTTGTTTAGGCCCGAAATCTTGACGATCGGATCTGTGGACATGGCGACCTTAGTGGCGGCGATGGGCGTTGAGCCGGTTTTCGACAAAGAGAGAATACCGCGACATTCCAAAGCAGAAGACGAAGTAGATCATTCCCGTAAACGCGAAGCCTGTAAACGCCATCGTCGGGGTCGCCCACGTGGGATCGGAGAAGGACGCCCGCAGCGAGCCCAACAGGTCGAACAGCGCGACGATGGAAACCAGGGAAGTATCCTTGAACAGAGCAATGAAGCTGTTGACGAGGCCTGGGATGACGTGGCGCAACGCCTGCGGCAGCACGATCAGCGACGTCGTCTTCCACCAGGACAGACCGAGCGCCGACGCGGCCTCGGCCTGTCCGCGCGGAATGGCCTGCAGGCCGCCTCTGATGACCTCGGCCTGGTAGGCACCGGTGAACAGCGCCACGCCGATCAGCGCGCGCACCAGACCGTCGACGGTAAAATTGCCCGGCAGAAACAGCGGCAGCATGTAGGTCGCGAAGAACAGCACCGTGATCAGCGGCACGCCGCGCCAGAATTCGATGAAGGTGATTGAGAAGATGCGGATCAGCGGAATGGTGGATCGACGGCCCAGCGCGAGCGCGATCCCGATCGGCATGGAAGCCACGATACCGGTGATGGCGATGACCAGCGTGACCAAGAGACCGCCCCACAGCCGCGTGTCGACGATCGCAAGTCCGCCGTGATCCAGCCCCAAGGCTTTGATCACGACTGCGATCCCGGCAAAGGTCATGAGGCTTGCGATCAGCGCCCGCCAGCCGGAGCGAACGCCGCCGCCGAGCAGGAAAAGGATCAGCGATACGATCACGGTCGTGACGACAAAATCGATCCACACCGGCTGGCCGGAAGCCTGGATCTGATCGCGCAGCCAGGTCAGCGGGGAAACGAGCCAGGAGATCGCAATGCTCAGCAGCATGATTGTCTTGCCGACCGCCCAGAGCAGCGGGCCGATGGCCGAATTCTGGCTGAGGTTGATCAAGACCTGACCGGCACTGCCGATGCTGTCGTCGAACAGCTGCAGAATGCCGACCGTCCAGCTCACGCCGAAGCCGCCAATGCCGCCACCGCGCAGCAGGAAGAACGCAAGCACCGGGAAAGCGAGGAAGAACAGCCCGGAGCTTACCCCTTTCGCCGGCAGCCGCGGAATCAGCAGCGGTACCAAGAGGACCGCGCCGAGGAAGAACGTCAGATTGACCCGCCAACGCTCGGGCTCCGGATAGAAGCCATAGATCAGCTGGGTGAGCTTCGCCTGAATATAGGGCCAGCAGGCGCCGACCGGATGCCCGGCATTCTCGGCAAGACATGCGGCGCGATCCTTGCCGCTCCAGACCGCGTCGACCAGCAGGAATTTGAGCGACGGGATGATCGTAAACCAGAGCAGCAGCACGCCGAGCAAGGTCAACAGGATATTGGTCGGCGAATTGAACAGGCGCGTGCGCAGGAAGCCGATGAGGCCGGTCGTTTTCACCGGCGCGCGACGCTCGGCAACGAGATCCTGCCTGACGAAGGATGACGCGGTGGTGTCGGTCATGCGGCCAGGCTCCGGTTGATGCGCCAGCCATAGACGCTCATGATCGCGCTGGTGATGAGCGAGAGCAGCAGGTAGACGCCCATGGTGATGGCGATGATCTCGATCGCCTGCCCGGTCTGGCTCAGTGTCGTACCCGCGAAGACCGAGACCAGATCGGGATAGCCGATCGCGACCGCGAGCGACGAATTCTTGGTCAGGTTGAGATACTGGTTCGTCAGCGGCGGAACAATGACGCGCATCGCCTGCGGCACGACGATCAGGCGCAGCGTCGCGCCACGGCTCAGACCCAAGGAAGAGCCCGCCTCCATCTGCCCCCTATGCACCGACAGGATGCCGGCGCGGACGATTTCCGCGATGAAGGCGGCCGTATAGGTCGACAGCGCCACCGTCAGGGCAACGAACTCCGGAATGACGCGCGAACCGCCCGCGAAATTGAATCCTTTGAGCTGCGGCAGCTCGAAGGTGATCGGAACACCGAACACGAGCAGGGTGACCAGCGGCAGCCCGACCAGGAGCCCGAGCACATAAGGCCAGATCCTGATCAGCTGTCCGCGCTGGAACAGCGCGCGCCGTGAATAGACGCGCAGCACAAGTGACGCAACGATCCCGACGGCGAGCGCCACCAGAAAAGGATCGAGGCCCGCTTCGGCGATCGGGCGCGGAATGACCAGCCCGCGATTATTGAGAAAGAACGCTCCGAACAGCGAGATGCTCTGCCGCGGACCCGGCAGCGCCGCCAGCACCGCGAGGTACCAGAACAGGATCTGGAACAGGAGCGGCAGGTTGCGCACCAGCTCGACATAGATGCCACCGATCCGCGACAACAGCCAGTTCGGCGAGAGCCGGCACAACGCGACGATGAATCCGATTACCGTGGCAAAGAAGACGCCGATCACGGACACCAGCAGCGTGTTCAGAAGGCCGACCAGGAACACCCGCGTATAGGTGTCCGATCCCGTGTACGGGATCAGGCTCTGACTGACGTCGAAGCCGGCCGTGTTTTGCAGGAATCCGAAACCCGAGGCGATGCGCTGGCTTTCCAGGTTTGCGCGGGCATTGGCCACGATCTCATACGCGATCCAGGCCAACACCGCGGCGAAGGCCACTTGCACCGCAAAGCCGCCCCATCCGGCCCTGCCGCCGAGTGCGCGCTTCAGCTTCAGCGCGAACTGCGGCGGGGGTTTTCGGGCCTCGGTGCTCATCGCCGCAGCGGCGCGTGCCGCTGATCAGCGGATCGGCGGAGCGTACTGGATGCCGCCCTTGTTCCAGAGCTGGTTGATCCCGCGGGCAATCTGCAGCTTGGAGCCGACGCCGACATTGCGCTCGAAAGACTCGCCGTAATTGCCGACCGCCTTCACGATTCGCGCGAACCAGTCCTTGGTCAGGCCGAGCTGCTCACCGAGATTGCCGTCGGTGCCGAAGGCGCGCTTCAGCTCCGGCTTGTCGGATTTCGCCATCTCGTCGACGTTCTTCTGGGTGACGCCGAGCTCTTCGGCACCGACCATCGCAAACAGCGTCCATTTGACGATATCGAACCACTGATCGTCGCCATGGCGGACCATCGGGCCCAAAGGCTCCTTCGAGATCACCTCGGGCAGCACCACATGTTCGGTGGGATTGGCGACCTTGAGCCGCTCGGCATAGAGCTGCGACACGTCCGACGTGAACACGTCGCAACGTCCGGATTCATAGGCCTTGACCGTTTCGTCGGCGGAGGCGAACGCAATTACCTCGTACTTCATGTTGTTGCCTTTGAAGTAGTCGGCGAGATTCTGCTCCGTCGTCGTGCCGGTCTGGACGCAGACCGAGGCGCTGTTCAGCTCCAGCGCCGAATTGACCTTGAGCGACTTCTTCACCAGGAAGCCCTGGCCATCGTAATAGGTCACGCCGGTGAAGGAGGCGCCGAGCGAAGTGTCACGCGACAGCGTCCAGGTGGTGTTGCGGGACAGCACGTCGATTTCGCCGGACTGCAGTGCGGTGAACCGGTCCTTGGCCGACAGCGGCACGAACTTGACCTTGGTCGGATCGTTGAGAACCGCGGCCGCGATCGCGCGGCATACGTCGACGTCCAGTCCGGTCCAGTTGCCCTTGTCGTCCGGCGAGGAGAAGCCGGGCAATCCCTGGCTGACGCCGCAAGATAGCATGCCCCGGTCCTTGACCGTCTTCAGCGTTTGCGCAGTGGCTGTCTGGGCGGTGAAACCGGCGGCGAAGGCGAGGGTGAAAACCAGAGTAACGCGTTTCATGGCAAAGGCCTTTCGAGGTCGTCCTGGGAACGTGCTATCAACGCGCAGGTCGATGGGCCAAACCCCGCCATCCCGCCCGCGAACGTTCGCCTTGAGGCCGCAACGCATCGTCCAGGCAAGCGAATGGATCGAAGGTCGCGCAGGCCCCTCAACATGCGGCGACTGAACAGCTCCTCCGCATCACAGAACGATTGGCGTGCCCGGTCAAGGGGTTGACGGGGCTCTTCCGGCTCCTGTTATTAACGGTCCTACCCTGCCCTTTCTCGGTAGGATCTTTTGGCCTAAGGCAGAGCGCCAACGGCACTATATGTCTGAAAGCGAACGCATGGACTCCTCGCGCGGCCCCGGCTCTATCCCGCAACAGCCCGAAACCCGGCTTGTCACATCCGGCCGCGACACCAAGGCGCAGAGGGGCTTCGTCAACCCGCCGGTCGTCCATGGCTCGACCGTGCTCTATCCGACCGCGGAAGACCTGCACGCCCACCGCGGCGAGTTCCAATATGGTCGGCACGGCTCCCCGACCACCAAGGCGCTGCAGGAGATGCTGATGGCGCTGGAGGGCCCGGAATGCGCGGGCGTCGGCATCGCGCCCTCCGGCCTCGCTGCCATTACCACCGCCCTGCTCTCCGTGCTGAAGGCCGGCGATCACCTTCTGGTCTGCGATAACGTCTATCGGCCCTCACGCAATTTCTGCAACGGCTTGCTTGCGCGATATGGAGTCGAAACCACCTTCTTCGATCCGCTGATCGGGGCCGGCATCGAGCGAATGTTCAAGCCCAACACCAGGGCGGTGCTGGTGGAAGCACCTGGCTCGCAGTCCTTCGAGATGACCGACATTCCCGCGATCGCGGCCGTGGCACACGCGCGGGGCGCGCTGGTGATCGACGACAACACCTGGGCAACGCCGCTCTATCACCGCTCCCTGGAACAAGGCGTCGACATCAGCCTGCAGGCGGCCACCAAATACATCGGCGGTCATTCCGACATCATGTTCGGCACGATCTCGGCCAATGCGAAAGCCTGGCCGTCCGTTCTGGAGACGATCCGCCTGCTCGGCGTCTGCGCCGGTCCCGACGACGTGTTCCTGGCGCTACGCGGCATGCGCACGCTGGCGGTGCGCCTCGCCCAGCATTACCGCTCGGGCCTGGAGATGGCGCGCTGGCTGGAGCACAGGCCGGAGGTTGCGCGCGTGCTGCACCCGGCGCTGGAAAGCGATCCAGGGCATGCGATCTGGAGGCGCGACTTTACCGGCGCCTCCGGGCTGTTCAGCATCGTGCTGAAGCCGGCGCCGCAAAAGGCCGTCGACGCGCTGCTCGATTCGGTTGAATTGTTCGGCATGGGGTTTTCGTGGGGCGGTTTTGAAAGCCTCGTGATCCCGTTCGACTGCTCGAACTACCGGACCGCCACCAAATGGGTCCCAGGCGGCCCCACGCTGCGTCTTCACATCGGCCTTGAGCACGTCGATGACCTGAAGGCCGACCTCGAGCGCGGCTTTGCCGCTTTCAACGCAGTGTTGGCCGGCTGAGGCGGGATGCGGCTTCCGGCGCGGTCGCAGGATCCGCAGCCGCTCACCCGCCCGACAGCTGCTTTCGGTTGATGAGGATGAAATAGACGTTGCGGAAGTAGACAATCAGGCCGAACGCCTGTCCCGCAATGAACACCGGGTCGCGGCGGTACAGGGCATAGATCAACAGCAACATCCCACCGCCGATCGAGAAGAACCAGAACGCGACCGGGACAACGCTCCTGCGCGCGCGCTCGGATGCAATCCATTGCACCGCAAACCGCATCGTGAAGAACCCCTGCGCGATGAATCCGAGAACGACCCAGGCATCGAACTTGGCGACGAAGACGTCGTGCAGATAGTTGAGCAGGTCAGTCATAGGGTCACCTCGGTCACCTCGGGCGTCGGCTTCTTGCGGCGGATCAGCCACCACACCCCGGCAAGATCCATGATCCCGACCCAAACCCGGTCGAAAAAGCCGTAATTCGAAACGCCGGAATGGCGGGGCCGGTCGATCACGTCGACATAGGTGACATCGTAGCCTTCCCGCCGAACCAGGGCCGGCAGAAAGCGATGCAGTCCGTCGAAGTAAGGCAGCATCAGGAACACGTCGCGCCGAAACGCCTTGAGCCCGCAGCCGGTATCGCGCGTCCCGTCATGCAGGATCGCGTTGCGCACGCGGTTGGCGACGCGTGACTGGAACTTCTTGAAACCCGTATCCCTTCGACCAACCCTTTGGCCGGCGGCGAGACCGACGTGTTCGCCACCCTTCTCGATCGCCGAGATCAGATCGGGCAGAAAGGCCGGATTGTTTTGGCCGTCACCGTCGAGCGTGGCCACGATGCCCCCGCGGGCCGCGCGTACGCCGCTGCGCACCGCGGCCGATTGGCCGGTCGACTTGGCATGACGGAGTTGACGCAGATTGCCCCGCTGCTCCATCGCATTGATCAGCCGCTCCCCCGTCGTGTCGGTCGAGCCGTCGTTGACATAGATAATTTCGTACTCCCACCGGCCCTCGAGCGCGGCCACGATCTCCTCGATCAACGGCACGATGTTCCCGGCTTCGTTGCGCACGGGCACGACGATGGAGACCGCTACGGCTGGTTCGAAAGAAGGCAAATCGAAGCTCACGGTTTGGGTTGGGTGGCGGCAGGCGCCCCGGGCGTCGCGGCGACCGCTTTTATGGGGCCGGTGCGGCGCGGGCAACCCTTTTGAAGCCTCGTGATACCGGGTCGGGCAGCGGTACGATTTCGCCGCCCGCGCGGATCGCAAATCCCAGCCGCCGGGCGGCAAACCAGTATTGCACCGCCATCGCGCCGACGATGCCGACCAAGGCGCCGGCCACCACGTCGCTCGGGTGATGGGACAGCAGCACGAGGCGAGTCAGCGCAATCGCGACGGCGTACAGGTACATTGCAGTCCGCACACGCGGCCAGAGCGCGCCGACTGCGAAAGCAAGGGCAAAGGCCGTCACCGCATGCCCGGATGGCAAACTGTAATATGCCTCCGTTCCATTGAAGGGCACGAAATTGAACGGATTGGCCTTGCCGCCGACAAACGGGCGGCCGCGGCCGACCACCCACTTCAACAGATCGCCGATGAGCACTGATACCAGCACGGCGAAGAACATGAACTGAAGCCGCGTACCGATCCCGAGCAACAGAGCACGCGTGTTCCCGTGCAACGCTGCCGCGGCCAGCGCGACCAAAACCAGTGCGCCGCCCAACGACAACAGCACATAGGCGTCCTTGCCGAACTCGGTCAGGATCCGCACCGGCCACAGGGTGGGCGTGCCGCGGGGTGGCATCAGCTCGATCTCAGGCCCGTCCAGCGCAATCATCAGCAGGATGATCAGCGCCGCCCCGGTCGCGGCAAGCAGCAGCGAGTGACGCGCCAATTGGCGCGCCGCCTCGGCGCGGCGAGAATGGGATGGCTGGCGCACGAGTTGCAAGGCCGCCCGCCGCGAAATCGCGAGCAGTTGGGCGACATAGCTCGGAGACCGGCTCGCGCCGGCTGGCGGCGACATCTTATTCGGTGCCTTCCGAGCGGAAGATCGCGATCGAAATTGCCCGGCCCTGCGAGAAGTTGTAGCCGTCGACGCGGGCGCCGACATCATATCGCAGCCCAATCGCCTCGGCGCGTTGGGCGAAACTGCGCTCGGAGCGCTGCTCCACCAGCGCGAAGCGGCAACTGCCCTGCTTCAGGAAATCCGCCGCACCCGAGCCGTCAGTCAGCAGCGTCGACGTGCCGGTCATGAAAACCAGGCTCGGCTCGTGATAGCCGGCCGCGGCGGCTTTGGGCCCGACGCAGGTCACGTTGCGCAGCGCGCGGGCAACCTCGGCGCTCGGGAACAAGGGCGTCAGCGACGGCAGGACAATCCCATAGACTGCAATAGCCAGAAACACCGCCGCGGCAACGGCGTTGAGAAGCGAGCGTTCGGCATGGTTGTTATCGTAGAGCCACCAGGCGAACAGGCCGAAGATCAGCGCGGCTGCGATGAACGGCCACGCGGCGAACCCCGGGTGCAGCGTCAGCTTGACCGCGCCGACCACGGCGATGATCGAGCCAAGCGCAGGGATCGCGAACCACCACGCCGATCCACGCGTCAGCCAGGAGCGCGACAGCACCCGCCGCTCCAGCGCGCCGGCGGTCAGAATCGCGATCGCCGGATAGAGCGGCAGCACATAATGCGGCAGCTTGGTCAGCACCGCCTCGAATACAAGCCATGACGGAATCAGCCAGGCCAGCAGATATTGAGCGCCAGGCTCGCGCCGCGCCCGCCAGACCGCGGGCGCTGCCATGGTCGCGAGCGCGGCTCCCGGCCAGAATGTCACCCAGAACAGCAACAGGTACGCTCCGGGCGGCGCACCGTGGGATTCCTGCGCCCCCAACTTGCTGAGCATGTCGCCGCCGACGGAAGTGGCGAAGAAGGTGTCGCCGGCGCGCAGGAAGATGGCGACGAACCACGGCAGCACGAGCACCAGCGTCCACATGAGGCCCCACACGGGGCGCAGGCGCCGCAGCCAGGCGGCGTCGCGGTCGAGCACCGCGAGCGTGATGATCGTCAGCCCCGCAAACATCAGGATCAGCGGTCCCTTGAGCAGGATGCCGCCGGCAAGCGCCGTCCAGAAGATCACAGGCCAGCTCCAGGGCGGGTGAACCGGATCCTCGCCGCGCTGCCAGGACAGATAGACTTTGGACAGCGCGCCCATCGCCGCGACGACGGCGAGCAGCAGCATCGCATCGGTCTTGGCGAGCCGCGCTTCGACGCCAAGCAAGACCGAGCTGCACATCATCAGCGCGGCCAGGACCGCGCCGCGGCGCGTCACGAAGCCGAGCGCGGCCCAGTAGGTCAGGAGCACCGCGCCGATTGCACCGATCAACGAAGGAACGCGATAGACCCAGATGCGGAGCTGTGCCCGCGGCAGGCCGAACGCCGAGGCGGTCTCGACGGCAGCGGACTGCAACCAGTAGATGCCGACCGGCTTCTTGTAACGGACGTCGTCCTGGAAACGGATGTCGACGTAGTCGCCGCTTTCGACCATCTGCTTGGTCGCCTGGGCGAACCGCGCCTCGTCGCGGTCGATCGGGGGGATCGTGAAGAAGCCGGGCAGGAACAGCAGCAGCGCGCACACGACCAGGAAAGCGGCGGCCCGAAAATGATTGCCGGTGACGAATTCGATCACGCGCATGAGCCGGTTACCCGGGTTCACCAGGTTCTTCGGCTCGCGCGGCTCTCCAAAACGGGGGCGTGCGTAGGTCTCGGCCATCGACCCCGCATACGCTGAAACTGCCGCGCCTACAACTGCTTAGCCCCCAGCCTATTGAATTCGGATGACAACTGTGTCCGCGGTGCCCTTGGCGTCGATGACGGTGAGCCGCGCGAAACCCGGCCCGGGCGGGTCGATCAGGCGCTGGCGGCGGCCATCGATCTCGCCAACCGCCATGCCGTTGACCAGCACCGTCATCGGCAGCACCCCACCAGCAACCTTGACGGGCATGGCTGAGGCGCCGCCGGCGGTCCGGTCGACGTCGATGCGCGAGCCGTTCAGCGGAAACTGGATATGCGGCGCCTGCTCGCCGCCGGACCGCACCAACTCGCCAACCGGCCGGAACCGGCGGAGCGGCAACGGCAACTTGGCGTTGCTGGCAGCCAAGGTTCCTTTCGGCGCCTTTGACAGCGGCGCCGGCAGTTTGCCGGTCCGGGCGAAAGCGTCGAACAGGATAGGAGCCGCGGCGGTGCGTCCGATCAGCCCTGGAACCGGGGCACCGTCGGGACGCCCGACCCACACGCCGATGGTCATGCGGCCGTCGAAACCGACCGACCAGGCGTCCCGGTACCCGTAGCTGGTCCCGGTCTTGAAGGCGATCCGGTTGTGCGGCGCGTTCTCGGGCGGCGGCGTGCCCAGCAGGACGTTGCCGACCTGCCAGGCCGCGACCTGGTCCAGCAGGCGCAAGGGATCGCGCTGATCGTCCTTGTCGGTGACGATCTCGTGCAGCGGCCGGGTTGTCCCCAGCCGCGCCAGTCCGGCATAGAGCTGCGCCAGATCCTGCAGCGTGATCCCGACGCCGCCCAAGCCCATGGCTAGCCCCGGCGCCTCGTCCTTGGGCAGCACGAGATTGACCCCGCCCTGGCGCAGCCGCGAGGTCAGCCGGCTGGAGCCCACCCGATCGAGCAGCGCGATCGCCGGCACGTTCAGCGACAGTTGCAGCGCCTTTCGCACCGGCACCGTGCCCTGGAACGTCATGTCGAAATTTTCCGGGGCGTAGGAGCCGAACCGGATCGGGCGATCGTCAATCAGGCTTTCGGGATGGACAAGGCCATCCTCGAAGGCAAGCCCATAGATGAACGGCTTCAGCGTCGAGCCCGGCGAACGCACCGCGCGCGTCATGTCCACCTGCCCTGCACGGGCGTGATCGAAATAGTCGGCAGAGCCGATACGGGCGAGCACGTCGCCGCTTTCGTTGTCGACCGCGATGATGGCCACGGAGATGTTCGGCCCCAACGCAATCGCCCGATCGCGGGCGAGCGGCTCGAGCACTCTCTGCAAGCCGGCATCGAGGGTCAGCCTGACGACCGGCAGATCCTTCATGGTGGTGATGGCCTGATCAGCCGAATGCGGAGCCAGGATCGGCATCGGCTTGCGCAGCCGCGGCACCGGCGCGGCCTTGGCCTGTGCGGCATCTTCCGCGCTCACCAGGAGCTCCTCGACCATGCGGTCGAGCACCCGGTCGCGCGCGGCGCGGGCAGCATCCGGATAGCGATCGAGCCGGCGGGTTTCCGGCGACTGCGGCAACGCGACCAGGAGCGCGGCTTCAGCGAGCGACAGCCGCTTCGGCTCCTTGCCGAAATAGCCCAGGGATGCGGCACGAATGCCTTCGAGATTGCCGCCATAGGGCGCCAGC
Source organism: Bradyrhizobium sp. (assembly GCF_016213215.1). Lineage (GTDB taxonomy): Bacteria > Pseudomonadota > Alphaproteobacteria > Rhizobiales > Xanthobacteraceae > Bradyrhizobium. The sequence goes on along the minus strand of NZ_JACRAW010000038.1, from coordinate 82,087 downwards.
GCGAGGTACAGGTCGAGGATCTGATCCTTGCTCAACTCCCGCTCAAGCTCGATCGCGCGCACCATCTGCCGCAGCTTGGCGTAAAGCGACCGCTGCCGCCTCGGCTCCATCAGCCGCGCCAGCTGCATGGTGATGGTCGAGCCGCCCGAGACGATCCGGCCGCGGCTGATCAGCTGAAGTGCGGCGCGGCCGAGCGCGAGGGGATCGACACCGTGATGGGAATGGAAGCGCTGGTCTTCATAGGCCAGCAGCAGCTTGATGTAGGTCGGATCGACGCCACCCCTCGCATCGACGGGCAGCCGCCAGCGCCCGTCGGCCATCGCATAGGCGCGCAAGAGTCTGCCGTTGCGATCGACCACCGTGGCGGAAACCTCCCGCGCCTTGTCGAGCGGCAGCGGGCCGAGCGAGACGACCCAGGCCGTGAAGGAGGCGCTAGCAACGATAAAAAGCGTTGCGGCCGCAATGAGGAAGATGCGACCTGCCCTGCTCTTCACTCCACCGTCATGGCCGGGCTTGACCCGGCCATCCACGTCTTTCCCCGCTGCACGCAGTTTCGTGGATGCCCGGGTCAAGCCCGGGCATGACGACCGAGTATGCGGAGCCGCTTCGCTCATCTCGCCTTCTCATTCCCCGGACGCACCTCGACGGTACCGGTGCCGGTGCGGCCGTAGCGCGAGGGATTATACATGTCCTCGACATAGGCCTGCGGCAGCACATACTTGCCCGGCGACACCGCGCGCACGACGTAGGCCACCGTGAACACCGACTTGTCGTCGGCGGCGCGGTCGACCGCCGCGGTAAAGCGGTCGTCACGGAACTGGGTGTCTTCAGGCTCCTCGCCATCCTCGATCCAATCCAGCGTGCCGGTCTCGCCGGAGGAGACGAGATGCGGATTGTCGATCTCGAGCCCGGCCGGCAGATGGTCCGAGACCATGATGTGGCCGAACTCCGGTTTGGCCTCGGTGATCTTCAGGACCACCGCAAACCGGTCGTTCTGCCTGACCTTGCTGATGTCGGCCGGCTTGCCATCGAGCGTGAAATAGCTGCGTTCGATCTTGAAGCCATTCGATGCCGCCGGCTCCGGCGTGACAGGCGAACCCGACACCGAGACCACCGCCTGCACCGGCGCATCGCCGGTGTTGGTGATCTTCAGCTGCTTGTTCGCCATGTCCGATGCCCTGTAGCTGCGATACACAGCGCTCTTGACCGGCTGGCCGTCGATGTCGAGCGACAGGTTCTCCTTTGCGAGCGCCCGCGCCGCCAAGACCAGCCAGGCATTCTCCTGGGTCGAGGTGTACGGCGTCAGCCCGCGCGCGGTTTCGATCCGGCTCACAGCCTGTGTCAGCGTCGCGCGCGGCGCATTGCCTTCGCTCGCCAGCGACACCAGCGCGGCGGCATCGCGCAAGGCCGAACCGTAGTCGGTGCGCCCGAACTCCAGCACCGGCTTCGGCGCCAGGCTTTCCAGCGCCGCCCCATAGACCCGCTCGGCCCGGTTGCGGTCGCCGACCAGCGCCAGCGCCGCCGCAAGCTGCGACTTTGCGATCGGAGTGGCCAGGTTGTTGAGCTTGGTGTCGGCGAGATAGCGCAAGTCGCCGATGGGCGCCGCGCCGTTGCGGGCCAGCACATAGAGCCCGTAGGCGAGATCGCGTCCGCCGTCCTTTTCCGGTTCGTTGGCATTCACCACCGAGTTGCGGATGCGATCGAGCGCGTTCTTGAACAGCGCGTCCGGCACCACAAAGCCTTTCTCCCGCGCCCGGGTCAGGAAGTCCGTGACGTAGGCGTCGAGCCAGGCATCGTCGCCGCCGGCTGACCACAGGCCGAACGACCCGTTGGAGCCCTGGCGGGCCAGCAGCCGCTCGATGGCGTCCCTGATGCGCTGGTCGACTTCGGTGTCCATCGCCAGATGCGCGCCCGCCGCAAGCTCGTTGACATAGAGCAGCGGCATCGCCCGGCTCGTGATCTGCTCCGAACAGCCGTAAGGATAGCGATCAAGCGCCTTCAGGATGGTCGCGGCATCGAGCGCGGTCGAGAGGCTGGCCGAGATCGAAACGCTGCCGGTGCCCGGCACGAGATCCGAGAACATGTCGGCGGTCAGCGTCAGGCTCTCGCCCCTGGCAAGCGTCCGGATCGAGCGGCGCGCCAGAACCTGCGTCGCCGGCTTCACGTCCAGCGCGTAGTGCCGCGCGAGCGCCAGCCCGTTCGGTCCCTTGATGTCGACGTCAAGGGTGGCGGTGCCGGCCGCGTCGGCGTCCAGCGCGAGCGACAGCGAAGAGCGCTGCTTGGCGGCAAGCTTGACCGTGGTCGCCGGATTGCCGCTCATCTTGACGGGACCGGCGGCCTTGACGTTGAGCGTGTAGTCGCCGGACGCGCCTTCGACATTGTCGATCTCGAAATTGACCGTGCCGTGATCGCCGTTGAGAAGGAAGCGCGGCAGGGTTGCGGTCAGCACCACCGGATCGCGGATGGTGACGTCGGTCGTCGCGCGGCCGAGCTTTGTGGCGGTCCAGGCCACCGCCATGACGCGCGCGGTGCCGGCGAACTCCGGAACTTCGAAGCTCACCTCGGCGCTGCCGTTGGCTCCGACCGTGACGATGCCCGAAAAGAGCGCGAGCGGCTTCTGGGTCGGCGGGCTGCCCTGCAGCTCGACACCTGCCCCGTCGCCGCCGGATCTGATCTGGCCGCGAGTACCCTGCATGCCGTCGATCAGCTGGCCGTAGAGATCGCGGATCTCCGAGGTCATCTGGCGCTGGCCGAGATAGTAATCGTCCGGCGCCGGCGGCTTGTAGTTGGTCAGGTTGAGGATGCCGACATCGACCGCGGCGATCACCACCTTGGCGTCCTCGCCGGGATTGAGCCCGTCGATCTTGACCGGGATCTTCAGCGTCGAGTTCGGGCGGATCAGCGAAGGCGGCGACAGGCTGACCGCGAGCGTGCGGGCCTTCTTGTCGATACCGAACCATTCTATGCCGATCGCTCGGCCCGGCATGCGCTGCGCCGCCGCATCGAGCGGCCGGCGAAACGTTGCCACGACGTAGGCGCCGGTGCCCCAATCCTTGCCGACCGGAATCCTGACCTGGGCGGTGCCTTCCTTGACGTCGACCGTCTGCGTGGTCAGCAGCCGGTCGCCCAGCACGCTGATGGTGAGCTTGCCGGCGCTGCGTGCATTGACCGACACGGTCATAGTCTCGCCCGACTGATATTCCGGCTTGTCGATCGAGGCCTCCAGCATGTCCGGCGTGTCGGCGCTGCCGTCCGAATACCAGCCGACGTCGAACTGCACCGAGGTGATCGGACCATCGGCTTCGTTCGACTTGACGTCGAGCCGATAGCGGCCCGGTTGCGGCGACAGCGTGACACGGGACGGCTTGTCGGCCGCGATGGTGAGATCGCCATCCGCGATGCGGCGGGTGCTCTTGACCGGCTCGTATTCCCAATAGGAATTCTGCCGGTACCACTGGTAGCGGGATTCGATCTTCAACAGCTCATAGCGAAGGCTGCCGCGCGGCAGCGTCCTGCCTTCCGGCGAGACGAACACGACGTCGAACGAGGCCTTGTCGCCCTCGGCGACGTTCTTGCCGTCGAACAACGGCTTTACGCCGAGCATCGCGGTCGCGGGCGCCACCGGCAGCACGATCTTGCGCTCGACCGCGCGACCGCCGGCTTCCACCATGCGAATGAAGATCTGGGCTTCCTGCGGACGCGACGAAGAGGGCTGCTTGTCGAGGCTGACCGGGAAGGTCGCCGTGCCCTTGGCATCCGACTCCGGCAGATCCTCGATCGGGGTGCGCTCGTTGCTCGAGGTCTCTTCGTCCTTGACGCCGAACTGATAGCCGGGGAAGCCGGGCCGATCGGACGCAGGGGCGACCAGCATGTCGCCTTCGAGCCGCAAGCCGGACGCCGGGGCGCCGTAGAGGAAATGCCCGTCCACCCTCAGTTCCACCGGAACCTGAGCTTTGATCTGCTTGTCCTTGGAAGTCAGGTCGAATTCGATGCGATCGGGGACGTAGTCTTCGACCATGAAGGTGGTCTCGCCGACCGAAGACCCCTTCGGATCGGTGAACGCCCTCACCCGCCACGTCCCGGTCGGGACCGCAGAGTTGAGCGGCACGGCGAGCGTGCGGCCGCCTGCGCCCTGGTCGGCCAGCACGGCACGGCGGAATTCGACCCCGTCCGGGCGCTCGATCACGAGCGTCAGCGGCCCGCCGGTGATGGCGTTGCCCTGCCCGTCGCGCACAAGCGCGGTCAGGTACACCGTCTCGCTGGAGCGATAGACGCCGCGCTCGGCATAGACGAAGGCATCGGCGCCGGGCGGCACCACGCGTCCCTTGACGCCGCGGTCGGAAAGATCGAAGGCATTGGTCTTCAGGCTCAGAAACGCGTAATCGGTCTTTTCGCCCGACACGGTCAGCATCGCCGGCGACAGGCCGCCCTCGCCGCGCGCCAGCCCCGCCTCGAACAGCGCATGGCCGGCCTCGTCGGTCTTTCGGGTCGCGAGGATCTCGTTGTTGCGGGCGACCAGCCGCACCTCGGCCTTCGCAACGGCATCGGTCGATGCGAGCGAATTGACGAAGACGTGGATGCCGTCATTGCCGGAATAGGCGGTGACGCCGAGGTCGGAGACGATGAACCATTGCGTGGCAAGCGATGAATCGTCGTCATTGGACGGCCCCTTGGCCGCCGCCGTCATCACGTACACGCCCGGCTGCAAGTCGCCGACCGCCTGATCGACCGGAAACGCGGTGGTGACGTCCTGGTTCAGCGTCGTCGCGGTCGCCAGCTCGCCCGACCAGACCTTGACGCCGCGCTCGCCGCCGAGTTCGAAGAGCTGGTAGCGGCTCAGCGTCCTCTGGAAATCGCTGTCGACCACCGTATTGATCAGGTTGCGGTCGCCGATCCGGAAGATGTTGATGCTAACCGCCGGCGTGTTGACGCTGACGACGGGAATGCCGCGCTGGCCGGTGCGCGGCAGTACATAGGCGCGGCTGGTGAAGCGCACGAACGGCTTGCGGTCGCGCACATAGATGTTGAACTCCGCCGATTTCGGCAAGGACTCCTTGACGGTCGACGGCAGACCCGTGCGCAGGTTGATGTTGTAGCGCTCGCCATGCTTCAGCCCGTCGACACAGAGCTGCTTGCTTTCGGCCGACAGCGCCGGCTTGTCGGTGCCGGCCAGCGCGACGAAGGGCGAGAAATCCGTGCGCTTGGCCAGTTCCTCGGAGAACTGGAAACAGGCCCGCGGCGAGGCCGAATCGGAGTCCACGGTATAGTCGAGCAGCCGGAAGCCGTGCTCGTCGCGCATCTTCTCGTATTGCCCGCGCACCTCGGCGACCTCGCGCAGGTCGAGCGAGAGCCGCAGCGCGTCCAGGGCCGGCCGCCACAGCTTGCGCTGCGACATGGCGCGGCCGAGCACGGCGAGCGCGGCCGCCTCCTCGCCGGGATTGCCCGCGCGCTGGTAGGCGATGTAGGCGGCGGTCGAAGCGCGCTCCAGCAGGAAGGTCTGCTCGCTGGTGCTCTTCGGAGCGATCTGGAAGATGACGCGGCCGAGCCGCAGCCAGTTGCCGCTGTCATCGGGGGCGGTGGCGGCGATCTGGCCGAGGATCTGCAGCCCGGTGCGGAGATCGTTGCGCTTGAAGGCGGCGTCGGCGTCGGTCCGGAGCGTCGCCGCGCTCTTGGCCACGGGTCCCGACTCGCTCTTGATCTGGGCCTCCAGCTTGATCGCGGCATCGGCAAGATCGTCCCGTTTGAACGCCTTGTCCGCCGCCTGGGCGGAGGCCAGGCCAAGCGCGAGCGTTGCGCAAAGTATCGCAGCGCGAACCAAACCGATCATGATGGAGCTCCCGGAGCGCGGCCAATGCGGCCGCGTTTGCAAAGAAGTACGCGAAATGGTGACCGACTGATGGCAATGGAACTCGAAACAGCCAAAGGTCGTGTTCGTCATGGTAATGCAAGTTCAAGGCGCTGCCGAGCAGGCAATCGCGGCGCGCGCTGGTTTATCGGCGACCGAACTTTCGGTCCACCGCTCCGGTTTGTCGCCCGCCTCCCGAAAACGGTTCGCAAGGGGCTTGGCGGCGAAGCGGATTTTTCATATTGCCCGTGGTAAACTCCGCTTCGGCGGGTCTGCCCGGACGGTCCCATAGCTCAACTGGATAGAGTAGCGGATTTCTACTCCGCGGGTTGCAGGTTCGAGTCCTGCTGGGATCGCCATAAAAACAAATACTTAGAGGCCATTCTTAGCGCGAAAGCACGCTGGGCCTGTAGAGAAGATTCTCCTTAACTCCCACTACCGTCCCCTGCACTCCCAGGGCGATCGCATATGACTCTATGGAGGCTGTGAACGGCGCGGCCTCATGGTTCGAGACGCGCCCACCATGAGGGTCCAGTATTTCGCCGCGAAACAAGACCTCATCCTGAGGAGCCCGCTGAAAGCGGGCGTCTCGAAGGATGGTCGCGGAGAAACTGCCACCAAGTTCGTTTTCAAATGCGATAGCCCTGCCTGCACTCCCGGCAGTTCGGCGCAATATCGAGCGGAACAGGCGTAGCTGCCCTTGGGAATCTCGTGCTACATGCGCAAGTTGATAGACAAAGGCGCAATCTCTGCCGCGAGGATGCGAAGTCGTGCCTGCTGTTTGAAATCGATGCCGCATTGACTCGTCTTTGCGAGCGAAGCGACGCAATCCAGACTGCCTCGGCGGTGACAGCCTGCTTCGTCGCTTGCGCTCCTCGCAAAGACGTTGCCCCTTCGCAAACCGGACGCGCGCATCCACCAGATGATGATCGATGCGCCGGAGCGCTGCGTGTCTCTCGACGGTCTCGGCGACAATCCCGAGCCGCAGGTGAGATCGGCATGACCACGACCAAGGTGGTTAAGGCTGTCAAGCTATCGCGGAACTTGAATGGCAACGGGTTGTCGCTGCGGAGATCTGACCTCGACAAGAGTCATGTGAGGTCATGCCTGGCCGTGCCGATGCGTCGGATCGCCCACGTGGGCTAGCCACACGCTCTACGCGCTGACGTCGTGGGAAGATCAATTGCGGTGCAACAAGCAGCGAAATCCGTCGGCGCGCACCCGCGCAAACCCGCGCCGCGCTGCAGCAGCCGGCTGGCCGCTTGCTGCGGCTACAAAGCAAGATGACAACGTGAGCTGACGGTGGCAGACTTCGTTCACGGCCAGGCGGCAAGAAAACAGAAGAAGAGAACCCGCCAAGGTCACATCGGGAGGAGATGGCTCATGAAACGCTCGTTTCTGGGAATGCTCGGTGGCGCCCTCATGGTAGTGGCGTCTCTCGTATCCGCCAGTGCGGTCATGGCGCAGACGCAGACAAAAACGCTGAAGATGCAGGCCACATGGCCGGCGTCGCTCACACTCTATGACAACTTCACCTACTTCGCCGACCGGGTGAACAAGCTGTCGGCCGGCGCGCTGAAGATCGAGGCGATGCCCGCCGGCCAGGTCGTGCCGGCGTTCGAAGTGCTGGACGCGACCCACAAGAAGGTGCTCGACGGAGCGCATGCGTGGGCCGGCTACTGGACCGGCAAGAACAAGACCGCGATCCTTTTTACCGGCGGTCCTGGCGGCACGTTCGGCATGGACTTCATGGACGTGATGGGCTGGCTCTATCACGGCGGCGGCCTCGAGCTTTACAACGAGTTCTACCAGAAGGAACTCAAGCTCAACGTGATCGTGTTCCCCATCCTGCCTGCCGGGCCGCAGGCGTTCGGCTGGTTCAAGAAGCCGATCCAGACGGTCGAGGACATGAAGGGCATGAAATGCCGCCAGACCGGCATGGCCGGCGAAGTGTGGCAGGCGCTCGGCTTCACGGTGGTCAACATGCCGGGCGGCGAAATCATTCCTTCCGCGCAGCGCGGCGTGATCGATTGCGCGGAATGGGTCGGCGGCATCGAGGACATGCAGCTCGGCTTCCACAATGTCTGGAAGTACCACTATTCGCCCGGCCTGCATGAGAACGTGACGGTCGGCGAACTCGTAATCAACGGCGATGTGTGGAAGGAGCTCAGCCCCCAGCATCAGGAGATCATCAAGTCGGCGGCCAACGAGACATTCCTCGTCTGGTGGACCAAGTGGCAGCGCCAGAATGCCGATGCGCTGATCGAGATGCAGCAGAAGCACGGCGTGCAGATACTGCGCACGCCGACCGAGATCCTGCTGGCCTTCATCAAGAAGTGGGACGAGATCGCGGCGGCCGAAAGCGCCAAGAACCCGTTCTTCAAAAAGGTGCACGACTCGCAGAAGGCGTATGCGAGCGCTGTGGTGCCGTACAAGCGGTCCTATTTCCCGCCGTACTCCTTCATGGCGAACTACTACTTCCCCGTCGAGAAATAGGGCTTCGTCCGAGGGCGGCCGCTTCGACCGCCCTCAATTCCTGCGCGGCGGTCCTGCGCGCCGCAAGGCGCGCCGCGCAAACGTTCGGCTGTAGGGGGATGGATGGCTGAGACAACAGGGAGGCAGCCGCCGGCGCTCCTGGCCCTAATCAGGATCATCGACGGCTTCACGGACCGGACCGGCACGATCATCTCGTGGCTGTCCGTGCCGCTTGTCCTGAGCGTCGCCTACGAGGTTGGATCGCGTTACCTGTTCAACGCGCCGACCATATGGGCCTACGACGCGACCTACATGCTCTACGGCTCGCTGTTCATGCTGGGGGCCGCCTACGCGCTGCACAAAGGTGCCCACATCCGCACCGACTTCTTCTGGGAAAAGTTCTCCATCCGCAGGAAGGGCTGGATCGATACGATCTCCTATATCGTCTTCTTCTTCCCGAGCCTGATCATGCTGTTCCTGATCAGCTGGAACGAATTTCACTACGCCTGGCTGATCAACGAGACTTCGGACCAGACACCGTGGCGGCCCGTGCTGTGGCCTTTCAAGTTCGTCGTGCCGCTCGCTTGCCTCCTGCTGCTGATCCAGGGCGTGTCCGAGCTGATCAAGAGCTTCTACATGATGCGCACCGGTGTCGAACTCGAGCACAAGGCGAAGGTCGAGATATGACCGCAGAAGCGCTCATCGGCCTCGTCATGCTTCTGGTCTTGCTTGGCGCGATCTTCATCGGCGTGCCGATCTCGTTCACGTTGCTGTTTCTCGCCTTTTCGTTCGGTTACTGGGGCATGGGCGCGACGGTCTTCGAACTTGGCTACTTTCAGACCATCGGCATGATGAAGGAGGAACTCCTGGCCGCCGTGCCGCTGTTCATCTTCATGGGCTTCATCACCGAGCAGGCGGGCCTCATGGAGCGCCTTTTTACGGCGTTCCGCATGCTGCTTGCGCCGGTGCGCGGCGCGCTCTTTCTCGTCGTCATCCTGACATCGACCGTGTTCGCGATGGCGACAGGCATCGTCGGCGCCGCCGTCACCGTTCTTGGCATCATGGCCTCGCCGATCATGAACAAGGCGGGTTATGATGCCAAGCTTTCAGCGGGCACGATAACGGCGGGCGGCACGCTCGGCATTCTCATTCCCCCGTCGGTAATGCTGATCGTGATGGGACCGGTGCTCGGGGTGTCGGTCGCCGATCTCTATGCCGCAGCCTTCGGGCCGGGCTTCCTGCTGGCCGGCATGTACATCGCCTACCTGATGGGCCGCGCCTTCCTGAACCCCAAACTCGGGCCGCCCGTGCCAAAGGACGAGCGGATCTACTCGGCGGGGCACATTGCGCGCGAGGTGATCATCGGCACGCTACCCCTGCTCGGACTCATCACGGCGACGCTCGGCTCGATCATCGGGGGTCTTGCGACGCCGACGGAGGCCGCCGGCATCGGCAGTGTCGGCGCGCTGATCCTGGCCATCGCATATGGCAGGTTCTCGCTCGGCGGACTGCAGCGCGCGCTGACCTCGACGATGTCGACGTCGAGCATGGTCCTGCTGCTGGCGGTTACGTCGAATATTTTCGGTGCGGTGTTCGCCCGCCTTGGCTCGGCGAACTGGATCACCGAGACGATGCTCGGCCTCCAGTTGCCTACGAGCCTCATGCTGATCGTCGTGCTCTTCCTGATTTTCCTGCTGGGTTGGCCGTTTGAGTGGCCAGCCATCATTCTGGTGTTCCTGCCGATCTTCTATCCGGTCGTAAAGGGCATGGGCATCGACCTCATATGGTTCGGAGCATTGGTGGCGGTGGTGCTACAGACCGCCTTTCTGTCGCCGCCGGTCGCCATGTCGGCGTACTATCTTAAGCAGGTGGTGAAGGGCTGGAGTCTCGCGACGATTTACGCCGGCATGTTCCAGTTCATGATCCTGCAGGTGATCTGCGTCGGGCTGATGATCACCTTTCCCGGCATTGCGACCTGGTTCCCGCAGACGCTGAACGAGGCATCCCGCCGTCAGGTGATCCCCGAGGAGTACAAGAAGATCATGGAACAGCAGAAGCGGGCACCGTCCCTGGAAGACGAAGACTGGCTGACACCAAAGAAGAAGTAGCCGCGTGTCGGCCGGGTCGGCCCTTGGGCAGTTCGTCCGCCCTTTCACGCCAGATCGCGATGATGGCATGGCGATGTAGCGCATGGCTGAAACAAGCCAATTCCAACCGTCAAATCCCCACCAGCAGGCGCTCGCGCGTGATGGGCAGCCTGCGTTGCACAGGCCCCGCTTTTCCTCCCGCCGCCGATAATAGACCTTGCTTTGCGTGCGCAATAGGAAGCTAGTGTTGATCTCATCGGGGCCACGCTGCTCAGCCGCTGGGCGGCCCTGGAATCATACGTTTCCAAAAATTCTGTGGAGCCCCGGACGGCCGCGAAAGGTGACGCGCGATGAACAATTATAGTCCGCTGTCGCAAAGCCAGATCATCACCACCGTCAACCTGGTTGTCCTCGCCATCATCGCCATCACTATGTTTGCGCTCTGACAAGACGCGCTGGAAGCTGGTGCCCTGTTCCAGCGCCGGAACCGACTTAACGCACCGGCGGTTAATTCTGGCACAGCGTTCGTCACGGAGGTTGTCCTTGGCGCAGGCCGCGCGATTGGAAATGCCGCAGTTGAGCAGGCATGGCCGCTTCTGATTGAGCTATGGCGCTAGCTTGCCGATCACCGCTGACTGTGAACAAACCGTCCACCAACTCCCTTTGGCGAAGATGACCCGCACGCGACGAGCGTGAAGCGTTCATTCGAGGCTCTCGCCGCCGCGGCCGCGCCACGATCCCCCGGAAAAATCCCGGACTGCGGCGATGGCCAGGGCTAAGCGATTGAGGGGTGGCGCAAAACGGCGGGCCGGGTCAAATCTTTCTACTCCGCGGGTTGCAGGTTCGAGTCCTGCTGGGATCGCCACTGATTTCAATGTCTTGTGCGTTCTGTTCTCATTTTTCCGTGTACGCTTGTCGCTGCCTTCGTATCGTCAACCGCTTCCGCGGTTGGACGGGTCAAGATTTCTATTCTTCTCCGGAGGTATGGGCGGATAGCCGGGAAACTTGTACCACCCCGGGGGGACGGCGACACCTTTGCTGGGACGAACGACGATGTGATCGCGTGAGCGGGAGTGATGCACCGTCGCGGCGTTGGCAGAAGCGCAAAGGGCGATCAACAGGCCCAAGGCCAAAACAGAACGCATCGGGTTTGCTCCAATTGACCTACCGCCGCTCCCATGTGGAAGGCTGGCCGCACCGCCGCAATCTGTAGCGGCCTCACGATCGGTCAAATTGGCGGCACCAAAGGTGCATGACCCCGCCCTCACCCGCCCCGCTGGGGCTAAAGGCGACGCCCACAAGGACCTGACCGCTGCCCACTCTGGGGCGCGAACGCGCCATCGGTATTGCGCTCGCCCCAGGGTTGCAGGATGATGCCTGCCAAGGGCGGGGGCTAGAAGGTGGGCGGAATCACTGACTTTATTGCGCTGGATGTCGAAACGGCCAATGCCGACTTCGGGAGCATTTGCTCGATTGGGCTAGTCCACTTCCGCGATGGGACCGTCTTCAAGTCCCTTACGATCCTGGTTGACCCTGAAGACGAATTCGATCCGATCAATATCGGCATTCATGGAATCCGACCGGAGCACGTTTCCGGTAAACCAACCATGGCGAAGGTCTTTCCGGTCATCAGCGCAGCCCTGCAGGATACCGCCATCGTCCACCACAGCCCGTTTGATCGAACGGCGCTTGCGCGGGCGGCGGATCGGTACGGCACTGGTGGACTACCTTGCTTTTGGCTGGATACGCTGCAGGTCGCGCGGCGCACATGGGACGGGTTCCGCCACAATGGCGGTTACGGTCTCGCCAATCTGGCGGGTGCGTTTGGAATAGAATTCAAGCACCATGACGCGGCCGAAGACGCGCGGGCTGCCGGGCTTCTTTTGCTGCGCGCGGTCACCGAGGGCGGCGTAACGTTGCAGCAATGGGTCGACGATCTCGGTTATGCGTCGACTAAGTCCACGGCGCCAAAGCGAATTAAGCGCCCGATCTATCCGAACACCAAAGTCGCAAGAAAAGGGGATGGTGACGGACCAATTCTAGGCGAGACGGTCGTTTTTACCGGCGAGCTTCAGATCGCGCGGGACGCAGCCGCATCATTGGCCTCAATAGCTGGCGCTGACGTCGCCGATGGCGTGACGAAGAAAACGACGATTTTGGTCGTTGGCGATCAGGATCTGCGGCTAACAAGGGGCCAAGCAAAAAGCTCAAAACACCGAAAGGCCGAGGCCATGATCGCTTCCGGTGCCACCATCCGCATCGTCGGGGAAAGCGATTTCATGCTCATGGTAGCCAGCTAGACTCCGCTGATGGTTTGGGCAAGTTCTGCGCGGACTAAGTGCACCGGCACCGTAACTCCTTGCACGGGGAAACATCTTCTACGGATCGACGACAGCCATGATTGCTCACTCAGACCCGACAGGCAAATCACTCCCAAAATCCCGTCAAGCCCCCGCCGCGAAAATATTTCTCTTTTCCCGAATTCGGATTTGGCGTATACGCTGGTCCGTCCCGGCCCGATATGAGGGGCGGTTCGCGAGTCGTCACGAAGCGCGGGCCGGGATGCGGTGGACGCATCCGCGCCGGCGCGCAATCGCAAATCGCAGGGCCTCTCTCGATCCGGGAGTGGTGAGCGATCGGGCGGCGCGCGAGACGAACGGCGCAAGGTGCGTACGGCAAAACCGTGTGGTCCTGACACCCGTTGCTGGTGCCAAGTCCGCGGAGGCTCTTCCGCCCAACCGGGATTGAGATGCTAGCCTCAATCCGCGGACGACGGTGGCAAAAGGAATTCGTCGCCGGGGAGAGCACGGTATAAGCCGTAAGGCCACTGCGCAGGGAAGGCCGGGATGTCTCGGCTGCCCTGTGGTTTTCCCGCTGTGCATTTTGCGCAGAGCCTGCGCACAGCGGGCCACGGGTGTCAGCCGGCACCCGGTCTTCCCTGCGCCCTCCGTTTTCAAGGAGGGTGAGACGACGAGCAAAACTCGGGCAAAACATGCCGCGAGGATGCGAATTCGTGCCTGCTGTTTGAAATCGATGCCGCAATTTGACTCGTGTTTGCGAGCGAAGCGAAGCAATCCAGAATGCCTCCGCGGCGACAGTCTGGATTGCTTCGGAGCTCACGCTCCTCGCGACGACGTCGTTGAAACGGACGCGCGCCGCCATCTCGCTTCGATTGGCGCGTTGATTGCGCGGATGCGGACTTGAAGCGCGGCCCAAGGACGGCGCAGTTTCGCCGCCGGGTGCCTGCCGGGCCGGACCGTTCGCGCGGTTCGGCCGTGTTCGCGAAACCTATGGCCTCATATCTCTCGTCATTCCGGGATGCGCCGCAAGGCGCAGGCGCGGAATCCAAAACCACAGGCTGGGGTTATGGATTCCGGGCTCGCCTCTTCGAGGCGCCCCGGAATGACGGTAACTAAGACCGCCGCGCCGACTTCCTGATTTCGTCCTTCGGAGAAGATCTCCTTGGCATGCGCGACATCACAAGGACAACAACTTCGCTGCTACGGGAACATCTTCGGCCGGCGCAGTCTGTTCGAGCTCGCCATCCATTGCGGCAGAGGCGCGCCGTCGCGATGCCGGCCGCCGGCGCAGGCGGCTGCCCAGGCCGTGACGGCCCCAAGCAGGGTCGCCGCAGCAACCGAGAACGCCAGAATGATCGAAGTCCGCCGCGAACGCGCGATGGCTGTCTTTGAATCGGCCATCACCGCGTCGACCCGCCGCTCGGATTCCGGCGGCGATAGCCCGGTTATCGCCGCGACCAGCTGGACGAGGTAGGTCCTGTCGTCACTGCTCACGCCGCTGTGGCTTGACGACGTCAGCAGGACCCGACCGGCCTCGGCGCGCTCAGCGGTCAGGTCGGCGTTGGCCGGCCGGCGAGCCGCGCGAAACAGCTTGTCGATCTGGTAACTGAGCAGTGGTTCGGCCGCGGTAGTGTTGGCACTCGACATCCCCGTCGAGGCGCGATTGGCTGTCGCGGCTCCAATTCCCGCGGCCAGCATAGCGCCGAGCAGAACCGCCACCGCCCAGGCGGTCAGGCCATGCAGGCCATCACGTCTCTCCACATCTTCTGCTTGCGCCCCTGCCAGCGGCATTCTTGTTCGGCCTGCGATATAGCCGCCAAAGCCGAAGCTCACGATCGCCTGCAAAATCAGGTAGATGCCCGAAAGCAGTGCGAGCGCGCCCGAAGCATCCCGCCAGCTCGGCGAGGTGGAGCTGACGCCGAGCCCGACGGCAACCCCGAACGCCACGAGGATGAATGACAGCGCGGCAGCACTCAGCGCGCCGGCGACCACAGGCGTCCATTGCAGATAGCGCCCCTCCTCGCCTTCAGGCACGACAACTTCGATGCTCATCTGGGTGGTTCCCTACCTGAGACCGAAGAACGACAGGATGGCCAAGATCACGACAATCAAGCCGATCAGATAAATCAACCCGTCCATGCGACCCTCCTCTCCGGGGTCCCTGCGCGCAGATAATCGCCGCACGGTGACGAAGGTTCCTGTTGGGCAGAGCGGCGAGCGGACGAGGAACGGCGCAAAAAAGAAGAGGCGGGCACCAGGCCCGCCTCGATCGGATCAAATTGCAAAGAAGATCAGTAACATGCCCGCGGATCGGCCTGGACGTACTGCCCGCTGGGATGGCGGTAGTAGCAGTTGCCTTCGGCCAGATAATAGCCCGGCCGGGAGGCTGCGGTTGCGCCGGCGATCGCGCCGGTCGCGCCACCCACGATGGCGCCCGCGGCGGCACCCGAGGCGTTGCCCGAGATCAGGCCGCCGAGCAGACCGCCGACAATGGCTCCGCCGAGCGCGGAAGCACCGGGATCGGCCGGCGGTGGCGGCGGAGGCGGCTCATACGCCACCCGCGGGGGCGGCGGCGCGTAAGTCACCGGAACGTCGTCGACGTATTCCTCGGAAATGTAGGTGGGCGGACCGTCCATCGGCTGAGCATAGTAGTACCTGGCCCCGCCGACGTCCCACCACCAGCCCAAGCGGCCGTTGTGGCGTTCGTGACGCCAGCGCCCGCCTTCCCAGGCGACATGGCCGCGATAATGCTGTCCTCCGTAATCGCGCATCGGCACCGGACCGCGTGCCATGCGGCTCCCCGCGTGCGGCGGCGGACCACCCGCGCCCACCCTGCTCTGGCCCGGCGCCGCCATCGTCGAGGGAGCGGCCCGGCTCGTCTGCTGCTGCTGCGGTGGGGGCGCCACGCGGCCGGCCTGCGGAGGCGGCGGCGCCGTTCTGGCGACCGGCGGCGGTGGCTTGTGGCCAGGGGGCGGCTCGCGTCCGGTTCGCCCGCCGTCCTGGGCCTGAGCCGACAGCGCCACCATCGAGACGACCGATACGATGGGAACAATGAGCCTGGACCGGCTAAACGACTTCATAGTGCCTACCCCTCCGTGCCTGGCGCCGCGGCTTCGCGCCCACGACCTGCGTGGAACCCGCGCCGGAATGCACATACCTGACGCTCTTCTGGCGCCGTGTCTTGTTACAAATGATTAAGATCACGACAATTTTGCATGGGATCCGGTCCGGCGGGAACAGAACCGGCCGCCGTTTCCTGCGAGGTTGCGCTGAGGTGATCCGGAAAGCAGCAGCAACGGCGGCTTTCGCCAGGGAAACGGCGCCAGCTGATGACGGTCGGCGATTGCCGCGTGCCCCTGCCCTAGCGCGCCGGTTCGATGATGTTGCAGTTTGTCCGTCCCGACATCAGGCAATCCTGCATCCTGCTGGTCGCCGTCAGCTCACGGGCGAGCCACAGGCCGACCGCAAGAAGGGCGGCAGCGATGATCAGTCCCGCGACTGCGCCGCGGCGATTGTCGCTTCGTTCGGGGTCGGGCATCGATCAGGCGTTTCCTTGCGACGCCCCCACTTGTATCAGTTCCATCCGGCCGCGTCATACGCGCGGCCGATGGCGGACGGCGTCCTTGCTCGACGTCTCGGCGGCCGGCAGCAGCTGAGGGGCTGTCGGTGCACAGGTCGTCACAACGAAGGCGATCTGGCTGCAAGCCCAGCCGGCCCCCAGAGCGGCACTGGAGACAGGCCGCGGCCGAGCAAGAACCATCGCGGCACCGGCGAGGACCACGGCCAGAGCCACCATTGCCAGGGTTCGCGAGCTTACCAGGTTGAAGTTCATGGCCGATGCTCCGTTTCGTTTGGGTGCCGGACCTTACGTCGCCGGCCCCATGCTCCCTTGTGGGGGAAATCACATTTCGACAAATTTTCTGGACTAAGGAGGGTCGCCGATCCAGGGGCTTTGCGAGCGCGCGATTCACTGCGATATATGTGGCTTCATGGCGCACAGGGATGTACACGCTTGCTCGATCGCACGCAGTGAAGTAGCACCGCGTTCCCTGCGGTCGGACTGACCTAGGATTGATGTTGAAGAAGACAAGGCTCGTTCAATGAGTGGATTCAAGGAGCCCGGCTTTGCTGACCGCCAAAAGGCGGCCCAGCAGGCGAGGCAAAATCTCCTTAACAAGTTTCGTGCCCAGCCCGGACCCGACGATCCTGCGGTAGCGGCACGGCGCGCCGAGCGCGAGACGCTGGCTGCAAAGCGGACTGAGGCGAAGGCTGCCCGCGAAGCCGCGAAGGCCGAACAAAGGCGTCGCGAGCAAGAAGCCGCGGCGGCCGATGCAGCAAGGATCGCTCGCGAGAAGGAAGAGGCTGCCGCGAGGCTCGCCGAGATCGAGGCCGAACAGAAGGCCAAGCGCGACGCGCGCTATGCCGCGCGCAAGTCCAAGAAGAAGTAACTCCTCGATGCGGACGAGCGGCCCTGCAGCAAGTGCGCGGCAGGGCCATTGGCTGCGGACGAGCGCCATCCCGGCGTGGACGACCTCGCCGGCAGATCAATTCTTCTTCATCATGCCGTCGTCCTTCTTCATCCCGTCCTTGGGCATCGCATCCTTCTTCATGCCGTCATCCTTGGACATCGCGTCCTTCTTCATGCCGTCCTTGGACATGGTGTCCTTCTTCATGGCGTCGTCCTTGCCCATCTTGTCCTGAGCGAAGGCTGCGGGCGCAAGCGTCAGACTGAGCGAAACAGCGGCAACCGAGATGCCGAGCGCGATACGGGTGCGAATGGTCATGGTCTGCGTTCCTTCGAGAATGGTTTCCTGAGCGACGGATGCCGCCTCATTCTCGACGAGACTGCCTCGGCCGTTGTTACGCAGGCGCGCAAATATCTTGCCGGAGGCGTCTCTTGACCGGCCGAATCCCGCGTCTCCTTGTGTTCGACACAATTTTCGCCCGGCTCGGCCATTTTGGTGCCGTTCGGTTGACCAGATCGTCCGGCAAGGGTGCGCCGCAGCATCACTGCGGCTTACCGCCGCCGTCTCACACTATGAGAGTAGAGAATTCGGGACGAAGACCGGCGAGACGCTCATGCCGGTCTCACGCCCGATCAAAGAACTTTTGTCCCAGGGGAACCTCCATGCTTACACGCCGCCATCTCCTCACTGCAGCCGTTGCCGCGCCTGCCATCCTTCGCTTCGGTGTAGGGACGGCAAAAGCTGCGACCGCGCTGAAGATCTCGCACCAGTTTCCGGGCGGCACCATCGACAAGGGCGATTTCCGCGACCGATTGTGCCGCATGTTCGCAGCCGAAGTCGCAAAGCGCAGCGGCGGCGACATCACCGCCGAAGTTTATCCGAACTCCTCGCTGATCAAGACCACGGCGCAATTCTCGGCGATGCGCAAGGGCGCGCTCGACATCAGCCTCTATCCCATGCCCTACGCGGGCGGCGAGTTGCCCGAGACCAACATCGGACTGATGCCGGGGCTGGTGACCAACTACGATCAGGGGCTGCGCTGGAAGAAGGAGCCGGTCGGCAAGGCACTTAGCGATTTCCTGGCTGACAAGGGCATCCTCCTGCTCACCTGGGTCTGGCAGGCCGGTGGCGTCGCCAGCCGCTCCAGGCCGATCGTGGCTCCCGAAGACGTGAAGGGCATGAAAGTGCGCGGCGGGTCACGCGAGATGGACATGGTCCTGCAGACCGCCGGCGCGTCCGTCCTCTCGGTGCCTTCGAACGAAATCTATGCGGCCATGCAGACCGGCGCCTGCGACGCCGGCATTACCTCCTCCACCAGCCTGATCTCGTTCCGGCTTGAGGAAGTGTCCAAAGCGCTCACCTCCGGCGCCGGCGCGTCCTACTGGTTCATGCTTGAGCCGCTCATGATGTCGAAAGCGATCTTCGATAAGCTGCCGAAGAACCACCAGGACATCATCCTGGCCGTCGGCAGCGAGCTCGAGGAGTTCGGGAAGAAGGGCGCTCAGGCAGACGATATCGAAGTGGTCAAGGTCTATGAGAAGGCCGGCTGCAAGATCGCCAAGCTCGACACCGCGACCGTCGGGAAGTGGCGCGACATCGCCCGCGATACCGCCTGGAAGGACTATGGCGCGAAGACCGCGACCTCAGCCAGCCTCCTGAAGCTCGCCACCAACGTCTCCGCATGATGCACGGTCCGCTCCCGAGTCGTGGCGACCGGATGGATGCTGCTGCGGGGAATGGACTCGCAGCGGCGGTCGACCGCGTTCTTTCCATCTGCAATGGCATCATTGTTAGCCTCGCCGCGATCGCGTTGATAGCGGCCTGCGTCATCCTGAGCTACAGCGTGCTGAGCCGCGCGCTGTTCCAGAGCGCCAACTACTGGCAGGACGAGGCGGCGGTGTTTCTCCTGGTCGGCGCCACCTTCATGACCGCCGCCTATGTGCAGCAGCACCGCGGCCATATCGGCATCGAAGCCTTCGTCGGGCTGATGTCGCCGATGGCCAATCGGATCCGGCTCTGGCTTGTCGACCTCACAAGCTTCCTGTTCTGCGGCTTCTTCACCTGGAAATCGTGGACGCTGGCGCACGAAGCTTACGTCGACGGCCAGGTTTCGAATTCGATGTGGTCGCCTCCGCTCGCCATTCCCTACGGCCTGATGGGGCTAGGCATGACCCTGCTCTGCCTGCAGATCCTGGTCCAGCTCGCCGAGCCCTTCAGCGGGGCCAGACGGCGATGAGCGTGTTGGGCATCGGTCTATCTTACGGCCTCGCGACCCTGTTCGCGATGTTCTCGGGCATGCCGATCGCGTTTGCTCTGGGCGCCGTCGCGATCGTGTTCATGGGCATCTTCATGCCGGCGGCATCGCTCGACACCGTGACGCAGAACGTCTACGAGGAGATGGCGTCGATCACGCTGTTGTCGATCCCGCTCTTCATCCTCAAGGGCGCGGCCATCGGCAAATCGCGCGCCGGTCAGGACCTCTACTCGGCCTTGCACGCCTGGCTGCATCGCGTTCCCGGCGGGCTTGGCGTCGCCAATGTCTTCGCCTGCGCTCTGTTTGCCGCCATGGCGGGCTCTTCTCCCGCGACCTGCTCGGCAATCGGTTCAGCCGGCATTCCCGAGATGCGCAAGCGCGGCTATTCCGGCGGCTTTGCCGCAGGCATTATCGCCGCCGGCGGCACGCTCGGGATCCTGCTGCCGCCCTCGATCACCATGATCCTGTTTGCCGTCGCGGCGGAGAAGTCGCTCGGCCGGCTGTTTCTCGCAGGAATCGGGCCCGGACTTCTGCTCGTCACCCTGTTCGGCATCTATGCGGTCATCCGCTTCCGCCAGGAATATGCGGCAGCGCAGGCCGCATACGAGCAAAGCGGCACGGCTTCGGCCATCCTGACGCGCGACGAGTTCAGCCTGGCCGAACGCTTCAACGTGCTGCCGCGCGTCATTCCCTTCGTGCTCCTGCTGACCGGGGTCATGATCGCGCTTTACGGCGGCTACGCCACGCCGTCGGAGACCGCCGGTCTCGGCGGCCTCCTGGCGCTGGCGCTGATTGCCCTGATCTACAGCGTGTGGAAGCCGAGCGACCTCGGCCCGATCATGAGATCCACGATCCGGGAGTCGACCATGCTGATGATGATCATCGGCATGTCGCTGCTCTATTCCTATGTCATGAGCTATCTGCACATTTCACAGTCGGCCGCGGAATCGATCGTGGCGATGCATCTGCCGCGCTGGGGCCTGCTCGCCGCGATCCTCGGCATGGTGATCGTGCTCGGCTTCTTCCTGCCACCGGTCTCCATCATCCTGATGACCGCGCCGATCATCCTGCCGCCCCTGCGCGCCGCCAACTTCGACATCATCTGGTTCGGCGTCGTCATGACCATCGTGATGGAGATGGGACTCATTCACCCACCGGTCGGGTTGAATATCTTCGTCATCCGCAACGTGGCACCGGATATTTCGTTGAGCGAAGTCATCTGGGGTACGCTGCCGTTCGTGCTGCTGATGATGGGAGCGGTGCTGCTCCTGTGCATCGCGCCGGAGATCGCGACTTGGCTGCCTGACCTGGTGATGGGACGGGAGGGAGTAAGATAGCGTCGCGAGGGTAGCGGCTAGTCTGCCGCCCGCTTCGCCTTCGCGTTCAACGCTGAGGCCACCCGGCTGACCGGCGGGCGGCCGAGCACGCGGCTCATCTCGTTGGTCGCGGCGAGCAGCTTCTCCATGTCGATGCCGGTCCTGATCCCCATGCCATGGAGCATGTAGACGACGTCCTCGGTCGCCACATTGCCCGTCGCGCCTGGAGCGTAGGGGCAGCCGCCGAGGCCACCGGCGGCGGAGTCGATGACGCGCACGCCCTCCTCCATGCCGGCATAGAGATTGGCGAGCGCCTGGCCATAGGTGTCATGGAAATGCATTGCTAGACTGGCGACAGGGACCGTCCCGCCAACCGCGCGCAGGAGCTGTTTCGCCTTGAGCGGCGTGCCGACGCCGATGGTGTCGCCCAGCGAGATCTCGTAGCAGCCGAGGTCCCAAAGCGTCCTGGCGACCTCTGCGACCGCCTGCGGCTTGACCTCGCCGTCGAACGGGCAGCCGAGCACGCAGGAGATATAGGCGCGCACCTTGACGCCATCAGCCCCGGCACGCGCGAGCACAGGCTTGAATCGCTCGATGGACTCGGCGACCGAGCAATTGATGTTGGCGCGAGAAAACCCCTCTGAAGCGGAGGCGAACACCGATACAACCCTGGCGCCGGCGATTAGCGCCGCCTCATAGCCCTTCTCGTTCGGCACCAGGACGTGGAACTCGGCATCGGTGATATGGCTGACGCCCTTCAGGACCCGGTCGGAGCTCGCCATCTGGGGAACCGCCTTGGGCGAGACGAACGCGCCGACCTCGACCGTATGCAGCCCCGCGCCGACCAGCGCCTCGATGAAGCGGATACGCGCCTCCATGCTGACAGGCGTCTTCTCGTTCTGCAGGCCGTCGCGCGGCCCCATTTCGATGATGCGGACCTGTTCGCTCATCTCGCCCTCAGTCGCCTTGAGGCTCGACCTCGGCCAGCTCGGCGCCTTCCTGCACGATATCGCCGACCTTGCACCTGATCGCCCTCAATGTACCGGCAAACGGTGCGCGCAACGTCTGCTCCATCTTCATCACTTCCAGCGTCAGGATTGCGGCGCCCTTATCGAGCACCGTCCCTTCCTGCGCGAGGATGGCGACCACCGTACCGGGCAGCGGCGCGACAATCTTGTCCTCGCCGGTCTGCTCTTCGGTTTCCCCGCCGAAGGGATCGACCCAATGCAGATCGAACCGCCCGTTGCGCGTCCTCAGATAGAGCTCGTGGCCGTCGATCACGGCCGCGACCTGCGACTTGACGCCGTCGAGCGTGAGATCAAACCGGCCATTTTCGCCGGGTGACACCTCGAAGGCGAATTCGCGCTCGCCGGTCGATAGCGTCGAGGGACCGTTGCCGTATGTCAGGGTCACCTTCTGCTCGGGCCCATGCCCGACGCGGAAAGCGAATACCCGCTGCCGGCGCCCGACCGGCATCCAGCCAAAGGTTTGCCAGGGCGAACGTGCCTCGGTGCACACAGCTGCCCGCTCCTCGGCCACGATGGCCGCGACCGCAGCGCACAGTTCGAAATCCGAAGGAGCCGCAGGCGGACGCGCCAGATTCGCCAGCTCACGCTCGATAAGGCCGGTATCGATCGTATTCGCCCGCACCTTATCGTGCGTCAGCAGCGCCGACAGGAACGGAATATTGGTGACAACGCCGCGGACGTCGGCCTCCTCGAGGCCGCGGTTGAGGCGCTCAATGGCCGCTTCGCGCGTCGGCGCCCAGGCGATCATTTTGGCCAGCATCGCATCGTAATAGGGCGAGACCGCATCACCCTCGCGATAGCCGGCGTCGATGCGCAGGCCGCTCACCGCTGCCGGCAGGCGCCAGGTCTTGATCCTGCCGACCGAGGGCATGAAATTCTTGTTCGGGTTCTCGGCGTAGACCCGCGCCTCGATGGCGTGGCCGTTGAGACGGATCTGGTCCTGACTGAGCGGCAATCCCTCGCCGAACGCCACCCGCAATTGCCACTCCACCAGGTCGATGCCGGTGATCAGTTCGGTGACGGGGTGCTCGACTTGCAGGCGCGTGTTCATCTCGATGAAGAACACGTCCTTGCCATCGGAAACGAACTCGATGGTGCCGGCGCCGACATAATTGACCGCGCCAGCCGCCTTGCGTGCGGCGGCGCAGACCTTCTCGCGTTGCGCGGCATTCAAGGTCGGCGATGGCGCCTCCTCGATCACCTTCTGGTGCCGCCGCTGCAACGTGCATTCGCGCTCGAACAGCGACAGCAGGTTGCCATGGCTGTCGCCGATCACCTGCACCTCGATATGGCGGGGATTGTCGACGTACTTCTCGATCAGGAGGCGGTCGTCGCCGAACGCCGCCTTGGCTTCGCGCTTGGCGCTGACGATCGCCGGCGAGAGCTCGGCGGCCGAACGGACGATGCGCATGCCGCGACCGCCGCCGCCAGCGGAAGCCTTCACCAGGACCGGAAAGCCGATCCTCTCGGCCGCGCCCGAAAGCGTCGCCTCATCCTGCGCTTCGCCGTGATAGCCCGGCACCAGCGGCACGCCGGCCTTCTCCATCAGCGCCTTGGAGCCGGACTTTGAGCCCATCGCCGTCATCATCTCAGCGGTCGGGCCGACGAACACCAGTTCTGCGTCGAGGCAGGCCCTGGCAAAGTCAGCGTTCTCGGACAGAAAGCCGTAGCCGGGATGCACGGCCTCGGCGCCGGTCCTGCGGGCCGCCTCGATCAGGCGTTCGACGTTGAGATAGCTGTCGCGCGCGCGAGCCGGCCCGAGCAGCACGGCTTCATCGGCCATGCTTACATGCATCGCGCCGCGATCGGCCTCGGAATAGACCGCCACCGTCCGCAAGCCCATGGCGCGCGCTGTGCGAATAACGCGACAGGCGATTTCGCCGCGGTTGGCGATCAGGAGGGTACGGAAACGCCGGTACAGGTTCGAGCGGTCCATCGTCACATCCTGAACAGGCCAAACTTCGTTGGTTCGATCGGCGCGTTCGAGGCCGCAGAAAGCCCGAGGCCGAGCACGAGCCTGGTATCGGCGGGATCAATCACACCGTCGTCCCAGAGCCGCGCGGTTGCGTAGTAGGGATTGCCCTGGCTTTCATATTGAGCGCGGATCGGCGCGCGGAAGGATTCCTCCTCCTCCTTCGACCAGCTCTCACCCTTGGCTTCGATGTTGTCGCGCCGCACCTGGCTCAGCACCATGGAGGCCTGCTCGCCACCCATCACGGAGATGCGGGCGTTCGGCCACATCCAGAGGAAGCGCGGGCCATAAGCCCTCCCGCACATGCCGTAGTTGCCGGCACCGTAGGAGCCGCCGATCACCACGGTGAACTTCGGCACCGAGGCGGTCGCAACCGCGGTTACCAGCTTGGCGCCGTCGCGCGCGATTCCGCCCGCCTCGTATTTCCTGCCGACCATGAAGCCGGTGATGTTCTGCAGGAACACCAGCGGGATGCCGCGCTGGCAGCACAGCTCGATGAAATGCGCGCCCTTGAGCGAGCTTTCGCTGAACAGGATGCCGTTGTTGGCGATGATGCCGACCGGATAGCCAAAGATGTGAGCAAAGCCGCACACCAGCGTCTGGCCGTAGAGCTTCTTGAATTCGTCGAACTCGGAGCCGTCGACCACGCGCGCGATGATATCGCGGACATCGAACGGTTTCCTGCCGTCGACGGGGACGACACCGTAGATCTCCTCCGCGGGGAAAAGCGGCTCGCGCGCCTCGCGCATGTTGAGCGCCGGCCGCGTCGGGGGCTTAAATGTCGCAACGATGCGCCGGGCGATCCCGATCGCATGGGCATCGTTCTGGGCGTAATGATCGGTGACACCGGAATGGCGGGAATGCACGTCGGCCCCGCCGAGTTCTTCCGCGCTCACCACCTCGCCGGTCGCCGCCTTCACCAGTGGCGGGCCGCCGAGGAAGATGGTGCCTTGATTGCGCACGATGATGCTTTCGTCCGACATCGCCGGCACGTAGGCGCCCCCCGCCGTGCAGGATCCCATCACGATCGCGATCTGGGGAATTCCAAGCGCGGACATCTGCGCCTGGTTGTAGAAGATGCGGCCGAAATGCCGCTCGTCGGGAAAGATCTCGTCCTGCAGCGGGAGAAAGGCGCCGCCGGAATCGACCATGTAGACGCATGGCAGGTTGTTCTGGCGCGCGATGTCCTGTGCGCGCAGATGCTTCTTCACCGTCATCGGATAGTAGGTGCCGCCCTTGATCGTCGCGTCGTTGGCGACGATCACGCATTCGCGCCCCGAGATCCGCCCCACCCCGGTGATGACGCTTGCCGAATGCACGTCGCCGCCATAGAGGCCGTAAGCGGCGAGCGGCGACAACTCGAGAAAGGCGGTGCCGGGGTCGACGAGGAGATCGACGCGCTGGCGCGCGAGCATCTTGCCGCGTGCCGTGTGCCTCTTGCGCGAGGCCTCCCCGCCAGCGTCGGCTACGAGACCGAGCTTCTCGCGCAGGTCGGCGACCAGGGCGCGCATCGCCTCAGCGTTGCGGGCAAAGTCGGAGGATGAGGGATCAATGCTGGAATGGAGCGGCATGGCGTTCCGGACTTGAGGGACGGCGCAATTTGCGTCTTGCGTCTTGCGGCTGGATCATGGTGGCATCAGATTGCCACTCGGCGCAATCCCAGGCCTTTGAAACCGCTCACCCCGCCCCAAGCCGGGTCCTACGCTAATGGGTCCAAGGTTCGCCGCGCCGAAAGGAGAA
Organism: Bradyrhizobium sp.; assembly: GCF_016213215.1. Classification (GTDB taxonomy): domain Bacteria; phylum Pseudomonadota; class Alphaproteobacteria; order Rhizobiales; family Xanthobacteraceae; genus Bradyrhizobium. Next base: position 56,604 of record NZ_JACRAW010000038.1, on the reverse strand, counting down.
ATTGTCCGCATAGGCAACAGACCGCCGCACGGGCTCCTTGGGCTCGATCACCTGGTAAGGAATGCCCTTGCGCTCGCAATAGGCGACCGCCTCTTCCTTGGTGTGGAAACGCAGCGTGATCTGCTGCTTCATGTCGGCCGACGAGGTCCAGCCCATCAGGGGCTCGACCGCGCGCGGCTTCTCAGGCTCATAGTCGAGCTGCCATTCCCGGGTCTTGGCCTTCCCCGATTGCATGGCGTTCTTGGCGGGCTTGAAAATACGTGCGGTCATGGGCGGGCCGGACCCTTAAAGGCTATGCGACACGGAAGCGCTTGGTGGAAACCGCCGGGATAGTATAGAGACACCTTTCAAGGATTTGATCGGTGATTCCTCGTCCAGGAGGTTACCCTGCCGGTCCGTATAGTCATTATACCGCGCCGTGACAATCTCGTGTCTTGCGCTTTGCGAGCGGGAACGAGGGGCTGGCGGCGCGGCGGTGTCTTGATCTCGTCGCGAAAGCATCACCTCGCATGGGCCTCTTGAAGATCAACGCAACCCTACCCGAAAAGGGCCGCGACCTCCGGCTCGACCTGTTTCGCGGGGTGGCGAACTGGGCGATTTACCTGGACCATATCCCCGACAACGTCGTGAACTGGATTACGACCCGGAACTACGGCTTCAGCGACGCCGCCGACCTTTTCGTCTTCATCTCCGGCTATACGGCTTCCTTTGTCTATGCGCGGATGATGCTTGAACGCGGCTTCATCGTCGGCGCCACCAGGCTGACCAAGCGCGTGTGGCAGCTCTACGTGGCCCATATCGTCCTGTTCGTCATCTACATCGCCGCGATTAGCTATCTGGCGCTGCGTTTTGGCGACTCGGAGATGATCAACGAGTTCAACGTCACCGGGCTGGTCGACCACGCGACTGAAACCCTGCGGCAGGGCCTTTTCCTGAGGTTCAAGCCTGTCAATCTCGACGTGCTGCCGCTCTACATCGTGCTGATGGGACTCTTCCCGCCGGTGTTATGGTTCATGCTGCGTCAGCCCGACCTGACGATGCTCGCCTCGATCGTACTGTGGCTGCTGGCGGGCCACTTCGGCTGGAATCTCACGGCCTATCCGGCCGGCACCTGGTACTTCAACCCGTTCTGCTGGCAGGTGCTGTTCGTATTCGGTGCCTGGTGTGCAATGGGTGGCGCGAAGCGATCGGTGTCGCTCATCAATGCGCCCATCACGCTCTATTTCTGCATCGCTTACCTGATCTTCGCGCTCATCATGACCATGGCCGGCCGTTTCCCCGATTTCGGAGCGCTGTTCCCGGACTGGCTCTATTCGGCGTTCAACCCGAACGACAAGACCTTTCTCCCGCCTTACCGTTTCCTGCACTTCGTCGTGATCGTGATCCTTGTCATCCGCTTTGTCCCGAAGGAGTGGCCGGGCCTAGAGTGGAAGATATTCGATCCGCTGGTCGTCTGCGGCCAGCAGTCGCTCGCCGTATTCTGCGTCGGCGTATTCCTTTCCTTCGTGGGACATTTCGAACTGAGCATGAGCTCGGGCTCGCTGTTCGCCCAGATCTTCGTCAGCCTGACCGGAATCGCGATCATGACCACGGTCGCCTATTACATCTCCTGGTCGAAGCGGCAGGACAAGCCGCTCCCGAAGCCCACCCCGACAAAGGCGGGCTGATTCCACAGGGGCCACCGGAAAGACCGGCCCGACGCGACGGTTTTCTGTCCGGTTGACCTGGGTCAACCCGATTCCATTCGAGGGAACTAGATTGCGGTGCGGACCTAGGTACGCCGCAGCCCCGGGGCGACCGCGAGCTTGCGAGTTCTTCGAAGCGTGTGTTCAGGGGCCCCGCGTGGTAAAGGCGAACGGCCTGACGCCAGGCTTGTCCGGCCCGATCTTATTGCGGCGATCAATATGGAAATGAAGGTTGCGCCACCGTCCGCTGCCAAGACCGGAACCGGGCTTGCAGCCACCCGGTTGCGGGTGTCGCCACTGAGGCTCGTTTCCGTGGCGCTGCCTTTGCTCGTCCTCGTCTCCGCGGGCTGGTGGCTTTGGCGTGGTCCGACCATCACCGTCGTGAACGTGAGCCGCGGCGACGCGGCAGAAATCGTTTACGCCACAGGCGCGGTCGAGCCCGAGACGTGGTCGCGCTCGACACCGCTGGTGCGAGGCCGCATCGTGGAGCGATGCCGCTGCGAAGGAAAGTTGGTCAAGGCCGGCGACGTTCTGGCGCGCCTCGACGACAAGGAGCCCTTGGCGACGTTGAACGACCTGCGGGCGCTGGAAGTGTTCCAGCGCCGGGAATTTGACCGGCAAACCCAGCTGCTGGAGCGCGGCGCCACGACGTCCCAGTCCTATCAGCGTGCCGAAAGCGACCTGGCGCGAATCCAGGCCCAGATCGCCGCTCAAACGCAGCGACTGGACCACTACAAGCTGTTGGCCCCGATGGATGGCGTCGTGCTCAAGGAAGACGGCGAGGTCGGAGATATGGTCGATCCTGGCACCATCCTCTACCGGATCGGCCTGGAGAAGCCGCTGTGGGTTGTTGCTGACGTCAACGAAGAGGATATCCCGCGCGTCCAGATTGGCCAGAAGGCCTTGCTGCGTACCGATGCCTTTGCCAACCAGCCGTTGTCCGGTCACGTCAAGCAAATCACCCCGGCGGGCGATCCCGTTTCCAAGACATTCCGCGTCCGCATCGGGCTGCCGGACGACACGCCGCTGCGGGTCGGCATGAGCGTAGAAGCCAACATCATCACCCGCGAGAAGCGCGACGTCGTTCTGGTCCCTGCAAACGCAGTGGTCAACAACGGCGTGTTCGTGATCGAGAACGACCGCGCTCGCATCCGTAAGATCAGCACTGGCATCCGCGGCAGCGGCTTTGTTGAAGTTCTCGACGGGGTGCGTGAGGGTGACGTGGTCGCCTCCCCGGCTACAACGAACATTCGTGACGGATCCCGGGTTCGGTCTGAACTGACCGGATCCGGTGCGCCATGAACCTCGTCCTCTCGATCGCCTGGACCCATGTCCGGCACCGAGCGCGCCAGACGCTGGTAGCCATCGCCGGCGTTATGACCGGCGTCGGGTTCTCAGTGATGATGGCAGCGATGATGGAGGGGTCCCAGGACGACTTCATCAAGACCCTGGTCGACGCGCTGCCGCACATCTCGATCACCGACGAGCTGCGCGAGCCGACCCGGCAGCCTGCCGACAAGTTCTATGCAGCAGCTGAGTTCCATGGCCTCACCCCGGATGTCCGGCGTCCCGGCATCAAGAACCCGATGGCAACAATCGCATCCCTGCAAAGCTGGGTGCCGGGCGCACTGACGCCCTCGGTTCAGTCCAAGGCCGTGCTCCGCTTTGCCGGCCGCAATTTGACGATCTCGGTGATCGGCATCGATCCCCGCACCGAGGCCGACGTGTCCAACCTGGCGACGCACATGAAGCAGGGCACGCTGAATTCGCTTTACCGGTCTTCGAATGCAATTCTGATTGGCGACCGCCTTGCCCAAAAAATCGGCGCGCGGGTGAATTCCAACATTACGCTCGCCTCAGCCGAAGGCTCGACGATGAATGCAACCGTGGTCGGCATGTTTCACTCAGGCTTCCGCACCACTGACGAAACCACGGGGTACGTGCTGCTCAAGACAGCACAGATCCTGGAAAGGCAAACCGGCATTATCAATGAGATCCGCGTTCGGACGCAGGATCCGATGCAGGCTCGTCTGATCAGCGAACGGATCGGCGAGCAGACTGGCTATAAGTCGATCTCGTGGCAGGAGGCGCAAGAGGACCTTCTCTCGGCGATAACGCTGCGTAACGTGTTGATGTACACCATCGTCGGCGCCATTCTGCTGGTGGCAAGCTTCGGCACCTACAACATCATCTCCACGATCACGCACGAAAAGACGCGTGACATCGCTATCATGAAATCCCTGGGATTCCGGGACGGAATGATCAGAACGATCTTCATTGTGGAGGCGCTGCTTGTCGGATTTGTCGGCTCGGCGCTGGGCTGGGCTCTGGGCTATCTGATGACGCGAGGGCTGGCGTCCCTCGAATTCAAGACGCCGTTCTCGGACTTCAATCACCTGCCCGTCCTCTACTCGGTCAAGCACTATCTGCTGGCGACGGCGGTTGCGCTGTTATCGAGCTTCGTCGCGGGGTACTTCCCCGCCCGTGCTGCAGCTCGGCTGCACCCCGTGGACATCATCAGGGGCGCGACGTGACAACGGCTCTCATTGAAGCGCGGCACATGACCAGGATCCTTTCCGGTGTCGTGCCGGTTACGCTGGTGCAGGACATCAGCCTAACCATCATGCCGTGCGAATTCGTCGCCATCACCGGTCCCTCGGGATCGGGCAAGTCGTCGCTACTTTACCTGCTGGGCCTGCTTGATCTGCCGACCAGCGGCGACGTGCTGATTAACGGACGATCCACGCGCACGATGACCGAGGAGGAGCGCGCAGAGGTTCGGCTCGCTCACCTCGGCTTCGTGTTCCAGTTCCACTTTCTCCTGCCGGAGTTCTCGATCACGGAAAATGTCGCGCTGCCGATGCGCGCGCTGGGCCGCCTGGCACCCCGCGCCATCGTAGCCCGCGCCGAGGATCTGCTGGACTCGCTCGGTCTCGGCGATCACCTGCGCAAGACTCCGGACCAGCTATCGGGCGGCCAGCGCCAACGAGTTGCGGTGGCACGGGCGCTTGCCAACGACCCTCCCGTGATCCTCGCCGATGAACCGACAGGCAGTCTCGATTCCGTCTCCACGGAACAGGTATTCGACATCCTGCGCGATCTGGTCGAGCAACAGGGAAAAGCGGTCGTTTCCGTTACCCACGATCTCAATCTCGCCGCGCGCATGCACCGTCAAATCCGCATCATCGACGGGCGATTGGCCAGCGACGAGCGCTCGATTGGCGCAAATGCGTAAGCGGCCCAGCCATAGGGTCAGGGGTGCAAGAGACTATTCGCAAGAGAATATTAACCACGATGACTTACGCTTTTGTCCGTCATGGATACGCAATTTCTGCCGCAGCAGATCGTGGTTCAAGAGCCAGCCTGCGCAAGGATCGTGAGGCTGCGCATTGCGGAACGTCCGAAGGCCGCGAACGACAACGAGGTGAAGTGGCCCCTCGTCCCGTTCCCCGACGGCTGGTACGCCTGCTGCTAGCACCTATTGAAGCGTCTTCGGTGATCTGACGCATCGCACGATCGCGCTCATACAGGAGCCACAACGCCCGGGCGGAATGTGCTCGCCGAGTGGCGTCGGATATTCACTCGGCCCTTAAAATCCGACCCTCATTGGCGTACCTGGCTTCCAGGAGTTCGATGACGGCGTGGAGATGTCCACGAGGGAACCCGGTATCGGGGCACGTCGAAGCCCTATCAGGTCCATCAGGTGCTCTAAGACGAAATCGCCCGCAGTTACCCCTCTCTGATCGAGAGCCTGCAGCCGCTGCGGCAAGTGCCGCAAGGTCGACGCCGCCAAGTGCCTGCGCGACGGCTGGCCGAAGTGCTGCGGCGTGAACGCGCGACTGCATCCGAAGATGAACAACACATGAGCCGCAAGAAGAACTGGCCGCCCTACCTCTACCGCTGGGACCGGCAGGGCCGCAAAGGCTGGCGCGCGGGACCATGAACTTGCCGACGGCTATCGAAGGTAACTAGTCGCAAAGCGGTGCGGCGGACTGGCCGCGGCTCAACCGGAGTCGTTTAGCGCTCCAGTAGTATGACTCGACTATAACAACCGGCACGTCTAGACTGCGCGCGGGCCGGGTTTATTGATGCACACCTCTAATAACAAATCTCTGGAAGACGACGCCAGGCGCATCGCGATCGAGATGGGCGACCCCGCGATCGACGACAGCGAATGGGAAATCTTCTTCGGAAGGCGTTTCGGGGTCCTGGAGGATAAGCGCGAGGCGAAGATGCTTTTCGCCTATTCTGCCGCGCACACGGTTGCCGGGCACGCGCAGAGCGAGTTGGAAGCGCCTCCGCGACGCACGGCCACCATGGTGCTGCTGGCGTTGGCAGCGACCGCCGTGCTCTACGCCCCGCTCTACCTGTACGCCCAGGCCGGCTACGTCCCCGGGGATCCGCACATCCTTAGACAGCACTTTGTCCGGCTCGACCAGAACGCCTGGATCGCCTACTTCGGAACGCATGCGCGGGCCAGAACCGATACGGCCGACTATCCGGCCCGCTCCACGCTGCAGCTCTACGAGGACAGCCGCCCGCTCGGCCCGGCCCACGCGCCGCACCGCGAGATCGCGACCAATGGCGGCGGCAGGTATTCGCACTGGTTCAACGGCCTCGAAACGCTGATCTTTTCGACAAGCGACAATTCCGACCCCAATACCAACGGGCGGACCTATCGGGCGATCGATCCCGAATATCGTGATCCCTACCTGCCCGGGCGCAAACGGGAAGCTGTCGCGGCGAAATAATCCGAAGAAGCCATTGTCGGGTTCGACCTGATCGCAAGCGGACCAAGAAAAACGTCAGAATCGCAGTGAGCAGAATCAGCTGGTTAGCTGGTCGGGGCACGCGGATTCGAACCGCGGACCTGCAGTACCCAAAACTGCCGCGCTACCAGGCTGCGCTATACCCCGAGATCCAGCAGACCGAGTCGATACACGCTTGAGACGCCACCAGCAAGGCGGCAACCGCACCCTATTTGCCGCTGAACAGGGGGTGGGCGACCCGGTCACCGGGCCGGATGCCGTACTTCTGCGCCGTTCCAGCCGGCACCTCCAGCACCCCCCGTGCCAAGCCATTGGATGAAATGATCCTGGTCGACATCGGCTCGGTATTCTCGGCGATGCGAATGATCCGCCCGTCGGCGCGGATGAAGATCATGTCGAGGGAAATGTAGGTATTCTTCATCCACATCGACACTTCCTGCTCCGGCGAGAAGTCGAACAGCATCCCCTTCCCGTCTGCGAGTTCCTTCCGGTACATCAGCCCGGTTTCCTTCTCCTTCGGTGTCGTCGCCAGCTCCACGGAGAAGACCTGCACTCCGTTCCTGGTGACGATCTCGAGGGTTTGGAAGCTGGCGGCGCGAGCGTCCGGACCCGCAAAGGCGAACAGGGCAAAGGCGACGCAGCCGACAAGCCAGAGCCACGCCAACGACGGGTCAGCCTTTCGTTGAAACTTCATGGGGAGGGCACTCATCCCAGCAGCGGTAAGAGGCCCCATCCTTACGCGGCGATCGTGGGGATTACCAGACTGCCATACCAAGCAGCCGGCTTGGAGACGACATCGGGGTCGCCTCGCGAATGAGAGAGTTGGCTACCGGGACTCCGCCCGTCAGTGCGACGACAGCGCGGGCGAGCCCGTCTCCGGATGAATTTCGGCCGCCATCATCCCCTTGGAACCGGGCCCGTAGCGGACCAGGACATACTGACCCGGCCGCAACTCGGTCATACCGAAGCGGCGGAGCGTTTCCATGTGCACGAAAATGTCCGGCGTCCCCTCGCCGCAGGTCAGGAAGCCGAACCCGCGGAGGCGGTTGAACCACTTGACCTGCGCCCGCTCCAGGCCGCTGGTTGGGGTGACGCTGACATGGGTGCGGGGCGGCAGCATCTGCGCCGGATGAATCGCCGTGGACTCGTCCATCGACAGGATCCGGAACGCCTGGTGGCCCTTGGCGCGCTGCACGCATTCGCAAACCACGCGCGCACCCTCGTAGGCGGTTTGATATCCATCACGCCTCAGCACGGTGACGTGCAACAGGACGTCCGGCCAGCCATTGTCCGGAACGATGAAGCCATAGCCTTTCGAGGCATCGAACCACTTGATGACGCCCGTTATCTCGACAAGGCTCGCGCCGGCCTCGCCAAGGCCTTGAAACGGGTTGATCGCGGTATCGCGCCCGCCGCCTGGAAACTCGCCTGCACCAAGACGGGTTGTCCCGGTCCCGCCTGGCACGCCCCCGACCTTCTTGGACTCTAATCCGTCCGACCCCATGACCCCGGACCCCACACATCAATTGCGGCCTGCCATCGTGACGACAGCGCCGAAAACACGCGTCCGTTCAGAGCAGCTCCTTAGGACGACACACGAATCTTTCGAATCAAAAGATAACACTCCCGCTTGCCGCGCATAGACAAAAAAGAGATTCGGCGGAACCTATGAACAGTCTTGCACAGGCGCACGAATCACTTGGAGCATCAATTGCCGACAAACGGACCAAGGGCCTCGCCGATATCATGCCGGATTACCAGGTCGGCGATGTGGTCCTGATCGGTCGGGTCCCTGTTGATAATCACAAGCCGCGCGCCGCAGTCCTTCGCCATCATCGGGAAACCCGCGGCGGGCCACACCACGAGCGACGAACCGATCGCAATGAACAGGTCACAGTGCTGCGTGAGCTCGGTAGCGCGGCGCATCGCATCCTCCGGCATGGCTTGGCCGAAGGAGATGGTGGCGGTCTTGATCGGTTCGCCGCAATCGATGCAGTCAGGCGCACTGCCTCGTCGTATCGCTGCTTCACCCAGCCAAGCTCGTAGCGCTGCCGGCACCCGAGGCAGCGCGCGTAAGTGGTATTGCCGTGGAGCTCGACCACGTGGTCCGGCGCGATTCCGGACGCCTGGTGCAGATTGTCGATGTTCTGGGTTATCACCGCCGGAATCTTGCCGGCGCGATAAAGCGAGGCAATCGCCCGATGCCCGCGCCCGGGTTTGGCCGTGGCGAAGGTCGCTTCCATGGCAAAACGACGTCGCCAGGCCTCGTTGCGCGCTTCGTGGCTCGCGAGGAACTCATCGAACCCGATCGGACGGTTGCGCTCCCACACCCCTCCCGGCGAGCGGAAATCGGGGATTCCGCACTCTGTCGAGATCCCGGCCCCGGTGAAAGGCACGATGGTTGAGGCTGCGGCGATCATGTCGCCGAGCCGTTCGACGCCACTGCCAAGATCCGGTGCAATCATGGTGGGTTTCCGTGCTTTGGACGTGCTCCTATAGCACGTCCAAACGGAGCCCTGCCGGGGGTTGCCTCATCCTCGCCGCCGGCACTGCCGGAGCGACGCGAGCGGATCAGGCCGCCTTGGCCACCGCGTCCTTGGGCTCGTCGATCTTCTTGTCTTCGCTCTTGCGCTGCTTGCTCGTCGGCACCGCGGCGACAGCCTTCTTGATCGGCCTGTATTGCGCGAGCTTTTCCAGCTCGGCTTCCAGCTCCGCCTGGCGCGCCGCCACCTTTTCCATCAGTTTCTCGGTTGCACTCTCGCGCAGTTTCGCGAGTTCTTCGATGCTCAGTGAATCCAGATCAAACTTAGCCATGAGGCCTCCCCTTTGCTTCTTGGCTACCGGGAAGACGGGCGAGCGACAAGGACACGAAGCATTTTATCCACCGTGGCGCGCGAATGTGTCCACCGTGCGCGAAGCATGCGCAGGCAGGAAGTCGCTCGATGTGCGTACCACAATCCTGCACCGTCTACTCCCAATTCGCGCCCCACTCTCCTACCCCAATCCGCATCGGGACAGGAGATTCGAACTCGATAGAAGGGATGGGCAAATGGCAGAACAAGAAGAACGAAGAACACGCGAGCGCTCAGAGATCGAGGCGCGGGTCGCGGCCTTTCGTGCCACGCAGGAGAAGTTCAGGCAGGAACGCGAGGAATATTTCGTGTCGACGCTGGAGAACGCCCGCAAGGTGGAAAGGCCATCTTTCTGGCCATGAGCGATGCCGAGCTTTCTCGTGCCATTGCCGAGTTCCTCAAGGAGACGCCGTCGGCAGAGACAGGAAGAAGCAGTCTTGGCCGGCGGTTGGATCACTTCCGGCCTTTGAAGCTCACGGCCCGCTCCGGCCATGTGAGTTGCGCGGGTCGGCGCGCGCTCGGTGCAGGAACCCGCAGCGGTCTTGCGGGATTGAAGTCCAGAGGTGGCGAATGCCCGTCTGGCTTGACGTCCTGCTCAATCTCCTCGGCTATGCCGGCTTCGTCGCGATCGCGACGCGCGGCCCCTCGGCTCGGGCCGGTTCGGACGACGAGCGGTTGTGCGGCAACAAAGACTAGTTGGCGGTGTTCGGCTGGCCCGCGGTGCGTACCAGCCTGTCAGCCTTGACCAGCACGCGGCCTTCTTCGGGCTGCGGTCGCAGCGAAAAGCTGATCATGACGAAGGCAACGCAGAACAGCGCGCCGACTCCCACAACACGTCGGTAGGTTTCTCTGTCGGCTTGATAGAATGAAGGGACCATGGCTGTCTCCGCCAGGTACACCTATCGCAACAGGCCACAACTGCAACGCGATCTGGGTTTTAACCTAACCGAATAGGTTTATCCGTTCCGCGGAAAGCCTTTGTTAGCCCTCCTGTAGCGCGCTTCACCCCGTAAGCATCCGGCACGTGCCGCAATTCATCACGCAAATGCGAGATCGTGCGGATAAGCATTTCCTGATGATCGCCCCCTGCCGGCGTCCGGCGTTTGCTGCTATTCAGACCCGAAGCAACGGCTTTAGGGAAGCAACGGCTTTAGGGGAGACCTGACCATGCGTTACCTCCACACCATGCTGCGCGTGCGCAATCTCGACATCGCCCTCAAGTTCTTCCGCGATGCGCTCGGGCTGAAGGAGGTACGGCGGATCGTCAATGAGAAGGGCCGGTTCACGCTCGTCTTCCTGTGCGCGCCCCAGGACGAGGCCCAGCTGAAGCACCTGCCGTCGACCCGTGGCGCGCCGCTTGTGGAACTCACCTACAATTGGGACGAGGAGAGATACGGCGAGGATCGCTTTTTCGGCCACCTCGCATACGAGGTCGACGACATCTATGCGACCTGCGAGCGCCTGATGAAGCTCGGCGTCACCATCAACCGTCCGCCGCGCGACGGCAACATGGCGTTCGTGCGATCGCCGGATCTGCACTCGATCGAGCTGCTTCAGAAAGGCGAGCCCAAACCGCCACAGGAGCCGTGGCTGTCAATGCCGAACACCGGCCACTGGTAGGCAGCTCCCTGCCGGAACCAGCGAAGTCATCCTGCGTTTTCTCCTTGATTGTGGATGGAGGAGGAACCATGGGACGAGGACTTTTGCTTTGGCTGCTTGGCGTGCCGATACCGGTGATCATCCTGCTCTGGTTGTTCTTCGGCGGCTGACATTTCATGTGAATTTGTGACATGCCGCTCCAACGAAGGCTCCGCCGCACGGCGGGGCTTTTTCGTTTCTTGCATTGCGATCGCGGTCGCGCGGCCTGCATTATCAGGGCCTCAAACAATAGCGAAAGGGAGCGACGACGTGCCGGAGGACAACCAGCCGCAATTGACGATCTGGGGCCGGACCAACTCGGTCAATGTACAGAAAGTGCTGTGGTGCCTTCGTGAGCTCGATCTCAGCTATGAGCGGATCGATGCCGGAATGCAGTTCGGGCGCAATCAGGATCCAGATTATCTCGAGATGAACCCCAACGCGCGCGTGCCGACCCTGGTCGACGGCGATTTCGTGCTGTGGGAATCCAATTCCATCATGCGCTATCTCTGCCTCGCCTATGGCCGGGGCACCCCGATCTACCCGCAGGCACCGAGACAGCGCGCCGCCGTCGATCGCTGGCTGGACTGGACATTGTCGACGGTGCAGCCCGTGGACCGGCCGGTGTTCTGGGCACTGGTGCGCACGCCGCCCGATCAGCGCGATATGGAGGTGATCCAGGAGAAAGCCGACGCCGCCGCGGAAGTATGGCGGATCGTCGATCGCCAGCTCGCCACGTGCTGCTTCATCGAGGGCGAAGATTTCACCATCGCCGACATCGCGCTTGGTGCCTTTGCGCGGCGATGGCTCGGCGTGGAGGGGATCAGGCGGCCGACCCTGGCCAACCTCGCCCGCTGGTTTGCACGATTGGCGGAGCGGCCGGGCTTCGTTCAGTTCATTGCGCCGCCAATGTCATGACTGCTCAGCGCCACCCGCGCTCTGCCAGAACGACATAAAGGATGAGTGCGAGCGTGACGCCCACGACGACAAGGCGCCTGGTCCAGCTCATGCCCCGGCCAACCCACCAGAGCAGCGCGCAATACATCAGTAGCGGGACGATGATGTCGAGCTGCAGCAGCCCTCCCATCACCCGGTCCTTTACCTGCGCCCGCCGCCCGCGGCGCCCACCCCGATCCCGATGGCTCCGCCAATCTTTACGCAAGTGTCGCTGCCATCGACCTTGACAAAGCCGGGCCCGAACGCCGCGCAGGAATTGGCGGCCGGTGCGCTCTTGGGGGCAAGCCGCTTCACCGGCGTATCGTCTACTGCCGCCTTGCTCAAGGGTTGGGCTGCGGAAGGGACGAGCAGAGTGACGAGGAAGAGGAGCAACAAGCTTCGCATCGGGCCCTTTTAGCCCGACGGCCGACCCGAGGCCATCTGCGGCTTCGACGCAGATCAGATGAACTTGATTCCAGCCGAGCGGCCTCGACGCCACACCACTCGGCAGGAGCGGCTCGCCTTGGTGTTACGCGCAAATCCCAGCCGCACTGTGCCCGGCAACTGGCTCGCGTCCTCGTTCAGGGTGATTCTGGCTCCCGATCGTGAGAGGTCCTGCACGACGCAGTTGCGGGCAGCGAAGCCGCCATCGAGCGTGATCCAGGCGGGCTGGGATAGCGATTTGCGCGCTTCCCGTTTCTTGGTCAGGGCCATTTCAGCGAATTCTCCTGCTCCAGCGCTACCGCAGGGAACCCTAAGAAACCGTTGATTTTACCGCCGAAACACCCTCCGCGCAGCTCGGTCGCGCCCTGCCCGGCTTTGCTCCGGCAGCGCTCCCGAATGGCTTGCCCGGTCGCGCAAAGGCCACTATACGTTCGGCCGCCCCCCGGGTCCGGCGCGACCTTTCGGGTCCGGTACGGCACCGCCGCGGCCATCGGTCGACTGCCGTAAGTATAAAGTGTGATGAGCCATGCGAGCGGCAGCCACGACCTTGTGGTGGGGCTTCCGGTTTGCTCCCTTCGTCTATCGGTCAGGACGCCACCCTTTCACGGTGGAGAGAGCGGTTCGATTCCGCTAGGGAGCGCCACTTCCGGCGTATTTCCCTTGTCAAACTGGCTGTTCGGATCGCAGTAGGCCGGCTGCCCGGGCCCAGCGCAGCGTGATACGCCATGAATACGGACGCCTTTGGCGGCGGCAATACGCTGCCGCTATTGCGCCCTACGCGCCTTTGTTAGCGAGCTGCGATCAGCGCGCCGCCTCCTGGATCGTCAGCCTTGCCGGCCGTCGGAATCCAAGTGGATCAATTCGCAGATCAGATGAGACGTCTGCCCGGCGACCCCGATAGCCCTTGTCGACCGGTTCGATGGTGACGTCGAACTCCACGGAGACGCCGCGCATATTTCTTCCGCCGGTCTGCCACCATTTGCCGACGCGCATCCAGACATGATCGCGGATGAGAATTCCGGTCTCAGCTTCGACGACATCGGTAAACAGGAGGGTTTGAACCTTGGATCCTCTCCAACGGCGCATCGTGCCCAATCGCTCGAGGGTCGCCCGGACGCGCATCCGTCGCTTTTGACTTTCCATCAACGCGCCACCTCATGCGTGCGGAGATTGTGTGCCGCCTTACGCGAAGGCGATGCGCTGTTCATTTTGGCTCAGAATGAGTTGCAGGAGCCACTCTTCCGGGTCGAGCCGGCAGTTCGTATTTTGTCCTGACTAGCGCCATTTCTTTACAACACTGGGCACTCAAGCTGCATTCTTGACGCGCGAAACGGCGACGAGCGCTCGGCAGGACCATTTTGATTTTATACAAGCCCCGACCGCATGGGAATTAGGTTCATAAGTCCACCGGTTAGCTAGCACAGGTTGCGAATTTGTTAGTTTCACGTTCAATAGGCCATTCAACCTTTGCCGGTGACCAGATGTTCTTTGATAATTTCTCCGCGCAGTCTTTCGAGCGCTTGATCCAAGCGTTGAGTGTCAACGTACTTGGTCCGGGGATCGTCGTATTTGGAGCTGGGCCGGATGGCGGGCGGGAAGCTACCTTTGAGGGCACAGTGCCCTTTCCTAGCTTAGAAGCTCGGTGGAACGGCTATATTGTTATCCAAGCGAAATGCAAAGAAGTTCCGAAGGGTGACGCCAGAGATGCGAGTTGGCTGATAACCCAACTGAAGGCGGAATTTGGCAAATATCAAAAAAACAAGCGTCTTCGACGCCCAGAGTATTACATCATAGCGACTAACGTCACGCTCTCGCCCGAAGCAAAAAATGGCGGAAGAGCGAAAGTCGAACGTCTAATCGAACAATATCAAAAGAAGCTGAAATTCAAAGCAGCTGCAATATGGGCAGCAGATGATTTGCGGGCCCTTCTGGAGAATGCCCGCGACGTGCGCATATCCTACTCGGCTTGGCTCACGCCGGGGGATGTTCTCGCTGAATTAATTGACCTTATTGCCCGCCCAAAGCTGAAAGATGTTCTTCCATTAGCGCTAGCTCGTGACCTAAGGCAAGAGCGTGATATTCGCCTCAGAGACGCAGGGCAAGAAACAGAGAAGCCAGTTTACCTACACGACCTCTTTGTTGATTTGCCTTTTCTGCATGAAGTGCATGTAGAAAAAGGCAAACCTGAAGATGGGGACGAGGAGGATGAGGCCGAAGAGCCATTCCAGAACTCTGACGAACGGAAAGAGAGCGCTCCGAAAATCGTCGCTGAAATCCTGCGACGGGCAGCGGACAAACTCGACAGCGAGGCCATCTCTTGTCACCCGCGGCCCGACAAAGGGCGCTCGCTTCCGTTGCCCAACAGGATTGTAATTCTCGGCGGCCCGGGGCAAGGCAAGTCAACTCTCGGTCAATTTCTGGCGCAGGTTGCCCGAGCAAGGCTACTATCACAGCATTCAAGCGCACAACTAAACCCCCAGACAGCCGATCTTGTTTTTCCAGTTTTGGAAAGAGCTCGTATCGAAGGCCTGCCGCTCAACGGTCCTGCTCGTTTTCCAATTCGCGTCGATCTACCTCTCTACGCGGATGCATTGCAGAAAGCAGGAGGCAATGGCGTCAGTCTTATTGCCTTCATGGCGGCGCGTCTTTCTCGCGATGTGGATCAGGCTATCTCGGCAACCGATTTGCGTCACTGGTTGTCGAGTTGTCCCGCGCTGATCATCTTGGACGGCCTGGATGAGGTGCCGCCAAGTGGAAACCGCGCGCAGCTTATCAAGAGCATTGATGCGCTTTGGGACGATTTGAGCTTAGCGAAGTCAGACGCTCTTGTTGTCGTCACGACGCGGCCGCAGGGCTACAATGACGACCTAAGTTCTCAATACTGGCAGCATTGGGAGCTTTCGCCGTTAACTGCACCAAACGCTCTGAATTTTGCTCGGCGACTTTCGGAAGTTCGTCTCTCGGACCCCGACAGGCGGGAGGCTATTATTGCTGAGCTGACCCGCGCGGCAAACGATGCATCAACCATGCTCCTACTCACGACGCCACTTCAAGTGACTATCCTCTTTGGAATTTCCCTTTTAAAGGGTGCCATACCACAGGATCGGTGGGAGCTTTTTGAGCGGTACTACACTCTTCTCCGCGATAGAGAAGCTCAGAAAACAAGTTCTGATGCTCAGCTAATTCGTGACTACAAGAGGCAAATCGACACCGTACACTATCAGGCGGGGTTCATTCTCCACGTGATATCGGAGGTCGCTGGCGCGGCTAATCCGCATCTGTCTGTTGAGCAGTTCAGAGCGTTGGTCGTCAGACTGTTATCCGAGGAGGAGTACACGCCAGAGGAGGTTTCCAGCATTTCTGAACAGCTTGTTCGAATTGCCACTGAGAGGCTTGTTCTGCTCGCATGCCGCGTAGAAGGCAGGATCGCGTTCGACGTGAGATCATTGCAAGAATTCATGGCAGCAGCTCAAATCGCTGCGTTCTCGACCACCGTCGTGGTGCAGCGTTTGCGAGCAATCGCGCTCAGCGCTCACTGGCAGCACGTCTTTCGTATAGCTGCGAGTAAGATATTTTCTGTGGCTGAACTTAGTCCACTGCGCTCCGAAGTGGTCGCAATCTGTCACGCACTCGATAACGGCGACCAAGGTGAAGACGGTCGATTAGTGCGCTCCGGAGCAAGGCTCGCATTGGAGTTGTTGCACGACGGTTTGGCTCATACTGCTCCAGTTTTCCGCAGAAATCTCGTTCGTCGAGCGCTATCTGTACTGGATATCGGCCCAGACATGTTGGACCCGAGGCTCAAACTCCAACTGGTTTCTGGCACTGCAAACGTTTTCCACGAGGAACTAACTAGTCGACTTTCGCAAGGGAACACTCCCGCTGCGAAGGCGGCTTGGGCTCTAACATCAGAGCTTCTTGATGTTGATCCTGCCTTCTCGGAAAGCATCATGCTGGCTCATTGGCCTTCCGACCCCAACCGAGTGCTTGAAACCGTCGATGTCATGACTGGTACTTGGACTAGTCGGTTGATAGAGGAAATTAAACTAGCCCAAGCGGAAGCTGGCCCGCGAGCGACCCATCGCTTCATCGATGATATTGAGTGGTACGACGAGGATGAGCCTCCAAGCGTGACGTTGGAAAAAATGTTGCGCTTTAGCGTTCTTCCATCAGGTTTCTTGAACAACCGCCTCACTGAACGAGTAGCGATCCGTGATCGTAGCGGCCACGTGGTCTCAAACTCGGCGTTCGTTCCTCTTGGCGAAGCACCTGCCTACGTTATTTGTCCCGATTTGCAAGCTAGGCCGAATTGGGCGGCTTATCTGGCTCTGGCGACATTTGTCAGCAAGCCGTCCGCTACGTCACTCGCTCGAATGCTCCGGCAAATGGCCGTCTGCGGTCGCGAAGGGCTTCCGACCCAAGGTTTGCCTTGGATTTGCGTCTCAATCCTTGCTGAACTACAGGATGGAGCCTCAGCCGAGTTGCTGGCGCAGGAGGTTGAAGATGGGAAGTTTGGCGACCTCGATGACTGGAAGGCGGCCGAGGAACGGTGGATCGAGAAAGGTGCTTATCCCGGTGATTTTGAGCCGTGGGCGAGCGGGCGATACTTCAACGCAAGTGTTGGATCAAAGGGGCTAGCTTATCTCAATGTATTGAGGCCCTTCGGGAGGGACACCGGGCCATTCAAATACGATGATTTCACTGTCGTTTTGCGGGGTATTCAGTCTGAGCAGAAGAAGATCAGGCTGCTTGAAATCCTGATTTCAAACATGCGCCACAGATCGAGCGATGCTCTTCCGCAAGGGGCGAGAGAGTTAATTGAGGAAG
This sequence comes from Bradyrhizobium sp., assembly GCF_016213215.1. Taxonomy (GTDB): domain Bacteria; phylum Pseudomonadota; class Alphaproteobacteria; order Rhizobiales; family Xanthobacteraceae; genus Bradyrhizobium. The sequence continues at coordinate 39,453 of NZ_JACRAW010000038.1, read as the reverse complement.
CTATCGACCTCGTTGCAGAGCATCAGCGCCTCAAAGTCGCGAGGCTGTTTAGTTACCTGCTTAGGGCGCTTGGTGCTTGGGAGAGAGACAAGTTCGTTGATCTCGTTGATGAAGCGGGGCTTCGGGGAGCGCGTCAATTTGCTCCAACACCTCTCGTTGCTGCGGCCTTCAACCGTGATCCTCGACGGCGAGGCCTCCTCCCGTTTCTTAGGGTCGGACCAGGAACGGGATTTCAAGCCGCTATCTCTAGGCTAGACGGATCAGCGTTTACGGCTCTGCCAAGTGACCCTCCATCTGTGCGGCATGCAGTAGCGCTATTGCGGCTCGGTAGGAATTCTTGGGGAGAGAAAGATGTGCCGGAGCTCCTTCGCGATTTGAATTGGGCACCCGGTGAGCTTCACATCCCTCCCTCTGCCATTCCAGACTTGCGGAAGCATCCCGACTATCCGTCCTTTCTCCGAGCCCTTTGCTTAAGGCCCGTTGGAGAGCCGATTGTTTTGCACGCTCCTCTTAGGCTCCTTGCCTATGATCTTGGAGCGCGGCCGTCTCCGTTGACCAAACAAAGCAAGCGAGCGGAGCTGGAACTTCCGGATTTTCCAAATAAGAGCTGAGCCAGTAGGTTCGACGGTTTGCTCGAAGGCAAGAGCGTGCGGCAAGATGCTCCAATTAGACGGGCTTCGTCGCATGCGGGATCATTACGGTGACAGTGCACTTAACTCCCCTCGCGCGGCTTCGGCCCACGTTTGGCGGGTTTGAGGACGCGCCGCGTCCTGCGCTCGATGGCATCCATGAATTTGCGACTGCCGAGCGGCCGGCCGATGGTCTCGGCCCGGCACAGCCGCTCGATCATGTCGGGATCGGCCTCTTCGGACAGAAAGGCCGCGAAGTCCGGATAGCGCTCGCGCACCGGCGCGATCGCCGTCACGCCATCGTCGCGTCCGCTGATCTGCGCCCGCACGCTGGACCACTGCCAGTCGCGCGCGCGTTTGACGAGCCGCGCCCGCACCGGATTGAGCGACACATAGCGCAGCGCCGCTGCCAGATGATCCTCATCCATCGCCACGCAGCCGAACCGCCCCTGCCAGAAATGACCGGTCCGCTTGCGGCGCGCATGGATGACGCCTGCGTAGCGCCGGTGCACCGGCGCAAGCGCGCGGCGCAGTCCGTCGGCATCGGCCGGCACGAGGATCAGGTGGACATGGTTCGGCATCAGGCACCACGCCCAGATCTCCACCTCGGCTGCCCGGCAGGACGCGGCGAGCAGATCGCGATAGAGCCTGTAGTCGTCATCGCCGAAAAACGTCCGCGCACCGCCGTTGCCGCGCTGCGTCACGTGATGCGGCAATCCGGGAATGACGACACGGGCGAGACGAGCCATGCGGCCCAGCATGAACCACGGACAAGGGGAACGTCAATTACGTGCACTGTCACCGTAATTCCGTAATTCTGTTGGAATCGGTGGCAGGCTTCGCCGGCGACATCGGCGCGGTGCTGACAAAGCAAGATATTTCGACTAACCTTCATTGCGGGCCAGCAAGGCTGGGCAGGACACGGCCCGCGAGAGGAGATCGATGAGCACAGTAAAAATCGCTCTGGCCCAGAAGAGTGGCGCCCTGATCCATGTTCGTTCCGGCGACATGGTCGTCGAAGCCTTGCGCCAGATGCGCGACAACCGGGTCCGGTCGGTGCTGGTCATCGACGACGACGTGCTGGTCGGTATCGTGACCCAGGGTGACTGCGCCATCAAAGTGCTGCTGCCCGGGCTCGATGCGAAGCAGACGCCGGTGGGCCAAGTGATGACGCGCAACCCGGTGACGATCAAGCCGGACGATCGGCTGGAAGGCTGCATGGCAATGATGTCTGCGCGCGGTTTTCGCCATCTGCCAGTGCTGGACGCGGGCAAGGTCGTGGGCGTGATCTCGATCGGAGACGTCGTCAAGAACATCATCCGGGATTTGGAGCACAACGTGGACGACCTGATGGGCTACATCATGACGGATAGCCCCGGGGGCTGACAGACGAACCGTGGTGCCGTCGCCCCCCGTCACCGATTTTGCGGCGGGCCTAGTTCTTGGGTATTACGGTGACAGTGCTGGACTGCACCCCTGAAGTGAGACACGGTAGTTGCGGTGACAGGGCGGCATTACGGCATTACGGTGACAGTGCACTTAACTCTCCTCGCGCGGCTTGGGGCCGCGTTTGGCGGGTTTGAGGACGCGCCGCGTCCTGCGCTCGATGGCATCCATGAATTTGCGACTGCCGAGCGGCCGGCCGATGGTCTCGGCCCGGCACAGCCGCTCGATCATGTCGGGATCGGCCTCTCATCCTTTCAACGGGAGACATCCCTTGGTTGTGCAGCGGGAAGCGCTAACCTTCGGTAAACGGCCTGCCGTAGTTTCCGCATCTGGCCCTTAGCTGAAAGACGGCAGACCTGGCGTTGCTTCTGCTACCCGGGTAAGACCGGACGCTATTCGCTCAAAAATGTGCTGGTTGCCAAGGTGAGAAGTCTCGCACCGACTCTCAGTGTTATTTCTCGCGCGGCACCTGCTGAGTTGTCGCGTCCCGGAGTCCGGATTTGGACATTTCCGATAACGCCTCCGGGAAGTTCCAATGGTTTGTCTTATCGATGGTGTTTCCGCCAGGAAGCCCCCGTTGCTCTTTGCAGACCCACTCACTTCATCCCTTCCAGCAAGCTCCGCGCCTCACCCAGCAGCACCCGAATCTGCCTTCGCTCCGCGAGCGCATCCCTGGCGAACAGGCCGTGCTTGCGCGCGTTCTGGTTCGCCTTTGGCGCGCCGGATCGCGGTGCGCCGCCGTGCATGCGGCAGCGCTTTTTGCCGTGCACCGCCGGGGAGCGGCAGGCGCCGCCGCAACGGGTTTTGGCGCCGCAACGCGGGCTCGTTAGCATCGGGCCGGTGTTTCTGATGTGATCGCTCATGCCTGTGCTTTTCGCCCGGTCTCAGCGCAATCGCGTCCTCGCCTGAAGCGCGCGACGTTCGGCGCCTTCGCCGCGGATGCCGGGTTCTTGTCGGGAACGATCACGCTCGCATGCTGCGTGACGTTGCCGACAATGGCCTTGCCGCCATCCCCCACCGACACGTTCTGCACGGTGAGCTCTCCATGGCTACGGCAGCGGTTACCCTTGCAGATAGCTCGAATCCCGGCTATATTACTGGATATATCCATGGAGAGCATTGTGGGCAGCAAGTCTCAGAAGCGCGCCATCAGGAACTATCGGAATCGTCTCCAAAAACGGGGAATTGCCCGGTTCGAGGTTCTTGGGCTCGACGGTGATCGCGACCTCATCCGATCGCTCGCGCGACGCCTAGCGGAAGACGGGCCGGATGCCTCACGGCTGCGGGCCGCAGTCACTCAAACCATTTCCGGTGAGCCGCCGAGGAAAGGCGGCATTCTCGCGGCACTTCGCCGCTCGCCTCTCGTGGGTAGCGATATCGCTCCGGTTCGCCAGTTTGAAACCGGGCGCAAGGTCGAGCTGTGAGCCGTTATCTCCTTGACACCAACATCATCAGCAACGTCACGAAGCCGACGCCTTCGGAAGCGTTGCTGGCCTGGATGGGGGAGCAGGTCGATGAGCATCTATTCATTGCCTCGCTCACCGTCGCCGAAATTCGGCGCGGCATATTGGAAAAGCCCGCCGGGCGGAAACGTGACCAGCTTGATGCCTGGTTTTCCGGTCCGGAAGGGCCTCCGGCGCTTTTCGCTGGCCGCGTGCTGCCATTCGATGAGAAGGCGGCCCTGATCTGGGGCCGCTTGATGGCTGAGGGAACCGCGAACGGACGGCCGCGCAGCGCTCTCGACATGATCATCGCTGCGATTGCAGAGGCCAACGACTGCATCGTCGTCACCGACAACGAAAAGGACTTTGCCGAGGTCGAGATCGTCAACCTTCTCCGGAATGCGATCTGATCGCCGAACAAACATGAGCCGTTCCGCCATCGGATTTGATTGACCCGTCGCTGGTTTCTGTTGGTTCGCGCGCTTTTTGCAAAACCCACTCACCTCATCATCTCCAGCAGCTTCCGCGCTTCACCCAACAACGCCTGGATCTGCCTTCGTTCCGCGATCGCATCGCTGGTGAACAGGCCGTGCTTGCGCGCGTTCTGGTTGGCCTTTGGCGCGCCGGATCGCGGCGCGCCGCCGTGCATGCGGCAGCGCTTTTTGCCGTGCACCGCCGGTGAGCGGCAGGCGCCGCCGCAACGAGTCTTGGCGCCGCAACGCGGGCTCGCCAGCATCGGGCCGGTATTTCTGATGTGATCGCTCATGCCTGTGCTGTCCGCCTGGCCTCAGCGGAATGGCGTCCTCGCCTGGAGCGCGCGGCCTTCGGCGCCTTCGGTGCAGCCGATGCCGGGTTGTTGTCGGAGACGATCACGCTCGCATGCTGCGTGACGTTGCCGACAATGGCCTTGCCGCCGTCCCCCACCGACACGTTCTGCACAGTGATGGCGGGCTCGCCATGGCTGCGATAGCGGTTGAGCGCATCCATCTGCGCGGGAAAGGTGCGGGCGAGCCTGCCCAATGCGCGCGCCGCGCTGTCGTGCTGGGCGAGGTCTTTCGCATTCGCAAGGTGATGGGCGCATCGCATCGCCATGAGATGAACCGAAACCATCTGCGCCACCAGCATGGCCTCGACGGAATCCCTGGGCTTGATACTCTTCACCATCGAAATCGCGAAAGAGAGGTTGACCTCGTCGGGACGCCCCCCGTTCACACTGACCTTGACCAGTTGTCCGAGAATGCCATCCAGCGCTTCGCGATCGGCGACGCCCAGTGCGTCCGCCATCAGCTGTTCGCCGAGCTCGGGGTCCGGATGGTCGATGGAGAAACCGTTCGACTTCAGCTTGATCCGCGGGGTTCTCGCAGCTTTGGCCGGGTCGGTCGCGGCAATTGCCGTGGACGTCGTGATGTCCGGAGCTGTGTCCATGTCTGATGTCCCAGGCAGGCGCGCGAGGGAGGCGCGCGGCTCGGTCACGCGCAGGCGATCGTTCGCCGCGGCGAGCCGGTGCAATTTCAATGTGGGTGAGGATTTGGAGTCGCAATCGCACCGGAGAGCCCCCTGACGCGGGGCGACGGGCGTTTACGAGATTGGGGTACGATGAACGAATGCCGCTGATTTGCCCGACGAGTCAATCGTCTCGTTCGAAGCGTTCATGCCGCCTGCTACTTTGCATGGGGTTGTTTTGTTGAAATGGGTACCAGGCTCAGAGTGCCCATCCAAGCAGGCGTCGCAGAGTTGCGCTGCCGTTCGCCTCGATCCAGCGTCCATGGCTGAGAATGATGCGTTCCGGCTGCCATGCCAGGATTTTTTGGACCGCTGCTCTCGTCTTTCGTTTCTGCAAGAGCAGCGGCAAGCGCATGCCGAAGAATATTTGGCCGCGCGGATGGTACATCCCGGTGAGTCTGGCGGCGAAGCGCCACGGTTGCCTCATCTTATCGAGTTCGAGATTGATGATGGTGTCGGCCAAAATGAGGGTCTTCGAATCCTCGTGGAAGAAAACGATCTCTCCGAAAATTCCTCCTGGAACGGTGGTCTGATCGATCTCGCCGCGCCACTCCTCCGGCGGTTCGGCGCCGAGGTCTCTGTCAAATCGCACGTCGATACCCCGCGAGCGCGCGCGCTCGCGTGCGTGCGGGGAGGCCCAGGCAACCGCATCCGGAAACGCCTGTGACCACTCTCCGATGTGCGCGTAGTGGAACTGGTTCGGCGATACGAGATGGCGGACCGTGCCTATCGCCTGCAGCCTCTCGGCGAGCGCCGCGTCGAATGCGATGGGGGAATGGAGGAAAAGGTCGCCGTTGCTGAGCCGCACCACGGTCATCCGAGTGGTGAACGGCAACGGAAGCCTCACCCCGGCTATCGTCAAGTACTCGAAAGGGCCGTCTACGATACCGATGTCTTGAGCGACCGGTTTGTATTGGTTTACGGGTTCGTAGAGTCCTGACGCGGCATCGGCCATGATCGTATCGCCATTCAATGCTGCATCGGAATCCCGATGATCCTGTGCGACAACACGTCTAGCCGCATCTTCGTGCAAGCTCCAGCCGCCGAGCCGGTAATCACTCCGGCCTGGTCAAGCCGTAGTGCCGCGATCGATCGTTGTTGTCCTCAATTGAATTGGCGCGCGTCCCAGGTTTGCCGTTGTGCGTGGTCCGATTGCCAGGACACGCAGCGGCTCCAGAGCGAAGCTGAACAAGGCTGGATAGAGGCGGAGAAGGCCCTCAACCCACTCGGTACCGAGGAATGGCTGAGGCTCGCTGCTGAATGGACCAGACTGGCGCAAGCTGCCAATGGGAGACAGAGCTCGTCTTGAGGACGGCAAGTGCGAGACGGAGACCTGGATCTCGGTTCCGGACTTATCGGTGATCACAACCCGCAGCCCGCGATCTTCGATACAGCTGTCCGCGGCGAGCCTGGCTGCCAATCTCTGGCCGTAAACGACTGCCTCCCGTCCGGTTTCGAATTGAATGCCGCGCGTGTCCCGAATAGCTGGCGCGTTCGTGCTCCTGATCTCAAAATAGTACGTTTGCATCCGTTTCCTCGCACAGACAAACAGACGGGGACCTGCGGTGGTCTCGCGCCATGCGTTGGTTATTGTTGGAGAGAGGCGACTCTGCCTCTAGCCCGGTCGAAATGCTTCGCTGCATAACTCTGATCGGTTCCTCCTGTTTGACGTGGATCAACGGAAGCGACACCGCAGCTGAGCTCTGGCCCGAATTCTGATGCGTCTGAGTTCCTGCAAACAAGCATCCGCGACCTGGTCGCGGGCGAGGACAGTCATCCCATTCGCATCGTTGCTTTCGATCCGGCTGAGGGCTGGCCGCGTGACGTTTCGCCCTCGCTGCGCCGCAGATGCTATTCACCGGTGCCGATTCCTATTCGAATGAAGGATAGCATCGTGCACTGGACGCACAGATGCAATCCGGCGGTCTACTGCCTGGCCTTATGCCAACTTCGATCGTGCTCCCGCTCCTCGCGGCGCTGCCTTTCGTCTCGGACGTCAGGATCTGGACGCAAGAACGATGAGGCAGCCGTGCTCGGTTGTTCTTCGTCGGGCTGGGCTTGGGACCCACCGTAAGTTTGCCAAGCGTTGTTCCTCTCCATCCGAAGATTGATCCTGGTCTTCGTGTCGCAACGAACTTGATCAAGATCACCCCGGATCAACTCTGCTGACGCGGCCGCCTTGCACGCCGCCTTCCCGCCCGGAAACGTCAAAGCGGCAACCCAATTTGTGCACTCCATCCGGACCCGCACGACAGAGTCGGTCAACCGGCGACATCTTGGCCAGCCCGCGTTAGCGGCCAGCTCCCAAATTAACGTCCTCGAAAGAAGAGATCGCTATTGAGAAGCATTACTATTGTTCCGCTCTATTTCATCCCGACATACCAGGGCCTGACGCGCGCCATTATGGAACATTCAGCTTCGCTGATCGCCGAACTGGAAGAGGCCGTCAGACATGGTTCGTCAGACAGGCGGATCAGCACCCTTCGCAAGGTCACGGATCTGTTCCTGTATAGCGGCGAACGGCTGAGTGACGAACAAGTCAAAGTGTTCGACGACGTGTTGTGTCATCTCACCGCCCGCGTCGAAAGCCGGGTGAAGGCCGAACTCGGCTCGCGGCTTGCCCCACTGGACTACTCCCCTGAAGGGGTGATCGAGCGCCTTGCCCGGGACAACGAAATCGCCGTGGCTGGCTCTGTCCTGGAGAGATCGTCACGCCTGGCGACGCACACCCTCGTTGAAATCGCGATGACCAAGGGACAGGATCACCTGCTCGCGATCTCGGGACGGGCAAATCTGCCGGAGGCCGTGACGGACGTTCTCGTCGAGCGAGGCGAGCGCAAGGTCATCAGAAAGCTCGCCGGCAACGACAGCGCGCGCTTCTCCGAGACCGGCTATGGCGGCCTGGTCGCGCGCGCCGAATCCGATGACGAACTCACCGAGGTACTCGGGCTTCGAATTGATCTTCCGGCCAAATTCCTGCGCGACTTGCTGCTGCGCGCCACCGAAGCGGTGCGAAACCGCCTGGCAATGACCGCGCCTCCAGAATTGCAGGAGGAAATCAAGCGCGTCCTGACGAGTATCGCCAACAAGGCGCAGCAAGGCATGTCGCAGACGCGCGATTTCAACCGGGCGGAAGCGGCCGTTCGACGAATGAAGGGGCTGAACGAGCTGACCGACGCCGCGATTGCCCGGTTTGCCGAAGACAGGAAGTTCGACGAGATCGCGGCCTCACTTGGCCTCCTCAACAACAGCGCGCCAACCGAGCTGATGGCGAGGGTAATTGAAGGTCCGCGCGCCGATCTCGTGCTCATTCCCTGCAAATCGGCCGGTTTGAGTTGGGGCACGGTCGAGAAAATTCTTCGCCGGCGGCCCGTCAAACACGAGATCGATGACGTGACGCTCAAGGTTGCCTTTCAGGACTACGGCAAGCTGTCGACAGAGACCGCCGAGCGAACGTTACGTTTTTGGCAGCTCCATAACAGGATCGAGAAATAGGCCGCCGCGCACCCCGCCGTAGGCTGCGTTTCCGGTTTGCCTCCTTCTGTCGGTCAGCCGCCCCTTTCCATGGTGAAGAGAGCGGGCGGATCGATTCCGCCCGGGAGCGCAAGTCGGCTTGCCCTGGCGAGCACCTAAATGTACTCGTCAACACGTCCTGCGACCAAAAGCCAGCCGTGCACGATCCTCCATTTGTCGCGCCCCCTTGGATTGAACTCCAGGAGCGACGACTTGGAAGCATCAAGCTCGGTGTAGAATTTGAGGGTCTCTCTGGCGGTGAGACCGTAGCGCGGGATGCCTCGTTGCCGGGTCCAACGGTCCCACTCCCGAACGATAAGCACTTGTCGTCTCAGCCCACGCGTCATTGCTAGCCCGCCTGAATACGGTCAATGAAATCGCGCTGGTTTTTTGGTAGATTGGTTCAACTTGCGCCGTGCAAGCGAGCCGGGCCCTGCCGCCGTAGGGCTCGTGCGATTTAGTCCCGTCCCCTTAAAGCTAAGTAAACACGGACAGAGAAAGCCCGCGTCGAGCGCACACGCTGTACCGATCGCCCGGTTGCAAGCCTGCTTCGCATCAACGACTTCCGCAGCGCCTTGGCCAGACTTCCCAAAGAGTTCGCGACGAGAATCATCGTGAGTTTGGCGAGGGAAGCAGCATCAATCTTGAACCATTCTCAGACGGATGTCGGAGGCAAAGCCATTCTGGGCCTGATGTGTCGGCCATTCAATATTGTCGTGGCGGAGAACGGCAAGTGCCGGGGCGAAAACTCCCTGGTCACCTTGCGGACGCTAGCTGCGCGGTCAGCGCCACGACCGGCTCGATTGTTTTAACCCACGTTGTAATGTCGTCAGATTCCACCCCTTTGCGCTCGTTCATCCACGCCGATTGCGGTAGATTGGCACCACAACCGCGAACCCTAACGGTGTCGAGAACCTCATGGCTGTCGGCAAGATCACTTGGGAGAAAGCCGGCCACGTCACCGAGCCTGGGCGCTACATGTTCACCTTCGGCTGGCTGACCATCACGGCCGCGGATCTGGATATCTGGAAGCAGTACCCGCATGCGACCTTCACGCTCGTAGCTCAGCGATCTTCAGAAGATTCGGCTGGCGACGAATTCACACTGGGCGCGTTCGACGTTTCGCCTCGCGCCTGACCATCAGGCGCGCGATTTCCAGGCCCAAAACCTCGACACAACCTGCAGGATTGATCCACAGATTCACGCAACTTCATTAACTCCAATGAAACAGCCGCTCCGATAGGTTGGAATTCGGCTGGCTGACCGAATGGACCGAGCCATTTCGACAGATGGGGAAGCATGATCGCACTGTTCAATAACTTGCGAATCGGCGCCAAGCTTGGCGTCGCTGCGGCACTCGGCATTCTTTTCGTCGGACTGATGATTACAAACCAGATAGCAGGTAGCGCGGCCGTCAATCGTGCCAACGAGAGCGCGCTGACCCAGGCTGGCACTGCGCGCGCCGCGGTTGAAATGAAGGCTGCCGCCCGCGGCCTGCAGATCGGTGCGATCAATATCCGGTTCGCCGCCACCGATGACGAGCTGCAGAAGGCCAAGGATTATTTCGCGAATCGGCTGACAGCATTTGCCCGATTGACGGACGAGATTACCCGCCTCGCTCCATCGGCCGATACCCGAGCCGAAGTCGACAAGCTGAAAGGCGTCGCAGGCAGCTATGAGTCTGCCGCCCGGAAACTGGCGATGATCAAGACCGAACTGCTCGAGTTGACTGCCGTCGAGTCGTCGGGGCTCACACTTTCCACCGAGTCGCAGCACCGCGCTGCCGAGCTGACAGGTGACGCACGGCAGATCTCGAACTCCGTGGTCCTGCCCCTGTCGGAGCAGCTCGAGTCGGCCGCCAATGCGATCGTGGATCGCGCCAAGAAGGAAATGGCGGACGAAGTCAGCAGCGCGGCGCAGCAATCCGCGTCATCCGAGCGGATGTCCCTGGGTATCGGCGGGCTAACCGCCCTGCTCCTGATCGCAACTTCCCTCCTTTCGGTGGTCGCGATCGCCCAACCGATGCACCGGCTGAGCTCGGCCATGCAGGAGCTCGCCAACGGCAATTTCGAGGTGCGGCTGCCCGGGCTGGGCCGCAAGGACGAGATCGGCGCCGTGGCGCAGGCGGTCGAGAATTTCAAGATCAAGGCCGAGCAGAAGGCTCGCCAGGAAGCCGAGACCAGGCACCACCAGGATCAAATCGCTGCGCAACAGCGCAAGGCCGAGATGATCCGACTCGCCGATGCATTCGAAGGCGCGGTGGGCGACATCATCAAGACCGTTTCGTCTGCATCCGGCGAATTGGAAGAAGCAGCGGGCGCGATGGCCACAACGGCCTCGCGTGCGCAGGAAACGACCACCGCAGTGACCGAAGCCTCGGAGGAAGCCTCGACCAACGTGCAGTCGGTCGCGAGCGCCACGGAGGAACTGTCGTCCTCGGTCAGCGAGATCAGCCGGCAGGTGCAGCAATCCGCACGCATGGCGGCGGATGCCGTCAGCCAGGCCCGCGCCACCACGGGCCAGGTCAGCGAGCTGTCGAAGGCCGCAAGCCGTATCGGCGACGTCGTCCAACTGATCAATACCCTCGCCGGCCAGACCAACCTGCTCGCCCTCAATGCGACCATTGAGGCAGCACGGGCGGGTACCGCCGGCCGCGGCTTCGCGGTGGTGGCTTCCGAAGTGAAGGCGCTTGCCGAGCAGACCGCCAAGGCAACCGGTGAAATTGGCCAACAGATCGCTGCGATCCAGTCCGCGACGGACGACTCGGTGGGAGCCATCGGACAGATCAGCGATACCATCCAGGGGCTGTCGGAGATCGCCTCGACCGTCGCCGCGGCAGTAGAGGAACAAGGTGCGGCGACCCAGGAAATTGCACGCAATGTGCAGCACGCCGCGCACGGCACTCAGGAGGTCTCGACACGCATCACAGCGGTGCAGCGCGATGCCAACGCGACCGGATCGGCATCGTCGCAACTGCTGGCCGCGGCGAAATCGCTGTCCAGCGACAGCAACCGGCTGCAGGTCGAGGTCGGAAGATTCCTGGAGAGCGTGCGCGCAGCCTGAACTGAGCCTGGCGCACTGGCACGAATTCAGTATTGGACGCATGTTGCGCCGCGCAATCGCAGCCCGCGATCGAAGATCGACGGCGCAAAATACATGGATTCGCTGAGCGCGGAGGATGCCCTGGTGACATCGCGCATGGGCAGGGTTTGTCGCGCCTGCTAACCGGCGGCGTTGCTGAAAGCAAGCGCACGCTGAATGACACGTGGTCGCATCTACGCCGGTAGATAACGCGGCGAAACAGACTATTCTGAGCGTGATGAATCTGCTTGAAGCGCTTCCCACCGTGATCGGAACCGCAGCAGTGGCGCCTGCGCTGCTGATGCTGTGGCTCGTCATCGCGGCGGGTGAACGCCCCGGGCCTCCAGCGCAGGTCTGGACCGCCTTCCTGTTGGGCGCCGCCAGCATTTCCCTGCTCGGGCTTGCCCGCGCTCCGTTTGCATCCATTGTCGCGGCTCCCGAAAATCCCTGGGTCGCACAGGCGATGCGTTCCATCTTCGGCGTCGCCCTGCCCGAGGAAGCGGTGAAGGTCATCGCCATTGTCGTAATATCGGCAAGACGGAAACCATCTGCCGACCCGATGGATCCCGTGGTGTATGGCGCGGCCGTCGGGCTCGGCTTCGCGGCCTATGAGAACCTCGCCTATCTCGTGCAGCATGCCGAAATGTGGCGGTCGCTGGCCGCCTTGCGCAGCGTGCTCACGGTCCCCTTCCATGGCGCGCTCGGCATCATCGCCGGCGCCTATCTTGCATTGGGTCGCTCGGGCACCGCGCTCGGCGCTCATCGGCACAACCGCGACTGGGCACGTCTGTCGAGCCGGCTCCTCATGTTCATGGCCCCGCTGGCATTGCACTCCGCTTTCGATTTTCCCCTGCTCACGCTGCAGCAGCATGTCGACCTCTCCCCGACGTCTCGGATGGTGCTCGGCGCCACGAGCCTGCTGATCGGCTTCGGCTCCATCGGCTTTGCCGTCCGCCTGGTGCACCGTGTCGGTCGCCACCAGTCTCCACGCACCGAGGTCGGGCGCGAACGCCTCAGCCAGTTGCGGCGCATGTGGGCATTGCTGGTCGCCGGCGGCGGCGCTGGCTTTGTCGGGCTCGCCTTCGTACTGACATCGATCCGTCACTGGCTACTCAATCACGACCACAACGCGACCATCGTGCTGGTGCCGATCGGGCTTGTTTCGATCCTGCTCGGCATCGCCCTGCTGATCGTCACATCGGCAATCTACATCCTCGGTCGCAACCGCATCCGCACCAGCGCCGAGGGATTTACCTCCCCGTCCGGCGGCGGTTAGGATCGGAAAACTCCGACAATATCTCAGCATCTCAGCGTCTGTGCATCGATGCCGGGATCGGTGCTCCAACAAAGGAGTCGGAGCGCGTTGGCGGTCGATGCAATCGCGTTGTAGAGTGTGATTCACGGCGCCGCTGCCAAGGAGGTTGCGATGACTGCTCCCGAGGACTTCACCCGGCTGCAATCTGAAATGCGTGCCACGGTACGCGAGCACTGGGTTGCATTCCTGATCGAGGGCATCCTCCTCGCGATTCTCGGACTTGCGGCGATGATCGTGCCGCCGCTGGCAAGTCTCGCAGTCACCATCTTTCTCGGCTGGATGTTCCTGATCAGCGGCATCGCGGGCCTCGTGCTGACCTTCTGGGCGCGCCAGATGCCCGGCTTCTGGTGGGCGCTGGTGTCGGCCGTGCTTGGCGTCATTGCCGGCATCATCCTCATCGCGGCTCCCGTGCAGGGCACCTTCACGCTGACCATCGTAGTCGGCGCCTATTTCCTCGCCGAGGGCGTGGCCTCGATCATGTATTCGCTCGAGCATCGCCGCGAATTGACCGGGCGCTGGTCGTGGCTGCTGGTCGCCGGCCTGATGGACATCCTGATCGCAGCCGTCATTATTATCGGACTGCCCGGATCGGCGCTCTGGGCGATCGGCCTTCTGGTCGGAATCAACCTCCTGTTCGGCGGGGCCACGCTGATCGGAATGGCGCTGGCGGCGCGCAGCGGCAACGTCTGAGATTTTTCGCCTCATAGGGGATGACAAGCCCAAACCAGTGCGCTATAGAGCGCGCCCATGATCACCGTCGCCACCAGCTATTTTTGGTACTTTAGCTACGACAGCTCGCTGGCGGCGGGAGGATCGCGCTCAATCTGAGAATTGCAGCAGAAGTCCGAACAAGCCGCCAGACCTGGCGGCTTTTTTGTTGCCGGCAGGTCCTTAAGAACCAGGAGCCCGCCGTGTTGAGTACGACAGATGATCTACGCATCAAGGAACTCAAGGAGCTGACTACGCCGGAAGAGGTAATGCGCGAAGTGCCGCGCACCCTCACCGCGACGCGCGTCGTCATGGCAGCCCGCAACGCCATCCACGCCATCCTGCACGGCAGCGACGACCGCCTCCTGGTCGTGGTCGGTCCCTGCTCGGTGCACGACCCCGCCGCCGCACTCGACTACGCCGAGCGCCTCGCCGCGCTGCGCGAAGAGCTTGCCGACAGGCTCGAGATCGTGATGCGGGTCTATTTCGAGAAGCCGCGGACGACCGTGGGATGGAAAGGGCTGATCAACGACCCGAACCTCGATGAAAGCTTCGACATCAACAAGGGCCTGCGGCTGGCGCGCAGCGTGCTTTCGGCGGTGAACAATCTCGGTGTGCCCGCCGGGACCGAATTCCTCGACATGACGACGCCGCAATACATCGCCGATCTCGTATCCTGGGCTGCGATCGGCGCGCGCACCACTGAAAGCCAGATTCATCGCGAGCTCGCTTCCGGACTGTCCTGCCCGGTCGGATTCAAGAACGGGACGGACGGCAACGTGCGCATCGCCGCCGACGCGGTGAAGTCCGCCTCGCATCCGCATCATTTCATGGCCGTCACCAAGCGCGGGCGTTCGGCGATCGCCTCGACGGCCGGCAACGAGGACTGCCACCTCATTCTGCGCGGCGGCCGTACGCCGAACTTTGACGCCGCCAGCGTCGATGCCGCGGCCGGCGAACTCCTCCGTGCCGGCGTGAGCACGCCGATCATGATCGATACCAGTCACGCCAACAGCAGCAAGCAGCCGGAGAACCAGCCGCTGGTCGCAGCCGACATCGCCCGCCAGCTCGCTTCCGGTGAATCGCGCATCATGGGCGTGATGATCGAGAGCAACCTCGTCGCGGGCCGCCAGGACGCAAAGCCCGATGTCGCCCTCACCTACGGCCAGAGCATCACCGACGGCTGCATTGACTGGGCGACCACCGTTCGCGTCCTGCACGAGCTTGCCGAAGCCGTTGCGGTCCGGCGAGCGACCCGGCGCCGCCGAATGCGGGAACGCTCGGCCTAATATCAATCGTCGGCGGGACGTGTTCTCGCGCGCGCCCCGCCGGCCGATCAGCAGCCGCGGCAGATGTTCCTGATCTTGCGATCGAGGGCCGCGTCCTCCTTGTTGGCCGGGCTGTTCGGGTCGCTCAAATTCTTCTCGCTCGGCACATCGGCCGCCCGCGGCTGCCGATGCCCGACCGGCGCCTGGATCAGCGGCTTGCTGCCGCTCGGATTTGTCAGCGTCGACGTGCCTCCGGTCTGTGCGCCTGCCGGGGCACCGACGAGAAGAACCAGGAGCGACAACGGTAGGATGGTTCTTTTCATTCTGCTCCTCCTCATTCTGCTCCTCCAATCTTCAAAACGGTTGGGACCGCATCGGCCCGCGGCTTGCGTTCCCACCCTCACCGGCCGGGAGGGTAGAGATGAACCTCGCCGCAATAGTCCGCGACACGATAGCGCGTTTCATTGCCGCCTTCATCCTTCCCGGCTGCGATATTTTGCGCCCGCTCCAGGTAAGTCGGACCGACCGGAGACTTGCCGTTTCCACCTGGAATATCGAGTACATATTCCGGCTGGCACAGGCCGGACACCCGTCCGCGCAAGGCGCGCATCAGTTCCTGCCCCGCCTCCAGCGTCGTGCGCAGATGCGCGGTTCCCGGGGCAAGGTCGCCGTGGTGAAGATAATAAGGCTTGATCCGGCATTCAACGAGGGCCCGCATTAAAGCTTCGAGCGCGCCGATATTGTCGTTGACGCCACGAAGCAGGACGGACTGGCTCACCATCGGAATGCCGGCATCGACCAGCCTTCCGCACGCGGCGCGGACTCTCATCGTCAATTCGCGGGCGTGATTGGCGTGCAGCGCGATCCAGACGGTGGTGCCGTTCACTTTCAGCGCCTGCACCATCTCGCCCGAGATGCGCGCAGGATCAGCCACCGGAACGCGTGTGTGAATGCGGATGATCCTGACGTGATCGATCGCGGCAAGATCATTGATGACTTCCGAAAGCCGCCGTGGCGACAGCATCAGGGGATCGCCGCCGGTCAGGATCACTTCCCAGATTTCACGATGCGAGCGGATGTAATCGAGCGCGGTTTGATAGGCGCTGTCCGACAGCGCAGTCTCCTTGCCGGGGCCGACCATCTCGCGGCGAAAGCAGAACCGGCAGTACACGGCGCAGACGTGAATCAGCTTGAACAGGACCCGGTCCGGATAGCGGTGCACGATACCTGCAACCGGCGAATAGGCGTGGTCGCCGATCGGATCGGCCCTTTCGCCGGCCTGCGCCACCAGCTCTTCCGCGCTCGGCACGAACTGACGCGCAATCGGGTCTGCCGGATCGGAGGTGTCGATCAGGCGGGCCAATTCCGGCGTGATCGCCACCGCATAGCGCGAGGCGACTCCTTCCAGTTCAGCCTGCGCTGCTGGCGGGACAAGCCCCTGCGCGACCAGATCGGCCACCTCGCGCAAGGTGCGTGCTCGATCGTGCTTGTTCATCGTTCACCCGCGGGCGGCGTCCAGACCACCTGATCGATTTTCAAGGCGCCGCTTGCCAGCATCACCAGCCGGTCGAATCCGAGCGCCACTCCGCTCGCTTCCGGCATGTGGGAGACCGCCTCCAGAAAGTCTTCGTCCAGCGGATAGCGCTCGCCATAGCGCCGCTGCTTCTCCTCCATCGCGAGCGCAAAGCGGCGGCGCTGCTCGCGCGCATCTGTCAGCTCGCCGAACCCGTTGGCGAGTTCGACCCCGCAGGCATAGACCTCGAACCGTTCCGCCACGCGGCGATCGGAGGCCTTGACGCGGGCGAGCGCGGCTTCGGGGGCCGGATACTCGAACAAGATCGTCAAGCGCCCCTGCCCGAGGTTCGGTTCAACATGTTCGACCAGGATCTTGCTGAAAAGATCCGACCAGGTGTCGTCATCGGCGATCCGCACCTTGTCCCCGGCGGCCGTCGCGAGCGCGGCACGGTCGCCCTCGCCGCCGACAATGGTTGCGAGCAGATCGATCCCGGCAAAGCGCTCGAACGCGCCCGCAACGGTCAACAGCTCCGGCTCGGCAAACGGATCGGCGGTGCGGCCGCGGAACGAAAACTGTCGGATGCCGGTCGCCTGGGCCGCATGGGCGATCACGACGATGCAGTCGGCCATGATCGCATCGTAGGGCGCGCCGGCTCGGTACCATTCCAGCATGGTGAATTCGGGCAGGTGCAGGTCGCCGCGCTCCCTGTCGCGAAACACCCGCGCCAGCTCGAAAATCCTGGTCTCCCCGGCCGCCAGCAGCTTCTTGCAGGCAAATTCCGGCGAAGTCCTCAAGTACCGCGTCAGACGCTCGCCGTCACTGCGCAAGATCTCGGTCCTGGGCGCGTGCAGATGGGTTTCGTTGCCCGGCGAGACCTGTAGAATCCCGGTCTCCACCTCGACAAAGCCCTGTTCGTCAAACCAGGCCCGGATCGCGCGGGTAATCTCGCGCCGGGCGGCCAGGAAAGGCCGCTTGTCGGCGTGCCGGTCGGCCGCCCAGAACGGAGAAAACTGGTCGTCAATAGCCATTAACCGGCCGCCGCGACGGTCCGCAAAACGCTGGCATCCAGCGGCAAAATCAGTATGTTGCGCCCCGAAATGGCCGCACAGGCCTCCCCACGCTCGTGTCCTGCCCGGTGCCGGGCCAAACCATCAGGAAAAATAGCTTTGAGAGTCATCGCCAGTTCTATTCGCAAAGGCAACGTTATCGAGCAAGACGGCAAGCTTTACGTCGTTTTGAGCGCCGAGAACATCCATCCCGGCAAGGGAACTCCGGTCAGCCAGATCGAGATGCGGCGAATCAGCGACGGGGTGAAGATCTCCGAGCGCTACAAGACGACCGACCAAGTCGAGAAGGTCACGATCGAGGAGCGCAATTACACGTTTCTGTACGAAGATGGCGACGGCTTCCACTTCATGAACCCCGAGACCTATGACCAGGTGCAGGTGCCGAAGGACATCGTCGGCAATTCCGCCGTCTATCTTCAGGAAAACATGACGGTGAAGCTGTCGATGCACGATGCGACCCCGGTCACGATCGCCCTGCCGCAGCGGGTGACGCTTGAGGTCGTCGACACCGAGCCGGTCACCAAAGGGCAGACCGCCTCCTCGTCCTACAAACCGGCGGTGCTGTCCAACGGCGTGCGTACCGCAGTGCCGCCGCACATCACCGTGGGCACCCGTATTGTGGTGATGACGGAAGACGGCTCTTATTCCGAGCGCGCAAAGGATTGAGCTGACGGCAGAGTTGGGGCGCCGGGGGGCGGGGAATTGGGAAGGAAAGCTGTCGGGTTCGTCGCGCGCCTGCTCGCCTCGCTTTCTCTTCTGGAAATCGGCGGGCTTGCTGCCAGTGCCGACGAATTCCGTACCCCTTCCATCTCGGCGGTGCGCGTCGACTGGCGCGCGGCCATCGACCAGTTGCGGACCGAGATCAACGCGCATCCCGCGATCGCTTCCGACTTCGTGTTTGCGACGCGCCGCGCGGTGTCGAGGTATGACAGGCGGTCGTTGCCGGCGCTGGTCCGGCTGAACGCGGTTACATCGCCTTTCTTCCACGGCATTTCGCGCAGCTCCGTTCCGGTGCTCCTGCCCCTTGACGTGGGCGCCATTCTGGAAGCGCTGCGCGCCGGTGCCCCCGCGAGCCTGTCGCTCGCGCACTACCAATCCGACTTCCGACCCGTCGACCTGTTCGACGCCGGGCCCGCCGGCTATGACGCGGTGTTCTCGCTCGAGCCCGGCGCGGGAGACGACCTGCCGCAGCGGGTTTTCGCCAAGCCCGTCGAGGTGCAGATCACCGGCTCGATTCTCGTCTATGACATTGCCGATCCGGCCGGCGGCAAGGGCGAGCCGGTCAAGTCGCTGGCCGCGCAATATCCGGACCTGCGCCGCTTCATCCGCGAAGGCTACGTGCGTTATGCCTTCACGCGCTTCGGGGTGCCCTATGTGGTCTCGATCCAGTGCCTGGACAGCGTGCCGAAAGCGCGGCGGCTGGCGTGCCGCGAGGCCTATCCGGTCGCCGAGCGATTCCTGAAGGCGCTGCACGTCGCAGGCGGACAGCGAACGCGGCCGCGCTTCGACATTGCCTCCGAGCTCGCCGAGCGGCCGCTCGAACGATCGCCCGATTTCACCTATCGTCCGCCCGGCGACATCATTGCCAACAGCGGCTATCGCAAGCAGAGCGGGCGTGCCGACTTCATGGTCTATTCGCAGGTCCGTTTTCCGGTCGAGAAGGCGCCGGCCACCGTCCGCTCGCAGTCTTTCGGCAAGCGCGACAAGGCCGACCTGCCCACCGGGTATCCGTGGCGCGACAATTTCTGCGAATCCCGCAGCTTCAACGTCGGCCAGTGCGGCGGTGAGTTCGGCCACCAGGGCGAGGACATCCGCGCTGTCCCCTGCCCACCCGACCATGAGGCCGGCGAGAACTGCGATCCCAAGCGTCAGGGCCTGGTCGCCGTGCGCGATGCCACCGTGATCCGCGCCCCCAAGCAGCAGGGCCTGACGCTTCAGGTCAACAGCCGTACCGAGCACATCCGCTTTCGCTACATGCACATGAACCCTTCCGCGATGGACGACGCCAACCTTCTGAACGGCCGCATCCTGTCCGAGGGCGAGAACGTCGGCGTCATCTCCAACTATCTCGATCATCCCAACGGCACCTCGCGCCATCTGCATTTCGACGTGCAGGTGTTCACCCGCGACGGCTGGATCTGGGTCAGTCCCTACGCAACGCTGATCTCGGCCTATGAGCGCCTGATCCGCGGCCGCGGACGCGAGATCGGGCCTGAAATCGCCGGCCCATCCGCCGTCGCGCACACGCTGCCGGACGACGTGCTCAAGCCCGACCAGCAGGAAGGCGAGAGCGAGAACTGAACTGCGTGAAGTCCGCAACGACATTAGTGCCGTCATCCTGAGGTGCTCGCGTAGCGAGCCTCGAAGGGTGAACGGCCCGTCTGCAAGTACAATTCAGGAGTTGGTTTTAGATCTCGGCGCTCCTGCGCGCCGGCGCGACAACTGACTGATGGCGTTCCAGTCCGAGCGAACAAGCGCTTCTTTCTTGGCTCGGCTCCAGCCCTTGATCTGCCGCTCGGCCGCGATGCCATCGGTAATTCGATCGAAATATTCCGACCACACCAGAACCACGGGACGTCTTGTGTATGTGTATCCCGGGTAGGCTCCGGCGTTGTGCTCATCTACGCGTTTCGACACGTCCTCGCCCGTAGCGCTTCCAACGTAGAAGGAGCCATCTGCGCAGCGCAGCATGTAGACGTAGATGCCCATTCCAGTCATCCTTCGAGGCTCCCCGCGCGGCGCGATGCGCCGCACGGCTCGCACCTCAGGATGACGGCACCGAACAAGGTGTCAACGTAAGATGTTGGCGCCCCGCTGCATCAAGTTGCCTGTCAGTGCCACAGTTCGAGCGAAGATGCCGCCTTCTCCAAATTCGTCCCGTCATCCTGAGGCGCTCGCATGGCGAGCCTCGAAGGATGCACGGCCCCACTGGTGCCCATCGCTCTTCGATGCCTCCGCTTCGCTCCAGTGGCTCGGGAGAATGAACCGTCTTCGCGTCCGCGCCCGTTTCAACCCTCATGGTGAGGAGGCGCGCAGCGCCGTCTCGAACCATGAGGCCCGCTAACACAGCTCTGCCCTCGCCCTTCGAGACGCTTGCTTGCGCAAGCTCCTTCAGGGTGAGGTGATAGACTTTCGCTCGCGGCAAGATTCGATTTGCAAACAGCAGACGCGACTTCGCCTTCTCGCGGCGCAATTCGCCCGAGTTTTGCTGTCCTCTTCACCCTCTTTCATGCAAGAGGGCGCAGGGAAGACCGGGTGCCCGCTGCACCCGCGGTCTCGTGTGCACACACGCTAAGGAAATCGCACACGAGCATACAGGTACAGCCGACGACACCCGGCCTTCCCTGCGCAGTGGCTTTACGGCTTATGACGAGCTCTCCCCGGCGACGAATTCGTTCTTGTCACCGTCGCTCCGCGGATTGGCGACGCCTCACACCCGGTTGGGCTCAAGGCGCCTCCGCGGAGCTTGACTGCAGCAACGGCAGCCAGGACCACACGCTTTTGCCGTACGCGATCCCGCCTCCGCCAAGGCTTCGGCGCGGCAAGCCGCACCAAACCTAAAGCCAAGTCAAGTAACAGCGCCGTTCGTCCTGCGCGATGCCCGGGACGCTCACGGGGTTCGGCTCAATCCTCTGCCCGCCCTGCACCCTCGCCTCGCGCCGACGCTGCCGCGTCCACCGCATCTTCATCCCGCGTTCGTGACGATCGCGACCCGCCCCTCTTGCCGGGATGAGACGGGTGAAAGATAGGCCGGTTCGTAATTCTGAAAAAGCGAATTATTTTGGCGCGGGGCGGTAGACCGAGCCCTGGGGTGATTTGCCCGCCAGGCGGCCCAAGCAGTTGTGCTCGCGTGAGCGGGAGACGACGTGCGGGACTTTACGATCCTCTGTATCGCTTTGCTCGCCCGGGTACCTGATTTGCCTGTCAGGCAGTCGAACGCCTTTCCTTAACATTGTGCATACGTAGTTTCTCACCTATTGCCAACCGCCTTAGCTCAGAGGACTTCCACGTTCTGGAACGCCCAAACCCAGGCCTTTCGGAAGCCCTTCCCTCGTCTATTGCCGACAAATTCCGGCTATCGATTCCGGCTGCGTTAACGGCAAGCTGCTAAGGCAGGCCGCAGGAAAACGCGGCGCTTTCGGACATGCTCGCCATCCATAGCTGGTTCTTCTTGTCCTTTGATGGGCGCATCAGTCGCCACGAGTTCCGGCTCGGCTATTTCGGCATCGTGCTTGCCACCGCATTCCTGAGTCGGACCCTTCTGATAGCGAGCACTCCGCCCGTCCAATTTTATGTGAACCGCAGTGACATCGACCGCGCACAGGGTTTACCAGTACTGCTGGCGACGTTGGTCGCGCTTTGGCCTCTTGCCGCTGTGTTCGCCAAGAGGCTGCACGACCTCAACCTGTCCGGATGGTGGCTGCTTGCGTTCTTCGCGATTTCTCCCCTGTCGCACGCCATCAATATCCGCGCATGGATCGTTATCTTGATCGTCGTGGCCGCGATGTGCATCATCCCCGGCGCCCGTGGGAACAATCGATTTGGCGGTGATCCATTGGCCCATAGCGTTCATGACGCCTAGAGCACCGCCAGCACCATGATGCCGAGCGTCATCAGCACGGCCGCGAACGCTCGGGCAAGGCCAAATGGCTCATTCATGATGAAGATGCCGATCAGCACTCCAAAAAGCGCGCTGCATTCGCGAACAGCTGAGACAGGCCCAATTGGCAGATGTACCGCGGCGACCAGGAAGGTCAGATAGCCCACACTTGAGAGTATGCCCGCACCTATTCCTGTTGGCCAGATCGCAAGTAGTGAAGGCACAAACGACCGGCCGCGCGCGACGGTGGTATAGCCCAGGATGCCCACGCCAGACGCAATTTCGAGCGCTGCGCTGAACCCGAGAACGTTTTCACTCAACCTGACTCCCGCGCCGCTGAGGAAGCTATAGGCTGCAATGCTCGCGCCAATCAGCATCGCGTAGACCAGGGCGCCCGAACTGCCGCGACCCAAGAGAGCCAGCGTCACAATACCCAGCGAGATAGAGATCACCCCCAAGAGTTGGAGGACCGAAATCGTCTCGTTGAGTAGAAAGAACGCAATGGCAGTCAGGAGGACAGGCGCCAAACCGCGCGATAGCGGATAGACGAAACTGAGATCCCCGATGTGATAGGCTTGAACGAGGAGTGCTTGATAGATCCACATGGCAACTGCCGCGGCGATCATCCAGCTTAGGCTCCCGATCGAGGGTGCCCCTACCGCCCACAGGACGATAGCGCCGTACAACAGGCCCACGATGCGAATCGCGACCATCAGCACCAGGCGATCGGACGTGGTCTTGAGAAGCGCATTCCATGACGCATGACCGACAGCGGAAAGCAGGACGAGGCCGAAGAGTAGATTTTGATTCATAAGTGCGACAGGCCGTTGATTGTTGTCTTGCAACGAAGCCGAAAGATCATTGTGCAGCGGCCAGGCCGCGCGATCATGAATTGATCATATCCGCCCGGCTTCCGAGAGCAGCGCAGGAGCGGACATGCCAATATCCATGCGAGCGAACGAGGGCGGCTCGCTTGAACTATTGGGCGCTGTAGAGGAGTCCCAGGGGCGGGCAGAGCCGCACCGGGTCAGTCCGTCCCGGTCGGCTTGACGTATTGGCGGCCTGCAGTCGTCATGGCGACGAGCTTGTGCTTGCCGCGGCTTTGACGAACGCGTAGCGGGTGTGTGTCATGTGATCTCCTTTCCGGTAACCAACACGTCACCCAAGGCGATCACGAGCGCGCCGCCCCGCGATCAGCGGGCCGGCTCGCGCGTTCTCTTTCATCCGGACTGTAACCGTCGGCTCAGGCATCGCACCTGATCTGCTCGACCCTTCCAGTGGAAGGCGCTCGCGGGCTCGCAGCACGGGCTGCATACCGCCGGTAGGGAGTTTCACCCTGCCCTGAGAACATTCGAATGCTGCCTTGGCCGGAACAGGCCGTCAATGGACAACTTGCTTGATGCTGTCGGGGACACAACGTGGCAAATACTCACAACGACGTCGCTCTCCCGGCGAACGTACATGCAGGGCCTCGGTCCGCTTGAGTGCGCTCTGAAGCACACTACTCAATAAACGTCGTCAGCTGCGCGCCGTCGTCAGCCACGAACACCGCGATCAGCTCAGCCGGCTCGGTGTTGCTGGCGTTGGCGGAGACCAGATGCGTCGAGCCCGGAGGCTCGAAGAAGGATTGCCCGACCTTGAAGGTCTCGAGCGGGCCGCCGCCGAGCTGGGAGCGGATTTCGCCCTTGGTGACGTAGGCCGTCACCGAACCCGAATGCCGGTGCGCCCGCGTGAAGCCGCCGGGGCCGTAGGAGACGCGCACGATGGTCACCCGTTTGCCCGGCACGTTCGGCAGCGCATAGGAGTCGATCGGTTCGACCTTTTCGAGCGGCGATGCCGCAGCACCAGAGGTCATGCACAGCGGCGCCACCACGCCGGAGATCGCGTCCATCGTCACGGGCAGCGTCTTTCCGATGGCCAAGGCGCAGGCAAGACCGGCAACGACGGCAAGCGAGACCGATCGCGTCCCGGGCTGCGCCGGCGCGAGGGAAACGCGTCTATTCCTTGAAGACCAGTTCGATGCAATTTGACGCGTCATTGCGAGCGAAGCGGAGCAATCCAGGATGTGGCCGCGGAAAAAGCCTGGATTGCTTCGTCGCTGCGCTTCTCGCAATGACGGAATTGAGGGGAACGGCATCCTTGCCATCGAAGTCATGCGTCTTCTCCTCCGAGATGTCGTGGCTGTTGCGGATCAGGACGCCACTGCACCTGCATTCCCCTGTCGCGCCGCCGGCACCCAGCCGTAGGCGACGCCGAAGCGCTTCCAGACGTTGATCGAGGCAACCGCCGAGGTGAGATACATCAGCTCCTTCTCGGAAAATTCGCGGCTTGCTTCGGCATAGACATCGTCGCTGACGCCGTCGGGCAGAAAGGTCAGCGCCTCGGTCCAGCCAAGGGCCGCCCGCTCGCGCGACGAGAAGATCGGCGCCTCGCGCCACACCGCGACGAGGTTGATCTTGTCCGCGGGCATGCCGAGCCGCTCGCTCTGCAGGATATGATACTGCACGCAGAAGGCGCAGCCGTTGATCTGGGAAGCGCGGATCTTGAGGAGCTCAAGCAACTGCTTGTCAAGGCCAGCCTTGCCGGCGGCATGGGAAAGCGTCAGCACGGTCTCATAGACATCCGGCGCCAGCGCCTTGAAGCCTTCGTACTCGCCGCGGACATGGGACATTTCGAGTTTCCTATGTTATAAGAATACTTGTAAGTTATAAGAGCTCTTATATGCCGGGCAAGACTGGACGAAGCGCAGGGCCGAAACGGCACGCAAAAGTGACTGGACGGAAAGCGACTTCACGGAAAAAGACGGCCTCGCGGCCGAAGAAGGCAGGAACGCGCCGAATGCCGCAGCGCCGCGAATCGGTTGTTCCTGACCTTGCGCGGTCGGGCCTCCGTCCGCCGCCGGCCGGCCAGGACAAGCGCGGCGAGCACGGCCACCTCGCCTATCTCCTGCGCCAGGCGCAGGCCTCCACCCGCCTCAGGATGGAGCGGACTCTGGCCGACCTTTCCGTCACGCCGCCGCAATTTGCCGTGCTGACGATGCTGAAGGCCTATCCGGGCCTGTCGGGGGCCGACCTCGCCCGCGTCGCCATGCTTACGCCCCAGACGGTCGGCGTCATCATCCGCAACCTGGAGCGCGACGGCGCCATCCGGAAGGCGCCACACCCGGTGCACGGGCGCGTGCTGCAATGGACGTTGACCCGACGCGGCGCGGGCTTGCTGCAACAGTGCCGCCGCCGCGTCGTGGCGCTGGAGCGGCGATTGGTGGCCGGGCTCGGCGGTAGCGCGGAAAAGGCCATCCGCCGCTGGCTCGCCCGGATTGCGGCCGAGATGCAGGACACGGGCTAGCCTCGCCCGTCTCCCGGCGGGGTTGAAGTTCCGAAACGGTTTCGGGAAGCCGTGACTGCGCCCTGTGGCGCTTCGCGCTAGACTGGCGACATGCAACAGGTTGATTCTCGCAAGGCTCTCACCCGCCGCGCCGTTTTGCGATCCGGCCTCGGCGCGGGCGCCCTGCTCGCCTGCCCTGCGCCGGTGCTCGCCGCCGCCCCGCCCGGCTTTGACGAGTGGCGCGACAATTTCCGCGCCCGCCCCCTGTCCAAGGGCGTTTCCGCGGCGACGTGGCAGCGCTGCATGGGACGTGTCGAGCCCGACATGTCCGTGTTCAAGCAGTTGCGCAACCAGCCGGAATTCAGCGAGCAGCTCTGGCAGTACATAAACCGCCGCGTCTCGGACTGGCGCCTCATCAACGGCCGCGAGGCGCTGAAGAAGAACGAGGCGCTGTTTGCCCGCATCGAAAAGGAGTTCGGCGTCGAGCGCGGCACGCTGCTGGCGCTGTGGGGTGTGGAGTCGGCCTATGGCGATCCCCTGGTGCAGCAGAACCATATGAAGCCGGTGTTTCCCTCGCTGGCGGCGCTCGCCTGGAACGAGCCGCGTCGCAAGGCTTATTGGGAAACCGAACTGATCAACGCGCTGCGCATCGTCGATCGCGGCTGGAGCACGCCGGAGGAGATGCGCGGCTCGTGGGCCGGCGCGATGGGGCATTCGCAATGGATGCCCGAGGTCTGGCTCAATGTCGGCATCGACTACGACGGCGACGGCAAGGTCTCGCCGTTCGGCCGGCCCGACGATGCGCTCGGCTCGACGGCGAAATATCTCCTCAACCGCGGCAAGTATCGTCGCGGCGAGCACTGGGGCTACGAGGTCCGCGCACCCGGCGGCTCGACCGGCGGCAACCGCACCTATGCGGCCTGGGCCGCCGCCGGGATCACCCGCGCCGACGGCCAGCCTTTCCCGCAGCCCAATGCCTCGGCCCAGATGTGGATCCCGGTCGCAGGCGGCCCGGCGTTTCTGCTCGGTCCCAACTTCTATTCGGTGAAGAGCTACAATCCCTCGATGAACTACGCGCTCGCGATCTGCCATCTCGGCGATCGCATTCTGGGCGGCACGCCGTTCATCCGGCCCTTCCCCGGCTCCGAGCGCGCGTTGACGCTGCCCGAGGTGCAGGAGATGCAGCGGCGCCTTACCCAGCTCGGTTTCGATACCGGCGGCACCGACGGCCGCGTCGGCAACGACACCATGAAGGCGGTCCGGGATTTCCAGGCGAAAGCCGGCCTTGTACCGGCGGACGGCTATGGCGGACTGAAGGTGCTGGCCCGGCTGAGGCAGGGCGGATAGCGCTCCTTGCCCACGTCATTCCGGGGCGAGGCGAAGCCTCGAACTTGGAATCCCGACATTGTCGCGCGAGATTCGCGCTTACGCGCGCCCCGGAACGACGGGAAATTATCGAATCAGGTTCGGCCCCTGATCGGGTACGGCGACGTCTATCACGCGGAACTGAACGCGCTCGGCACCTTGGTAGCGGTCGACTGCAAGCGAGCCCGCGACATGAAGCTGCTGGCCGCGATGGGCGGCGAGCGCGTTGCCGAGCTTCTGGCCGACCGATCGGAACGCGATGCCGTTGACGATGGCGCCGTCGCCGGACTTGAAGCGCAGGCGCAGGTGCGCCTGCCCGACCTCGTCGGCGTAGACCAGTTGATGCGCGGGCAGCGCGATGACCGGCTCCGGATTGCCGCTGCCGAAGGGCCCGGCGCGGTTCAGCGTCGCGGCAAGCTCGACCGTCACGGCGCGCGCGGAGACCGCGCCGTCGATGAGCAGCTCGTTGACATGCCGCGCCTCCGCAACTTCGCTAGCCAGCGCCTTTTCCATATAGGCACGGAATTCGGCGAGATTCTCCTTGCGCAGCGTCACGCCGGCCGCCATCGCATGCCCGCCGCCTTTGAGCAGAATGCCCTCGCTGACCGCCTGCCGCACCGCCTTGCCGATGTCGACGCCCGGGATTGAGCGGCCCGAGCCGGTGCCGATGCCGCCGGGCTCCAGCGCAATGGCAAAGCACGGGCGCGAGAATTTTTCCTTCAGGCGCGAAGCGACGAGACCGACCACGCCGGGATGCCAGCCTTCGGAGGCGGTGACGATCACGGCAAGCTTGTCCTCCATCCCCAGCGAAGCCAGCGCCTCGGCCTCGGCCTGCGCTTCGGCGTCCTGCTCGATTGCCCGCCGCTCGGTGTTGAGACGGTCGAGCTCGGCGGCGATGCGCCCGGCTTCCGTCACGTCGCCTTCCAGCAAGAGGCGCACGCCGAGATCGGCGCGCCCGATACGGCCGCCGGCATTGATGCGCGGTCCCAGCATGAAGCCGAGATGCCAGGCTTCCGGCGGCCCGTTCAGGCGCGACACGTCCATGAGCGCGGTGTGGCCGACGTGATCGCGCCGGCGCAGCGCGATCAGGCCCTTGGCGACGAAGGCGCGGTTGAGCCCGACGAGCGGCGCGACGTCGGCGACCGTGCCGAGCGCGACGTGATGCAGCACGCTGAGCAGATCCGGCTCGGGCATTACACCGGTCCAGAAGCCGCGCCGGCGCAGTTCGCGACTGACGGCAACGAGCGTGACCAGCGTCAACCCGACGGCTGCGAGGTGACCGAGGCCTGAGAGATCGTCGGGGCGGTTCGGATTGACCAGCGCGTCGACCTCGGGCAGCGCCTCGCCGCATTGATGGTGATCGATGACCACCACCGACATGCCGAGGCGCTTGGCTTCCGCAAGCGGCTCGATGCTGGTGGTGCCGCAATCGACCGTGACCAGGAGCGTCGCGCCCTTCTGCGCGAGTGCGCGCACCGCTTCGGTGTTGGGGCCATAGCCTTCGAACAGGCGATCGGGAATATGAATGAGCGGGTCGAGGCCGCAATGGCGCAGGTGCCAGGCCAAGAGCGCCGCCGAGGTGGCGCCGTCGACGTCATAGTCGCCGAAGATCGCGACCTTCTCGCCGCGCGCCGCCGCATCCGCGATCCGCCTGGCGGCGGCCTCCATCTGCGTCACCGTGAAGGGATCCGGCATCAGTTTGCGGATGGTCGGATCGAGGAAATCCGGCACCGCATCGATGTCGACGCCGCGGCCGGCGAGCACCCGCGCCAGCATTTCCGGCAATTGATGGCGCTGCACGATGGCGAGCGCTTGCGCGGCGCCCCGCGCATCGAGCCGGTCGCGCCACAGCTTTCCCGTGAGCGAATGAGCGACGCCGAGAAACGCCTTAGGCGATTCGACGGGCAATGCGGTGGCGGACGGCGTCATAATGGATGTGTGAGATACGGTTGATCACTGCCCTGAACAAACCGGGCGGATACGGGTCAACGGCTGCTTCGCGTCGCGACCTGACGGATTCGGGCAGATCGCCGGGAGAGTGTGCCGCTCGAAAGGCGAGCTGTCACACCAAATTGCCGCGTTACCCGCCTTTTAAACAGGTACCTGCCGCCAACCGAGGATGCAGAGGGCGGAATCGACTGCACGGGCCGGCGCGCCAGAGCACGCCGTCAGCACCCCAGCCGGTCGGCAATTCCGGCAAAATCCCTCGCGACGATGTCCCAGTTGCCGGTCGCCTCGAAATCCTCCTTCTGCAGCGGGCCGTATTCGGTCGGCCGCGCCACGAAGGCGGTCTTCAGACCGTTGCTCTGCGCCGCCCTGAGATCCTTGTTGTGCGCGGCGACCATCATCACCTCGCCAGGGGCAAGACCGAGCAGGCGGGCGGCGCCGAGATAGGTTTCCGGATCGGGCTTGTAGTGCTCGAACAATTCGGCGGACATGACGAGGTCCCAGGGCAGGCCGGCGAACTTCGCCATGTTGGTCAAGAGCCCGACGTTGCCGTTCGAGAGCGGCGAGATGATGAACTTCTTCTTCAGCCGCGTCAGGCCGGCGATGCTGTCCGGCCATGGCTGAAGCCGGTGCCAGCCCTTGGTGAGATAATCGAGATCGGCGTCGGTCAGGCCCTTGATCGCCTGTTGCTCAACCAGCTTCTCCAGCGAGCGCCGGTGCAGCACGTCGAGGATGACGTAGCCGCGCTCGGGATGCTTGCGCACCTCGTCCATCGAGGCGACGTACACGCCGCGCCAACCGTCCACCAGGGCGGTCCAATCAGCCTTGATGCCGCGCGTCTGTCCCCACCAGGTGAAGTCGCAGATCAGGCTGGTGCGCCAGTCGACGACCGTGCCGAACACGTCGAACACCAGCGCCTTCACCGCGGAGAGGTCGGACATGCGCGTTTTCCCCTGCTCGTATACTCGTCATGTCGCGCCCCGGAATCACGCCGTTTGTTACTGCTCAATCCAGGTGGAATTTCTCCAGCTGGCGGTGCTCGGCCTTGATGGTGCGCACCGTCCCCGTGACCGAGCGCATCACCACCGTTTCGGTCTCTATGACGCCGTCCTTGCGGAATTTGACGCCCGAGAGCAGCGAGCCCGTGGTGACGCCGGTCGCGGCGAACAGGCAGTCGCCGGTCGCCATGTCCTCGATATTGTAGATCTTCCTAGGATCGTGAATGCCCATCTTGTGAGCGCGCTCGCGCTTGTCCTCGCTGTCGAGAACAAGACGGCACTGCATCTGTCCGCCGATACAGCGCAGGGCGACCGCCGCCAGCACACCTTCGGGCGCACCGCCCGTGCCCATATACATGTCGACACCGGTATTCTCCGGGTCGGCGCAATGGATCACGCCGGCGACGTCGCCGTCGGTGATCAGCCGCACCGCAGCTCCAGTGGAGCGCACGCCCTGGATGATGTCGGCATGGCGCAGCCGGTCGAGCACCAGCACGGTGATCGCGCTAGCGTCGACGCCCTTGGCCTTGGCGAGGCGGCGAACGTTGTCGGCGGGCGAGGCATCGAGCTCGACGACGCCCTTCGCATAGCCGGGACCGATCGCGAGCTTTTCCATGTAGACGTCGGGCGCGTGCAGCAGCGTGCCGCCGTCAGCTATCGCCATGGTGGCGATGGCGCCGGGCATGTTCTTGGCGCACAGCGTGGTGCCCTCGAGCGGATCGACCGCGATGTCGACCCTGGGCCCGGCGTTCAGCCCGACCTTCTCGCCGATATAGAGCATCGGCGCCTCGTCGCGCTCGCCCTCGCCGATCACCACGGTGCCTTCGATCGGCAGCTTGTTGAGCTCGCGCCGCATGGCGTCGACCGCGGCCTGGTCGGCTGCTTTTTCGTTGCCGTGTCCGCGCAGGCGCGCCGACGAGACGGCCGCACGCTCGGTCACACGCACGAGCTCGAGGGTGAGGATGCGCTCGAGCAACAGTTGCTGCGGGACGGAAATCTGGGTCGACATGGGCACACTCCTCTGAAGCTTCGCTGCGGACACATGGTCCGCACCAATTCGCGTCCGCGCGCGCCGTTTCGCGGTCGCGCTAGTTCTTCTCGATCCGTATCACCTGCGGCCGGCCGCTGATCACCTTGTCGTGCTGCACCGCCTGGAGCGCGCGCCTTACGGCGTCCTCATTGGTGGCGTAGGTAACCAGAATGACAGGTACAGGAGAAGCTTTGCCGGCGCGAGCCACTGCGGCGCCATTGGCATGGCGCTGCACGATCGATTCGATGGAAATGTTCTGCTCGGCGAGCCGGGTGGCGATCGCCGCCGCGGTACCGGGGAAATCGCGCGCCAGCAGGCGGATGTAATAGCCGCCCTCGTGGCGCTCCATCGGCGCCTTCTTCGTATCGCGCAACTGGGCCACGGGCCGGCCGAACGGCTTGGCGCGGATGCCGCGCGCCACGTCGGCGATATCGGCGACCACGGCCGATGCGGTGGCGGCGCCGCCCGCGCCCGGTCCGACCAGCGTGATCGGCGGAATGCCCTCGCCGTCGATGGTGACGGCGTTGGTCACGCCCATCACCTGCGCGATCGATGAGGATTTCGGAACCATGGTCGGATGCACGCGCTGCTCGATCCCTTTCGTCGTCCGCACCGCCACGCCCAGGAGCTTGACGCGATAGCCGAGATCGGCGGCCGCGCGCAAATCCTCCGGCGTAATCGACGAGATGCCTTCGACGTAAACAGCACTTTGAGCAACTTTCGTGCCGAAAGCCAGACTGGCCAGCAGCGCGAGCTTCTGCGCGGTGTCGTGGCCGTCGACATCGAACGACGGGTCGGCCTCGGCATAGCCGAGACGCTGTGCGTCCTTCAGGCATTCGGCGAAGGACAGCCCTTCCTGCTCCATCCGCGTCAGGATGTAGTTGCAGGTTCCATTCAGTATCCCGTAGACGCGGCTGATGCTGGTTCCTGCCAGTCCTTCGCGCAGGGTCTTGACCACCGGAATGGCCGCGCCCACGGCTGCTTCGAAATTCAGCGCACAACCGTGCTTCTCGGCAGCTCTCGCAAGCCGAAGACCATGCTTGGCCAGCAGCGCCTTGTTCGCCGTGACGACGGACTTGCCCGCGTTGAGCGCCGCCTCGACCGCCGACAGCGCCGGGTCGCCCGCCCCGCCCATCAGTTCGACGAAGCAGTCGATTCCGGGATGCGTGGCGAGTTCGAGCGGCGTCTTCGCCCATTCGAAACCGCAAACATCGACGGCACGCTTCTTGGACTTTGAGCGCGCGGTCACGGCAACGACGCGCGCGCCGCGGCCGCAGCGCGCCGCCAGCACGCGGCCCTGACTTTCGATCAGGCGGATGACTTCGGCGCCAACGGTGCCGAGCCCCGCTATACCCACTTTGAGGGGTGCGACCATGACGCAGATGACCTGCCGGAAAAATTAACGCCGGTTGGCGAGGGGAACCACGTTGTGCAACGTTTCGATGCCGCTTTCAAGGAAGCGGCGCACGCCGCGGGCCGCCTGGCGGATGCGTTGCTCGTTTTCCACCATTGCGATGCGGACGTAGCCTTCGCCGTGCTCGCCGAAGCCGACGCCGGGCGACACTACCACCCCCGACTTTTCCACCATCAACGTGGCAAAATCCATGCTGCCAAGACCGCGGAAGGCCTCCGGCAACGGCGCCCAGGCGAACATCGATGCCTGCGGCGGCGGTATCTCCCAACCCGCGCGGCCGAAGGACTCGACCAGCGCGTCGCGGCGCTTGCGGTAGGTTTCGCGCATCTCGCGGATGCAGTCTTCCGGTCCGTTCAGCGCGGCGGTGGCCGCCACCTGGACCGGCGTGAACGCGCCGTAATCGAGATAGGATTTCACCCGGGCCAGCGCCGCGATGATGCGTTCATTGCCGACGGCAAAGCCCATGCGCCAGCCAGCCATCGAAAACGTCTTCGACATCGAGGTGAACTCGACCGTGACATCGATGGCGCCGGGAACCTGCAGCACGGAGGGCGGCGGATTCTTGTCGTCGAAATAGACCTCCGCATAGGCGAGGTCCGACAGGATGAAGACCTCGTGCTTTTTCGCGAAGGCAACGAGGTCCTTGTAGAAGTCCAGGCTCGCAACATAGGCGGTGGGATTGGACGGATAGCAGACGACCAGCGCCAAGGGCTTCGGGATCGAGTGGATGATGGCCCGCTCGACGGCTTCAAAGAACAGCGGCGTCGGCTCCGACGGCACCGAACGGATCACCCCGCCCGCCATCAGAAAGCCGAACGCGTGGATCGGATAGCTCGGGTTCGGGCACAGGATCACGTCGCCGGGCGCGGTGATCGCCTGGGCCACGTTGGCAAATCCCTCCTTTGAGCCGAGCGTCGCGACGATCTGGGTATCCGGGTTCAGCTTCACCCCGAAGCGGCGATCATAATAGGCCGCCTGCGCCTTGCGCAGGCCGAAAATCCCCCGGGAGGCCGAGTAGCGGTCCGTCCGCGGCTTGCCCAGGGTCTCCTTGAGCTTGTCGAGGACGTGAGCGGGCGCCGGGAGGTCAGGATTACCCATGCCGAGGTCGATGATATCGGCCCCGGCGTTCCGCGCGGCCGCCTTGGCCCGGTTGACCTGTTCGAAGACGTAAGGCGGCAGGCGGCGGATGCGGTAGAAATCTTCCATGGGTCCTTGGCTCCGGCAACCAATAAGAAAGGGCAGAATCGCCGGCCTCTCCTTGCGCCGAGCGGCGTTCGGCTTCGTCGATAAAGCACTCCAAATCAATGACTTAGAGCGGATTCGAGCAAGAATCGATGAAGTTCGCCCTGATTTGCGGTTGAACGGCGGTCTTTTAGCACGGTCGCGTTCGCACGCCAGCGATTACCTTACCGGCCACCGGTTTCCTTGGACGAAGCCTGACGATCGCGCGCTGCCATCAATTCCGATTCGATCTTGGCCCGCTGCTCCGGCGTTATCGCCACCCCGTCGCGATCTGGCGGTATGTCATGCACCGGCAGATAGGCGCCCGGTTCCTTGGGGCGCGCCGGCGCATCGCTTGGCGTCAGACTGGGCAAGTCGACAACCGAACTCGAGCAGCCGCCGAGGGCAAGCGCGGCGGACAGCAGCGCTGCCGGAGCAAGCCGTCTCCCCTGCCGATCACCCGACATCACCCGCGGAAGTCCCCTGGTCCTCAAACACAACGACAAGGTCCGATGGTACGCCATCCGCCTGCGCCAGCTCAAACCATTCTTGATCGAAGCGAGCCGGACCCAACCAGCCAACTTGATCGTTGAGGCTTCAATGTGGCCAATCCGCGATATCTTATCGCAGTGCAACACATGTTTGACATGCGGTTAACCGCAACCATTCCCGTTCGCGATCTGTCGCGGTGACGAACCCGCATTGAATCGATAGTGTTCCCGGCATGAGCAACGTGACAACCGAAGTCCGGCCTGAGAAGAAGTTCGACGCAGAAGCTTTTGCGATGAACATCGCGCGAGCGCTCGAGAGCAGCGGCAAGGCGCTCGCGGCTTACCTCAAGCCGCGCGAGAACGGCCAGGTGCAGGATCGGCCACCGACAGAGGTGGCCGAAATGGTCAAGTCGTTCACGGCAGTCGCCGAGTATTGGCTGGCGGACAATGCCCGCGCGTCCGAAGTCCAGACCAGGCTCGCCAAGGACTATCTGGATCTGTGGGGCTCGGCGGTGAAACGTCTTGCCGGCGAAGAGGCCGCGCCGGCGGTTGCTCCCCCGCCGCGCGACAAGCGGTTTGCCGATCCGGAATGGAAGTCGAACCAGTTCTTCGATTTCGTGATGCAGCTCTACCTGCTGACGACGCGATGGGCGCACGACCTCGTGCGCAACGCCGAGGGATTGGATCCGCACACCCGAAAGAAGGCGGAGTTCTACATCCAGCAGATCACCAACGCGCTGGCGCCGTCGAACTTCGTGCTCACAAATCCGGAAGTGCTGCGCGAAACGCTGAGCTCGAGCGGCGAGAACCTGATGCGCGGCATGGAAATGCTGGCCGAAGACATCGAGGCCGGCAGGGGCATTCTCAAGATCCGCCAGTCGGATCCCGCCAATCTCGTCGTGGGCGTCAATATGGCGACGACCCCCGGCAAGGTCATTTTTCAGAACGACCTCATGCAAGTGATCCAGTATGAACCGGCGACGGAGAAGGTGTTGCGCACCCCGCTCCTGATCGTTCCGCCCTGGATCAACAAGTACTACATCCTCGATCTTCGGCCGGAGAAATCCTTCATCAAGTGGTGCGTCGACCAGGGCGTCACGGTATTCGTGATCTCCTGGGTCAATCCGGACAAACGGCTCGGGTCGAAGACCTGGGAGGAGTATGTGAAGGAAGGCGCGCTCGCCGCCATGGACGTCATCGAGCGAGCGACGGGCGAGATGAAGGTCCACACCATGGGCTATTGCGTCGGCGGCACGCTGCTCGCCACCACGCTGGCCTTGCTTGCGGAACAACGCCGCCAGCGCGTGACCTCGGCAACCTTGCTCGCCGCGCAGGTCGACTTCACCCATGCCGGCGATCTCTTGGTATTCGTCGACGAAGACCAGATCTCAACGCTCGAGCGCGAGATGCAAGCCGCGGGCGTGCTCGAGGGTTCGAAGATGGCCATGGCCTTCAACATGCTGCGCTCGAACGACCTGATCTGGTCGTACGTGGTCAGCAACTACCTCAAGGGCCAGCAGCCCGCGGCGTTCGACCTGTTGCACTGGAATTCGGACGCGACCCGCATGCCGGCGGCGAACCACTCCTATTATCTGCGCAACTGCTATCTCGAGAACCGGCTCTCGACGGGCACGATGGTGGTCGACAACACGCTACTCGATCTCTCCAAGGTCAAGGTGCCGGTCTAC
Organism: Bradyrhizobium sp.; assembly: GCF_016213215.1. GTDB lineage: Bacteria > Pseudomonadota > Alphaproteobacteria > Rhizobiales > Xanthobacteraceae > Bradyrhizobium. Next base: position 3,887 of record NZ_JACRAW010000038.1, on the reverse strand, counting down.
AATCTCGCAACGCGCGAGGATCACATCGCACCGGCCGAATCGGTGCTGTACGGCTCCCAATTCTTCGGCGGACCGGTGAAATTCGTACTCTCTGGCTCGGGGCACATCGCCGGCGTGGTCAACCCGCCCTCCTCCGACAAGTACCAGTACTGGACCAACGACAACATCAAGGGAGTCACTGTCGCGCAGTGGCTCAAGGGGGCCGAGGAGCACAAGGGCTCGTGGTGGCCGGACTGGCGTGAATGGCTGGCCAGCATCGATGCCGAGGAAGTGCCGGCGCGCCGCGTCGGTAGCGAGGCGCTGCCGCCGATCGAAGATGCCCCGGGCAGCTACGTCAAGGTTCGCGCGTAGCGCAATCCTGCACTCTCCTGTATAAGCTGCGCTCTCATCGGAGCGACCACAGAGGGAACGAGCTATGACGCGCGAACTGTTTTGGCTGACGCTGACAGTGATCCTCACCGGGCTGTTGTGGGTCCCCTACATCCTCAATCGGATCCAGGTTCGAGGCCTTTCCGGCGCCATGGACAATCCCTCGCGCAACGACAAGCCGCATGCGCCTTGGGCGACGCGGCTGATGTTCGCGCATGACAACGCGGTCGAGAACCTCGTCATCTTCGCACCGCTGGTCCTGATCCTCAATCTGATCGACTATTCGACCAAATGGACCGTGCTCGCCTGCGCCGTCTATTTCTGGTCGCGCGTCGCACACGTTATCGTCTACACCCTGGGCCTGCCCGTGTTCCGGACCGTCGCCTTCACCGTCGGCTTCCTGGCGCAGGCCGTTCTGGTGCTCGCGATCTTCGGAATTGTCTGAGGCCAATCCCGGCCGAGGAAACGGAAAAACCCCGGGCTTGGCCCGGGGTTTTTGTTGCGGCTTGCCGTTCTGGTCTCTCGCTACTTGTCGGCAAGCCCCAGCATCAGCCGCATGTTCTGGACCGCCGCGCCCGAGGCGCCCTTGCCCAGATTATCGAGGCGCGCGACCAGAACCGCCTGGCGGTGCTTGTCGCTGCTGAAGACATAGAGCTCGAGCATGTTCGTGCCGTTGAGGGCCTCGGGCTCGATGCGCCCGCTCCTGGCAGCGTCGGTTTCAAGCGGCATGACCGAAACGTAGCGGCTCCCGGCGTAGTGCCTGGCGAGCGCTGCCTGGAGGTCGGCCCCGCTCGGCTTGCCGGGAATCGTCTCGAGCTGCAACGGCACCGAGACCAGCATGCCCTGGCGATAGTTGCCTACCGACGGCACGAAGATCGGCCGGCGCTCAAGGCCCGAGTGAAGCTGAATCTCCGGCAGGTGCTTGTGCTCGAAGCCGAGCCCGTAGAGCTCGAAGGCCGGCGCGGTGCCGTCTTCGAAGCTGGCGATCATCGACTTGCCGCCGCCCGAATAGCCGCTGACCGCATTGATGGTCAGGGGATAGTCCGCCGGCAACACGCGAGCATCGACCAGCGGCCGGAGCAGCGCCACCGAGGCGGTCGAATAGCAGCCCGGATTGGAGACCTTCCGTGCTGCCCGAATCCTGTCGGGCTGCCCGGGGCTGAGCTCCGGAAACCCGTAGGTCCAGTCGCTGGCAACCCGAAAGGCCGTCGACGCATCAAGAACCCTGGGAGCGGCGGCCCCCATGCTGTCGATCACCGCGACTGTCTCTTTCGCGGCTTCGTCAGGCAGGCACAGAATGACGAGATCCACTTCCGCCATCAGCGCGCGCTTTGCCTCGGGGTCCTTGCGCTTGTCCTCGGCGATGCCCTTCATGACGACATCGTTCTGTCCGGCAAGGCGCTCGCGAATGCCAAGACCCGTCGTCCCCGATGCGCCGTCGACGAACACGGCGGGTCTGGTGGCGCTGCCGGCGATCCGGCTTTGATCGGTGTCGGAGAAGGTCATGGCACGCTCCTTTCGGATTTGTCCGATTGATCTGCAAAGGCCTGCGGCCGGGTATCGCGCATCAGGCGCGCGATCATTCCAGCGCCGGGCTCGGTCTGCGCGCCGAGCGCGTTCGCCACCGAGGCGTAGTCGACCTCGGACTTGTGCTGGTTGAGCTTGAAACTGCCTTCGATGTCCTCAACCGTCATCACCAGTCCCACGATCCCTTTCTTCATGGCCTCCAGCCGCGCCGTCGTCATCTTCGCCGAGGTCCACGGCTTCTTGGGCAGCAGCCTGCCCTCGAACGTGGCGCTGAGCGTATCGATCTGAACGGCGAGTTCATCATCCGACAGTCTCCGCACCGGCCCGGTCAGGTGCACGGACTGGTACAGCCAGGTCGGCACCTGGTCCGGCGAGACGTACCAGTCGGGCGAGACATAGGCATCGGCACCGTTGATGGCCAGCAGCCAGTTGGCCGCTCCGTCCGCGAGCTTGATCAGCGGGTTGTGGCGGGCGAGATGCAACGCCGCGCGCGGCGTGCCGTCGTCGGCATAGCTCAGGTAGAACGGCAGCGCCGAGGCGATCGGCCTTAAGCCGTCCCACGCGCACAGCGTGCCGAAGCCGCGCGCCTCAGCGAAGCTGAGGCTCGCGGCGCGATCGGGCTTGAAGTGAGGGGGCGTATACATCTCTAGCTCCTGCTTGGCCTGTGGGGCCGCCGGATCAGATCGCGCTGACAGGAGAGAGAATGCCGCGGACCGGATCCAGCGGCAAAGGCGATGATCTCAAACGCAGACGACCGCCCGTACCGCTGACATACGGCGGCGGCGGCGAGCAAAAAGGATGGTCGCGGCGTTGATCATGGCGGGCGGCTATAAGGCCGCGGCGGTCCGGCGTCAAGCTGTCGGGCTATCGCACGGCCCGGCCGCTCCCAGCGGCGCGAACGTCAAAAGGCGTGCCAGATCCATTCCATGATCCTGCCTATCACGTCGCCGAACAACAGAAGCGCGGCCGACCAGATCAGCGCCGAGACGAAATTGGCCATCTGGAAGGTTCCATAGGGCATCTCGAAGATGCCTGCCGCGAGCGGCACGGACGCGCGCAACGGCCCGAAGAAGCGGCCGATGAAAATGCTCGGAACGCCCCATTTCTTCACGAAGGCTTCGCCGCGCGGCAGGATGTCCGGATAGCGCGACAGCGGCCAGATCTGGGCCACGTGTTCCTTGTACCGAAACCCGAACCAGTAGGAGACCCAGTCGCCGAGCGCGGCACCGAGAGCCCCGGCAAGCCAGACCGGGTAAAAGTTGATGCCGCTGACCCCAATCAGGGCGCCGATCGCAACCAACGCCCCCCAGGCCGGCACCAGCAGGGAAACGAAGGCAATCGACTCACCAAATGCGAGCAGGAAAACGATCGGGGCGGCCCAGGCCTCGTGATCGCGCACGAAATCGGTCAGGGCGCGCGCAAACTCCTCCATTCCTGAAATGCCTTCCCGCCCGTCTTCAAAGCCGTGGTCGCGGAGGACTAGCCAGCCGCATGCAGGACATCAAGTCACAAAGCTGCGGTTGGCGAGCCCTGTACGGGGGCCTATTCGAGCATTATGTGAGTTGCCGCGCGGCCGATCCGCGTCTTCTCCGCACCAGATACCGCTCCGGCATTCCCATCCGACCGACCAGCGTCACTTTTTGAAGCCAAGCATGGCATAGTCACGCCAACCGATTCGCGGCCCGCAAAGTGCGCGCAAGACATGAAGTACAATGGCTAAATCTCTGAAAGCACTTCCAAAATCAAAGCCGTCCGGCGACCTTTTTGGGTCGACCGAGACGAAGGCGCGCGCGCCCGCCAAGGTCGCCTCCCGATCCTCCTCAGGCGGTGACAGCGATTATACCGCTCGCGACATCGAAGTGCTGGAGGGCCTGGAGCCGGTGCGGCGCCGGCCGGGCATGTATATCGGCGGCACCGACGAAAAGGCGCTGCATCACCTCTTTGCCGAAGTCATCGACAACTCGATGGACGAGGCCCTCGCCGGTCACGCC
>NZ_JACRAW010000037.1 GCF_016213215.1 Bradyrhizobium sp. | reverse complement strand
TGCACGTCGCGGTCGCGGCTGTGGTGAAGCTCGTGCGTTGTTGATGGAGGGAAGCAGCGATGCGTATTGTGCGAGAAGTCGAAGAAAAGCGTAGGAATGAGTTGACTTTGCCCGCCCGATTAGGAAGGCAAGATAAAAGCGCCGACCGCGGTCGGGCGCATGTGGTTGGTTGGATTGACGTTTCGCACGATGCACGGCGGCAGCGTGCTGTCGCTACAGCCAAAATGCGTTGTGTTTTCAAGCGCGCCAGCGCCGACAGGTCTCTCGGCCAATCGGGGACGACGCTGTGAACGCAGGCGACGACGATCTGCGCATCCGCCTAGGGCGGATTGGGAACAGGACGCGTCTGCCAAAGCCGAAGAGCTTCGTCGGGCAGGTCATGCGCGCCGTAAGGAGGGCGGGGCACACCGGAAAGAGCTTCGGCAGGTTGGGGCAGGGCCACTCGTCTCGTTTCGGACGAGGGCGTACCGCAGCGCTCGCGCTGTCGCTGAGATCGCCGGGTCGACGCGTGGTGGTGATGAGCCGCGTGGTCCGACATCGAGGTCAGCGCTTCCGATCAGCACCATTGTCCAGGCACGTCGCCTATTTGAAACGCGAGGGCGTTACCCGGAACGGATCGGAGGCTCGGATGTTCGACGCCCGGTCTGATAATGCGGATACCGGCGCGTTCGCCGCACGGTGCGAAGACGACCGGCATCATTTTCGCTTCACGGTCTCCCCCGAAGATGCCGCCCAAATGGCCGATCTGAGGTCCTTCACCCGCGAGCTGATGTCGGACGCCGGGAAGGATCTTGGCACCAGGCTGGATTGGATCGCGGTAGATCACTGGAATACCGACAACCCCCATCTCCACGTCCTTGTTAGGGGGCGTGCCGAGGACGGCAAAGACCTCGTCATCAGCCGGGATTACATCAGCCGAGGCCTGCGTGCTCGTGCCGCAGAGCGCGTGACGCTTGAGCTCGGGCCACCAAGTGAGCGGGAAGTTCGATCTGCGCTCGAACGCGAAGTTGATGCTGAGCGCTGGACTGGACTTGACCGGGCGCTGCGGGCCGCGGCGGATGAGGGGACAGGTCTAGCTGACCTGCGGCTCGGATCAGGCGCCCAGGATCCGGAATTGCAGAGCCTGCTGATTGGACGCGCCACCAAGCTCGGACGGCTCGGCTTGGCTGAACAGATCGCGCCCGGACAATGGACGTTCAAGCCAGGACTGGAGGAAACCCTGCGCGAGCTCTCGATCCGCGGCGACATCATCAAGACCATGCATCGCGCCATGACCGGTGCAGGCAAGGAGCCCGACGTTGCTGGCTTTTCGCTGCACGGCGATGAACCTGGTGATCGCATCATCGGACGGTTACTGGAGCGCGGCCTTTACGACGAGCTCAAGGGATCGGCTTACGCGATCGTCGAGGGGATCGATGGCCGGACCCATCATCTGCGCTTTGCGGACCTGGAACTCACCAGCGATGCCAAACCGGGTGCTGTTGTGGAAGCGCGTGCCTATGAAGTTGGAGCCGGCAGGAAGAGGCTCTCCTTGGCGGTCCGCTCGGATTTGACGCTCGAGGAGCAGATTGCGGCTCAAGGTGCAACATGGCTCGATCGACAGCTCTTGGTGCGCGACGCTTTGATGTCCCGCACCGGGTTTGGCAATGAGGTGAGCGATGCAATGGAGCGCCGGATCGACTACCTGGCCGAGCAGGGGCTCGCAAAACGCCAAGCTCGGCGCTTGGTGTTCGCGCGAGACTTTCTCAACACCTTGCGCCGGCGGGAGCTAAAGGATGCCGTCGAAAAGATTGCCGCCGAGACCGGGCTTGTGCATCACCCCTCAGCGGAGGGGGAGCACGTGGCCGGCGTCTACCGCCAGCGGATCCCTCTCAGTTCAGGGCGGTTCGCGATGATCGATGATGGATTGGGATTTCAGCTTGTGCCCTGGCGGCCCTCGTTGGAACAGCGTCTTGGAAGACAAGTCTCCGGGTTCATGATGCCCGGCGGCAAGGTAGAATGGGATTTTGGTCGCAAACGCGGGTTGGGGCTTTAGCGTGGCCATACTGCCGAAAGATCACGTTGGCAAAAAAGATCACGTTGGCAAAATATGTGCCTTTGGCAGGGCGGACAGTTTAAACCCGTCTCAAGGCTCTTCGGATCGGCCCCGAGCTGCCGACCAACTGCGTCGGCTGTTGGATCGAAAGCGGACTAGCCGCCGCGGTGTTCGGGATTTCTCAGTTTGCCCCTTTTCTGAAGTGCTGCGAGGGCGCGACGAGGCTCGCAATTGATGAAGAAGCAGAGGTCTGGGCGGCCTCCAGCTTAGGGCCGCGGCTCATTGCGCGACATCAACCTCGTGGGTGTGATCTTCATGGGCATGTGGCTCGATGCCCGGCATGGGCGCGCCCGTGAAATAACCTAGAGCGCCAGGATGCAGCGGGATGCGCGAATCGGGTGGCTCGGAGGACGAACCGCTCGGCAGCAGCAATTCGGGAAGGGCGCTGCGGCTCTTGTCCAACGCTTCGGCGATCAACCAGGCATGGCGTGCTGCAAAGTCGTCGCGGCAGACGAACAAATACTCTCCGATGCCGACGACGGTGAACAGCTTGACTGGTCCGTGGTCGGCGAAGGGGGGCCTCCCTTGTCGAAGGGCTGCCGCATCGTCGCGCCGCATCAGCGCGACGTCCAACTGTTGCGAGCTGATCAGACTGGCGATGCGCTCCTTGTGCGGCGCCCTGCTCACCTGAGCCTTGCTGCTCGGCAAGCGATCCGCGAGGACCTCAGCTACCCGCTTGCCGAGCTCGAACGAGGGAGGATCGGCGCGCGAAGTCAGGATCAGCAGGTGACGCCGGCGGTAGACGCCCCACTGGCCATAGGGTGCGTGGCCACCAAGGAACATGGCTGCGGCGCCGGCCCCCGCCGTTCGGAGGAATTCCCGGCGGCTCGGCCTCCCGCCAACCTCAGGACCTTCGGTCTTATGCCACACGCTACTACTTGCGGAATATGGTTGTCGGCAGGATGGCGGAGACTGCGTAGTTCGGCACGTCGACGACATTGCCAATACGCAGGTCGGCGGCCACGCTCGCCACGACATATGCCTGCTCCGGCGTGAGGCCCTTCTCGCCAACCATCCAGTCGATCAGCTCGATCAGGGCGTTGCGCGCCGCCAGCATCAGATCCTCCGAGAGGTTCTCGAGCGGGCCGATTTTCTGGCTGTCGAGGTAGGTATGGTAAGGCGGGATCTGGCCCTTGGCTTTCAGCGGGAAGCCGGTGGTGGCGTAGAACTCGGTCGGCGCCAACCGGATGAGCTGATCGCCGCCTTCGAAGTGCGGGACTTTGACCTTCGCGGCTTGCGCTTTGCGGATCTCGGTGACCAGCGTGACCGTCGCCCCCATCTCGATCGCCGTGCCGGAGACCTCGCCATCGCCTTGCGCGAAATGGACGTCGCCGACGAACAACCCGCACCCGTCCACGAAGCAGGGCAGCAGCAGCGTCGTGCCTACCACCATCTGCTTGATATCCATGTTGCCACCGTTCTCGCGCGGCGGAATGGTGCGCAGGCACTCATTCTTGCTGCTTCCGTTCTGACCGCAGACATCGCTCGGCAGCGCACCGAGCGGCTGCGGAGTCAGCACGACGCCGCCCGCGCTCTGCAGCGCCGCCGCGCGCGTGAGGATCGTGGCCACCTCGGGCTGGCCCGGCAGCACCCCGACCGTGCCCATAAATCCGTTAAAGGGGATGACGACGCCCGGGATCTGGTCGGAGACCGCCTCCTTGCGGTTGAGTTTCCAATTGGCGATGAAAGGCTTGGTGAAGCGATCGCGCAGGAAACCGAAGCCCGGGACGATCACGGTGTAACCGTAGTCGTCCGGCTGTACGTCGAGGAGTGTCACCGCCAGTACGTCGCCGCGCTGGGCACCCTCGATGAAGACCGGGCCGGTCAGCGGATGGACGAGATTGAGATCGGCCGCCGACACATCCTCGGGCTTGGAGCCGAGGTTGAAATCGGAGTCGAAGGCGTCGCGCGTTTCAAAGACGATATGCTGACTGGGGTTGGCGCGACTCACCGGCTTGATGGCCGGGTGCATGCGATTCATGCAGTTCTTGTCGTCGACGCAGTGCGCGCCGGTCTTCGCGACGCGCACAATCTGCCACGCCTTAACGGACGTCGTATCCGCATGCGCTGCGGTTGCGCTGAGCAGCAATGTCGCGGCCGCAGTGATGATCCAGAATTGCCCAGATTGCATCATTCGCTCCTCCCTCAGCAGAATCGTGTTCCTATTCTGGTCGGGACGACGATCGGCAACGCCTTGGGCGCCCGGCGGCACGATGAGGAGATCAAGATCTCGTCCTGACGACCGTCCGGCGAAGCTACTCCCCTTTGGGGTAAGTGCCAACCACCATGGGTCGAAAGGGCGGAAAAACAACGGCCTGTTCACCGCCATGGCGTTCTTGTCGGTCCAGCATTTCCTTGTCCTCAAAGTGCAGCGTTTTCAGTGTCGGCGCTGATACGACGGACATATCCTTCGCGGTCAGATCACCGAAACGAACGGCGCGAGACCGATCAGCAACAGGGCGACGCCCGTGGCACCTTCCAGGAGACGGGACAGATGGGCTAGGGTTGCCATGCCGGGTCCAGCTGCGCACGCGCCATTCGCGTGCGAAGATTGTCAGCAACGCAACAACGCAGGGCGTCAGGGCGACGCCCAGCAGCATCGCGGCGGCGAAAGCAACGCCGGCCGGTGGGACACCGTTTGCCAGGACGTAGACCATCGCGAACAACGTAGTCATGTTGGGTCTTCGGCGCGAACTTGCGGATCGTCATGTCTTCGATCATGCGCCGGCGCAGCGGGCTCACTGCCTCGTCGGTCATGGGGATGCTCCTGTTTTGAGTGAAGGTTGCGAACCCCTCATCTCAAGAC
>NZ_JACRAW010000031.1 GCF_016213215.1 Bradyrhizobium sp. | reverse complement strand
CGGTGCTGGGACTGTGACGATCTTTTCCCTCTCCCGCTCGTTGCTGGGAGAGGGTCGTCTCACCGTCATTCCGGGGCGCGACGAAGTCGCGAGCCCGGAATCCATAACCACGATCTGGGAGTATGGATTCCGGGCCTGCGCCTTGCGGCGCATCCCGGAATGACGAAGCCAAACAATTCCGGACACGAGGGAAGTTAGAACCATGGATTTTGATTTGTCCGAGGAGCAGCGGCTTCTCAAGGAAAGCATCGACGGCCTGCTGACCGATTCCTACGATTTCGAGCAGCGCAAGAAATACCTGAGCGAGAAGGGCGGCTGGAGCAAGGCCGTCTGGGGCAAGCTCGCCGAGCAGGGCCTGCTCGGCCTGCCGTTTTCTGAAGCCGACGGCGGCTTCGGCGGCGGCGCGGTCGAGACCATGATCGTGATGGAGGCGATGGGCCGGGCCCTGGTGATCGAGCCCTATCTTGCCACCGTGGTCGTCGCCGGCGGCTTCCTGCGCCATGGCGGCTCGGCGGCGCAGAAGGCGGCGCACGTGCCTTCCATCATCGACGGCAGCAAGACCTTCGGCTTTGCCCAGCTCGAGAAGAACTCGCGCTACGACCTGTTCGACGTCGCCACCACGGCGAAGAAGAAGGGCGCAGGCTGGGTGATCGACGGCGAGAAGTTCGTCGTTCTCAACGGCGAGAACGCCGATACGCTGATCGTGACCGCGCGGACCAAGGGCAACCGCCGCGATAAGAGCGGCATCGGCGTCTTCCTGGTGCCGGCGGACGCCAAGGGCGTCACGCGCAAGGGCTATCCGACCCAGGACGAATTGCACGCCGCCGACGTCTCCTTCACCGGCGTCGAGGTAGGTAGCGATGCCGTGATCGGCGATCCCGAAAATGGCCTTGCGCTGATCGAGCGCGTGGTCGACGAGGCGCGCGTGGCGCTGTGCTCGGAGGCGGTCGGCGCGATGGATGAATCGCTCAAGGCTACCGTCGAGTACATCAAGACGCGCAAGCAGTTCGGCGTGCCGATCGGCTCGTTCCAGAGCCTGCAGCACCGCGCCTCCGACATGTTCGTGGCTGTAGAGCAGGCGCGCTCGATGGCGCTGTTCGCGGCCATGGCGTCCGACTTCACGGACCAGGCCGAGCGCAGCAAGGCGATCGCGGCGGTCAAGGTGCAGATCGGCAAGTCGGCCAAGTTCGTCGGCCAGCAGGCGATCCAGCTTCACGGCGGCATCGGCATGACCATGGAGGCGAAGATCGGCCACTACTTCAAGCGCCTGACCATGATCGAGAACACCTTCGGCGACACCGACTACCACCTGCGCCGCGTCGCCGACGGCGGCGGGCTGGTGTAGTCGCCAGCATCACCGTCATTGCGAGCGAAGCGAAGCAATCCAGAGATGCCGATGCAGACTGGATTGCTTCGTCGCTTCGCTCCTCGCAATGACGACAACGAAGAAACGAAAAGGCCGCAGGGAGGAAAAACGCCAGATGAAGAACACCCCGTTCGATCTCACCGGCAAGGTCGCCGTCGTCACCGGCTCGAGCCGCGGCATCGGCCGCGCTTCGGCCGAGCTGCTCGCCAAGCTGGGCGCCAAGGTGGTGATTTCCTCGCGCAAGGCCGACGCCTGCGAGGAAGTCGCCGACGGCATCAACAAGGCCGGCGGGGACGCGATCGTCATTCCCTGCAACATTTCCCGCCGGGGCGAGGTCGAGGGGCTGATTGCGGGCGCCACCAGACATTACGGCAAGGTCGACATCCTGGTGTGCAACGCGGCCGTGAATCCCTATTACGGCCCGCTGCTCGACATCACCGATGAAGCCTTCGACAAGATCATGGGCAGCAACGTCAAGAGCAACGTCTGGCTGTGCGCGCAAGTCATCCCGCAGATGGCGGCGCGTGGCAACGGCTCGGTGATCATCATCTCCTCCATCGGGGGCATGCGCGGCTCGACCGTGATCGGCGCCTACGGCATCTCCAAGGCGGCCGATTTCGCGCTGTGCCGCAGCCTGGCCGGCGAGTGGGGGCCGAAGGGCGTGCGGGTCAACTGCGTCGCGCCCGGCCTGATCAAGACCGATTTCGCCCGCGCGCTGTGGGAAGACGAGGAGCGGCTCAAGCACCGCTGCGCCACCACGCCGCTCCGCCGCATCGGCGAGCCCGACGAGATCGCCGGCGCGGTGGCCTATCTCGCCTCCGACGCTTCCACCTTCATGACCGGCCAGACCATCGTCATCGACGGCGGCGTGACAACGGCGTCGGTGTAGTCATCGTACTACTTGAAATTGTTTCATGACTGAGGTTCACTTTACCCTCCCCTGGAGGGGGAGGGTCGGCTCGCATGAAGCGAAGCGGAATGCGAACCGGGGTGGGGTGAAGCCGCAAAGATGGTCTCAACGCTAGTCCGACGCGCAGCCGCGAAGAAGTTGAGAGCCAATACAACGCCGCATGAACGTCGGCTGTGGCGGGCTCTCAAGGAACTTCCGCTGGAGGGCACTCACTTCCGACGACAGGCGCCGATTGGTCCTTACGTCGTTGATTTCTTCTGCCCGGCCAAGCGCCTCGTCATTGAGCTCGACGGCGGACACCACAATGACGACGATATCGCCAAGCGAGACTACGAACGACAGGCTAGGCTCGAGAAAGAGGGATATCGTGTCGTCCGGTTCTGGAATTCCGAGCTTACCGCTGACATGACTGCCGTGCTCGAACGTATCTATGTGGAGTTGTATGGCTCGCGCGATGCGGTCGTGGCCCGATTGAAGCACCTACGGCGCCGATAGACTGTCACCCCACCCCGGCGCTTCGCGCCGACCCTCCCCCTCCAGGGGAGGGTGGCGCCTCCGCAGCTTGACCTCCCGCCTCCAATCCCCTTTCTTTGGTCCGACACAACGAACCTTCCCGCCAACGGGCAACGCCAGGAACCCTCCCCATGTCTTTCGTGCTGGCCATCGATCAGGGCACAACTTCCTCGCGCGCCATGGTTTTTCGCGGCGATATCTCGATCGCTGCCACCGCGCAGCAGGAATTTCCGCAGCATTTTCCGGCCTCGGGCTGGGTCGAGCACGAGCCGGAGGACATCTGGACCTCGACCATCGCCGTCTGCCGCGAGGCGCTGAAGAAGGCGAACCTGTTGCCTAAGGACATCGCCGCCATCGGCATCACCAACCAGCGCGAGACCACGGTGGTGTGGGACCGCGCCACCGGCAAGGCGGTGCACCGCGCCATCGTCTGGCAGGATCGCCGCACCGCGGACATCTGCGCCAGGTTGAAGGCCGAGGGCCATGAGCCTTTGATCTCGCAGAAGACCGGCCTGATCATCGATCCCTATTTCTCCGGCACCAAGGTCGCCTGGATCCTTGACCAGGTCCCCGGCGCCCGCGCCCGCGCCGACCGCGGCGAGCTGCTGTTCGGCACCGTCGACTGCTACCTGTTGTGGCGGCTGACCGGCGGCAAGGTGCACGCCACCGACGCCACCAACGCCTCGCGCACGCTGCTGTTCAACATCCACAGCGGCGAATGGGACGATGAGCTCTTGAAGGTGCTGCGCGTGCCGCGCTCGATGCTGCCGGAGGTGAAGGACTCCTCCAGCCGCTTCGGCGAGAGCCTGCCGGAACTGTTCGGCGGCGCCATCGCAATCTCGGGCATCGCCGGCGACCAGCAGGCCGCCACCATCGGCCAGGCCTGCTTTGCGCCCGGCATGATCAAGTCGACCTACGGCACCGGCTGCTTCGCTTTGCTCAACACCGGCGCCGCGCCGGTCGCCTCGAAGAACAAGCTGCTCACCACCATCGCCTATCAGCTCGATGGCAAGCGCACCTACGCGCTGGAAGGCTCGATCTTCGTCGCGGGATCTGCGGTGCAGTGGCTGCGCGACGGCCTTCACATCATCAAGCAGGCGTCCGAGACCGGCCCGCTCGCCGACCAGTCCGATTCGACGCAGAGCGTCTATCTGGTGCCGGCCTTCGTCGGCATGGGCGCGCCCTACTGGAATCCGCGCGTGCGCGGCGCGCTGTTCGGCCTCACTCGCAACACCGGCCCCGCCGAGCTCGCCCATGCGGCGCTGGAAAGCGTCTGCTACCAGACCTTCGACCTGTGGGCCGCGATGCGCGCCGACTGGCCCGGTTCGGCGACCGCCGACATCGTGCTGCGCGTCGACGGCGGCATGACCGCCTCCGACTGGACCATGCAGCGGCTTGCCGATCTTCTCAACGCGCCGGTCGACCGCCCGATGATCCAGGAGACCACCGCGCTCGGCGCCGCCTATCTCGCCGGCCTCGAGGCGGGCGTCTATCCCGAACCGTCCAAGTTCGCCGACCACTGGCGGCTCGAGCGCCGCTTCAAGCCCAACATGAGCCAGGCCACGCGCGAGCGGAAGCTGGCGGGATGGGCGCGGGCGGTGAAAGGCGTGCTGGCGAGCGACGAGGGGGAGGGGTAGCACCCTGCGGCGTCGTCACCCGCGAAGGCGGGTGACCTAGTACTCGATCACGTAGCCCGGATGGGCGAGGCGACATCCGGATGATCGCGTGAGGCCGTCTGGCGGCGGTCCCGCATGTCGCGGGCTACGTACCTGCGTACTATTTCGCACCACGTATCGCCTCAACGCACGCCGCGCACCGCACACGCCGTTGTCGCAAAGGAACGCGGGCCGTCGTCGCTTCCGCTGAGATAGGCCAGCCTGACATGGTGCTCGAGCAGGGACCGCTTTTCGGCCGGCAAGCCTTTCACGTACGAGCCCGTCACGCCCTGGCCGCCGAGGAACGGTTCCCAGTAATCGGCAAACGATGCGAACTCCATGCGGATGGTGAGGAAAGACTCCACGATCTCGCGCAGCCCGATCCGTTGCCACATCGCGGTCAGCTCGCCGGGATTCGTCAGCGGCATTGAAAAGGCTCTCGCCCGCGTCGCGCCGCCTTCCTCCGGGTCGAGCATGGCGGCGGTATCGAACAGCATTCGCAGGTACGGTGCCCCTCCACGAAAATCCCACACCGACGCAGCGACGATGCCGCCGCCTTTCGTCACCCGCGCCATTTCGCGCACCGCCTTCTCCGGTCCGGGAATGAAGTTCAGCACCAGAAGGGAAAGCGTGCTGTCGAACGACTGATCGGCATACTTCATTGCCGACGCGTCGCCTTGCTCGAAGGATATGTCGCGGCTGCCCGCGCGAGCGCGCGCGAAGTCGACATAGCTTTGCGAGAAATCGATGCCGGCAAGCTGTGCGTTGCGAAAGCGCTCCGCCAGTAGGAAGGTCAGGCTGCCGGTCCCGCAGCCGACGTCGAGGATCGATCCGGGATCGTCGAGGGAAGCGAAATCGAGGAAGCTGGTCGCCAGCCGCTCACTCCAGCGTCCCATGTGATGCTGATAGGCTTCAGCATTGTTCGCCGTGAAAGTGGTGGTCATGGCCGTTCCTCCATGAACTCTAACGGTATTGGTATAGGACGACCGCATCGGTACCAAAGGCTTTCTGCCGGCGCCTGGGCCGGATCAGCGAAGCGTGATCTGCCGACGCTTCCGAAACGGCGCGCCGCCTGTCTCGCCGGCCACGATGCCCGCGTCACATAGCCGGATCGCCGCCGTCACCGCGAAGGCGGGTGACGCCATATTCCAGAGACCTAGCCCGGATGAGCGAAGCGATATCCGGGATGATCGCTGAGAGGTAGGTCCCCATGTCGCTGCGTTCATGCGGGCTGCGCGTTACGCAAGAAGGAGTCGCATGAACTCATCGACCGGCTTAAGCTCGTCATGCCCGGACTTGATCCGGGCATCCATCAACAGCGAAAACTGCTCCTGCAAAGAAGGATGGATTGCCGGGTCGAGCCCGGCAATGACGAGCGAGGCACCATGTTCCTGATCGGCCAGTACGACTCCCCCTTCGTCCGCCGCGTGGCGATTGCGCTGAAGCTTTACGGCATCGACTTCGAGCACAGGCCGTGGTCGACCTTCGGCGATGCCGAGAAGATCGCGCCGTACAACCCGCTGCGCCGGGTGCCGACCCTGGTGCTGGATAGCGGCGAGGCGCTGATCGAGAGTACGATGATCCTGGACTATCTCGACGATCTCGTCGGCCCCGAGAAGGCGATGATCGCGCGGAGCGGTGAGACGCGCTGGAAGCATCAGCGGATTTGCGCACTGGCAATGGGGCTCGGCGACAAGGGTGTCAGCCTCTTGTACGAGCGCGTGCTGCGCAAGGAGCAGCAGCTTGCGCTGTGGGTCGAGCGCTGCGAGGCGCAGATTGCCGGCGTGGTCGCGGTGCTGGAAGCCGAGCGCGCCAGGGTGACGACGCCGTACTGGTTGGGGCAGCGCATCGGCCACGCCGACATCGCGGTCGCCTGCGTGGTGCGTTTCACCCGCGAGGCCCATCCGCAATTGTTCGACGACGCGCGCTATCCCGCGCTGTCAGCCCATGCCGAACGCTGCGAGGCGCTGCCCGTGTTCCAGGAAATCGTGCAGCCGCTCGCCCCGCCGAGGGGGTGAGAGCCGCGACCGCCGGCGTGAACGGCCGTGCCTTATTGTATCGTTGCGTTCACGGTAATGACCGAGGTGCCGGAGCCGTTCGGACCTTTTCCCGTGCCCTGGATGGCGAACGTGTCGGGGCCCTTGTAACCACGTGCAGCCGTGTAGGTGTAGGTCGTTACGTTCAGCCTTCGCAGCGTTCCGTGCGCCGGCTTCTGGGTAATGCCTGAACTCGTCATCATCCCCGGAATTCTGATCGGGAAGAGGCAGGTTTCGCCGGAAGCGACAGCGAAGTAGCCCGTCATGTTGACGCCAAACACCGACGGGCTGCCGGTTACCCGGCACTCCGAGGCGGCGAAAGCCGATACGGGCATCAGAGTCAGTGCAACGACTGCCAAGATACTTGATCGCATGATGACCTCCTCCTGTGGCGTTCTCCCCTGGCCTTTCAAACACTCTGCGTGATCAAAGCATCCGAAACCCCGGCCGAGTGTTGAGACAAATCAATGTTCTTGCGACCATCGCAATGCCGCCATCTGCATTTCCGACAAAGCGGTCAGTCTTCTCTACGACCGCGTGCCGCGTAGGGAGTAGCAGCTTGCGCTGCTAGTCGAGCACTGCGGGAAGCAGGTTGCGGGCGTGCTGGCGGTGCTGGAAGCCGAACGCGCCGCGGTGAAGACGCCGTATTGGTCGGGCGAGAAAATCGGCCACGCCGATATCGCGGTCGGCTGCGTGCTGCGCTTCGTCGGCGAGGCGCATCCCGCGCTGTTCGATGCGCGCTATTCCGCGCTCAAGGCGCATGCCGAACGTTGCGAGGCACTGCCGCCGTTTCGGGAAATCGTGCAGCCGCTGGCACCGCCTAAGGGATAATCAGGGCCAGACGGGGCCGGGCCACGCCCAAAGCCCGGCCCAACCCTACTTTGCATGGGGTTGTTTTCGCGATTTTGTTGGCCGGGTGCGGTGCGTCAGGGGGGACAACTCGCGCATCGCCTCGTGGTCCCGCTCATTTCCTCCTCATCCCCTCCGGCGTCTCCGGCTGCGCCAGCGGGTGCGCGGCGGCGAAGGCGGGCAGGGCCATTGCGGTGTCGAACACGCGCTTGACCGTGGGGTAGGGCGCAAGGTCGATCTGCTGCATCAAGGCGAAGGTGACGTGACCCGCGAGGCAGATGTCGGCCATCGTCGGCACATCGCCGTGGCAGAAGCGCCCGGTTTCCGCATCGCCGGAAAGGCGCGCCTCGAGCGCGGCCAGCGTCTCGGTGGTCCAGTGCGTGAGCCAGGCCTGCAACCGGGGCTGATCGAGATTGAGCGTCCCGGTGAGATAACGCCGCACGCGCGGTGTGAGCAGCGGGTGACCCTCGCAGGCCACCATCAACGCGATGCCGCGCGCCCGTGCGCGGCCCTTGATGTCGGCCGGCAGCAGCGGCGGCGAGGGATGTTTCTCGTCGAGATATTCGAGGATGGCGAGCGACTGGAACAGCGTGGTGCCGTCGTCCTCGACCAGCGCCGGCAGCGCCATCTGCGGATTGATCTTGCGATAGGCGTCGTTGCGATGGGCGCCCGCGTCGATGTCGACCGGGATCACCTCGACGGGAAGGCCCTTGAGGTTGAGCGCGATGCGCACGCGAAAGCTCGCGAGCGATCGCCAGAACGAAAAGAATTGCATTCGCCGCCTCCGTGCCGCTGAACATCGCTGATGTCGCGCCTTGTAGCAGGCAAGACCCGTGGCAGAGAAGCGGCATCGCGATCGCGATGACATGGCCCCCGACTTCGTCATTCCGGGATGCGTGCGCAGCACGCAGGCCCGGAATCCATCGGGCCGCAAGTCGCGTGGTCGGATAGATTCCGGGCCCGCGACTTCGTCGCGTCCCGGAATGACGAGTGAGGTCCGGCGGCCCGTCCGGGCAAATCGTCTCAAACCCCCTCGTCCAGCAATACTCGGGCGCAACGCGCCGCGAGAATGCGGACCTACGTCCCTTGGCTGTTTGACAATCGACTCAGTGTTGTTTGACACATCATCATGGCGTGATTCGGCAGCAAGGGGAGGCCGGCCATGCCGTGGCGCGAGGTGTCTGTCATGGAGCAACGACGTTCTGAAGGCACACGCGCGCCACACACTGGTGCCGGCAGGGCAGCCAGCGCTACCCCGCGCCGACCTTCTTCTTGCGCCAGGCGAGGTGGACGGCGCAGGTGCATCCCTGAGGGTGCGAGGACAGATCGCCGGATGCGGTGTCGTTGGCGGGCGTTGCGCTGAAGGACGCGCCTTTCGCGGCATCGCCTTGCGCCGCGCCAAGACCCTGCGCGCCGCCCTTCTGATCCGGCGGGATGTAGTTGAGGATCGGCGCCAGCCAGCGCTCGGCGTCAGTGACGCTCATGCCCTTGCGCGCGGCGTAGTCCTCGACCTGGTCGCGCTCGATCTTGGCGACGCCGAAATAGTAGCTCTCGGGATGGCTGAAATAGAGACCGCAGACGGAAGAGCCCGGCCACATCGCGAAGCTCTCGGTGAGCTTCACGCCGGCACGGTTCTCGGCATCGAGCAGTTCGAACAGCGTCTTCTTCTCGGTGTGGTCGGGCTGCGCGGGATAGCCGGGGGCGGGACGGATGCCCTGATACTTCTCGAAAATCACCTGCTCGCTGGAGAGCTGTTCGTCCGGCGCATAGGCCCAGAACTCGCGCCGCACGCGGGCATGCAGGCGCTCGGCGAAGGCCTCCGCCAGGCGGTCGGCGAGCGCCTTGCACAGGATCGAGGAGTAGTCGTCATTGGCGAGCTTGAAGCGCTCGGCGATCTCGTCCTCGCCGATGCCGGCGGTGACGACGAAGCCGCCGATGTAGTCGGGCACGCCGGCAGAGCCAGGGGCGATGAAGTCGGACAGCGCCGCGTTATGGCGGCCCTCGCGCTTCTCGAGCTGCTGGCGCAGCGTGTGCAGCGTTGTCACCTTCGTCTTCCGGCTGTCGTCGGCATAGACCACGATATCGTCGCCTTCGGCATTGGCGGGCCAGAAGCCGATGACGGCGCGGGCGCGGAACCACTTCTCCTTGACGATGCGGTCGAGCATGGCGCGGGCATCGTCGAGAAGCGAGCGCGCCACCTGGCCGACCTTGGGGTCGTCGAGGATGGCGGGGAAGCGGCCGGTGAGCTCCCAGGTCTGGAAGAACGGCGTCCAGTCGATGTAGTCGACGAGCTCGGAAAGGTCGTAATCCTCGAAGCTCCTGGTGCCGAGGAAGGTCGGCTTCTTCGGCCGCGTCGCCGCGAAATCGATCGGAACGCGGTTGGCGCGGGCGGCGGTGAGCGTCAGGCGCCTCTTGTCCGCCTGCGCGCGCAAATGGGCGTCGGCGATCCGTGCGTATTCGGCGCGCATTTGGGCGGCATAGGCCTCGCGCCGCTCGGGCGACAGCAGCGAAGAGGCGACGCCGACGGCCCGGCTGGCGTCATTGACATGCACCACCGGCCCGCCCCGATAGTTCGGGTCGATCTTCACCGCCGTATGGACGCGGCTGGTGGTGGCGCCGCCGATCAGGAGCGGCATTGTCAATCCTTCGCGGTCCATCTCGCCGGCGAGGAACGACATCTCGTCGAGCGAGGGCGTGATCAGGCCGGACAGGCCGATGATATTGGCGCCTTCGGCCTTGGCCGTCTCGATGATCCTGCTCGCGGGCACCATCACGCCGAGATCGATGACCTCGAAATTGTTGCACTGGAGCACGATGCCGACGATGTTCTTGCCGATATCGTGGACGTCGCCCTTCACGGTCGCGAGCACGATCTTGCCGGCGGAATGGCTGGAGTCGCCGGTGATGCCGCTGGCGAGGTTGCGGGCCCTCTCTTCCTCCATGAACGGCATCAGGTACGCGACAGCCTGCTTCATGACGCGCGCGGATTTCACGACCTGCGGCAGGAACATCTTGCCGTCGCCGAACAGATCGCCGACGACGTTCATGCCGGACATCAACGGGCCCTCGATGACGTCGAGCGGACGCGAAGCGGCTTTCCGCGCCTCCTCGGTATCCTGTTCGATATATTCGGTGATGCCGTGGACCAGCGCGTGGGACAGGCGCTTGTCGACCGGCCATTCGCGCCAGGCGAGATCGGCCTCCCTGGTCTGCTTCTCCTTGCCGCGGAATTTCTCGGCGAGCGCCAGCAGCCGCTCGCCCGCGCCCGGATCGCGGTTGAGGACGACGTCCTCGCACACCTGGCGCAGCTCGGGATCGATGTCGTCATACACGATCATCTGCCCGGCGTTGACGAGGCCCATGTCCATGCCGGCGTGAATGGCATGATAGAGGAATACCGAGTGCATCGCCTCGCGCACCGGCTCGTTGCCGCGGAACGAGAACGACAGGTTGGACACGCCGCCGGAGATGTGTGCGTGCGGCAGGTTCTGCCGGATCCAGCGCGCCGCCTCGATGAAGTCGACGCCGTAATTGTTGTGCTCCTCGATGCCGGTCGCGATCGCGAAGATGTTGGGATCGAAGATGATGTCTTCGGCCGGGAAGCCGACCTGGTTCACCAGGATGTCGTAGGCACGCTTGCAGATTTCGGTCTTGCGCTTGAAGGTGTCCGCCTGTCCCGCTTCGTCGAACGCCATCACCACGACCGCGGCGCCATGGCGCTTGGCGATCTCGGCCTCGTGGATGAATTTCG
>NZ_JACRAW010000033.1 GCF_016213215.1 Bradyrhizobium sp. | reverse complement strand
TTACTTACCTGAGTAACTCAAGTATATTTCAATACGGCTAAGAGATGCTTGGCCGCTTGGTCTCAAAGGAGACGAATCCTACCTTTATGATAAACCTCCGAAACCTCCGGCAATGCCCTGCCGGAGGTTTTTGATTCTGCGGGTCGTCAATCGGGCAGCCGTTGCCTTGGCCGCGCGCAACCCGTCGCTGCAAACGCGGCGGACAGGCGGGCGGCGCGGAATCCCGGGGGGGGCCGGCCGCATCGACGCCTTGCAGATCACAACTGCCGAGAGTCCTCGCGGCCTAGCTTTCGTTGCTCGTGGCGCGGTAGGCGAGGCGGCAGTGTCCGGGACAGTACGGAAAGCCTTCGAGAGGCAGCCTGCCGCAAAAGCCGAAGCCTTCGTTCTCTGGCATATTGAGCGGCCACCGGCAGCGCTCCTTGCTCAATTCGAAGATTGAGCAGCGCTGTCCGTCATCAGGCCAATCGTCGATGACGTCTTTCCTTGCTTCGCGAGCGGTTGCCGCCTGCATCGCCGCAAGCACGCCGCGGAGCTTGCGAACACTCTCGCGCTGTTGGGGCGCCACGCGATTCGTGCGAACGGCCCGCACTGCTGTATCCCGCGTCACGTTGAGACGCGACAGCTTGCCGATCACGGCGTTGCGGCTGACGCCGATCTCGGCGGCGATCTGCCGGCAGGACAGTCCCGCTTCAAAGTGGCTCATAAGGAGCGTGAGGCGTTCTTCGGTCCAGGTCGGTTCGATGGCGCGCATGACGATGATCCCAGGTTGAGGATTTGCTCCTGCTGTCCTGGCCACGCGCCGAACCGGCCGCGCCTTGCTTCGCGCCCCTTACGTCTTGCCGTTGTCGCGGATCGACAACAGCCCGTCCTTGATGGCGAGGCGAATACCTTCCTCGATCAAGGTCCGTGCGACGCCCGGAACGCTGGTACCGTGGGTGCCCTGCCGCACCAGTTTCTCCAGATAGGTAATAGTCGAGAGCGCCAGGGTCACGGGGATGCGGTCGGTTTCGGCTTTCTCTGTGGCCATACCAAAACGCTAGCTCTCTATTCGGGTACATAAAAGTATCAATTTAGAGTCTATTAAGTTCCGGGTGGGTGAGTCAACTGGCTTGCGAATCAAGGAGCAACATATTGAAATTGCTTGGATAAGAGCCGGGAGCGGCCAGCGTGCTTGCGCGACCCGGCACGGATTGCCGTTCACCGGAGCAGGAGAGGGCGCCCCAAAGTGGCGATCGAATCGTCGCGCTTCAGAATTTTCATTGAGCATTCTCCGCTCAAACGCCTCGCGTTTGTCGCGCGGAAAACCGGTGTCCATCTTGCGCCAACGCGGCCCTTCGGGGCCGGATCATCCTCTCAGCCGTGCACGATCGTTTTCTCGATCATGCAGTGGATGCCTTTGGCGCCGTTCACGGTCTGCGTGACGCGCAGATCCGCAGCCAGGCTGCAGAGGGTATAGGCGTCCTCTCGCGAGAGATTTCGCTTCTCGCCGATGAGCGCGATCATGTCGCGCAGCGCCCGCACCACGCATTGATCGAGGTCGGGATCCATCGCCATGGTCATGTAATGGCTCGGCGTTTCCGCGCGCGGATACTCGAGCCGCATGTCCTTGCGCAGAGTGAGTCGGAAACGACCCTGCAGCGCCGTTTCGATCGCGGTGACGCAGACCTCGCCGTCGCCCTGGACGCCATGGCCGTCGCCGCAGGAAAACAGCGCCCCTCGCACGAACACCGGCAGATAGAGCGTCGCGCCGGGACCGAGCTCCTTGTTGTCGAGATTGCCGCCCATGGCGCGAGGAATCAGCGACGAGATACGTCCCCACGCCGGCGGCGGCGCCACGCCCATCACGCCAAAGAACGGCTTGAGCGGAAGATCCAGCCCCCACGGCAAACGGCCGACCATCCGCTTCAGGTCGAGCGGAATGTTGAGCAGGCGCATTTCGTGGAAGTCGTCGGGCAAGGTGCCGGCGAGCGGACGGATGAGATTGTAGCCCCAGTCCTGCCTCGGCTTGACGTCGAGGATGTGTACCTCGAGCACATCGCCGGGCTCGGCGCCGCGAAGTGCAATCGGGCCGGTCAGGATGTGGCCGGGCAACATTCTCTCGTTGCTGGCATGAACCTCGAAAAGCTCCGGCGGCACAAAAAACTTGTTGCGGTCCGGCACGACGTCAGGGCCGCCGCTGATGGTGTCGATCGTAACCTCATCGCCGCTGTCGACCGTCAGCACGGGAGCAAGCTTTGCTTCGAAAAAGCCCCAATGACAGGTCTTTGGACTCGAATGCAGGTGATGATGGGTCATCGGGGCTCGCTGTCATCGTTGTTTGTCATTGCCGGGCGATTGTCCCCGACTTGATGGGGGGATGCCCCGGCAATCCATCATCGCGGAGAAAGAGTCTCGACGGTAGATGGATACGCGGCTCACCATACACCAAAGCGCGACGAGATTGGATTGCGTCGTCATCGCGCTTCAGGTTTTCGATTGAGCATGATCTTCTCGGAAAACCAGTGTCCACTTTTCCCGATCATGCTCTAAGACGGCGCGCCGCACCTTCTGCCCGCCCATAACGAGTCTGGTAATCCTGCGAGGTTTCCCCTGTTTTTCGCCCTGTCCAAAACGATCGGCATCGCGCTGCTGCCGGTCAACTTCCTGATCGAGCTCGGCATTATCGGGCTCGTGTTGCTTGCCACGCGCTTTGCCGCGCTCGGCCGCAAGCTGGTGGCGGCTGCGATCGCCCTGCTGGCGCTCATCGCCTTTTCGCCGATTGGCAATTGGCTGCTGTACCCGCTGGAAGCGCGTTTTCCGGCCTGGGATGCTTCGCGCGGCGCCCCGGACGGCATCATCGTGCTGGGCGGACCGATCGATGCGGACCTCTCGGCGGTGCACCATACGCCCGTGGTTCGCAGTGGCGCCGACCGGATCTTTGCGGCGGCGATTCTCGCCCGGCGCTATCCGAACGCCCGGGTCGTCTTCACTGGAGGCAGCGCCAATCTGATTTCCAATGACGCGAAGGAAGCCGATTACGGCGGCGAAATTCTTGAGAATCTCGGCGTTGCCAAGGAGCGCATCACCATGGAGCGGCGCTCCCGCAACACCCACGAGAACGCCGAATTCACCAAGGCCATGGTCGCGCCGAAACCGGGCGAGCGCTGGCTGCTCGTCACCTCGGCCTATCACATGCCGCGGTCGGTCGGCCTGTTCCGTAAGGCGGGATTTGCCGTCGAAGCGTATCCGGTGGATTGGCGGGTCGGCGGTCGCGAGGACGTGTATGAATTCAACAAATACGGCGCCGACGGCCTGGTGCGAACCGATATCGGCGTGCGCGAATGGCTGGGCCTGATTGCCTATCGGCTGGCGGGGCGGATCGACGAGTTGCTTCCGGGACCGGCCAAGGACTAGAACGGTCCGCCGGCGCGGCCGGGAACGGGCCGACATGTCGCCGGATCGGGAGCAAAACGCCATGCAGCAGCAAGCCGCTGAAAATTTCGATCTCGCCGCCATCGTGGCCGACCTCAACAGCCTGTTGCGGCTGAAGACCACCGTGATCGGCATGAAGCTGTTCGCGCGCGTGGAAGACATGGAGGCGATACCCAAGATCCGCCGGCCGAGTTCGATCCATACCACCGACCAGATCGTGAGCATGGCGTCACGGCTTGGCTGGACGGTCGGCATCACGGCAGACGATCTCGTAGGGGCGCAATGCCGCGCCGTGATCGGGCTCGGACCGCAGGACGAGCAATGGCTCGCGGGCGAGAATTATGTCGGCGTATGGCACGGCACTGCGGAAGACGCGCGCAAGCGCCAGGAAGCCCTCGATGTGGTGCCGTTCGGCGAGTACAAGGCGCTTGTCGTCAGCCCGCTCACCAGCGGCCGGCTCAACCCGCCCGACATCTGCCTCGTTTACGCCACGCCCGGCCAGATGATCATCCTGATCAACGGACTGCAATATACCGGCTACAAGAAGTTCGAATGGGGCGTGGTCGGCGAGACGGCCTGTGCGGATTCCTGGGGGCGGGCGCTCAAGACCGGCGAGCCCAGCCTGTCGCTGCCGTGCTTTGCGGAGCGGCGATATGGCGGCGTGCCCGATGAGGAAATGCTGATGGCCTTGAAGCCCGCGCATCTCGC
Source organism: Bradyrhizobium sp. (assembly GCF_016213215.1). GTDB lineage: Bacteria > Pseudomonadota > Alphaproteobacteria > Rhizobiales > Xanthobacteraceae > Bradyrhizobium. The sequence continues at coordinate 12,505 of NZ_JACRAW010000033.1, read as the reverse complement.
CAAGGCGATTGTCGGCATGAAGGCGCTCGCCAGGAACGGCCTGCGCTATCCCATCCCGCCCTATGGCATTCAAAACGACGTCCGCGCCGGCATGGGCGTGTCATACGGGAAGAAGTAAGCTGCTAGTGGAGCGTCATTGCGGGCGAAGCGAAGCAATCCAGACTATTTGAGCTGAGACAGTCTGGATTGCTTCGTCGCTCCGCTCCTCGCAATGACGGCGTACACCTCGGGAATCTCAAACATGAAGTCTTCGTCGAAGTTCGACATCGTCGTTTATGGCGCCACCGGTTTCACCGGCCAGCTCGTCGCCGAATATCTCGCGTTGAGCTACCGAAACGACACGCAATTGAAATGGGCGATGGCAGGCCGCAGCCTCGACAAGCTCAAATCCGTGCGCGACGCGATCGGCGCGCCTGCCGATATCGCGCTGATCGCGGCCGACGCCAGTGATCCCGCCGCCCTGAAGGCGATGGTCGACCAGACCAGGTTGGTGATCACGACCGTCGGTCCCTACCAGCTCTATGGTGCCGAACTCCTTGCGGCCTGCGCGGCTTCAGGCACCGACTACATCGATCTCTGTGGCGAGCCGGTGTGGATGCGGCAGATGATCGACGCGCACGAAGCCGCCGCCAAGGCGAGCGGCGCGCGCATCGTATTCTCCTGCGGCTTCGACTCGGTGCCGTTCGAACTGGGCGTGTTTTTCGTGCAGCAGGAGGCGAGGAAGGCGTTCGGCGCACCGGCGTCCCGCGTCAAGGGCCGTGTGCGCGAGATGCGCGGTACGCTGTCCGGCGGCACCGCGGCAAGTGCCAAGGCAACCTTCGAGGCGGTCGCCAGGGATCTCAGCCTCGTGGCGATCCTGAACGATCCGTTCGCGCTGACGCCGGGGTTCAAGGGCCCGAAGCAGCCGCGGGGCAACAAGCCGGCCTATGAGGAAGACCTTCAGTCATGGACGGCGCCGTTCATGATGGCGACCATCAACACGCGCAACGTGCATCGCGCCAACATGCTGATGGGCTTTCCGTACGGGAAGGAATTCGTCTACGACGAGATGGTCCTGACGGGACCCGGCGAGAAGGGCGAGGCCAATGCCAAGCGTGTGATGGCCGCCAATGCCGAGAAGACCGGCCCCGATGCGCCCAAGCCCGGCGAAGGGCCGTCGAAGGAGGAACGCGAGAACGGCCGCTATGATTTGCTGTTCGTCGCCATCGCGCCCGACGGACGGCAAGTCCGCGCCGCGGTCAAGGGCGACCGCGACCCCGGTTATGGTTCGACTTCCAAGATGATCTCCGAATGCGCGCTGTGCCTGCTGCGCGACACGCCGGACGTGCCGGCCGGCTTCTGGACGCCGGGCGCGGCCATGGGCGATCGCCTGATGAAGCGGCTTGTCGATCATGCCGGATTGACGTTCACGGTCGAAAGCTAAGCGAGACCGTCAGGCGGCGAGCGCCCGCTCACTCGCCGGCGCCGATTGCTCTGCCGGAGCCTTGTACAAGTGCGCGGCGGCGATCATGCCCCACCTTGCGCCCAGCATCATCCAGAAGTGCCGCCAGTGGTCGGTGTCGATGATGAAGCTCTCGCCGACGATGCCGAGAAAGGCCGAGAAGATCGCGAGGTAAGTACGCTGCCATGGCACGCGGACAAAGACGTGTCGAAGGCCTGTGATCACCGTGGTGAACACCAGCGCGGGATAGCAGATGCCGGAGAGCCAGCCGCCCGACATGAAGGCGTTCAGGTAGGAGTTGTGCGTGTCTTCGGGAAAGTAGCGGTGGAACTGCAAGGGACCAATCCCGAACGGCAGATCGAGCGCCATTTCCGCGCCCAGGATGTGGCGCCCGAACCGCCCGAAACGGCCCTCATCATAGCTCTGGTCGAAGCTGGCACGCTGGCGGAACATGTCGGAGATCGAGTCGAAGGACAACAGCACCGCGACCAGCACGAGGCCGATGACGGCTGCAACAATTGCGATCACGATAATGCGCGAGCGTTGCGCGGTGCTTCGGCTGGTCAGCACCATCATCGCCAGCATGAAGGCCGAGGTGAGGATGAGGCCGCCCCAGGCCGCGCGGGAAAAGGCGAGCAGGATCGCCAGAGCCATGATGCCGAATGCGATCGCCGACCGCAACGCCTTGCCGGACCGCTCGGTGACCACGCTTTGCAGCAGGAACAACGCCGGCAGGATCAGGAACGCGCCGAGCACGTTGGGATCCTTGAAGGTGCCACGCCCGCGCCCATAGAGGGTCAAGAGGTCGTAGCCGCCGGGCACAAGATTGAAATAGCCGGCAATGGCCGCGAGCGATGCGATCATCGCGCCGACGAGGAGGCCACGGCGGAGCATGTCCAGCCGGGCCGCGGTGTCTTCGGCCACGACCATGGCGAAGAAGACCACGGTGAACGCCATGTACCATGACGTCGCGATCCAGCTGGCGACCTCGGACTGGCCGAGCAGCGGAACGGCGCAGATGGTGTAGCCGAGGTTGAGCAGGAACAGGAACAAGACGAGCGGCATGAACACAAGGCGCAGCCGCAGGCCCGTGGCGAAGAACGCCACGGTGGCGAGGAGCGTCGCGATCTCGTAGGGGCTTGGTTCGATGAAGACGATCGCGATCGAAGCGCCGACCAGCCAGATCAGCGCGCGCTGCAACGCCAGCACGCCGGGCGCGGCGGGTCGCACCGCTGAGATATCCCCGGCTGTCGCCGCATACGCCATTACACGCTCACAACTCAACGCAACCCTTACACAGCAGCCCGGAAAGCGCGTGTGCCGCTGATTCCGTTCGGCACTCTCTGTCATGCCCGCGAAGGCGGGGCATCCAGTACATCCGTGCCGTCGGCGGCAGAACCTGCTGCCGGATTACTGGATCGCCCGGTCAAGCCGGGCGATGACGGCCTTTGTTCAAATCTTCAATACGCATTCTCGCTCTTGGTCATCAGCGACAGAGGCGTCTTCAGGAGGATGTAGACGTCGAACAGCACCGACCAGTTCTCGATGTAATAGAGGTCGAACTCGACACGCTTCTGGATCTTCTCGTCATTGTCGATCTCGCCGCGCCAGCCGTTGACCTGGGCCCAGCCGGTGATTCCCGGCTTGACGCGATGACGGGCGAAGTAGCCGTCGACCGCCTCGTCGAACAGGCGGCTCTGCAGCTTGCCCTGCACCGCGTGGGGACGCGGTCCGACGAGCGAAAGGTTGCTCTTGAACACGACATTGAAGAGCTGCGGCAGTTCATCGAGGCTGGTCTTGCGAATGAAGCGGCCGACGCGGGTGACGCGCGCATCGTTTTTGGTCACCACCTTGGAGGCGAGCGGATCGGCCTGATGGTGATAGAGCGAGCGGAACTTGTAAACGTCGATGCGCTCGTTGTTGAAGCCGAAGCGCTTCTGGCGGAACAGCACTGGACCCGGACTGTCGAGCTTGATGGCGAGCGCGACCAGCGCCATCACCGGCAGCGCCATGAGCAGGATGAGCCACCCGGCGACATGGTCGAACAGCGATTTCAATACCAGGTCCCAGTCGGTGATCGGCGCCTCGAACACGTCAAGCGTCGGCACCTCGCCGAGATAGGAATAGGAGCGGGGACGGAAGCGCAGCTTGTTGGTGTGCGCGGACAGTCGTATGTCGACGGGCAGAACCCACAGCTTCTTGAGCATGTCGAGGATGCGCGTCTCGGCGGAGATCGGCAGCGCGAACAGCACGAGGTCGACGCGGGTGCGGCGTGCAAACTCGACGATGTCGTCGACCTTGCCGAGCTTGGGCGCGCCGGCGCAGGTCTCGAGCGCGCGGGCATCATTGCGGTCGTCGAACACGCCGAGCACGTGGATGTCCGAATCCTCCTGCGCTTTCAGGGCTTTGATCAGTTGCTCGCCGCTCTGGTCGGAGCCGACGATGATGGTGCGGCGATCAAGCCGGCCCTCGCGTCCCCATCTGCGTACGAGGGCGCGCAGAGACAGGCGTTCGGCGATCAGGGCGGCAAGGCCGAGGAAGAAGAAGGCAGATAACCACAGCCGTGACACCTCGCCGCCGAGCCTGGCGAAAAACGATACGCCGATGAACAGCAGGAATACGAAGGTCCAGGACGAGATCAGCCGCGTCATCTGGCGAAGCTGTCCGCGGAAGATCTGGACCTGGTACATGTCGGCGGCCTGAAAGCAGACCACCGCGGCCAGCGCCATCGCGAAGATCGCGACGAGATATTGCCAGTGAAAGCCCGAGAGCGGAGCAACGTAGCCGAGATAGAGCGCGATGCCGAGGAGGCTGAGCAGCGCGAAATCGACCGCGCGGACGACGCCTGCGATCACGATCGGCGAGTAGGCCCGTGCGACCTTCTGGTTGACGACAGCCAGTGCCGCCGGCGACAGGCGGCGGCGCCGCTCGACAAAAGGAGTCTCGGTGGTTGCGCTGGCCGCCACCTCCAGCATCGATCGTGCGTTGATCCGTTCCACTGCAGTCCACATCCGTTCTTGCACCGGCCCTTGAAGCGCGCGTGCACCGAGGCGGAATTCCCCCTGGCTGTGGGCTTAATAGACAAATCGGAAGAAACGGTTAGCGGCGGTAAAGGAAGGTTAATGGTTGGCAAACGCGCCGCGATAGCCGTTCAGCACGCCTTCAACCATCGCCTGCTGTGAAAAGTGCTGCAGGATTCGCTCGCGCAACTCTCCGGCGCGCGTGATCGTGCCGTCCCGATTCTCCAGCGCAGACTTGATCGCCTCCGCTATCGCGGACGGATCGCTTGGTGCAAAGAGCGCCTCGCTTTCCGGTCCAAAAATCTCGGGAATGCCGCCGACCCTGGCTGCGATCATGGGAATTCCGGCTGCACCCGCCTCGATCACCACATAAGGCATGGAGTCGCCGCGCGATGGAACGACGAGGAGCCGGCCCTTGGAGAAGCCGTAGCGCGCTTTCACGTGGCCGATGAAGCGGATCGATCCGGCAAGGCCGAGCCTCGAGACCTGTTCCTTCAGCACCTCCATTTCCTCACCGTCGCCGGCCAGGGTGAGGGTCACGTGCTTGCCCGTCGCGTGCAGTTGCGCGACGGCGTCGATGAGGATGTCGGCACCCTTGATGTGCCGAAACTCGCCGACATAGACGAGATCGGTGACGTCGTCGGCCGTCACGACCGGCTGGAATTCCTCGGCCGTCACGCCGTTGAACACGCAGTGCACGAGCCCCTTGGGGACGCCGACGGTACGTTGATAGGTGTCGCGGGCGAACGCGCTTTCGAACAGGAACAGGTCGGTGTTGTTCATCAGTGCGCGTTCGAGGCGGCTGTAGAATTCGCCCTTGAACGTGTTGAGCGGGTAATGCAGCGAACCGCCGTGCGGCGTATAGACGCGGATGACCTTGTCGGAGCGCTTCCGCAATCGAACGAAGGCCCCGGCCTTGGCGCCGTGGCCGTGCAGCACGTCGGGCTTGAGCCGACGGATCAGCGACTGGAGGCGCATCCAGACCAACAGGTCTACCGGCACCGGTTCGCGGCGGATCGCGATGCGATGAACGCCGAGCGACAGGCGCGGCGCAATTTCCGCCAGTGCCTTGTCCGCTCGTTCGCCGCCGGTGAGGCTGTCGGCGACAATGCCGACATCATGCCCGCGCTCGACCTGTCCGTTGGCGAGGTCGAGGATGTGACGGAAGATCCCGCCGACCGGCGCGCGCACGGCGTGCAGGATGCGAAGCGGCTGGCTGGATAAGGACGGCATGATCAGGACCGGGATTTGCCGCTGGGGAGGAATCTTCCGCGGCTCGCCTGCGCGTTCGGAACGCCGGCGCTGGTCAATACGTCGGGCGCAGCAAGCAGGCAGGAAATGGCAGCGCGCGCGCCTTGCATCGGACAGTCCACGAAATCTCGATTCGGATTAAGGGCTTTCATGGTTAACAAACCGTGACCGCCTCGCTCGGCGCGTCGCCGAAGGCGCTCGATTAACCGGCCGGCAACCTTAATGGATTGTAATCGGCGCCATCGGACGGCGCGAGGTAGAGTCGTGGCGTCCTGCGGGAGTGTATGATGCGTTTAGCGTTCTGGCGTGCCGGCAAGGAAAAGGCCGTGGTCCAGCGGACCGCCGCCGCGCCGGCGCCCGTGGTGTCGAGGCCTGCGGCCGCGCCGGAAACCGGCGACATCGACCTGCGCCTGCTCGGCCAGGCGCTGGCGCGCAAGCGCGGCTGGATCATCGTTCCGACTGTGCTTGCCCTCTTTGTCTCGGTGACCGGCGTCAACATGGTGACGCCCCGATACAAATCCGAAGCGCGCATCCTGATCGAGGGGCGCGAAAATGTCTTCATGCGTCCGAACACCGAGCGCAGCGAGGAGCGGGTGGGACTCGACGCCGAGGCCGTCACCAGCCAGGTTCAACTGGTGCTGTCGCGCGATCTCGCCCGCGAAATCATCAAGAAGAACAAGCTCTCCGAGCTTCCCGAGTTCGATCCGGTCCTGAGAGGCGTTTCGCCGCTCAAATCGCTGCTCGCTTTGTTCGGCATCGGCCGAGATCCGTTTTCGATGACGCCGGAAGAGCGCGTGCTCGATGCCTATTATGAACGGCTGACCGCCTATGCGGTCGACAAGTCCCGCGTGATCGTCATCGAATTCCAGTCGAGCGACCCGGAGCTTGCGGCGCGCGTCGCCAACTCGATCGCGGACGGCTATCTCGTGCTGCAGCAGAATGCGCGGCAGGAGCAGGCGAGGTCGGCGAGTCAATGGCTCGCGGGCGAGATCGAGAGCCTGCGCAAGAAGGTTGCGGAAGCCGAGTCCCGCGTCGAGGACTTCCGGTCGAAGTCGAGCCTGTTCGTGGGCACCAACAACACCACGCTCTCGAACCAGCAAATGGGCGAGATCAACACCCAGCTCAACAACGCCCGCGCGATGAAGGCCGACGCCGAAACGAAGGCGCGCCTGATCCGCGAGATGCTTCAAGGCGGCAAGCCCATCGAGGCTTCCGACGTGTTCAACTCCGAGCTGATGCGCCGCCTGTCCGAGCAGCGCGTGACCCTGCGTGCGCAGCTCGCCGAACAATCCTCCACGCTGCTCAACAACCACCCGCGCATCAAGGAGCTGAAGGCGCAGCTCGCCGACATCGATGGCCAGATCCGGGACGAGGCCAGCAAGATCTCGCGCTCGCTGGACAACGATGCGCGGATCGCCCGCGGTCGGGTGGAAAGCCTCACCGCAAGCCTGGAGCAATTGAAGAAGCAGGCTTCCTCCACCAACGGCCAGGACGTCCAGCTTCGCGCGCTCGAGCGCGAGGCGAAGGCCCAGCGCGATCTCCTGGAATCCTATCTTGCGAAATATCGCGAGGCCAATACCCGCGAAACCATCGACGGCACGCCCACGGATGGCCGCATCATCTCGCGGGCGATCGTTTCCAATACGCCGGCCTATCCGAAGAAACTGCCGATCGTGCTTATCGCGACGCTGGCGACCTTACTGCTGTGCGCCGGCGTAGTCGTCACCGGCGAGCTGTTGCGCATGACAGCGCCGCGTGCCGTGGCGGCATTCGCCGTGGCCAAGGCGGCGGCGAGCTCGCGCGGCGAGCTCCAATCGGTCCAGCGCATCGAGTCGGTGGTTGCCGCGCCCGAGCCTGAGCCGGCGCCGCAAGAGTCGCCTGAACCGGCCATGTCTGAACCGGCCATGTCTGAACCGGCCATATCTGAGCCGGACATTACTGAGAGGGTCGTGGCTGAACCGTCCGTGGTCGAGCAGGTCGTGAGTGAACGCGCGGTGAGCGAGTTCGCTGAGATCGAGCAGCTGGCCGAGGACCTGCAGTACGCCGGCGCGGCCGCGAGAAAGGTGACTGTTCTCGGCACCGCTCCGGGCGAAAGCATCACCCTGACGACACTGACCCTGGCGCGCCTGCTGGCCCTGACGGCGCGGGTGGTCGTCGTTGACCTTGCGGCATCGTCACCGACGATCTCGGCCGCCTCCGTCGATTCCGCAGCTCCAGGCCTTGCCGAATTGATGCTGGGCGAGGCGTCGTTCTCGCAGGTGATCACCAAAGACCGGCTGTCGCGTCTGCACCTGGTGTCCGCCGGCCGGCCCGGCTTCGACCGCACGCTCCTGCAATCGCCGCGCGTGACGCTGGCGATCGATGCCTTGCTGCAGGCCTACGACCACGTACTGCTGGATGCCGGCGGCGCGTCGGATCTGCCGGCCGAGCTCCTGACGACCAACGCCCGCGCCATCCTGGTGCCGAACACCTCGATGCCGGCCGAGGCCCGGGTCTCGATGTGCGAGCAGCTCAGGGCGGTGGGCTTCAGCGAGGTGACGATGCTGAGCCAGCCGGTGCAGTCGTTTGAAGCGGTCGACCGGGGTCCGGAAGAGGTCGCGGCCTGATCCGGGGCAGGCGGAGCACGGAAAATGCCATGCAAGGCCGCACCGTCTTATTGATGCAAGGTCCAGTCACGGAGTTGCAGGAACCAGTTCGCACTTCTGGCGGATTTGGAGCTCTCACCGGCAATGAGTCCACCGTGTTTTCGAGAACCGACGCGATTGAGATGAACGGGCTCGTCGCGTCCAAGCACTGATCGCACTCTCGAGCGAGCAGGCATCTGCACCCTATGAGAGACGGCTATCTCAACTACGCAGCAACGAGCCAAGGCGAAATCTGGCTGAGGGGAAGCGACAGCCTGAGCCGAAAGCCCTCGGTCGCCCGTTCCGTCGTCATGCTGCCGCCCAAAGTCCTCATGAACAGCTCAACCAGCTGGCTTCCAAAACCGTTCTGACCGGGCTGACCGCTTATCGCCGGTCCATTGGTTTCGGTCCAGGAAACTGCGAGCGCCTCTCCGTCGACGCTCCAGGAGATCTGGATGGTGCCGGTTTCGTTGCTCAGCGCGCCGTATTTTGAAGAGTTCGTTGTCAGCTCGAAAAAGATGAGGGCTAACGCCTCCGTTGCACCCGGAGAGATCGGAACAGAAGGGCCGTCCAGAGTGACACGCCGGCTGTCGATTGAAGCCTGGTTCTGAACGACGACTTTCAGCAGCTCGCCCAGCGTCGTGGGAGTTTCCAGCACGTCAGCGGTTTGCCCGACCTTTGGACGAATCAGTTCCTGCGCCTTGGCTTTTGCGGTCAGCCTTCCGATAAGAACCGAGGCCATCTCTTGAGGGCTGGTTGCCTGCCTTGCGGTGAAGCTGATCAGGCCATGAAGTGCGGTGAAGATGTTCTTGATGCGGTGGTGCAACTCGCGGACCAACAGGAGCCTGCTCTGCTCGAACTCCACGAGCTGCGTGACTTCGGTGTTGTTGCCCAGCCAATGAGTGAGCGTGCCATCAGCATCATGGCGCGGGATGACGCGCGTCAAGAACGGCCGAAAAAGGCCGTCGGCACCCTTGAGCGGAAAGACCATCTCGAAGGGTTGGCCGGTGGCGATCGAGTTTATCCACTTCTCGATCACCGCGTGCAGCACGTCAGGATCATGGACCGACTGCCAGCCCCACCCCTCCATCTGTTCGGGTGTGGTTCCCGTGTAGGTGTACCAGGCCTGATTGTACCAATAGATGTAGCCGGTCGGATCGGCAATCCAGCCAAGCGCTGGCTGATACGTGCCGAACAGGCGGAAATCATCCGGGGTAGGCTCACGCGGCACTGCTGTCCTCTGCGACCACCTCATTAGCTTAGACCACATCGTGCGATGTGTCAGCAGCGGGCGATCCCGGCGAAACCGAACGGTTTCGTTCACTTCGGACCTGCGTCGCCTTGCGACCGGAGGTGCCGCTCGCGTTCGATGGTCCACGCACGATGTCGGCCAGGCAAGACTGCTGCGCTCGATCACAGTTCGACATGCTCCAGGATCGGCAGAGCGTCGTTCACTCCACACCCGGAATAGACAACTCGTCATTTGTTCCACCAGGGTTCCCGAAAGGGCGGTCCCACACTTTTCACGGTATGGTCATGCTTTCGTCAAACCTGCATTGAGCCATTGGCGTTGGTCGGACCGCCGGGACAGAAGTCCTGCCGGGGACATTGGAAGGGAAGGGAGCGCCAATGAATTCCACATCGACGTTGAACCAAATTGAACCGGACGATGTCCTGGTCGCACGCGCGGATGAACGGCTCGCGCACGCTTATGAGCAGATCGCGCGCGCCGATGAGCAGCTCGGGCGTGTAACTGAGAAGCTTTCGAAAATGGAGGACGATGCCGCGCACCTTCCTTCGAGCCCGGGCCGGCGGCCGTCGCGTGGTCGTCCTGCCCTGCGTGGGCTGACCGGCCTGCTGTTGGCATCGTGCATCGTTGGCGCTGCTTTCGTCTCACAGTCGTCCTATGGCGATGCGGCCAAGCCGCTTATCGCCCGATGGGCGCCGCAGCTCGCTTCAACCTCGTCGGTGCAGCTGGAAAGCCCGGGCTTCCCCGCCCAACCGGGTCCATCGACCTTCAAGGTGGCAGCGGTGGACGCGGCGGCTCCGCAACCAACACCCGCGGTCCAGGGCGCACCGCAAGACGTCGCGCCGACAGCCGCTCCCGTGTCTTCCGAGGTGATGGAGTTGCTGCAGGCGATGGCGCGCGATCTCGCAAATGTCGAGCAGGGGATTGAACGACTCAAGGCGAGCCAGGCTCAGATGGCCAGCGACAACGTCAAGGAAATCGAGCAGTTGAAGGCAAGCCAGGAACAGATGAGACGCCTCATCGCCAAGGCTTCCGAACAGGACCTGCGGCCCAAGACATCAGCGCCTCCGGCACGGCCGATTGCCACCGCGGCGCCCAAGCCTGCGCCGACGCTTCCGTCCCCGGAAGCCAGGGCGCGGCCGCAGACCCCAATGCAGTTGCAGCCTAGACAACAGTAATCTTGAAAGGCGGCGCGCCGGAATGGTGGCCATCGCCCGCGTTGCGCGTTGGCCTGGATTTCACGGCCTCTGCGAATGGCTGCCATTGCGCCGCATTGTTGGGAATGTGACCCGGGAGCTCGTGCTGTAGACTGCAGTCTTATCGATGTGGAAACTGGTGCTTGTCGCGGTAGTGGCGAACAAGGGCATTGGCAGCCTCTGAAGCGGCGGCCGAATAGCCGCGATCTCCGTGAACGAGGATAAGTGAGATCGCGCCTTCCGACAGCAACCAAATTGCACGCGCGAGTTCTCGGGCTTGCTGCACGCCGGATCGTTCCAGAAGCTCGCCAAGGTGACGTTCCAATTGTGCTTTGTGTCTTCGGGCAATTAGACGAGCCGGGTGCCCGGGAAGATCTGCAAGCTCGATGACAAGGCGGGTAAATCCAGAGCCTGCCCAGCGCGGCGTGTCGGCCCACACGGCGAGCGCTCGAAACATTCCTTCCACAACGGCCTCGGCCGATCCCGACAGCTGATCCCCGAAAGTCCTGAAAGCCTGTAACGCCAGGCGATGCTGCGCGTCCAGGACCTGGGCGAGCAGTTGATCCTTGCTGTGGAAGTGATGGTAGAGCGTGCGCTTGGTAAGTCTGGCCTCGGCTGCAATATCGTCCATGGTGACCCGGCCGTAGCCCCGGCGACGAAAGAGCTTGTAGGCGGCCTCGAGAATCCGCTCGCGAGTGTGTTCGGAACGCGCCATGGCGGCCCTCCATCAAGGTATACTCATTAGTGAATTTACATCGATATCGCGCGGCGTGAATGTCGGGAAATACGAACCGCAGGTGCCCGCCATGCCACGTATCTGCCTGACGCTCAGAGACATCTCCGCTCGTCCCGTGATCCTTCGGCTGAAGCGGCCCGTGGTGGCGAGGATTGCGACCATCACCGAATGGCCTCTCATCCTCATTGATCTTGTCTCCGAAGAAGGCATCGTCGGGCGCAGCTATCTGGAGCCCTACATCGTCAAGTCGATGCGTTATCTGGTGCCTGCGCTCCACGATCTCGGCGCGATGCTCAAGGGGCGGCCGATCGCACCCGCCGAACTCTTCGAAGCGGCAAGAAGATCGCTGCACTTCGTCGGCTATGAGGGGCTGTCGATGATCGCTGCCTCCGGTCTCGACATGGCGGCCTGGGATGCACTTGCGAAGGCTGCAAATCTTCCCCTGTGCGTGCTGCTTGGCGGCTCGGTCGGTCCAGTAAAGGCGTACAACAGCAATGGACTATGGCTCCAGGCGCCGGGCGCGCTTGCCGAGGAAGCTCTGCAGTTGAGGGACGAAGGCGGCTTCACGGGGCTCAAGCTGCGGCTGGGTCGCGAGCGATCATCCGACGATCTCGCCGCCCTCGACGCGGTGCGCAAAGCGCTGGGTGATGACATGTATTTGATGGTCGATTTCAACCAGGGCCTCGATTTTGCCGAGGCGCTGCAGCGGTGTCACATGATCGACAGCCATGGTCTCGCCTGGATCGAAGAGCCGATCGTCTACGACAACCTGGATGGATATGCCCGACTCGCAGCCGAGCTGAAGACCCCCTTGCAGATCGGCGAGAATTTCTATGGCCCACGCGAGCTGCACAAGGCACTTCAGAAGAAAGCGTGCGACCTCGTCATGCCGGATTTCATGCGCATTGGCGGTGTGACCGGCTGGATGCGAGCGGCTGCCATCGCCGGAACGGCGGGAATACCTGTGTCAACGCATCTCTATCCCGAG
>NZ_JACRAW010000032.1 GCF_016213215.1 Bradyrhizobium sp. | reverse complement strand
CGGATGGCGGAAGCGGAATGCCGGTGCACGTCGGCGATCTCGCCCGGCAGGATCAGCTGGATGCCGGCGAACAGCGAATTGGTCACGCGCGACTTGCCGGGCATGCCGGGATTTTCCAGCACCAGCACGCGGCGCTCGGCCTCCTCGGTGCCGATCACCTCGCCGGCTTCCAGCATCAGCCGCTTGACGTCGGAAAACTTCCAGGTCGCCGGCTGGATTTGGGTCTTCGGCTCCGGCGTCACCAGGTCCTTGAGCACCTCCCAGAGCGGCGCCATGTGGAACTTGGAAATCTTGTCGTAATAGGCCTTCCGCGCCGCCTGCACGTTGTGTTTGGCGCCGGGCTGGGCCTGTTCACTCGCGGTTGCGACCGCCATGGAGATGCTCCCTGAGAACCGATTGTTGTATTTGTAACTACTATACCGCAAGTCGGCGGCAACCGGAATAGCCCGGAAAATGCCTGCCGGGCTTGGCCGTTAGCTAATTATTGACCGCGCCGCCGTCCACCACCAGCGACTGGCCGGTGACGAAGTCGCTGTCGCTGGAAGCCAGGAACACCAGCGCGCCGAGCAGGTCTTCCGGATAGGCGTCGCGCTTGAAGGCGCGGCTGTTGCGCACCGGCACGCGCTCCTCCTCGACATGGGTGGCGTTCTGCAGCCCGGTGTCGCTCAGGATATAGCCCGGCGACAGCGAGTTGACCGCGATGCCGTATTGGCCGAGCTCGCGCGACAGCGCGCGCGTGAAGGCGAGGATCGCGCCCTTGGAGGTGACGTAAGGCAGCATGCGCGGCACGCCCTTGTAGGGCGCGCCCGAGGCGATGTTGATGATCTTGCCGCTGCGCCGTTCCACCATGTGCGGCGCAACATGACGCACCATGAGATAGGATCCGCGCACGTTCACGGCCATGACCTTGTCCCACAGATCGGTATCCCATTCGTTGAAACTTCTTGGCGTAAGCGTGGAATAGACCGCCGCGTTGTTCACCAGCACGTCGATCTGCCCGAAATGCTCGATGGTCTGCGCCACCAGGTTCTTGACCGCCTTCTCGTCGCTGACGTCGAACTTCACGCTCGCTATCGCTTCTGCGCCATGACGGCCGGCGATCTCCTCCGCGAGGGTCTTGCCGTCGGCGATATCGGCGATCATCACGCGCGCGCCTTCGGCGGCGAGCGCCTGCGAATAGTGCCGGCCGATGCCCCTGGCGCCGCCGGTGACGATCGCGGTCTTGCCCGCAAGTCTTCCCGGTCCAAGCCTTGCCATGCGTTTCTCCGTGCGTGACGGCCAAATTCTTATCAGCTATGAAGCACAAAACCGAGGGGGCGTTCCATGCCGCGTGATACCGCCGACCGCCTGGAGATCCGGGCGCTGATCGAAAACTGGGTTCTGTGGCGCGACGCCCGCCTGTGGGACCGCTTCCGCACCGTCTGGCACAAGGACGGGCAGATGTGGGCGACCTGGTTCCAGGGCTCCTACGAGGAATTCATCAAGGTCAGCCAGGAGGGTTACGACAAGGGCGTGCGCATCATGCACATGCTCGGCGGTATGAGCATCGACATCAAGGGCAAGCGCGCCATCGCGCAGACCAAGATGACGATCTCGCAGCGCGCCAAGGTTGAGGACGTGCTGTGTGACGTGGTGTGCACCGGGCGTTTCTACGACTTCCTGGAAAAGCGGAAGGGCAAATGGGGCCTCGTGCTGCGCCGCCTCGCCTATGAGAAGGACCGTATCGATCCGGTCGACCCGGCGGCCAAGCTCACGCTCGACCAAAAGCATTTGGCGAAATTCCCCGAAGGCTATCGGCACCTGGCCTATCTGCAGAGCAAGATCGGCTACCCGATCAAGCTCAATTTGCCCGGCCTCGACGGGCCAGACCTCGATGCGCTTTATGCCAAGGGCGAGGCCTGGCTGATGGGAAAGAAGCTGTAAGCGGCTGTGCGGCGGCGTGTCGCGCGCCTGGGAATGACAAAAATCAAACGCACCGGCGAGGGGTTGGCGTACACGTGCAGAAGTGCGACTTTGGCTATTAAAGTCGGGGATCAAACCATTCGGGGGGCGTCATGTCTTCTTTGGCTGCCAATTTCAACCTGTTCGACGAATACAACATTCTCCGCATGATCTGCGGCCTGTTCCTGATCCCACATCTCTACGCCAAGTTCTACGTGCCGGCCGCCCTCGGCTTCTTCGTCGCCGCCGGGTTCAAGCCGCCCAAGTTCTGGATGTATCTGGCCGGCGTGATCGAGTTCTTCCTGGCGATCGGACTGATCTTCGGCATCTTTGTCACCATTTCGGGCGCGGTCGCCGCCGTCCACCTTGCGGTCGCCGCCGTCGGCGTCTATCGCGTTACCGGCAAATATCTGTGGAATATCGGCGGTTACGAATTCTGCCTGTTCTGGGCGATCTGCTGCTGGGTGGTGGCGATGCACGCCTATTACGCCGGCGGCATCTGGAATTGAGATAAACCTGTCTCACGTGAATTCTACTCGAAAGGAAGTCCGACCCATGGCTAGCGTCCTGTTTTCTCCGATCACCTTGCGCGGTCTCACACTGCCGAACCGCGTCGTGGTGTCGCCGATGTGCCAGTACAATTCCAACAACGGCTCGGCCAACGATTGGCACCTCATGCATCTCGGCAACATGTCGCTCGGCGCCGCCGGGCTGGTGATGACCGAGATGACCGACGTCAATCCGCAAGGCCGCATCTCGCCGAAATGCGCCGGCATGTATTCGGACGAGAACGAGGCCGCGCTCAAGCGCGTGCACGATTTCTGCCGGCAGTATGGCGTGGCCAAGCTCGGCGTGCAGCTCGCGCATGCCGGCCGCAAGGCCCCGACCACCCCGCCGGCGGCCGGCGGCAAGCCGATCCTGGAAGGGCCGGACGCCTGGACGCCGGAAGCGCCGTCGGCGATTCCCTACGACACCGGCTGGGCGGTGCCGCACGCCATGACCAAGGACGACATCAAGCGCTGCGTCGGCGAATTTGCCGCCGCCGCCAAGCGGGTCGACCGCATCGGCTACGACGTGATCGAATTGCACGGCGCGCACGGTTATCTCGGTCATCAGTTCCTCTCGCCGATCTCCAACAAGCGCACCGACGAATACGGCGGCTCGCTGGAGAACCGCATGCGCTTCGTCATCGAGATGTACGAGGCGGTGCGCGCGGTGTGGCCGGAGGCAAAGCCGATCGGCCTGCGCGTGTCGGCGACCGACTGGGTCGAGGGCGGCTGGACGCCGGAGGAAACCGTGGTGCTCGCCAAGGAGATGAAGAAGCGCGGGCTCGACTATATGGACGTGTCGTCCGGCGGGCTGTCGCCGGCACAGAAGATTCCGCTCTCGGCCGGCTACCAGGTGCCGTTCGCCGAGAAGGTGAAGAAGGAGACCGGCATCAACACCATGTCGGTTGGTCTGATCGCCGGCTATCAGCAGGCGGAGGACATTCTTCAGCAGGGCAGAGCCGACCTGATCTGCATCGGCCGCGCCGCGATGTGGGATCCGCGCTGGGCCTGGCACGCGGCCGAGGAGCTCGGCGCCGAGGCGCCGTACGCGCCAAAAACGATGGCCTGCCACCCGAAGCTGCGGCCGCAGCTGTTCCCGAAGCGGGCGCAGCCGGCGGGGTGACCCTATCGCCAACGCGGAGGCAATATGGATGCCGCGCGCGTTGGTTTAGCCAAACCAAAGTTGCAACTGAATTTGCCTAGCTCTACGCTCAACCCAATTTTGGGTTGGGGATCGACCATGGCATTTACCAGCGGCTGGCGAGTTTTTCTTTTCGCGATTTTGTCGCTTTTCATCGCATCCGTGGGACAAGCTGGTGCGCAGAACGCTCCGGCAAAGGTGCGTATTTTTCAAGAGAACGCTGTTTGCCCGGAGACAAATATTCCTTGTCGAACCAACCGAAATCTGGCGCTGGTATTCGTTCATGGCCTGACGGGCGCCAGCGGGACTTGGCTCAACTCGTCGACATCTAAGTCCTGGCCGAAGATGATCTCGCAAGATACCGAGCTTGCCGACTACGACGTGTTCCGCGTCGATTTCGACAGCTTTGCGCTGGCGAGCAGCCCGTCGATATCCGAGATCAACGACGAATTTGCAATCATCATCGACAAACTGGCATCGTCTGGCTATCGGCACGTCGCTTTCATCGCGCATAGCCTCGGCGGCCTGATTGTTCAGCGATATTTGTCCGACGTGATTGGGCTCGGCGGACACACTGCACTGAACAAATTCCGAATCGTATTTTTCCTTGGAACGCCACAGAAAGGCTCAAGCCTTGCGAACTATGTCAGTTTCGTGTCGCGTAATCCGCAATTGAGAGTATTGAAATCCTACAACGAGAATGATTTTACGCAGTTTTTGCAAAAAAACACGCAAGGGATATCAAGCAAGCATGATGCGCAACTCTGTGCGACATTGAGATTCTTTGCTGCGTATGAAGGAAGAACTACAGACGGACTAATGATTGTCGAACGGGATAGCGCGGTCGCGATAAGTCATGCCTGTCAGGAATATCCATTGAATCATGTCGAAATTTCAAAACCGGCGGATGAGAGCAGCAATCTTTACAAAGACGTGAAGGAACTTCTTGTCGCATGCGCGGCGCAGCACAGAAATGTATGCCCGCCGCCGCGACAGGAGGTAGGATGCGCCAATCCGAATGCCAGCGGCATTCGCAACGATTATCCCAAGTGTGAATTCCGCGCGTGGTCCAACGTCTTTCGCTCTCGCTGACGGCTAGATCCTCACCCGCTTGACGAACTTCACGAAGGCCGCGAGTTGCAGCTTGATGGCGTCCTTGGCGGCTTGATCGATCAGTTCGCCGGTCTTCTCGTCGAACTTCTTGGCGGCCATGTTGACGAACACTTCCGGCTTGCCGAACATCTGGGCCTCGATGGCGGTCAGCGCCATGCGCAAATGATATTGCATGCGCCCGCCGCCGAGCAGGCCGGGCG
>NZ_JACRAW010000030.1 GCF_016213215.1 Bradyrhizobium sp. | reverse complement strand
TCCGAGCAACGCGCCACCGAGCTGCCAAGATGGCTTCACCGCTACAACTGGCATCGCCCTCATGGCAGTATCGGATCAAAGCCACCGATCAGCAGACTCGGTCTGGCCGGGAACAACCTCCTGAGGCTCCACAGCTAGCTCAGGCCGTTGCCGCTCGCAGGTGCGTGTACCCTTTCTGAATCGCGGACCAGAACAGGGCGATCAGGCCCAGGATCATGATCGTGCTTACCAGCGCGTTGGAAAAGAACACGCCGAGCGAGCCCTGTGATCCGAGCAGCGATTGGCGGAATGCTTCTTCAGCCTTGTCGCCGAGCACAATGGCCAGCACCAAGGGAGCGAGCGGATAACTGCACTTCTTGAGGAAATATCCGATCACGCCGAAAACCAGCATCAGCATCACATCGAATGTGCTGCTGTGAACCGAATAGGCGCCTATCGCGCAAAGCACCAGAATGAGCGGTGCGATGATGCTGAAT
Organism: Bradyrhizobium sp.; assembly: GCF_016213215.1. Taxonomy (GTDB): domain Bacteria; phylum Pseudomonadota; class Alphaproteobacteria; order Rhizobiales; family Xanthobacteraceae; genus Bradyrhizobium. The sequence goes on along the minus strand of NZ_JACRAW010000030.1, from coordinate 20,218 downwards.
GGCACGCGCAGGATCGCCGCGAAAATCGGTACGCAAGTCAGTACGACAAGAAGGCCGAAGATGTTTCCGAGGTACATCGAGGCGATCAATCCCCAGACGAACTCCTTCTGTTCGACGAACAGCATGGGACCAGGCTGCAAACCCCAGATCAGCAGGCCGCCGAGAAGAACGGCCGCTGTCGGAGAGCCGGGCACACCGAGCGAAAGCATCGGCAACAGCGCCGAGGTGCCGGCTGCATGCGCCGCCGTCTCGGGCGCGATCACGCCTTCGATCTCGCCGTTGCCGAAATTGCGGCCGTTTCTCGAGACCCGCTTGGCGATGCCGTAACTCATGAAGGATGCAGGCGTGGCGCCCGCCGGCGTGATTCCCATCCAGCAGCCAATGATGCAGGAACGCAGCGACGTCATCCAGTATGCGGGAAGCCCGGTCCAGGTGTGCAGCACGACACGCAAATTGATCTTGGCGTTGCCGCCGCGGAAGCTCAATCCTTCTTCCATGGTCAAGAGGATTTCGCCGATGCCGAACAGGCCGATGACGGCGATCAGGAAATCGAAGCCGTTGAGCAATTCAGTGAAGCCGAACGTCAATCGCAGCTGTCCGGTAATCGAATCGAGTCCGACCGCGGCAAGTGCAAAGCCGATCATCATTGCTGCGATCGTCTTGAATGGTGGCTCCTTGCTCAGGCCGACGAAGCTGCAGAACGCGAGAAAATAGACTGCGAACTTTTCCGCCGGACCGAATCGCAGCGCGAAGCTTGCGACCAGCGGCGCAACGAGCGTGATCATCACGACCGCGAACAGAGCGCCGACGAAAGACGAGGTGAAGGCGGCGGTGAGGGCCTCGCCGGCCTTGCCTTGCTGTGCCATCGGGTAGCCGTCGAACGTCGTTGCTACGGACCAGGGCTCACCCGGTATATTGAACAGAATTGAGGTGATCGCGCCGCCGAACAGCGCACCCCAATAGATGCACGACAGCATGATGATGGCCGAGGTCGGCGGCATGCTGAATGTCAGCGGCAAGAGGATCGCGACGCCGTTGGCGCCGCCCAATCCTGGCAACACTCCGATGATGACGCCGAGCATGATGCCGACAAACATCAGCATGATGTTGAAGGGTTGCAGAGCTACGCTGAAACCGTGAAAAAGATTGGCAATTTCTTCCATCTTGCAAGTCCTGCAGCCGCGGCCGATTACACGCCGACCCTAGAGACCGAGCCATTCCTCAACTGGGCCTTTGGGGAGCGGGACCAAGAACCAGCGTTCGAAGATCAAATAGGTGACGATCGGCATGCCAAACGCCACGGCCGCCACCGTCAGCCAACTGTATTTGCCGAGCCATCGCATGAACCATCCAATGAAGATGATCGAAGCGACATACAGACCCAGAAACGGCATCGCGCCGACATAGATCGCGGTAGGCACAACGACGCTCATGACCTGACGAAGCTGTCCCCATTCGGCGAAGAGCTGATCATTCTCTTCACGCAGCGCGGTCCAGAGATTGACCGAGCTGGCAACGACAATGAATATCCCGACGTAGAATGGAACGAATCCGGCGCGCGGTCCCTCGGCGCCCCAGTTGATCCCGGCTTTCAGGCTGCCGATGATCACGATCACTCCGAAGATCGCGATTGATAGTGCAATACCGGCTTCGACGGCCTTGTGTGCCGGGCCGGCGTTCTTCGAACTATTCGTGGACATCAAAGGCCCCCGCGGAAATCGACCGACGGATTCGAAACCGCCTCTGCACCATGTGCTTCGTCTTCGATCAGTTTCCCGTGGCCATGAAGCCTGCCTCTTTCATCAGGGATTCGTGGCGCTTCTCCTCCACTTCGAGCCATTTGGCATAGTCGGCTCCGGTCAGGAAGGTGGTGTTGAAAGCGCCGTTCTTCATGAAGTCTTGCCACTCGGGAGTTGCGCGAACCTTCTTGAAGAGTTCGACATAGTATTCGACCTGATCCTTGGTGGCCTTCGGGGACATGAAGACGCCACGCAGCATCAGATATTCGATGTCGAGGCCCTGCGATTTGCAGGTTGCGACGTCTTTCCAGGCCTTGCCGTCAGCGATCTGGTCGTCGTAGGCCATTGGCTTGGCGTCGAACACGCAGAGCGGGCGGAGTTTGCCGCCGCGCCATTGGGCTACCGCTTCAATCGGATTGTTGACGGTCGAATCGACGTGGTTGCCGACAAGCTGAACGGCGACTTCGCCGCCGCCCTTGTAGGGAATGTAAGTGAATTTTGCGCCGATCGCCTTCTCCACGGCGACCGTGATGATCTGGTCTTCCTGCTTGGATCCGGTGCCGCCCATCTTGAATGTGCCGGCGGGTGCTGCCTTCGCTGCGTCGATATAGTCCTTCACTGTCTTAACTGGCTTTTCGGTATTGACCCACAGCACGAATTCGTCGAGCGCGAGCATTGCAACCGGCGTGAGGTCCTTCCAGTTGAATGGAATTCCGGTCGCAAGCGGAGTCGTGAAGAGGTTCGACAGGGTGATGATGATCTTGTGGGGATTGGCCGATGATGCCTTTACGTCGAGAAAGCCTTCGCCTCCCGCGCCGCCGGACTTGTTGATGACGACCATCGGCTGCTTCATCAGATTATGTTTGGTGACGATGCCCTGGACGGTGCGGGCCATCTGATCTGCGCCGCCACCGGTGCCGGCCGGCACGATGAATTCGACCGGGCGCACGGGCTCCCAGGCAGCAGAAGCCGCGATATCGCTCGCGCATAACGCAGCAATCGCGGTTAGGCCAACGTGAAATACGGAATGCCTCATGGCTCCCTCCCATCCAGATTTATGTGCGTCGGTCTTGGCCGACTTTGTTGTCTTGTCGCGCTCAGGCGATTTGCCGTGTCTCCAGTTGGCGGCCTGTCACAACGTCAGCGCGGGCTGTGCCGGATTGTGCCTTCCGCATGGCATCCACGCTTTTCGAACCCGTGTGGATGTCCGGGTGCGAACATGGACGTGGTGACGAACAGCAAGACCCAACCAATCGCTCTGCATTACATCAAGTGCCGCACGCATATTGGTATGCGATATCCCACCGCGCAAGCTGATTTGTCACAGAGCCCCGCCAGCTTCGGGTGCTCGCAAGTGCACACAAGGAATGCCGCGTCGCAACGTAAATCGAAATTCGGCATTTGAGAGAATGAAAAGGCCGCCGGAACGCCGGCGGCCTTCATACTTCCAATCAATTGGAAGCAGTCTATTCCGCCGCCTGCTTCTGAGGTGGGGAGAGCGCTCCAGAGCTGTGGATTTCGGCCACCTGGTGATCGCTGAACCCGAGCACGTCGCGGAGAACCTCGTCGGTGTGCTCCCCGAGCAGCGGAGAGCGCTGCACGTCGCTCGGGCTGTCCGACAGCTTGATCGGGTTGCCGATCGACAGGTACTTGCCGCGGGTGGGGTGGTCGACCTCGACCACGGTGCCGGTCGCGCGCAGCGACTGGTCCTCGGCGATTTCCTTCATCGACAGGATGGGCCCGCACGGGATGTCGAACTCGTTGAGAATGTCCATGGCCTCGAACTTGGTCTTGGTCATGGTCCACTGCTCGATGCGGCCGAAGATCTCGTTGAGCCGCGGCAGGCGGGCCGCCGGCTTGGCGTAGTCCGGATGCGTCTTCCAGCCGGGCTCGCCGATCACGTCGCAGATCTTCTCCCAGACCGGCGCCTGGGTGATGAAATAGATGTAGGCGTTGGGATCGGTCTCCCAGCCCTTGCACTTCAGGATACGGCCGGGCTGGCCACCGCCGGAATCGTTGCCCGCGCGCGGCACGGCGTCGCCGAACGGAATGCCTTCGCCGTACTGGCTGTATTCCGTCAGCGGCCCGTGGGCGAGGCGCTGCTGGTCGCGCAGCTTGACCCGGCACAGGTTGAGCACGCCATCCTGCATCGCGGCGGTGACGCGCTGGCCCTTGCCGGTCTTGGTGCGATGATAGAGCGCGGTGACGATGCCGAGCGCCAGATGCAGGCCGGTGCCGCTGTCGCCGATCTGGGCGCCGGTCACGAGCGGCACGTCGTCGGGGAAGCCAGTGGTCGAGGCCGCGCCGCCGGTGCACTGGGCGACGTTCTCATAGACCTTGCAGTCTTCGTACGGTCCCGGGCCGAAGCCCTTGATCGAGGCGACGATCATCCTGGGGTTGATGGCGGTGATCTTCTCCCAGGGAAAACCCATGCGGTCGAGCACGCCCGGTCCGAAATTCTCCACCAGCACGTCGCACTTCTTGATCAGCTCGGTCAGAACCTCCTTGCCCTTGGGGTTCTTGGTGTCGAGCGTGATCGAGCGCTTGTTGTGGTTCAGCATGGTGAAATACAGGCTGTCCACCTTGGGGATGTCCTGCAACTGACCGCGCGTGATGTCGCCGACCCCCGGACGTTCAACCTTGATCACGTCGGCACCGAACCATGCGAGCAACTGCGTGCAGGTCGGCCCCGACTGAACGTGGGTGAAATCGAGAATGCGAACGCCGGTTAGGGCCTTTGTCATCGTGTCTGCTCCTGTTAAACCTTCTTCGTCATGCCCGCCGCGAGGATGCGGAGCCGTAATCTGCAGTTTGGAATTCGGCGTTAGCCGGCCTCGTCATTGCGAGCGAAGCGAAGCAATCCAGAATGTCTCGGCGGAAATAGTCTAGATTGCTTCGTCGCTTGCGCTCCTCGCAATGACGAGATCGAGGCGACGTTTCCCGCACCCTTCTCCAGATTGCGTTGCTCACTTCTTCTTCAATACGCTCTGCGGGTTGAGATTGCCGATGCGGCCGCTCTCCGAGCCCGCCGCCGGATCGATCACCGCGTTGATCAGGGTGGGCTTGCCGGAATTCATCGCCTCGTTGACGGCGCGCTTGAGCTCGTCCGGCGAGGTCGCATTGACGCCGACGCCGCCGAAGGCCTCGATCATCTTGTCGTAGCGCGCGCCCTTGACGAACACGGTCGTCGCCGGATCCGTTCCTGCCGCGTTGACGTCGGTGCCGCGATAGATGCCGTCATTGTTGAAGACGACGACACAGACGGGCAGGTTGTAGCGGCAGATCGTCTCGATCTCCATGCCGGAGAAGCCGAAGGCGCTGTCGCCCTCGATCGCAAGCACCGGCTTGCCGGTTTCGATCGCGGCGGCGATCGCCTGGCCCATGCCGATGCCCATCACGCCCCAGGTGCCGACGTCGAGGCGCTTGCGCGGCTTGTACATGTCGATGACGCCGCGCGCGAGGTCGAGCGTGTTGGCGCCTTCGTTGACGAGGATGGCGTCGGGCCGCTCCTTGATGACGGTCCGCAGCACGCCAAGCGCGCCGTGATAGTCCATCGGCGACTTGTTGTTCATCAGCTTGGGTGCCATCTTGGCGACGTTTTCGTCGCGCTTGGCCCTGACTGCGCCGGTCCAGTCGGCGGGCGGGGCGGGCCAGTTGTCACCCATGGCCGCGGTCAGCGCCGCAACGCATGAGCCGATGTCGCCGACCAATGGAGCCGCGATCTCGACGTTCGAATCCATCTCCCTGGGGTCGATATCGACCTGGATGAATTGCTTGGGCGCTTCGCCCCAGGTCTTGCCCTTGCCGTGCGACAGCAGCCAGTTGAGCCGCGCGCCGATCAGCATCACGACGTCGGATTCCTTGAGCACGGTCGAGCGCGCCGCGCCCGCGCATTGCGGATGGGTATCGGGCAGGAGGCCCTTGGCCATGCTCATGGGCAGGAAGGGGACGCCGCTCTTTTCGACAAAGCCGCGGATTTCGTCGTCGGCCTGGGCGTAAGCCGCGCCCTTGCCGAGGATGATCAGCGGACGCTTGGCGCTCTTGAGCACGTCGAGCGCGCGCTTGACCGCCGACGGGGCAGGGATCTGCGCCGGCGCCGGATCGATCACCTTGACCAGCGACCTGGCGCCGGCCTCGGCATTCATCACCTGGGCGAACAGTTTCGCCGGCAGGTCGAGATAGACGCCGCCGGGACGGCCCGACACCGCGGCGCGGATCGCGCGGGCAAGGCCGATGCCGATGTCCTGCGCATGCAGCACGCGATAGGCCGCCTTGCACAGCGGCTTGGCGATCGCGAGCTGGTCCATTTCTTCATAGTCGCCCTGCTGCAGGTCGACGATCTCGCGCTCGGACGAGCCGGAGATGAGGATCATCGGATAGCAGTTGGTGGTGGCATGGGCGAGGGCGGTAAGGCCGTTGAGGAAGCCCGGCGCCGACACGGTGAGGCAGATTCCGGGCTTCTTGGTGAGGAACCCGGCGATCGCCGCCGCATAGCCGGCGTTCTGCTCGTGACGGAAGGAGATCACGCGAATGCCCGCGGCCTGCGCCATGCGGCCGAGATCCGTGATCGGGATGCCCGGCACGTTATAGATTGTGTCGACGCCATTCAGCTTGAGCGCATCGATGACCAGATGGAAGCCGTCGGTCAGTTCCTGCTCGGTACCCGGTGCTTCGGACTTGGTCGCGCTGTTCAGCATGGGCCATTTCTCCCTGGTCACTGTCGTTGGACGAGTTGTTCGTCTTCTGTGATAGTCTTAGCGGGTCAGTTCCTGGCCATGCGTCTCGACATAGGCGGCAAGTGCAAGCGTGTGATCGCGGGCGCGCTTTTCGGCAAGCTCGGTGTCGCGCGCTTCCAGCGCCTCGATGATGCCCATGTGCTCGGGCAGGGAAGCCGCGATGCGTTCGGTACGTCCGATCGTGAGCTGGCGGTAGCCGCGCACGTGAAGCAGGATGTCGTTGGTCATATCGACCAGAACCGGCGACTCCGACAGCGAGATCAGCGCCTGGTGGAAAGCGATATTGGCCCTTGAATATTCCTCGATGTGATCCTGCGGCAGGCGGTCCTTGCTGAAATCCTTGAAGAAGTCGCGCAGCGCCGAGATGTCCTTCTTGCGTGCGGTCGTCGTGATCAGGCGGGCGGCCATGCTCTCGAGCGCAGCCCAGGCGCGGATCATATCGACGATTTCGCTCTTGGTCCGGCGCACGACCATGATGCCCCGGCGCGGCACGGTCTTCACGAACCCGTCCTGCTCCAGCATCGCTATCGCTTCACGGATCGGCGTCCGGCTGACGCCGAGCCGTTCCGACAGCGCGCGTTCATCGAGCATGACGGGCTCGGGCGTCGAATAGATGTCCATCTTGAGGATCGCTTCCTTCAAGGCATCGTATGCCTTGTTCTTGAAGCTCGTCTCCGGCGCAATGCGAACGATATTGATGTCTGCTGCCTCGGCCATGCTGGAAGGTACCTTGCTCGGTTTCCGAAGGGACACGACGAATCTCCTCCTGCCTGTGGGGAGATATCTCTTTACAGGAATATTGGTTGCGATGTTTTTGGCATACCAAATGCCAGAATGTCAAGTTAACCTCTGATTTTGGAGCGTTCTGCGTTCCACGGCACCTTGACAACTTTGGTTCTGGCATACCAAATGCCATAAACGCCATCTAGCCGCGTCCGCAGCGTGGGTCCCGAAGGCCTTGCCTGTCCGTTCCACTACGGACCGACGGAGAGCAGTGAGCGGGTGCGCGCGGTGCCCGCGAAGCAAGAACGAGTCGAGGAGGAAGCCTATGTCGAATTCCAAGGATGCAGTCCGCAAGGTGCTTGATCAGGTCAAGGCGGAAAAGCGCACGAGCCTGACGGCGCCGGAAGGCAAGGTGGTCTGCGACGCCTACGGCATCCCGGTGCCAAAAGAAGGGCTTGCGAAGTCGGCGGGCGAGGCGGGGAAGATCGCAACTTCGATGGGCTTTCCCGTCGTGATGAAGATCGTCTCGCCGGACATTCTCCACAAGACCGAAGCGGGCGGTGTGGTCGTCGGCGTCAAGACCGCAGCCGACGCCGAGAAGGCCTACGAGACCATCCTTTCCAATGCCAGGAAGTACAAGGCCGACGCCAGGCTCGAAGGCGTTCAGGTGCAGCAGATGCTCTCGGGCGGCACCGAGGTCATCGTCGGCTCCATCACCGACGGCTCGTTCGGCAAGCTCGTCGCCTTCGGTCTCGGCGGCGTGCTGGTCGAGGTCCTGAAGGACATCACCTTCCGCCTCGCGCCTGCCAGCCGCCAGGATGCGTTATCGATGCTGGACGGCATCCAGGCCCACGAAATTCTCAAAGGCGTGCGCGGCGGCGACCCCGTCAACCGCGAGGCGCTCGCCGACGTCATCGTCAAGGTGTCGCAGCTGGTCAGCGACTTCCCCGAAATCATCGAACTCGACCTCAATCCCGTATTCGCGACCAAGAAGGACGCCATCGCCGCCGACGTGCGCATCGTCGTGAACTTCGACTACGAGCCGCGTCCCAAGCCGCGCCCGACCGAGGAAATCGTCGCGGCCATGAATCGCATCATGCAGCCGAAGGCGGTCGCCGTGATTGGCGCCTCGGCCGAAGACGGCAAGATCGGCAATTCGGTGATGAAGAACCTGATCAACGGCGGCTACAAGGGCGAGATCTATCCGATCCACCCGAAGGCGCCCGACATCCTGGGCTACAAGGCCTACAAGAGCGTCAAGGACGTGCCCGGCGTGATCGACGTCGCGGTGTTCGCGATCCCTGCGAAGTTCGTGGCGGGCGCCCTGGCCGAGTGCGGCGAGAAGAAAATTCCCGGCGCCGTGCTGATCCCATCCGGCTTTGCCGAAGCGGGCGCGCCCGAACTGCAGGCCGAGATCGTCGAGGTCGGCAACAAGTACAATGTCCGCTTGATGGGGCCGAACATCTACGGCTTCTACTATACGCCGGCCCATCTCTGCGCCACGTTCTGTACCGCCTATGACGTCAAGGGCCGTGCGGCGCTGTCGTCGCAGTCCGGCGGCATCGGCATGGCGATCATCGGCTTCTCGCGCTCGGCCAAGATGGGCGTGTCCGCGATCGTCGGCCTCGGCAACAAGTCCGACATCGACGAGGACGATCTGCTCGCCTTCTTCGAGCAGGATCCCAACACCAACCTGATCGCCCAGCACTGCGAGGACTTGAAGGACGGTCGCGCCTTCGCCGAAGCCGCCAAGCGCGTCTCCAGGAAGAAGCCGGTCATCGTGCTGAAAGCCGGCCGCACCTCGGCCGGCGCCAAGGCGGCGTCCTCGCACACCGGCGCGCTCGCCGGCAACGACAAGATCTACGAGGACGTGTTCAAGCAGTCGGGTGTGATCCGCGCCCGCTCGCTGCGGCAGCTGCTTGAATTCGCGCGCGGCGTCCCGGTGCTGCCGACGCCGAAGGGCGAGAACGTGCTGATCATCACCGGCGCGGGCGGCTCCGGCGTGCTGCTGTCGGACTCGGTGGTCGACAACGGCCTGACCCTGATGACCATGCCGCCGGATCTCGATGCGGCTTTCCGCAAGTTCATCCCGCCGTTCGGCGCCGCCGGCAACCCGGTCGACATCACCGGCGGCGAGCCGCCGATCACCTACGTCAACACGGTCAAGCTGGGCCTGTCGGATGACCGCATCCACGCGCTCATCCTCGGCTACTGGCACACCATCGTCACCCCGCCGATGGTGTTCGCCCGCAACATGGTCGAGGTGAAGAAGGAGATGGAGGCGAAGGGCTTCGTGAAGCCGATGGTTGCTTCACTCGCCGGCGACGTCGAGGTCGAGGAGGCTGCCGAGTATCTCTATCAGAACGGCATCCCGGCCTATCCCTACTCGACTGAAACTCCGGTCGAGGTGCTGGGCGCCAAGTACAAATGGGCGCGCGGCGCCGGCCTGCTCTAAGCCGCGCAAGCCTTGGCGAAAATGAAAGGTGCCGCCCCGGAGACATCCGAGGCGGCAGTTTCATTTCGATCCAAAGCGCACCTTGCGCACCAGGTCTGACGCCCCGCAGCGGGACCGCGCCGCTCTTCGCGTCAAGGCGCGCTGGGGTCCTGCACAGGACCGCGTCGGCGCGCGACTGCCCGTTCGATCACCGCCGAGATCGCAAAGCCGGCGCAGGCGGCGAGCGCATCCACGACGAAGTCTTCCAGACGTGCATGGCGGCCGGGCGCCCAAAGCTGCATCAGCTCAAGCAGCCCGATGGCGAAAATCGCGACCAACGAGACGAACCATCGGCGTTGCGAATAGGCGAGGCCGAACGCAAGTCCGACCAGCATGAAAGCAAGCGCGTGTTCACCGTCCTGTCCCAGGTCGGAGCGAGGACGGAGGGTGGCCGGTCCCAGCGTTGCAAAGGTGACGGCCGCTGCCAGCAGCCAGGCAAGAAGGCGCAGGGGAAGTTTCATACACCGCGCATAGCACGATTTTGCGCCGCAACAGAGTCCCGGAACCGAATTCACCGACCTGTGTAGTTAATTACGCGACCGTCACAATGGCTGGCGCACGCCGAGGCCGTGCATGAAGCGCTCACGAATCTGGACAGGATCGCGCCGGGTTGTGCCGACGCCAGGTTTGTCGTCGATACGAACGCCGATCAGGGTGGGCTGCGAGGCCGACAGCGAACCCTCGATCAGGCGCTCGAAATCCTCCTCGTCCGCCGCCCAGGCGCTGTTCGTGATGCCGCTGGCGCTGGCGATCGCCACGAGGTCGGCGACCTTGGCGGCAGGCGTCGGCTGGCCTCCCGTGATCTGGTAGATGCCGTTGTCGAAGACCACCATGGTGAGGTTCTTCGGCCTCAAGGTCGCGATGGTGGAAAGGGCGCCCAGATGCATCAGGAGCGAGCCATCGCCTTCGAGCGCGAACACCCGGCGCTCGGGCTGTGCCAGGGCCACGCCCAGCGCGATCGGGAAGGCGAGCCCCATGCTGCCCAGCATGTAGAAATTCTGCGGGCGGTGACCCGCCGCCCAGAGATCGAAATTGGTGTTGCCGATGCCGCCGATCACCGCCTCTTCGTTGTGAAGCTTCGCGATCAGGCGCGAGGTGACGTCGAAACGGTTCATCACCTTGGTATTGCGGGCGGTTCTTGCCATGGTCGTGCGATCGCTCACTTGTCGAACACCTTGCCGCCGGTGAGTAGCGGCGAGAGCACCAGCGCCACCGGCGCTTGCGTCGCGACCGCCTGCTTGATCGAGCGGTCCACGATGAATTCGAGCTCGTCGAGCCGGGTGATGGTGTGATGCTCCAGCGCAAGCGAGTCGAGCACCGGCCGCATGGTGCGGCATACCAGTGCCTGTCCGTAATTGAATTCGCCGAGCGTGCCGCGCTCGGACACGAACATGATCAGCGGAATCTGGTAGGGCACCGCCAGCGAGGCCAGCACGTTGGCGAGCGTGGCAAACCCCGAGGTCTGCATCAGCATGGCCCCGCGCAGTCCGGCCATCCAGGCGCCGGAGAGGATTCCGACGGCTTCCTCTTCCCGCGCAGTCGCAAAGGTCGTGAAGAAGGGATCGGCGTGCAGGTTCTTGATCAGCGGGGTCAGCACGCGATCGGGGACATAGGGTACCAGGCGAACGTCGTTGCGCTTGAGCGTCTGCAGTATGATGCCGTGCCACGTCCGCTCGGCAGAAGATTTCTCGTGCGACGTGTGGGGCGAAACTTGCTCCTCGGCCATCGCCATACCGTCCTCCCGATCTGCGCGGCCGCTTCGATCGTCGCCAAGGCCGCCGCCGTTTGAACGTTCGAACTTGACGCGACCAGCGGGATTGTCAACATCCCTGCGCCGATGTCGCGATCTGCGCAAAAGCACCTGCCGCGGCCGGCGCCATCGTGCGAATGCTAACCAAAGAAGGTCGGGAGGATAACAATGGGCGGGTGGCTCCGGATTGCCGACGTCGCGGTGATGTCGGCAACAAGCGGGGTTGCTTCCGCCCAGCTCGCATTTTCCACCAAGCCTGTGCACATTTTCCTGCCCTTTGCCGCAGGTGGCGCGGTCGACTGGCGCGTACCCTGGGCGACGATGCGGTCTTTCGGCGATGGGCCAGCCTGTCGTCGAAAGCTTGCCGGGCGCATGCAATCCGGCAAGGCTCTATGGATCTTGAACTGAAAGCAGCCCGATGACCGTCAACAACAAGCGCGTCTTCTACGTCAAATATCTCGCCCATCCGATCTATGTGGACATCCTGCGGGCACGGCCCGACGTCCGCCTCGATCGCATCGAGAACGAGAGTCCGGAAGAGTTTTTCGCGCCCATTCTCGCCGCGGCACATGCCTACCAGATCGGAGCCGCGCGCGATGAGTTGGCACCGCATTTCCATGCTCATGCCGAGTTCTTGAAGCGCGCGCCCAACCTGTTGATCGTCTCCAGCAACGGCGCCGGGTTCGATCCGGTCGACGTCGAAGCGTGCACGGCGGCCGGCGTCCTGGTCGTCAACCAGTCAGGGGGCAACGCGCATTCGGTCGCCGAGCACGTTCTCGGGATGATGCTGACGCTATCCAAGCGGATCATCGAGTCCGACAGGAGGCTGCGTCGCGAGCGCGGCGTCAACCGCAACGACCTGGTCGGCAACGAGGTGCAGGGCAAGACCATCGGGATCGTCGGGCTCGGCAATGTGGGTCGGCGCGTGGCGAGCCTGTGCAAGGGACTGCTCGGCATGAAGGTCCTCGCTTACGATCCCTATCTTTCGGCCGAGGAGATGGACGTCCGCGGCGGCGAGAAGGTCGAGCTCGAGGAGCTGTTGCGGCGCTCTGATTTCGTTTCGATCAACTGTCCGCTGAACAGGGAAACGCGCGGCATGATCGGCGTCCGCGAGTTCGCATTCATGCGACCTCACACCTTCTTCATCACCACCGCGCGGGGATTCATTCACGACGAGGATGCGCTGCTGCAGGCCTTGCACGACAAGCGCATTGCGGGAGCGGGCCTCGACGTCTGGGCCAAGGAACCGCCGCCGCCGGAACATCCGCTGCTGCAGTTCGATAATGTGCTGGCCAGTCCGCACACCGCCGGGGTAACACGGGAAGCGCGGGAGAACATGGGCCGGATCGCTGCCGAGCAGATCCTCGATGCGCTCGATGGCAGGCGGCCGCCGCGCATTATCAATCCGGAAGTCTGGCCGCACTATGTCGAGCGATTCCGGCGGACGTTTGGGATCACGCCGGCATAAGCGGCCCTCAACGAAAATCCAACGGCAAACGCCGGGAACCGGCGGAGAAGATTTGTCCTGTTTCGGCTGCGCTTGCGGCAACAAATCGGTTGCCGGCCCGGCGGCGGGCGAAAGCCGCGTTGCTATTTCTCCGACCGTCTCGACACGAGGCAAGCGCAGCATCATTTTCGCCTTGCGCCTCCTGCGCAAAGGGAATTCCAAGATGGGACGCGTTCGTTCGTTGCTGCGGAGAACGACATCGGCAAGGATCCGGCGGCGGCTCGCGCACATCGTCGCGATCGCAGCAGCAGGCCTTGCGAGCGCGGGCGCCTAGTTCCGCAAACGTCGTTTGCGACGTTTCGTCTCCGTGTTTGATCCCCATCAAAATTCACTTTCAAAGCTGATCGTAAATAGTGCCTAATACTGCCGGGGGCGGTAGGAGGTTCCATGTCACGGTTTGTCGTTCTATTCATGAAGGACGTACTTGGCGACAATGGCCGGGAGAGTGAAGTCTGCCAGAGCTGCCTCGAGGTTGACGCCGAGGACGAGCAGGACGCCACGGAACGCGCCAAACAGAAATTCTGCCGGGACCAGGCGCTATATGACTGGTCGCTTCACGCCGACCGCATCCAGGTGAGGGCGGCTGACTTTCCGTCGTAAGGCGGGTGTTGTCGCATGAACCCAGCCGCGGCGCTGCGCCGAGAGTGGCCTTGGTTGCGCGGAAAGCGAACAGCCGTTTCGCGCGAGGCTAGCGCTTGACGTCGCCGAAGATCACCGTCGGTACGGTGCGATTGACCACTTCGCGCAAGGCAAAGCTTGATTGCACCCGTGCTACTCGCGGCAGGCGCGAAAGCTCGGTGCGATGGATCCGCTCGAAATCCTCGATGTCGCGGGCCGCGACGATCAGGATGTAGTCGTCCGTGCCGGACATCAGAAAGCACCGCACGACCGACGGGCTCTTGACGACCTCCGCCTCGAAGGCCTTCAGCGCCTCGTCGCTTTGACTCTCCAGGGAAATCCTGACCAGCACGGTCGTGTTCAGCCCGAAGCGGGACAGATCAAGTGCGGCTTGGTAGCCTTTGATGTAACCTTCGTCTTCAAGCGTCTTCTGCCGTCGCGCCAGCGCGGTGCTCGACAGCCCGATACGGTTGGAGAGGTCGGTGTGGCTCGCCCGCGCATTGGCGGTCAGTTCGGCGAGAATCGCGATGTCTTTCCGGTCCAGCGGCAAGGTGTGATTTCCAACGTCAAAGCAGCAAAGGACGCCGGAAATCAGCGTCCGGCTTCGAGATTATAGAATATTTGCACGAAACCAAACCGGCATTGCTGGTATCAACATGCTCGCGGGTTATTGACGAGAAGGAGCCTCAGATGCGCGTCGGCGTTCCCCGGGAAATCAAGGTGCAGGAATATCGGGTCGGGCTTACCCCGGGCGCGGTTCGCGAATATGTCGCCGCCGGACATGAGGTCACGGTGGAGACGGGCGCGGGCGACGGCATCGGCGCCTCCGACGAGGTCTATCGCAAGGCAGGGGCGAACATCGCCGGCAGCGCGCGCGAGATCTTTGCCAAGTCCGACATGATCGTGAAGGTCAAGGAGCCGCAGCGGAGCGAATGGACCCAGCTGCGCGAAGGCCAGATCCTCTTTACCTACCTTCATCTCGCTCCCGATCCCGAGCAGACGAAGGGGCTGCTTGCCTCCGGCTGCACCGCGATTGCCTACGAGACGGTGACGGACGGCAGCGGCCAGCTGCCGCTTCTGGCGCCGATGAGCGAGGTCGCGGGTCGCCTCGCCATCGAAGCCGCCGGTGCCGCGTTGCGGCGAACCGCCGGCGGACGCGGCGTGCTGCTGGGCGGCGTGCCCGGCGTGCAGCCGGCGCGCGTGGTGGTGCTAGGCGGCGGCGTGGTCGGAACCCAGGCGGCGCGGATGGCCGCCGGCCTCGGCGCCGAGGTGAGCGTCATCGACCGCTCGATTCCCCGGCTTCGCGAACTGGATGATCTGTTTCAGGGCCGGGCGCGCACGCGCTTCTCGACCATCGAATCGATCGAGGAAGAGGTTTTTGCAGCCGATGTCGTCATCGGCGCGGTGCTGGTGCCCGGCGCCAGCGCGCCGAAGCTCGTCAGCCGCGAGATGCTGAAATCGATGCGGCCGGGATCGGTGCTGGTGGACGTGGCGATCGACCAGGGCGGGTGCTTCGAGACCTCGCGGCCGACCACGCATGCCGACCCGACCTACGAAGTCGATGGCGTCGTCCATTACTGCGTCGCCAACATGCCGGGCGCGGTGCCGGTGACCTCGAGCCAGGCGCTCAACAATGCGACGCTGCCGTTCGGATTGATGCTGGCCAAGAGCGGCATTGCCGCCGTGCTCGAAAGCCCGCATCTGCGCAACGGATTGAATATCTACCGCGGCCGCATCACCAACAAGGCGGTTGCGGAGAGCCTCGGGCTTCCGTTCTCGCCGGTCGAGAACGTGGCGGCCTGACGAGCGGCGCTATAGTTGCTCGAAGCACGCTGCATCACCTCATCCTTGAGGAGCCGCGAAGCGGCGTCTCGAAGGATGAAGGCCCGTGACTGGGGCCTCATGGTTCGAGACGCGCCTCGGCGCTCCTCACCATGAGGGCAGCTAGCGTCGCGGACGTGAAGGGGTGAAGCACGGCGTAGGGGCGCGCCGCGCCCCTACCTGCTGAAGCCGTCCGGGTAGAGCTTCTTCCAGAACGCGCAGCGATATTCCCTTGCCGGATTGAACAGTGCCGTCTTGCCCGGCTCGAAACGCATGGCGAGACCCTTTTTCACGTACAGTTCCCACTTCGGGATCGCCCGCGCTTGCGGGACGCCGGTGCGAATGAAATTCGACCAGGACGCGACCATCCGGTCGGCAAGCGCCTGCGAGGCCGGCGGCAGGTCCGGAGCCGACATCTGCGTCGTGTTGGAGAAGTGAGGGAAATAGTAGATCAGCTCGGACGAATGCACCGGCCCCAGTTCGAACTTGGGGTCGGGCTGGAGCGGCATCGCCGCCCCGAGCACGGGCACTTTGGGGTCGGCAAAATCCATGTGATAGACCGGCACATGCCGCGACAGCAGCTTGGTGCTGTCGAGCGACATGCAGTGGTTGATCCCGATGTCCGGCCGGAAGTCCGACATGATGGAGCCGAGCGCGGCCGGCGCGGATGAAAAGCCGCTCACGGGATATTCCTTGGCCACAGCCTCGCCGTTCTGGCCATACAAGGCCTTGAGGACCTCCGGCAGGTTCTCGGCCGTGTAACTCTTGCCGGCCTGGACATCATAGGCCACGTACAGCCGCAGCTCGTTGCGCGTGCCGCCGTTGAGGATCGGCACCTTGACGAAATTGCCGGTTTCCAGCGCCTCGCGTCCCGGGCGCGGCAGTGTCTTGGTGCCGTAAACCGGCGCCATGGCCATGAGATCGCCCGCGCTGACCGCATCGGCCGCCGCGATCAGTTCCTGCGCGTCCTTGCCGCGCATGCAGGTGAGCGCCATGGCCGGGTTGTCGCAGCCGGCTTTCTTGGCGACCGCCTCGCCGAAGCTGTTCCGATCCTTCGCGTTCCTCAACTGAAACACGCAGGCGGCGCTCTGAACGATGGCCTTGTGGAACAGCCCCGTGGTTGCCTCCGGTGTGATCAGGTGCATGCAGACGGAGGCGCCGCCGGCCGATTCGCCTGCCAGAGTGACGTTCTCGGGATCACCGCCGAATGCGGCGATGTTTCGCTTGACCCAGCGCAGTGCCAGCCTTTGATCCTCAAGCGCGTAACCGCCGTTGTGGTCGGCCTCGAAGCTCGGATGCGGCATGAACCCGAACACGCCCAATCGGTAATTGGCCGACACGATGACCGCACCGGTCTGTCTGGCCAGCCGGTCCAGCCGATAAAGCGAGCTCGATCCGCCGATGAAGGCGCCGCCATGGATCCAGAAGATCACCGGTCGCTTGTCGGCGGCGATCGGCGCGCCGGAGTAGGGGCGGGAGACGTTGAGATGAAGGCAGTCCTCGCTGTCGCTGCGTTCGGTCAGATTGTAGCGGGCGGCCTGGGCGCAGGCGGGCTTGAAGTGCATGGTCGGCAACACGTCGGCCCAGGCTTGCGGCTCCTGCGGCAAAGTCCAGCGCCGTTCACCGGCGGTGGAGGCGCCATAAGGGATGCCACGGAATTCGAGAACGCCGTTGCGGATGAAGCCTTGGACCTTGCCTTTCGTCGTCTCGACGATGGGAGTCTTGTTGAGGTTTGGAACGGATTCGGCGCGGGCGCCCGCCACGCTCAGGGCGGCTCCGAGTGTCACGGCCGCGAAAAGCGTCCAGGTGCGGCTGTCCATTTGCATCCCCTCACAGCGATTCCGTTCGCTCTTCTCGCGGATCGAGGCGCCAAAAGCGTTGATCCGGATCAACGCCCGGTATGGTTGCAGCCGGCTTGGTGGATGAAGCGCCAAGAAAACTTTGCCAAAAGAGCGCAGGGATACGAAGGAACGGCCGAACCTGCACCGCATCAATGGAGTACGAAGAACGGTCCAATGAACCTGGTTACGCAGTCATGAAGCAATACAAGATCGTCGTGTACGTGCCGGAGAGCGACGCGGACGAATTGCGCCAGGCAATGGGCAATGCAGGCGCCGGGCAGATCGGCAACTACTCGCATTGCACATTCTCGGTGAAGGGAGTTGGGAGGTTTCGGCCCAATGCGGGCGCAAATCCGACCATCGGTGAGGTCGGCAGGCTCGAGGCGGTGGAAGAGGAACGTATTGAGACGGTCTGCACCGAAGACAGGCTCAAGGCCGTGCTGAAGGCGATCAGGCAGGCGCATCCGTACGAGGAGCCGGCAATCGATGTGTATCCGATCCAAGTGATTGAATAGGATGCCCTTCCTGTGCGGCTTGGATTGCATTGAGAGCGGCAGAGCGAACCGCGGAACCGGTTAGAGCGTAAGCGACCAGCGCCGAACTGGCGCGGTCCATTCCTTTTCCGAGGCGGCGCAATGACGTATGGTACGTGCGGTCAATCAAGCCCAGGGAGTTCGTCAAGAAGCCCAAGAAACGACATTGTCTATTGCCGCGATCGTCCCGAGCCAGGTTGGCGCAAGCTGACGCAAACAGGGAGGGAGTACCATGACGATGAGGCCAGACCCGACGTTTCATGCATCGCCCAAGCTTGCGATGGAAGCTCCACCAGAGAACTTCGCCTATACTTTGCTGCTCAGTCCGGATTTTTCAAAGCCCGACGCGCTTGCGGTGATCGACGCAAAGCCGGGGTCGCCGACCTTCAGTCAGATCGTCCATACGGTTACGATGCCCAACAAGGGCGACGAGTTTCATCATTTCGGCTGGAACGCCTGCTCGTCGGCGTTGTCTCCGCTCTCCGGGCACGCATTCCTCGAGCGACGCTATCTCATCATCCCCGGACTGCGCTCGTCCCGCATCTACATCATCGATACCAAACCCGATCCCACCCAGGCACGCATTCACAAGATCATCGAGCCCGAGGAGGTATTCAAGAAGACAGGCTACTCGCGGCCGCACACCATCCACTGCGGACCGGAGGGCATTTACGTCAGCACGTTGGGCGGCGCTGGCAAGGACGGCACCGACGGACCTCCCGGCATCTTCATCATGGATTGCGAGACGTTCGAGATTCTCGGGCGCTGGGAGATCGATCGCGGTCCGCAGAAGCTGCATTATGACTTCTGGTGGAACCTGCCGCGCGACTACATGGTGAGCAGCGAATGGGGGCTGCCGCCGCAGTTCGAGAACGGAATCGTCCCGGAAGATCTTCTCTCCAACAAGTATGGCCATTGTCTCCACTTCTGGGACTTGAGGGAGCGGCGCCACGTCCAGACCATCGATCTCGGCGCCAACCACCAGATGGCGCTCGAAGTGCGGCCTGCCCACGATCCGATTCGCGAGCATGGCTTTTGCGGTGTCGTGGTCGATACGACGAATCTGGAGGGCTCGATCTGGACCTGGTGGCGCGAAAACGGAAAATTCCACGCCGAAAAGACAGCAGTCATTCCCGCCGAGCCCGCGCCGAAGGAGCAGCTGCCGCCGTTACTGCAGGGGTTCGGCGCCGTGCCACCGCTGGTCACCGACATCGACCTGTCCATGGATGACAGGTTCCTCTACGTCGCGTGCTGGGGAACGGGCGAAATGCGCCAATACGACGTCACCGATCCCCGGAAGCCGAAGCTTGCCGGTTCGGTGCACATCGGCGGCATCGCGCGCCGCACGCCTCACTCCAACGGGAAAGCATTTGCGGGCGGTCCGCAGATGGTCGAGATCAGCCGCGATGGCAAGCGGGTGTATTGGACCAATTCGCTCTACTCGAGTTGGGACAACCAGTTCTATCCCGGAGGCGTGCCGGGCGCGGAGGTGATGGCCAATGTCGGTAGCAATGGCGGTCTCGAACTCGACAAGGACTATTGCGTGAGTTTCCCTGAGGGATATCGGGCCCATCAAATCCGGCTAGAGGGCGGCGACTGTTCGACGGATTCCTTCTGCTATCCGTCGGTCCGGATTTGAGCGGAGCGGACTGGACGCCGGCCTGGCTCTGGCTGGCCGTCCTTGCGAGCGGCCTCTACCATGGGATCAATCCAGGAATGGGGTGGCCGCTCGCGGTCTCGGCCGGATTGATGGAAAAACGTCCAGGCGCCCTGTTCGCGGCGCTCTGGCCGCTATCCGCAGGTCATCTGGCGGGGACTTTCCTGGTACTCCTGCCGTTTGCGCTGCTGCTGGCGCTCGCCGAGTGGCAGCGTCCGATTCAGGTCGCGGCCAGTCTTCTCGTGATCGGGTTCGGCGTCTTTCGGTTGCTCAACCGGCGTCATCCGCGGGCGCTGGCGCGGATACGGCCGAGCCAACTGTCGCTGTGGTCGTTCGCCATTGCGATTGCACATGGCGCCGGACTGATGCTCGTTCCGATCTATCTCGGGCTGTGTCAGACCTTGGATATGGACGCCGGTCACCAGGCGGCCGGCGCGCTGATCGGGGCCAATCTTGGCATGGCAGTGCTGGTGGCGATCGTCCACGTCGCCGCCATGGTCGCCGCCGGCGGATTTCTGGCGTGGCTGGTCTACCGTTATCTCGGGCTGAAGCTGGTTGCGCGAAGCTGGTTCAACCTGGATGCAAGCTGGGCGGTCAGCCTGATACTGGTGGGCGCCGTTGCTCTCGCGTTCAATCTCGTGAGCTGGCACTGAATTCGGCGGGTAAAGGCACCGGTTGGGCTTTCGCTCAACCTGTCAGAGTGCGTCAATCGCGCTCAGACGACGTGGAAGTTGGAAACCGAGTCGTTGGCAAGCTGCGCAACCAGCTGCAGCTCCCAGTCGATATAGGCCTGCATGGC
>NZ_JACRAW010000029.1 GCF_016213215.1 Bradyrhizobium sp. | reverse complement strand
GGGGGTCACGTCCTTAACCCCGATCGGCAGCCCGTGCAGCGCTCCCACAGTGTCGCCGCGCATCACCGCCGCCTCGGCGTCCCGCGCGGCGTCCCGCGCTTGATCGGCGGCAAGTGTCACGATGGCATTTAATTTCGGGTTCACCCGTGCGATCGTCGCCAAACAGGCGTTGAGCAGTTCGAC
Source organism: Bradyrhizobium sp. (assembly GCF_016213215.1). Lineage (GTDB taxonomy): Bacteria > Pseudomonadota > Alphaproteobacteria > Rhizobiales > Xanthobacteraceae > Bradyrhizobium. Next base: position 2,090 of record NZ_JACRAW010000029.1, on the reverse strand, counting down.
CGGGCTTAGCGCGCGAGATTTGATCAGCGCGGCCAATTCGGTGGCAGATTTGCGTGTCAGATCATTGGACATGATGGATGTCTTCCGTGCCGACTATTTCCCCGACCAATGCACAAACCGCCGCTCGACCAGCAAAAATAGCAGATTGAGCCCGTAGCCAAGGGCGCCGGCGGCGAAGATCGCCGCGTACATGTCCGGCATCTCGAACAATTGCTGAGCCTCGAAGACGCGATGGCCGAGCCCATCGGTCGAGCCGATAAACATTTCGGCGACGACGATAATCACCAGCGCCAGCGACACGCCATTGCGCAGGCCGATGAAGGTCTGCGGCAGCGATTCGAGCAACATCACGTCGGTAAGTACGCGCAGGCGCGAGGCCCCCATCACCTTCGCAGCCAGCAGGCGCGTTTTGCGCGCGTTCATGACGCCGTAGGCGACGTTAAACAAGATTACCAGCAATGCGCCGAACGCCGCGACCGAAATCTTGGTCTTGTCGCCGACCCCGAATAACACCAGGAACAGCGGAAACATCGCTGAGGCCGGCGTCGAGCGAAAGAAGTCGATGATGAACTCGACCGAGCGATACAGCCGTTCCGACGAGCCGAGAAAGATGCCGAGCGGGATGGCGATGGCGGCGGCGATCAGTGTCGAAATGGTGGTGCGCTGCACAGTCTTGAGGAAGTCGAAGCCGAGCGCGCCGCCGTTCATGCCTTTCCAAAAGGCCCAGAAGGTGTTGGTCGGGGACGGCAGCAGCACCGGATCGACGACCTGGAACCATACCGCTAGGTACCAGACGACAATCAGGCCGACGACGCCGACGATCGGCAGAAGCGGGTCAAGGCGCTTCATCCCTTGCGCACCTCACGCTGGAACACGTCGAGGCAATGTGCCTTGACGCGGATGAATTCGGGCTCCGACAAGGTCGCATCGGTGCGCGGACGCGCGTCGTCGTAGCGTACGAAGTCGGCGACCAAAGCCGGGTGACGCGACAGCAGCAGCACCCAATCGGCCAGATACACCGCCTCTTCGAGGTCGTGCGAAACCAGCACTGTCGTGGTGCCGGTCTCCTGGAACACGCGCTGGAGCTGCTCGCGCATGAACAAGGTCATCTCGTAGTCGAGTGCGGAGAAAGGCTCGTCGAGAAACAAGATTTCCGGCTCGACGATCAGCGCGCGCATGATCGAGACGAGCTGCTGCTGGCCGCCGGACATTTCGTAGGGGTAGCGCTTAAGATCGAGCTTGACCCCGAGATGCGCGATCAGCTTCTCGGAACGCGCGCGGCGCTCCGCATCTGGAATCCGCATCACCTTCAGCGGGTACTCGATATTGTCGATCGCACGCAGCCACGGAAACAGCGCCTCGCGATAATTCTGGAACACATAGCCGAACTTGATTTCGCTCAGCTTCTTGCCGTCGAACAGGATCTCACCTTCGTCGAGCGGAATCAGCCCGGCAATCATGTTAATCAGCGTGCTCTTGCCGCAACCGTTCGGGCCGAACACTGAAATTAGCTTGCCGCGGGGAATGTCGAAATCGAACTTGTCGTAGATTATCACATTATTGAAGCGTTTGCTCAGGCCGCGAATGGTAACGTGAGCGCGCTCGACCGCCGGAATGCTTCCCGTCGGACCGGCGGGCGTCTGTCGCAATGCGGTTGCTCGCCGGTCCATCGTTCGCTCGTTTTGGCTCAGAACGTCTGCAGATATTTGGTGACGTCGACCTTTTCCGGCAGAGTGCCAGTAGTCACCGAGAAGTCGATGAACTTCTGGTACGCAGCTTTATCCTTAGCAGTCAGGTTCTTGGTCATCACGTATTTGATCATCGGAACGGTATCGACCACGTCGGCCGGCGTGAACGTATTCTTCAAAAGATACTGCCGCGCTTGCTGAGGGTTCTTGGTGATGAAGTCGACCGCTTTGGCCCAGGCCGCCGTGAAACGCTTGGCCACCTCGGGCCTGATCTTGATAAATTCAGAGGTGAGCGCGCAGCCACCGACATAGGCGTCGGCCTCGGGATCGCCGAGAACGTAGCGAGCGATCACACCGGCCTCCAGCATCGTGGCGACGCCCATCTTGCGCATGGTCGAGGCG
>NZ_JACRAW010000002.1 GCF_016213215.1 Bradyrhizobium sp. | reverse complement strand
TCCGAGCAACGCGCCACCGAGCTGCCAAGATGGCTTCACCGCTACAACTGGCATCGCCCTCATGGCAGTATCGGATCAAAGCCACCGATCAGCAGACTCGGTCTGGCCGGGAACAACCTCCTGAGGCTCCACAGCTAGCTCTGGCCTTTGGGTCCCAGCTGAACGCTGCTCCGAAACGCTGCACTAGTGTTCGAGCCACGGACCTCTTACATCCGCTGCGCCGTCCAGGTTCCCGAGCACATGGTCCCGCGCCATGTGCCCGAACCGGACGAGCCGCTGAGGCGGCCCAAGCCTACGGCGCGCTTGACGCCGCTGCTCAGGGTGACGCTGATATTGCCGGCATCCGCCACCCGCCCCGAGGCGATGAGCTGGGTGTTGCTGGACGCGACCAGGCCATTGCTGATCCCGATCGAGACAGTCGATCCGTTCCCGCAGGCAGCGTTCGAGGATGCAATCCGAACATTCCACTCGCCGTCGAAGCTCGTGGACGCGCCGGCACGCGCGAGCGGCAGAGCAAAAGCAAACACGGTGACGATCAGCACCTTGCGAACGTATCCCATGACCCGCCCCTGTGGTTGGACCGCGACCACCATGTCACGGCCATTGACCGGGCGATGTGAGGGTCGTCACGCTGCTTCGCGAATGCCGCCGGACCAAATGGTCGCTGTCCGAGCCGTTGAGGCCGGCACCAAAGGCAGTTGCCCGCTGGCACGCCATCGCAGCCCGCTGATCCTTCCAGCCACGGCCCGCAAGAGGTAAAATACGCCTCCCCGCAGAAGCGGCTTGGGAGGCCACACGATGTCGGAGGGTGACAAGGTCTTCGCCGGCTCAATCCCGGCGAACTACGATCGCTATCTCGTGCCGCTGATCTTTCAGGGCTATGCCGAGGACATGGCGAAGCGCGTGGCGGCGCGATCGCCAAGAGCAGTGCTGGAAACCGCAGCCGGCAGCGGCGTCGTAGCCAGGGCGATGGCGGCGGCGCTGCCGCGGGATGTTGCTTGCGTCGCGACCGATCTGAATCAGCCGATGCTTGACTACGCGCGGAGCCGGCAGGCCGGCGACATGCGGTTTTCCTGGCAGCCGGCTGATGCCCAGTCACTGCCGTTCGAGGATCGCAGCTTCGATGCGGTCTGCTGCCAGTTCGGAGCGATGTTCTTCCCGGATCGGATCAAGGCGTATGGCGAGGCCAGGCGAGTGCTCAGGCCGCGTGGCGTATTCGTGTTCAACGTCTGGGACCGGATCGAGGAAAACGTTCTCGCCGGGGAAGTCACCGACGCGTTGGCCGAATTGTATCCGGGCGATCCGCCGCGTTTTCTGGCACGCACCCCGCACGGCTATCACGACGTCGCGCTGATCCGCAGCGAGCTCGAGCAAGCCGGCCTTTCGGTGGAAAGCATCGAGACCAAAGCGGGCGAGAGCCGTGCGCCATCGCCGCGCCATCCGGCGCTGGGCTACTGCCAGGGCACACCGCTACGGAACGAGATCGAGACGAGAGGTGGTCATACTCTGGAAGCTGCAACTGATCATGCCGCCAGAAAGATCGCCAGCCGCCACGGTGACGGCGAAGTTGCCGCCAAAATCCAGGCGCATGTGATCACGGCCATCGCCTAGACCATCGGTCTAGACGCTGGCCGGGTTCTCAATTGACGCGCGTCCAGGTCTGGCCGCCGCAGAACATGCCGCCAAAGGCGCAACCCTGCACGCGCAGCCTGTCCGGTCCGCTCAGCGAGATCGTGGAATCGTATGTGCTGCCGGTGCTGGGATCGACAATCCGCCCGGCCCATTTGAGATCTTTCTCTGGCCTCATGTTGATCAGGACCTGCTCGCCGTTCTGATTCGATTTGGTATCGACCGAATAGCCGCACAGGTTGGTGCCGCACTGCTCGATGCGCACCTTGCCTTCCTTCTCTTCCGTCAGCCAGAGGCCGAGCGGCGAAGTGGGATCGCGAACGGGGGCTGCGGCAGGTGCCGGAGCAGCGGCCCGCTGTACGGGCGCAGGAGCCGCCTGGGCAGGAGCGGGCGGTGGCACCGCTGCAGCCGCGGCGGCGAGCGGAGGCGCCGCAGGCGGAGGCGTTACCGCGGGGGCTGCTTCCTGTTGCGCTGGCGCAGGCGTCGAAGGCAACGCTGGGAGTGGGGGAGGCGCCACGCCCGTTTGAGCTGGCTTGGCCGTGCTTGTCGGGGCGGCCGGAGCAGCCGCTGGCGCGGGCGCCGGGTTAGCGGTGGCCGGGGCTGCTGCGGGCGGCGGATCCACAGGCTGCGGGTTGACCTTGGCCTGCTGCGGATCCTGAGCCTTCCGGCTGTCCTGGTCCGTCTTCGCGCGCTTGGATTTTTGCCCGGTATTGTCGTAGACGCCGGGGACTTGCACCGTGCCACGGTCCGGATCGACGTGGATGGTATAGCCCCCGTATTGGAAGGTCATTTGCGCCTGTGCAGCCGTGCTCGCCAAAAGAAATGCGGCTAACGCCAACAACTTCTTCATCTCTGTCTCCTGAGCAGGTGGTCCCCACGGGAACTTATCCTTCGGGGCCTTTACGCAACGTGATCCAGATCACTTTCAACGGTATAAGTCGTGAGCCAGCGGGTCTGGGTTCAACGCGGCCGGCATAGCCTAGGTTGGTAATAGGGAAACGGGCAGGAAGGCTCTAGGCATGAACATTTGTTCCGGAAAAAACAAACCCACCGCTCCTGAAGAGCCGTGGGCTGCGCTCGCAAATGAGTGTGAGCATGTGAAAGATCGATCGGACAGGCGCGACGGCTAGACATCGCCCCTATCGTTGCGCATCAGCTCGGCGACCGCAGCACGGCCGGCGATCTCGGTTCTGAGCGCCTCGAAGCGCTGGCGCGCTTCGCTTTCGCGATCGTCAACAAATCGGACCGCTGCCTCGCCGGTCATGGGGCCGCTGACGACCGGCGCGGAATGCTCGCCGATGGTCTCGTGGACATAGTACTCACCGTCTTCGCCGCGTTGCACCGTCCACTTGAAACGGATCGCAGCCATCGGCCCGGGGCCGAACTTGGTGTAGCCGTCGGCATCGGCCGGCTCGGGCACCAGCGGTGGCTCGTTCGCCGCCGGCTGCTGATCCGTCACCGGGTGCTCCGGCTCGCGATGGGATCCGGGCTCGAGAATGCTGGCGATCGTCGCCAGCGCGTTTTTGGTCGCGTCGATAGCAGACAAGGTCCATCCTCCGGCGGCACGCGTCCGGCACAAAAGTCCCGCTGCCGGCGCGGCGCAACTACTTACCTTGCTGTTGATTAAGGCTGAGTTTGGGCCCTTTGGCGCAGGTTCCTAGGCACAAACCGGCGGCTTCTTGTCTTTCCAAGGACGGGCCTGCTCGAGTTGCGCCGCCAGCCGAAACAAGGTCGCCTCATCGCCAAGGCGTGCGGCGAACATCATGCCGAGGGGAAGGCCGGCCTTGCTCCAGGCCAGGGGCACCGACATGGCCGGTTGACCGGACATGTTGAACATCGCCGTACCCGGCATGTAGCGGCGGAGCGTCGGGCCGATCTGCGACAGGTCCTGCGACATCGTATTGATCTCGCCCAGCCGCACAGGCTGAAGGCACAACGTAGGCGACAGAAAGACGTCGCAGCTCGCGAGAAACTCCGACAGTGCCCGCGAAATCCGGAACGCGTCGAGCTCGGCGGCGACATAGTCCGTTGCCGTGAGTGCCTTCGCGATAAAGGCGCTGGCGAGCGTCAGGGCTTCGAAATCATCTCCCGTCAGGGCACGCCCGAAGCGCTGCTCGGCGAGGCGCAGGTTCAGGCTGGTATGGCTAGCGACGATCGTCGACATCGCGATGGACGGATCGGCGGGCAGCACAGGGGCGCGCGCCTCGACCTTGTGGCCCAGTCCTTCCAGCATCCGCGCCACGTCGCGAACCGCCTCCGCGACTTCCGGGTCGATGGCGTCGCCATAGGGCGACCTGTCGGTAAAGGCGATGCGCAGGCGTCCCGGATCGCGCCCGACCTCCTCGGCGAAGGGCCGCTTCGGCGGCGGTGCAACATACGGGCTCGACAGCTCGGGGCCGCAGATCGCATCCATCATCGCTGCGCTGTCCCGCACGCTGATGCTTACCACATGTCCGCAGGTGAGGCCTGCCCAACCCTGGCCGCGGTCGGGCCCCACCGGGTTGCGCGCCCGCGTCGGCTTCATGCCGAACACCCCGCAGGCAGAGGCGGGGATCCGGATCGACCCGCCGCCGTCGGTCGCATGCGCAACCGGCAGCACGCGGGCAGCGACCACCGCGGCCGCGCCGCCCGACGAGCCGCCGGACGAATGCGCCAGATTCCACGGATTGTGCGTGGGGCCGAACAGCCGCGATTCCGTTGTCGGCACCAGACCGAATTCTGGGCTCGCGGTCTTGCCGAAGATCGTCAGGCCGGCGTTGACGAAGCGCTGGGCCTGGGTGCCGCTATGATCGGCAATATCGGTCCGGAAGGCGCTTGCGCCGAAGGTCGTGCAGGTGCCTTCCAGAAGCTCGAGATCCTTGATCAGGAAGGGCACGCCGGTGAACGGGCCTGCCGGCAAGCCCTTGGCGATCTGCCGTTCGGCGTAGTCGTAATGCTTGATCACCACCGCGTTGAGCTGCGGATTGACCTTCTCGGTACGGGCGATCGCCTCGTCCAGCAGATCCTTCGCGCTGACCTCTTTCTTGCGGACAAGTTCGGCGAGGGCGACCGCGTCATAGCTGCCGAATTCCTTGAAACCCATGGTGCTGGAATGCCTGTGTGGAATTTCCACCGACGTTGAGCGCCGGCGCTCATGCGTGCGCTTCCGGCGGAAGCGCATTCAACTCAGCCTAGCACGTCCTGATTGATGACGTTCTGGCGGATCGGCGCCCCGTCCAGCGCGCTCAGGAGATTGCGCGCCGTCTGCTCGCTCATGCGGTCGACGGCCTCGACCGTGACGCCTGCAACGTGCGGCGCCGTGATCACGTTGGGAAGTTCGAAGAGGGCCTGTCCCGCCGGAGGCGGCTCAAATTCGAAGACGTCAAGGCCGGCCCCGGCGAGCCGGCCGGAGACGAGCGCATCATAGAGCGCTCTTTCATCAACGATGCCGCCGCGCGCGGTATTGATCAGGCAGGCGGTCGGCTTCATGCGCCTGAACCGGGCCGCATTGAACATGCCGACCGTTTCCGCCGTCTTTGGACAGTGAATGCTGACGAAATCGGCACGCGGCAGGGCAGCATCGAGATCGGCTACCCGTTCGCAGCCCGCCGCATTGATTTCCGACGCTGGCTTGTAGGGATCATAGACCAGCACGTTCATTTCCATGGCAAGGCACCGCTTGGCCGTTCGTGTGCCGATGCGGCCGAAACCGACGATCAGCACCGTCTTGCCGTAAAGGTCGAACGGCAGCTTGCCGAGCCGCTCGGCCCAGGTGCCATTCCTGACCATGGCGTGCATTTCCACGGCCCGCTTGGCCAGCGACAGCATCATGAAAAGGGCGCACTCGGCCACCGACGGCGAGTTGGCGGTCCCGGCCACCATTAACGGCACCTTGCGGCGGCTCAGCGCCGGAATATCGACCGCATCAAAGCCGACACCGATGCGGGTGACGACCTTCATGTCGCCGGAGGCTTCTAACTCGGGCTCCCCGAAGCGCGTTGCGCCCAGCGCCACGCCATGGACCGGGGCATGCTGCCGCAACAGCGCCTCGAAATCCTTGGCCGAGATCATGTTGGGGAATTCGACAAACTCGATGTCGTCTCGCGTCGCGAGAAGCGTCCGTCCTGCCTTTGAAAATGATTCAGTGACGAGAATCTTCTTCTTGTTCGTCGCCATTCCCCTGCCTGCCCCGTTTCTTCTTGTCCGTCGTCAAAGGACGACGCCTGTCGCCTCGTTTAGCAGGTGCATGTTGTTGAGGTCTATGGCCAATCGCATCGGCGCGCCGTCCTTCGCTCCGGCACCGGGATTGACGCGGCCGCACACCTGGATGCCGTCCAGCGTAAAGTAGACGAGCGTCTCCATGCCCATCGGCTCGGTTACATCGAGCACAGCATCGAAACTCTCGATACCCGGCTCGGCATGCGGCCGCTTTTCGGTGATGTGCTCCGGCCGGATGCCAAGCAACAGCCCCTCGCTCCGCGGCAATGCAGTGTAACGGGCGGCGCGCGGCCCGGGCAGCGGGAAGGCGATGCGGTCGGTGAGGCGGATAGTGAGGGTGCCGCCGGCGTCCTCGAGCCGGCACGGCATGAAATTCATCGCGGGCGAACCGATGAACCCTGCAACGAAGCGCGTCGCCGGCCGATGGTAGAGCTCGTTCGGCGTGCCGATCTGCTCGATCCGGCCGTTGTTCATCACCACCACGCGGTCGGCGAGAGTCATCGCCTCGACCTGGTCGTGGGTGACGTAGACGGTCGTGGTCCGCACCTTCTGGTGCACCTTCTTGATCTCGATGCGCATCTGCACGCGTAGCTTGGCATCCAGATTGGACAGTGGCTCGTCGAACAGAAAGACCTTCGGGTTGCGTACGATCGCGCGACCCATCGCCACGCGCTGGCGCTGTCCGCCGGAGAGCTGCTTCGGCTTGCGGTCGATCAGATCCGTGATGTCGAGAAGGCGTGCCGCCTCGGTCACCCGCGCCTTGATCTCGGCCTTGGGATAATGCTTCAGCCGCAGTCCGAACGACATGTTCTCGGCGACGGTCATGTGCGGATAGAGCGCGTAGTTCTGGAACACCATCGCGATGTCGCGATCCTTGGGCGGAACGTCGTTCACGACGTCGCCGTCGATCGTGATATCGCCGTCGGTAATGTCTTCGAGCCCGGCAATCATCCGTAACGTGGTGGACTTGCCGCAGCCCGACGGGCCGACCAGCACGATGAACTCGTGGTCGGAGATGTCGAGGTCGATGCCACGCACCGCCTCGACCTCATCGTACCGTTTGACAACCTTGCGCAGCGAAACGTCAGCCATGGGAGTTTCAACCCTTCGTCGCGCCGGCGGTCAGGCCGGCAATGTAATAGTCCATCAGGAAAGCGTAGATGATGAGCGGCGGCGCGGCGCCGAGCAGGGCGCCCGTCATGATCTGTCCCCAATTGAACACGTCGCCCTTGATCAGCGTCGTGATGATGCCGACCGGCAGCACCAGCTGGTCGATCGACGTCGTGAACACCAGCGGATAGAGAAACTGCGCCCATGAGACCGTGAAGGCAAAGATGGTCGCTGCAATGATGCCGGGGAAGGCAACGGGAATGAAGATGCGCGTCAGCGTCTGAAACCACGACGCGCCGTCGATGACGGCGGCTTCATCGAGTTCCTTCGGGATCGATGCGAAGTAACCGATCATGATCCAGGTGCAAAACGGCACCGTGAGCGTCGGATAGACGATCAGCAACACGTACCATCTGTTGATCAGCGGAATTCCGGTGAACTCGCCGAATGCCGCAAACATCTTGAACAGCGGCAGGAACAGCAGCGTCTCGGGGATTAGGTAGGTCAGAAAAACCCCGGTTGCGAGCGTCGCCGAACCCCAGAACCGCATCCGCGCCAGGGCAAAAGCTGCCGGTACGCTGATGAGCATGGTGATTGTCACGACGAAGATCGAGACCATCGCCGAGTTCCAGAAGAACCGCAGGAACTGGTTCGACGTTAGAATCTCGATGTAGTTCGAGAGCGTTGGATGAAATACCCACCATGGGTTGGTCGCGGCCGAAATCTCCGCGCTGCTCTTGAGCGACGTAATCAGCATGTAGAGCGGCGGCAGCAACGAAAACATCGCGAAGAGCGCCAGAAAGAAATACGACCATCTCAGCGCCCACGTGCGGTCGCGGCTCATGCTGCCGTACTTGACCTTGCGGGTCGGCGCGGCCTTGTCGATCGTTGCGGTGCTCATCAGGCTTCGTTCCCGCGCTTGTTGATGTCCCGCAGGATGAAGATCGCTGCGATGGCAAGGATCGGCAACATGAAGAGTGAGACACTGGCGCCCAATGGAACATCGCTGCCTTCGATGCCGACACGAAACGCCCATGTTGCGAAGATGTGCGTGTGGTCCAGCGGCCCGCCGGCCGTGAGAATGCGCACGATATCGAAGTTTGCAAACGTGACGATCAGAGAGAACAGCGTCGTAATCGCGATGATGTTGCGCATCATCGGCAGCGTCACGTACCAGATGCGTTGCCACCAGTTGGCGCCGTCGATGGCGGCGGCCTCATAGAGTTGGTCCGGCACCGATTTCAGCGCCGCCAGATACATGATCATGAAGAACGGCGCGCCGACCCAGATGTTGACAAGAATGACCGAGAAGCGCGCCCACGCGGCGTCGCCGGTCCATGGGATTGGACCGACTCCGAAAAACGACAGCGTGTAGTTGAAGGCGCTGTACGAAGGATCGAACAGCCACAGCCAGGCCAAGGTGCTCATCGCAGGCGGGATCACCCAGGGCACCAGCAACATGCCGCGCCATTTGCGCTGGCCCTTTGCCGGAATGTTGTGAACGAAATGGGCCACGATGAACCCGATAAGCGCTTTGAAAAAGACCGCCGTGAGGGCGAAGATGCACGACTGCTTCACCACCAGCCAGAAAGTGTCACGCTTGAACAGGAATTCGAAATTGCCCAGGCCGACAAATCGCTGCATCGACTTGTTCAGCGTTGCCAGGTGCAGCGAAAAGAACGCCGGATAGATCACCAGAATTACGATCAGGAGGATCAAGGGCAGCGTCATCAGGAACGCGGTAGTCGATTTTCGCTTCAGCGCGGTCCGCAAGCTGGAGCGCTTGCGTGTGCCTCCGGCACCGGCAACTCGGTTTGGCGGAAATGCGACGTCGACCATGATGCGCCTTCCCTGATGTCGAGAAGTCGGCGTCGCCGACTGCTCGATCTCGTGGACATGAAAGCGGGTGCATGCCGCCGCGGCTTGCACTCGGACAGGCCGCGGCGGCGGGGATCCTCAGCTCCGCATGAAGCCTTCGAGTTCACCCTCGGCCCAGGCCAGTGTCTTCTCCATGGGCTCGCCCTGGTAGAAACGCACGCACATCTTGGTCAAGGTGGCCTGCGTGTAGATCTGCTGGGCAACCTTTGGCGGCGCAGGCGATGCGGAGATCGACAGCACCTGATGCTTGTGCGGGTTGGGGTAGTGGTACAGCGTACCCTTCGGCGGGCCTTCCTCTGCCCATGTCTTGAGCGTGGTCAGCTTCTCGAACGCCGGCAGGTCGTAGCCGCCGCTGGCAGTGACCATTTTCTCAATGGCATCCGGCTGCGAGAGTCGCAGCAGAAGGCTCTTGGCGGCCTCCTTGTTCTGGGCAAACTTCCAGATGCTCCAGTAGTAGGGAAGGAATGGCGCGAACCGTCCCTTTGGACCGACCGGGAAGCCGTGGGTCCAGCATTGCTCGGCAACCTGCGGCGCATCCCGTTTGGCTACGGCCCAGGCGCTCGGCGGATTCATGATCAAGGCGCCACGGCCTGAAACCAGCCATTTGTTGTTGGAGGAGTCATCCCATGCCGGCGCATCCGGCGGCAGGAATGCCATCAGTTTCTTGTAGAATTCGAGGACCTGCCGCACGTTGTCGTTCTTCACGACGACGTTGCCCTTGGCATCGACGACCTCCGCCCCGAAGGCCAGGAAGAAGGCGCCCACGGTATCGACGGAGTCGCTGGTCTCACCAAGACCGATGCCGAAGGGAACCCCGCCTTTCTGGCAAGCTTCGGCCGCCTTCAGGAACGCGTCCGTTGTCCATGCGTCGGCTTTTGGCGCCTGGCCTGCCGGATACATCGCCTGGACGTCGATGTTGGCGTGCTTCTTCATCAGGTCGATGCGGGAGCAGGGGCCCTTGATTTGGCTGCCGACGCAGGCAGGAACAGCCAGCCATTTTCCTCCCGCCTGGCCCAGATATCTGACGGTGCCGTTGACGTCGCCGCTTTGCTTGATGACCGCTTCGACGACATCGTTTACGGGTTCGAGTTGCTCAGCGTGCGCGTGCGGCAACCAGGTCGACATCGCGAGAATATCGTGTCCCGATTTCGCCTGGGCTTCAGCTTGTGTTGTCAGCAGCAACTTGTTGCCCTGGCTCGGAATGTAATCGATCGTAACCTCTACCTTCTCCTTGGCGGCCCACTCGTTGACCAGTTCGGTGGAGGCCTTGTTGGCCCCGGGCACCCAATGGTCCCAGAAGCCGATCGACAGTTTGCCGGCGGCATAAGCGCCCCGCACATACGGCGCGGTGATGAGCGCAGCCGAAGACATCGCGGTGGCAGCAACAAATTGTCGTCGAGACAGTTTTCTGCGTGACATGTCGTTCCCTCGCTAATCTGATTTTTGTTCTCGTTTTTCTTGCGCTCCTTCTTTCCCCGCGCTGAGCAGCGCGCGCGAGGCGAGGAGATTTGGTAGCGCGATCAAATCAGAATTGTTCGCACCTGTCGAGAAATCCCGTAGCGATAGTTCTTGAACTAACGTTGAGCCCAGGACGGCGGGGATGTGCGCGCTATCATTTTCAGCATGCTGAGGTTGTTGCGCTGCACCCAGGAGGTATTCCCCCAACGATGAAGCGGGGTGCGCAATTACGCCGCAGTTCGCGTCAACGCTGCATAACCCGCTTTCGCGGCAAGACTTTCCTTGAACGAGGGCACCGGTGGATTGCACTAAACCAAAACGTTAAGATTCCGACTCGGCAGCACCTGCCGTCTCTCCCCGGAAGTCCAAGCGAATAGATCAGACGATGGAGATTAGAATGATGAGCCTGACGCGTTCAGTGCGCGCGCTTCTGCGATGGTGCATCGCGCTCGGGTCAGTTGTCGTGCTGTTGTTGGGCGTGACCGCAGCGGCGGACGCGCAAGGCCTGGTTAAGGGCGTTCAGGAGGGAGCCGCAGCAGGCAATAAGGCCGCAGGACCCGTCGGCGGGGTACTCGGCGGCGCGATCGGTGGCGTCGTCGGCGCCGTGACTGGCGTGCTCGGTGTCGTCGACAATAAACCGGCCGCGCCGAGCGGGAACAAACCGCAGGGCTCCTCCAAGACAGATGCCAAGGCAGATCCCAAGTCGGATAATGCCAAAGGGAATGCCAAGAGCGCCAATTCCAAGAGCACCGGCCCGACGGGCGCCAATTCCAAGGGCCACGGTCCGACGGCTGCCAAGGCCGGCCAGCCGCCAGCCAAGCAGCTGACGGTACTCACCCAGGAAGGCGAACCGCAACTCACAGCCGAGCAGATCGTCGCCAATAGCGACGCCTATATCGAACGCATCAAGACGGAATTGAATCTGACGCCAGAACAGGAGAAGCACTGGTACAACTTCAGCAGCGCGATGCACTATCTTGGTCACAACGGTGCCGAACGCCTGAACCTGCGCGTCGCGCGTGCAAAGCGTGATCCGCCGGACGACATCGTTGAGCAGATGCGCAATGAGGCCCAGTTCTTGGTCGATCGGGCCGCCGACCAGCGCAGCGTCGCCGATGCCGCCGAGCCGCTTTATGCGACCCTTGACGACAAGCAGAAGCAAATCTTCATCCAGCAAATGGTGCGCCTCAGCCACGAGCGGGGGCTGGATTAGCAAACGCGAGTGGCATTGCTAGACCAAGGATCTGCTCGTTGACATCGCTCCATTGCCGCGCCGCGAATAGCCAGGCAGCCATGCCCTGGGGTAGGTGGAAGGCGCGGCGCCCGGCTATCCTGCCGCAGCGGCGCGGCTTCTCTTATTCGTCACGCAAAGTTGAAGAAACGCTGGCCGATTCACGCCTGAGTCATGGCTGACTGAGGGCCTTATCGGGAACTCTCGGTACGCTGTCGGCGATGAGTGCCTCGGCAGGGGTGCCGAAGTCGAGGACGGCGCCATTTCGCTCAGGTTTTTTGCCGCTCGCAAGGCGGGGTATTTTTGGGCTCAAGTTGATGGAAGAAAAGCGAAAACACCAACGAATTCAAATCGACGAACCGGCATATGTGTCGTCGGGCGGTTCCGTGATGAGCTGCACGGTCACGAACATGTCCGTCGCGGGCGCCGCCATTGACGTCGAGAACCCGGCATTTATTCCGCCGCGGTTTCGACTGATTATGGCTAGGGATTCGTCGGTTCGTGACTGCAGGGTCGTGTGGATCCAGAAGAACCGGATCGGACTCGCCTTCGTTGCATCGCCGCAAGAACCTGAGGCGCACTGAAATCATCCTCGCTCAGGCCAGTGGCCGAGCGTCAATCAGGCTGAGGCAACAAACCAATGCGACCGCTTTGAAGCATCGATCGCCAGAAGACGCCACGCCGCTGGCGCAGGACCCCCGGTGAAGTCAGGTGAGACGGTCCTCATCCAAACGCGTGATTGTCGGACGGCGAAAGTCCTAACGGATTTGTAGTTGCGCACCGACAGGGCGCAGCGGCACGGAACCCGATCTCGGATTGGCGGCACTGCCCAGAACGTTAGCGATGGTCCTTGCCGTCATGCCCGCGCGGTCCGACGCACGTTGCGCCGCGAGACGGTCCCTGGCCCGCTCTTCGATCAGGATTTCGATCAGTGCCAGTCTCTTCTTCTCGTCGACCGCGTCGGCCAACAGTTGCCGATAGCGATCATAGTCAAATTCCGTTTCCTCGCTACGCATGTCACGCCCCCGCTACATACGCTACACGTCGCGAGTGTTTCGCAATGCTTGGAAATGCGCAAGGGCAGCTAGGGCTGCGAAGTGAAAAGAGCTGTGGGTTTCTCGCGGAACCACGTGCAATTCTCGTGGAAGGCGCGGCGGCATCGCCTTCCTCGAGCGACTACTACGTCCGCGTCTTCGACGTGAACGACGGGCAAGCTATCGTGGCAGGATCGTCTTCCCGAAGGTGAAAGTCGACACCGATGACCGTTGAAGCGGGCGGCAGGCGGCAGTCAATATGTGTCGACAGTTGACGGCGGCCACGGCTCCTACGGCACCAAGCTTGCGATTGCGTAAGAGCCTATGCGCTGCCAGATCTCCGCTCAGTTTCGGGCGCTCGCTTTGGTGCCGATTCACGAGAACGGCGAGAGCTTGCGCCATGTCAAGGCTTCTCTGGCGTACCGGTGTAAATTCTAAAACATACCGAGTGGCTCTCGCGCGGGGGTTGTTCCGGTTACGAGGCTCGGACTCCTAGGCACTCCGAGCCTCGTTTCCTGTCCTGTGTCAGGGGATATTTGCCCGGCGCCCGTTTGCACGATCACATTCGGCGTCCTGGCTCGTTTGATCAACCAGCAGCCCGCAATGAGCACCGGCCGGCGCCGTACGGCGAAATGGCACAATTGGCTCGCTTCCTGCGTTGTCCAGCCAACCAGCGAGCTCACATGCAAGCCTCATTCGATTGTCTGATCATTGGTGGCGGACCGGCAGGCCTGATGGCGGCGATCTATCTCGCCCGCTTCCGGCGCAAGGTCTGCCTTGTCGATGCCGGGCAAAGCCGCGCCGCGCTGATTCCTCGCAGCCATAACGTTGCGGGTTTCGCCCACGGCCTTTCGGGTTCGGAATTGCTGGCCCGCATGCAGCAGCAGGTCAGTGATCTCGGGGTGCCGATGATCAAGGCCGAGGTTGCGGCCTTGGGGCAGAATGGTGGCAGCTTTAGCGCGGCCTGGGATCGGGGCGAGGCGAGGGCGTCGGCGGTCATCCTTGCCAGCGGCATCGTCGACACACAGCCACCGTTCACAGACTGGGAAACCGCAGTCCGGGACGGACTGTTGCGTTACTGTCCGATCTGCGACGCCTTCGAGGCGACTGGCAAGCGCATCGCCGTTATCGGGCCATGGCAGCATTCCGCCGGCAAGGCACTCTTTCTGCGCGACTATTCGCGGGACGTCACCTTGCTGACCACGGACGAGCTGCCGCAGGGCGAAGTCGCCGGTCGGCTGGTCGCGGCGGGAGTGGGGATGCTGATGGCCCCACGCCCCAGGCTGAGCCGGCGCGGCAATCGCGTCCAGGTCATGAGTGACAGCGCGGAGCTGGCGGAGTTCGACGTGCTCTATCCCGCTATGGGGGCCGATGTGCGCTCAAATCTTGCGCTCGCGCTTGGTGCAGCGCACGACCGAGGCGCTTTCCTGAAGGTGGACGACCATCAGCGCAGCACGGTTTCCAATCTCTATGGCATTGGCGACGTCGTGACCGATCTCCATCAGATCGCGGTGGCTTTTGGCCACGCTGCGGTCGCCGCCTGCGCGATCCATAACAGCCTCCCGCGGCGGTTTGCCTGAGCTGCGGGTTGCCTCGCGCGCCGCCCGGCAACCGCTTGACCTTCGTCAACACGAGGACGGCCAGACAGATCATTCTGGCGCACATTGGCGGCCGTATCAGCGCCGCCGATCGAGCAAGCACGAGGGAGAAATGGCCCGCCCACAGGATCAGGTCGCCGGCAAGGAAGGCATACCCGCCCATCTGCCACACGACCCCAAGCAGGACGAGCGTCTGGAAGAGGAGCCGCATCTTCAGGACGTGATCGAGGACGATGAGGTGAGGGAAGCCCTCAAACGGCTCCACTCCGGCGTGCAGAAGACAGACGAAGGCGAGCCGGCCTGACGCCGGGCCTTTTCAGGCTCTCCTGGCCGGCGAGGCTTCTACGACGTTGTCGGTCTCGATCGCCTGCTCGGCATCATGGACGACCGCGATGGTCCGCAGGAGACTCGATGGATTGACGCTGATGGAATCGATCCCCAGCTGCGCAAGGTAGCGGGCGATCTCCGGATAATTCGCCGGCGCCTCGCCGCAGATGCCGATATGGCGCTTGTTGCGCCGGGCACCGGTCACGGCAAGCTTGAGCATTTCCAGCATTCCGGGGTCGCGCTCGTCAAAATCGAACGCGACGATGTCGGAGTCTCGATCGACGCCGAGGGTGAGCTGGGTGAGGTCATTCGACCCGATCGAGAATCCATCAAATAGCGCAGCAAACTGGTCAATCAGGATGACGTTGTTGGGAATCTCGCACATCACATAGATTTCGAGGCCGCCGTCGCCCTGTTGCAAGCCGTGTTGACCCATCGTCTGGATCACCTTGCGTGCTTCCTCGACGCGCCGGCAGAACGGGATCATGATCTTGAGGTTGGTGAGCCCCATCTCGTCGCGCACACGGCGGAGCGCCGCGCATTCCAGGGCAAAGCCCGGCGCATAGGCGGGATGCGCATAGCGCGCCGCGCCGCGAAAGCCCAGCATCGGGTTTTCCTCCTTAGGCTCGAAGTCTGCCCCGGCTTTCAGGTTCGCATATTCATTGGTCTTGAAATCGGATAGCCGCACGATCACCGGGCGCGGGTAGAATGCCGCCGCGATCGTCCCCACGCCTTCGGACAGCCGCTCGACAAAGAAATCGGCGGGCTTCTTGTGAAGGCGGGTAAGCTGCTTGACCGCTTGCCGGTCTCTCGGCGCCTTGATCCGCTCCGGCATGGCGAGCGCCATGGGGTGGACGCCGATGTGCTGGTTGATGATGAATTCCATCCGCGCCAGGCCGACCCCGTCGCTTGGCATCAGGGCAGTCTTGAACGCGATTTCCGGATTGCCGAGATTGACCATGATTTCGGTGCGGGGCTTCTTCAGGTTTGTGATCGACACCCGCTCCACTTCGAACGGCAGGCTGCCGGCGTAGACGTGTCCGACCTCGCCGTCGGCGCAGGAGACCGTCACAGCCATTCCGTTCCTGGCTTTTGCGGTGATATTTTCGATCCCGACCACCGCAGGAACGCCGAGCTCCCTTGCCACGATGGCGGCATGGCAGGTGCGACCGCCATGTTCGGTGATGATGGCGGAGGCGATCTTCATCACCGGCTCCCAATCCGGGCTCGTGGCCGGCGCAACCAGCACCTCACCGGACCTGAACGCATGAAGGTCCTGCTTCCGCTTGATCAGGCGAACCTTGCCCGATGCGATCTTTTCTCCCACCGCACGGCCTTCGCCAAGAAGCGTTCCCTTGGACTTGAGCATGTAGTTCTCGAGGGCATCCGGCGTGCGGCGCGAGGCGACTGTCTCAGGGCGCGCCTGGATAATGTAAAGTTCGCCGTCGGCTCCGTCCTTTGCCCATTCGACATCCATCGGCATTGGGTGGCCGGCGCGCCGCGAATAGTGCTTCTCGACGGCAATGGCATCGCCCGCGAGCTTGAGCACGTCCTCATCGGAAATGCAGAAGCGCTCGCGGTTGCGGCGAGATGTCGTAATGTTGCGTGTGGTCGCGTGGCCTCGTGCATAGACCATCTTCTTGTCCTTGCCGCCGAGCCGGCGCGATAGCACCGCTCGGAAGCCGGCCTCGAACGTGGGCTTGTGCACGTAGAACTCGTCCGGCTCCACGGCGCCCTGGACGACATTCTCGCCAAGTCCGTAGGCTCCGGTCACGAACACCACGTCACGGAATCCGGACTCGGTGTCGAGGGTGAAGATCACGCCGCTGGCGGCGAGATCGGAACGAACCATCTTCATGACGGCGACCGATAGCGCCACCTTGAAGTGATCGAAGCCGTTGTCGATACGATAGGAAATCGCCCGGTCGGTAAAGACCGAAGCAAAGCAGTTCCGGCAAGCGTCGAAGAGATCGCGCGCGCCGCGGACGTTGAGGTAGCTCTCGTGCTGTCCAGCGAAGCTGGCGTTGGGCAGGTCTTCCGCGGTCGCAGAGCTGCGGACGGCAACCGCGACATTGGCGCCGTATTCCTGCTCGAGCTGCCGATAGGCGCTGGCAACCTCGCGACGCAGGTCCTCACGTTCGGTGGCGGCGTAGACGATGGCACGGGCCGCGGCAGCGCGTCTGGCGAGATCGGAAATGCGCCGCTTGTCAATGGAGCCGAGCAGCTTGCGTAGCTCTTGCCACGCTCCACCTTCGGTCAACGCGTGGCGGTAGGCCTCGGCCGTGAGCGCAAAGCCGTTAGGCACCAAGATACCCTGAGACGAGAGCTCGGAGTAGAGTTCGCCGAGCGAAGCGGTCTTGCCGCCTACCAGGGGGACGTAATCCAATCCGATATCCTTGAACCACCGCACGTAATCGGGGCTGGTCATCTCGGGTCTCCGCACTGCATCATGGATCGGCAACCGCGCGCCGATTAGCTGGCGAATGTGGCCGCTTGAGCGGTTCCGGCATTTGCGAAAGATCAACCATTGCGGGGTGATCTGCTCTAGAGGTTTTTGCGAAGAGAATCATGGCCGTCGAAACCACTACAGACCCCCGTCAAGACTGGATCCGGTTCTGGGCAAGCGCTTCAGGCTTCTGGCGCGGCCTTGGGGCATGGCGTGTCTGGCTGCTCTGCGTGGTGCTGCTCTCGATCGTCGGGCTGCAGCTCTACGTGCAGTTTCGGTTCAACTACTGGAACCGCGATTTCTTTGACGCCCTCGAGCGCCGGGATCCGGGACGCCTGCAATTTCAGGCTTTGCTGCTGCTTCCGCTTTGCGGCGCTTCTATCGCACTCGCCGTCACCTCGGTCTGGGGGCGGATGACCGTACAGCGCATGTGGCGCAAATGGCTGACCAATCACTTGATCCAGTACTGGACCGAGAACGAGCGGTATGCCCGTCTGGCTCAGGTTCAATCGGAGCTGCAAATACCCGAATACCGTATCGCCGAAGACGCAAGGATAGCAACTGACGCGCCCATCGATCTGGCGCTGGGTGCGGTCTCTTCCTTGCTAACGGCCTTCATCTTCATCCAGGTCCTGTGGGGGGTCGGAGGTGATGTTACTTTCAACGCCTTCGGCCTCAGCGCCCGGATTCCGGGGTATCTCGTCATCAGCGTGGTGCTCTATTCGAGCCTGATCACCGGGACCATGGTGCTGGTCGGTTCACCCCTGACACAGGTCATCCAGACCAAGAACCAGACCGAGGCAGAGTTGATTACAGCGGCGCACCAGTTGCGGGACATCGGCGAGGGCCACGCTCCGAAAGAGGACGAGTCGAGTGTGAAGGAGGGCATTCACGACGCGGTGCGGAATGTGCTGAAGCAGTGGCGGCGCCTCTGCTGGCGCCTGATGCGCATGACCCTGGTTTCCCATGGCAACTCATTGCTGGCGCCGATCATAGGATTGATCCTGTGCGCCCCCAAATTCCTGGCGGGAACGATGACGCTTGGAGAACTCACCCAGGCGGCCGCAGCCTTCACGCTGGTACAGAGCTCGTTCAACTACCTCGTCGACAATTACGGGCGCGTGGCGGACTGGATCTCTTCCGTCGAGAGGGTGGGGCGATTGTTGATTTCGTTGGACCGCCTCAACCATCACAGCCCGGCGGCCAAGATCGATCAGGTCGGGATCGAGGCTGGGTCGCTTACGCCACTTCCATGACTTCCATGTCGACTTGCTCGGCAAGCCGCTTGATATCATCCGGCCGACACAGGTCGGTTCCCGGATGGAGAAGGGCTGCAGCGCCAGCCGCCATGGCGTAACGGAAGCAATCCACGATATCCGCTCCCTGTGCGAGTCGTAGCACCAGCGCCCCCAGGAAGCTGTCGCCGGCGCCGACGGCGCTGAGCGGAGTCACGGGCAGGCGATGCGCCCGCAGGACCTGGTTCCGTGTGACCAGGGCCGCCCCCAAATGTCCCATCGTCAACGCCACGATCCTGACCCTTAGTGCTTGGACGATCTCCCTGGCGGCAGCCTCCCACTCCAACTCATCCGTGGCCTCGACCCCGCTCAGATCGCGCATTTCCCGCAGGTTCGGCTTGATCATGTCGAGTCCTTCGGACACGGCGGCGGCGAGCGCAGGCCCCGCAGTGTCGAGGATCATCATTGCGCCGCGCTGTTTGGCGATCCGCGCGACCCTCGCGTAGAAATCATCGGGGACTCCGCGGGGCAGGCTGCCGCTCGCCACCACGAACCGGGGAAATGGCTCCAGCGCGGCGATCAGCTTCAGACATTCCTGCCATTCACTGTCGACGAGCCGAGGTCCGGGCAGGATGAAACGATATTGCTGGTCGGTGCTGATTTCGTGGACGAAGAAATCCTGCCGCGTCTCGCCCTTGATCCGGAAGGTTTGGCTCGCAACCCCCTCTTCTTCGAGCAGCTTGCGCACCAAGTCTCCGATTACCCCGCCGACGGGATAAATCGCGCTGACATCACCTCCCAGCCTGTTGATGACGCGGGCGACATTGATACCGCCGCCGCCGGGATCATGTCGCTGCGTGGTACCGCGCAGCTTCGCCACTGGGATGATCTTTTCGACCTCGGTCGAAAGGTCGAGCGATGGATTGACGGTGATGGTCACAATATCGCTCATGGTATCCTCAAACTGGTGATCGGCCGGCTATGCGACGGTCGAAAAAGGTCTTGAGCCCGACGAAGCTTGCATCGGGCCGGATGATGATGTTCGTGGGAATGTCTCGCAAATAGCCTTCATACCGTCCCTTGGATTCGAAGCGCGTTCGAAAGCTGGAGCGGGCGAGGAAGTCCGGAAAGCGCGGAACGATGCCGCCGGCAATGTAGACGCCGCCGCGTGCGCAGAAGGTGAGGGCGAGGTTTCCCGCCACGGTACCGAGGAAGGAGCAAAACATCTCGAGCGCGGCACCGCTGACCACGCAGCTGCCGTCTAGCGCGGCCTGCGTGATCGCCGCTGCGTCGCGCTGTGGCGCGCTGACGCCTTCGATGGCGGCCAGCGCCTCGTACAGGGCAAGCAGGCCCGGCCCGGAAACGGCTCGCTCGATCGACGCGTGACCGAAGCGCTGCCGCAGGCTGTCGATCACCCGCTCCTCGCGCTCCGAGGCCGCCGGCAGCGTCGCATGGCCCGCCTCGGTAATGATCGCAATCTCCGAGCCGTCCCGCGCGACGAGGCAGGAGGCGCCGAACCCGGTGCCCGGTCCGAGAACCAGCATGGGAGCGCCCGGCAGCGGCTCTTGCGAACCCAGAGCAAACAGATCGTCCGACTTCAGCGCCGGCAGCGACCATGCCAGCACCTCGAAATCGTTGAGAACGTGGACGGTGTCGATGCCGAATGCGGCATGGAGCTCGGCGCGATCGATGATCCAGCCGCTATTGGTCAGAAAGGCACGGCCGTTCTCCACGGTCCCGGCTACGCCGAGCACGGCGGCTTTCACCGTTCCGCTCGCCGCGTGCCGTTCCAGGAAAGCTGCAATAGCCTCCTTTGCCCCCGGAAAGTCCGCGGCCCTGGCGTACTCGATCGGGCCGATCTCGTCGCCGCGGGCCAGGGCAAAACGCGCATTGGTGCCGCCGATATCGGCGAGCAAGGCCTGGTCGGAATGTGCCGTACCGCCGCTCGTCATGATTGTGCGGCTACCGCCTCCGCTGGAACATGAGCCGCTACGGAAACCCGTGCGCTCCGCTTCGCCGCGATGACGTCGGAGTACCATCGCGCGGATGCTTTGGGTATCCGACGTTGCGTGGCGAAATCGACGTAAACAAGGCCGAACCGCTGCGAATAGCCCGAACCCCACTCGAAGTTGTCGAGCAGGGACCATACGAAATAGCCGCGAACGTCGGCTCCGGCGGCAATGGCTTCGTTCATCGCATCCGTATACGCCCGCAGGTAGAGAATACGGTTGTCATCCTGCACGGCGCCGCGGCTGTCCAACTGGTCCTCCGAGGCCGTGCCATTCTCCATGACGTAGATCGGCACTCTGAATTGCCGGTGCAGGTCGAGCAGGGTGTCGCGGAACGCACCGGGCACAATCGGCCAGCCGATCGAGGTGCGCGGTACCTCCGCAGGCGGCGCGCCGAAAGTCGCGCCGAGCAGATTGGAATCCGCCTTGATGTAATGCGGCGAGTAATGATTGAGGCCGAACCAGTCGACCGGACGCGCGATCTGCGCCATGTCGCCGGGCCGCAGGTAGGGCTCGATCGCCTCCGCGAGAGCAGGGGGATAGCAGGCGAAGTGCTGCGGATGGGGAAACGCGTCGTTCCAATAGACCGAGAAGCGGCGCGCAGCCGCTTCATCATCGGGACCAGGCGTGGCCGTATAACAAGGCTGACGATTGTGGACCGCCCCGACGGAAACGTCGCGCACGGCCGACCGCAGCGCGTCGATGGCCGCACCATGGCTCAGGTTCACGTGATGGATCGCCTTGTGCAGCGCCGCCTTGTCGGCAATCCCAGGCGCATGCCAGCCAAACCCATACCCGAACAGGGTGAAGACGCACGGCTCGTTGAAGGTGGCGAAGCGCTTGACGCGATCGCCATAGCGGCGGCCGATGAGGGCGGCATAATCGGCAAACCAGCCCGCGATATCGCGATTCTGCCAGCCGCCGACGTCATCGAGCGCCTGCGGCAGGTCCCAGTGGTAAAGGCAGATCCAGGGTTCGATGTTCGCTGCAAGCAGTGCATCGACGAGCCGGTCATAGAACGCCAACCCCGGTTCGTTGGCGGCCCCGCGTCCTGTCGGCAGCACCCGCGGCCACGCGATGGAAAAGCGATAGGCGTCCAGACCCATGTCGCGCATGAGCGCAACGTCCTCCGCATAGCGGTGGTAATGATCGCAGGCCACCTCACCGGTATCGCCATCCTTCACGCGACCCTGCTGGCGGCAGTACACGTCCCAAATGCTGTCACCGCGGCCGTCAATGTGCGCGGCGCCCTCGATCTGGAAGCAGGAAGTTGAAGCGCCCCAGAGAAAGCCGGATTTCGGGCTGTGAAGGGCCCGTCGTGTCTGCGAGTTGCTCTTGGCTGTCATCATTGGCTGCCTGGGGAATCACGTTTGGAACACGGCTAAATTGACGCCAGGTTGCTGAAATTTGGTGAACGTCGGCCTCCCACAACCTCGGGAAGTCCCTTTGCAGATCAGCACGGCCCATCGAACCGGAACGACAGGGAAGCTCACCGGCGGTCAGCTGGTTTTGACCGAGGTCAACAGAAGGCCTGTGATAAGCTGAATAGATACTTGCGGGCGAGCAAGTCCGCCGGCGGCGAGCCTCGCACATGCACAATAGGGATCAGCGATGAAGATTTCCGAGAGGGACGTGCTTCTCGTCGTCGATGTGCAGAATGACTTCTGCACGGGCGGAGAGCTGGCGGTTCCCGGCGGGGAAAAGATCGTACTGGCCGTAAATCGGATCGCGCAGCGATTCAGGAACGTGATCCTGACGCAGGACTGGCACCCGCGTGACCACGTCTCCTTCGCTTCCAATCATCCGCACAAGCGGCCGCACGATACGATCGAACTGGATTATGGGACCCAGGTGCTCTGGCCTGCCCACTGCATTCAGGGAACTCCGGGTGCCGAGTTTCACAAGTCGCTGCAGGTTCCGCAGGCGAGCCTCATCATCCGCAAGGGAATCCACCGGAATATCGATTCCTATTCGGCCTTTTACGAGAACGACCATAAGACGCCGACGGGGCTGCTCGGGTATTTGCGCGAGCGCGAACTGAAGACGGTATTCGTGGTCGGCCTTGCGTTCGACTTTTGCGTCCGCTTTTCGGCGGAGGATGCTCGCAAGGCCGGATTGGAGGTGGCCGTCATTGAGGATGCTTGCCGCGGCATCGATATCGACGGCTCCGTGGCGGCGACCCATCACAGCTTGAAGGAATTCGGCATACCTGTGGTCAGTATCGAAGCGTTCTTCTGAGCTGGCCGCAGGGCCGGCAACATGGGAGGAGCAGGGCTTGGAACGGCAAACGGACAAGGGGGCAAAGCAAGCGGAGCCAGGCGCTGCCTGGGCGCATGATCCCTTGCAGTGGCCGTTTGCCGCGGCAAAGGTGGC
Organism: Bradyrhizobium sp.; assembly: GCF_016213215.1. GTDB lineage: Bacteria > Pseudomonadota > Alphaproteobacteria > Rhizobiales > Xanthobacteraceae > Bradyrhizobium. The sequence continues at coordinate 84,288 of NZ_JACRAW010000002.1, read as the reverse complement.
AATGGATGCATATCTGTCCTGGCTTGATCATGGCAATTCCGCGCGGGGCTCGCGTGAATCGGCCCTTGCCTGGACCTCTCCCAACACGGTCGCGCTCGAACTCTCGACAATGCGGCTGCGCGATTTCTCGCGAAATTCCTCGGGACGCCCCGTCCTGATCTGCGCGCCCTGTGCGTTGCACCGAGCGCAAATCGCCGACTTCGCCGCCGGTCACAGCATCGTGGAGAGCCTGCGACAGGCAGGTCTCGATCGAATTTACGTCACCGATTGGCGTTCGGCCTCGTCTGACATGCGCTATCTGTCCATCGACAGCTATCTCGGCGATCTCAACGTCGCTGTCGACGACCTCGGCTCGCCGGTTGATCTTGTCGGCTTGTGTCAGGGTGGCTGGCTGTCGCTGGTCTTTGCCGCGCGCTTTCCCGAAAAGGTCCGTCGCCTGGTGCTGGTCGGCGCGCCCGTCGACCTGTCGATCGAATCCACCTTGTCACAGGTCGCCCGAAGTATGCCGCAAGCGGTGTTGGAGCAACTGGTCGCACGCGGAGGCGGCAACGTCAGCGGCGAAGAAATGCTGAATCTCTGGTCGCCATCGCTGAGCAACGTGGAAATCGAGGCGACGTTGCAAAGGCCTCTCCTTTCCGCCGAGGCTCTACACGGCAGGGAATTGCTCGAACGCTTCAGGCAGTGGAACGAAGAAACGCTGGACTTGCCGGGAGCGTATTATCGCCAGGTCATCAACTGGATCTTTCGCGAGAACCGCATCGCCACGGGACGGTTCGTGGCGCTCGGCCGTCCGATTGATCTGCACGAGCTGAAGACACCGGTCTTCCTCGTGGTCGGACGAAATGACGAGGTCGTTCCGGCCGAGCAGGCGCTGGCTACCTCGCAACTGCTCGGCACGCCGGCGCCGTTGATGCACACCGTGATCGAACCCTGCAATCATCTCGGCCTGTTCATGGGGGCCGGGACCCACGCCGGCTCGTGGCGCCACATCGCCGGTTGGCTTGGGAGCGAGCCGGCCGGATTTCGTGCCCGAACAATTCCGGCCTGACGTCTCCGGCGCGATCGCTACAACGGCTCGTCGTCGGTGGTGGACGGCTCTTCCTGCAGCGACACGATATCGCCGCCGCCGTAATCGTCTTCCGGGGCGGGGTACAGTGCCGGCTTGGACAAGAGATCCTCGACCTTTCTGACACCCGGAACGTTTTCCGCGGCAACGACTGCCGCTTTACGGACGTTCTCGCTTCTCACGACGCCCCTTAACGTAACGATGCCATCGGTCACGGTAACATTGAGGCCGCGAGGTCCCCAGGGAATCGCCGCAATCGCGTCGACCACGGCGTTGCAAATCTCGTCGTCACCATCCGGGTCGCTCTTCATCTGAGAGAGGCGGGCGATTGCGGGCAGGAAGTCCGAACGGGTGACGATGCCGACGACACGGTCGTCGCGCATCACCGGAACGCGCTTGACCTTCTGCAATTCCATGATCTGGGCGATCTCCTCGAGCGAGGTATCTTCCCTGATCGTGACCGGCGCCTCGGTCATGATCTCTTGCACCTTGCGGCCGTGCTCGCGGACGAAATCGAGCGCGACCCGGTCCGCGCCGGCCAACATGATGAGCCACCGGCCTCGTTTTCTCTCGGTACCAATCTCCGCTCGGCGGATGAAATCGCCCTCCGACAGGATCCCGACCAGCCTGCCGTCCTTGTCCACGACCGGAAGGCCGGAGATATGATGTGCCAGCATGGTGTCGATGGCATCAGCCACTGAGGCGTCAGGGCCGATCGTGATCACCTGGCGGGACATGATCTGGTGCGCGCGCATGCAATGATCTCCAATGAGCAAACAGAATTGGTCTGGTCTGGACGGCTGCTCTTGATCAGGGGTAACCGCGCCGGTTGCCTAACTGGCGCGCGGGAGGCGACATGAGGTCACAAACGTCATTTGATCGCGATCACTTTCGGTTCGCTTGCGTCCTCCGTGGCGCAGGCCGATTTCTCCACGGGTGGATTGTCCGACCTTATGGTCGCGACGCAGTTTCAGCACATCAAATTTGGTTTGGCGGCAAGCTCAGCAACTGGAACCTGGCGAGGTGGGCCCAATCGAGCCCGGGGCCTCAAGCCCGCCACCGCAGCGGACGCGATGCCATCCGCACCCCATGGCATGGGTTGGCATTTGACTAATACACCCAAATTATACTTTCGGAGCAGATGATCCAACGCGTCTGTCCGCAGCAGCGTCTGCTTTTTCCACTGCGCGGGCATTCGCGCACGGTCCGGCAGCGAAGTGAATTGGCATGGCGTTTGGCCTGGGGAACACCTGCCACGCGACCGACGCGCAGCGCGCTGTTGCGTCCACAAAAAAAGGCCGTCAGGCTTGGGCAGTCCTGGCGGCCGTAGTGGAGTAGGGAGGATGTTTACGCAAATTCATCATTCACATCTGCGAAATTTCTTCATTGATCCAGGTCAACGTGTGGACAGCGTATGCGATGATGCAGAGACATTCTGCGAACCGAATGCAGGATGATGAACTCGGCGATCGCTCGTCTCATGTCGAACGTTATCGTGTAGGTCCGGACGCAAACAGGAGCTGCCCTTCTCAATGACTTTTCGCTCAATCTATCGCCAGGGATTCGCACGTGTGGCGGCCTGTGTCACGACCTCCAAGGTTGCCGATCCGACCGCCAATGCCGCGGCGATCGTCGATGCGGCGAGAGCCTGTCATGAGCAGTCAGTCGCGGTCGCCGTGTTTCCCGAGCTTTGTCTCTCGGGCTACGCGATCGAAGACCTCGTCATGCAGGATCCGCTCCTGGATGCTGTGGAGCGTGGGCTTGCCGCTATCGTGGAGGCGTCCGCCGATTTGATGACGGTCCTGATCTTCGGCGCGCCGCTGCGCTTTGCCGCTCGCATCTACAATTGCGCCGTCGTCATCCATCGCGGTTGCATTCTCGGAATTGTGCCGAAGAGTTATTTGCCGACCTACCGCGAATTCTATGAAGGCCGCCACTTCGCCTCCGGTGCCGGCATGAGCGGATCGGAAATCACGATCGGCGCGATGAAGGCACCATTCGGTGTCGATCTCCTTTTTGAAGCCGACGATGTCACCGGCCTCACCATCGGCGTCGAGATCTGCGAGGATATGTGGATCCCGGTCACCCCTGGGTCCGAGCTCGCGCTGGCAGGCGCGACCCTGCTGGCAAATCTCTCCGGCAGCCCGATCACGATCGGACGTGCGCGCTCGCGCGCGTTGCTGTGTCAATCCTGTTCGGCACGCTGTCTGGCGGCTTACATCTACGCCGCCGCAGGGGCCGGCGAATCGACCACGGATCTCGCCTGGGACGGCCAGACTTCGATCTTCGAGAACGGCGTGCTGCTGGCCGAAGGCGAACGCTTCCGCCAGGGCGGGCAGATCACGCTTGCAGACGTCGACCTCGACCTGTTGCGGCAGGAACGTGCGCTGATGGGAACGTTCGATGACAACCGAAGGCAGCGGGCCGGCAGTTATAGGACGGTCAGGTTTTCGCTCAAGCCGCCGGCAGACGACATCGGCTTTCGCAGGATAGTCGAGCGCTTTCCATTCGTGCCCAGCGACGAGAGCCGGCTCGAGCAGGACTGCTACGAGGCCTACAACATCCAGGTCGCCGGCCTGGTGCAGCGCATGCGCGCCATCGGCACCAAGCGCGTCGTGATCGGCGTGTCCGGCGGCCTCGATTCGACCCACGCCCTGATCGTCACGGCCAAGGCGGTCGACCTGCTCGGGTTGCCGAGGACGAACATCCTTGCCTACACCATGCCCGGATTTGCGACCGGCACCGAGAGCAAGAGCTACGCGCTGGCCCTGATGCGCGCGCTTCAAGTCAGCGCGCAGGAGCTCGACATTCGTCCCTCCGCGACCCAGATGCTCAAGGATATCGGCCATCCTTTCGGCCAAGGCCAACCGCTCTACGACATCACCTTCGAGAACGTGCAGGCGGGACTGCGGACGGATTACCTATTCCGCCTTGCCAATCAACATGGCGGGATCGTCATCGGCACCGGGGACCTTTCCGAGCTGGCGCTTGGCTGGTGCACCTATGGGGTTGGCGATCAGATGGCGCACTACAACGTCAATTCGGGCGTGCCGAAGACCCTGATCCAACACCTCATCCGCTGGGTGATCGCCTCGAAAGAGTTCAGCCACGACGTCAACCGCACGTTAGGTGCGATTCTCGCTGCGGAGATTTCCCCCGAACTCGTGCCGGTTCAGGCCGGCGAGAAGCCGCAGAGCACGGAAGCCGCCGTCGGTCCCTACGAACTGCAGGATTTCAATCTGTTCTATACGGTGCGCTTTGGATTCCGGCCGTCCAAGATCGCGTTCCTGGCATTGCAGGCCTGGCAGGACGTCGGCAAGGGCGACTGGCCGGCCGCTTTCCCGCAGGATCGTCGTCGCGCCTATACGCTCGCGGAGATCAGGCGCTGGCTCGAGGTCTTCGTGCGGCGCTTCTTTGCGTTCAGCCAGTTCAAGCGCTCGGCCATGCCGAACGGACCCAAGGTATCGGCGGGAGGTTCGTTGTCGCCCCGCGGAGACTGGCGCGCGCCGTCCGATGCCAGTGCCGCCGCCTGGCTGGAAGACCTGGAGCGCAACGTACCCAAGGCGTGACGCGCTTGGGGCAGAGCACTTCTGACCGGACATCGGAAACCCGTAGGCCTTCGCATTGTCCTCTCCTCTCCTCTCGAAGGAACCTTCATTGGCAGCGGACGTTCGCTTTCGTTGTCCATTTGCGCGCCGCGGAGGAGAGGACATGCGCAAGCAGCTGCTGTTGTCGACTGGAACCATTTGCCTGATGCTGGCGTCAGGCTACGCTTTGGCCCAAGCTCCGGGCGAAAAGCGCGACGAGCCGAAGCGGACGGAACAGCCCGCCAAGACGCCCCAAGGCGCTGCATCGCAAAGGCAGGAACGACCCCAGGAGTCCACAAAGGCCCAAGAGTCCCCAAAGCAAGAGTCCGCGAAAGGTGCCCAGGAGCGAGCGCAAGGCCAAGCGCGGGAAGAGCGAACGAAGGGTGTCGCCCGTGAGCAGAAGGGCCCCTCGGGCCCGCAGGGCGCCGAGGACAAGAGCCGGCCATCGCCATCCGCCGAGCGCGATCGGCCCGCCAAGCAGAAAGAGCAGGCGCAGGAATCCCGCCCCGGCAGCCGCGAGGCAGAGAGTGTCAAGCAGCGTGAGAGGCCAAAGGCCGATGTTGAAACGGGCGAAAAGTCCGGTGCGCAGAAGTCGACCGCCGAATCCGACAAGTCGAAGGCCGGCACCGAAGCGACGAAGTCCGGACGCCAAGGCACGACCCAGAACGAGCGCGACCAGCGTGGCGAGCCGTCGCGGGGTTCGGCCGAGCAGCAGGGCGCGCCGCAGCAAGACAAACGGCCGGCGACCGCGACCGAAACGACGCGTCAACCCGCCGGCACCGACGCCCAAAACGTGCCGTCCGGCACCTCGACGAGCCAGACCCAGATCAACCAGCAGGCCCGCATTTCGCCTGACAAGCAGGTTCGCATCTCCGAGACGATCAGCCGGCAACGGCTCGCCGCGCCGGAGCGCAACCTGAACATCTCGATCCGCGTCGGCGAGCAGATCCCCCGGCGCGTGCGCCTGCACCGGTTGCCGCCGGAGATCGTCTCGATCGAGCCAGCGTACCGCGGGTACGATTACTTCGCGACCGAGGAGGACATCGTGATTGTCGAGCCGCGCACGCATCGTATCGTCAGTCAGATCCCGCGCGATCCCTCTCGGGCGCGCGCAGAGCTCCGCGGCGGCGGCGCAACGGCGGCGGCAACTACGGGTGGCGGCGGCGCACCCTGTCGGATCATGCGACGCGACGCGTCGGGCAACCTTGCCGAAGTGTCCCCGACGACAGTCGGCTCGACCGCACGGCAGGATTCGATCGCAGTCACAGTGCAGATGCCGGATGGCGGCTCGTCTCAACCGATCGCGCTCGGCGCCCCGGCGGGCGACATCGTGGTTGCAACGCAAGGGCAGGGCGATTGCACCATCACGATCGAGCCGCAGACACGGTAAGGCGGGAGACGCGGCAAGGCGGGTGGGGAGCGCCGCGCCAGGTCCCGCGGGAGTAGGTGCGCAGGTCGCCCAGCGCGACTGATCGACTAAATGCGCGAGGCCCGGAGCCTAGGAGTCCGGGCCTCGCGGCTTCGTCCCCCACCCCAGGGCCGCAAGAAGGTGATGCCCGGATGATTGGTCGCGAACCAACCGGCGTGGCTTAATTGGAATCCCAGAGTGCATCCATCCCGGATCACTACGGGCCGGACCGCGGCACCTGCGGCGCGTTAACGTCTACTTCAGCGGCGGATCGAAATTGATTGGCGGTGGCGGTTCTATCTGGGGAATCTCGATCTTCACCTTCCGGATCGACGTTCGTCGGCGCGTCCAACAGGGCAGTCACGGTAGCGGGGAAGGCGATGACGATCGCGACCATGATAACCAGCAGCCCTATCCACGGCACCACGCCGCAGCGGATCAGGCCGAACAGCTCGCCCAGCGAAGCCAGCATGTCCTCGGCGAGGCCGCACCGCTCCAGGATCGCTCCCAACGCGACTGACGTTAAAGTTCACACCAGGAAGTGGAAATCCGCCTCAGTAAGTTGTGTCACCCCGTACACCGTAATGCTGTTCTTTTGGCCGAGCTGAATTAGGCTGCTATCGGCAAACTGATCTCCATTTGTGTCCACGGTTTGGATATCAAGATCCGAGAACGATGCGAGCAGGTGACCTGCCGCCTGCGGCGGAATATGCGCTTGGGCCTGCTCCGAGAGAGGAATATTAAAGACACCATCCAGTTCGATGGTATCCTGACCTTGATGGAAGTCGTAAATGTAGTCCACGCCGTTGTGCGGTGAGAACACAAACGTGTTCTTGCCAAAGAGTGAGACCTTGTCCTCCACGGTTTGCGCATCACCCCACATATGATCGGTCGTACGCACGGCGCTCACCAGGCGGTCGTCTCCGGTGATAGTTTCGTTGATGGTGTGGCCGTCGCCGTACATGTAGTTGATGCCGCCCACGCCGCCGATCAACGTATCGTCGCCTCCGATCGACCCAAAAAACAGCAAGCCAGCGTCGCCGTACATGTAGTTTGTGCTGTTAGTGCCGCCAATCAACAGATCGTCCCCGCCGATGCAGCCACGGAATTCGTTTGCGCCTTCTCCGAGACCGTCTCCGCGCAAGTCGTTGAAGGAGTTTGCTCCACCTATGATCGTATCATTGCCACCTTGTGAAAATGCAATCATCGTCTCGGCGTCGCCGCACGCGAAGTTCTGGGAGTTGTCACCTCCAATGATTGTATCGTTTCCACCGATCGTATAGATCGGAGCGGGGAAGCTGGGAGACATCACAGCCCCTTCGCCGCACAGGTGGTTCTCGGAATTGTGGCCACCAATGACGACATCATCACCGCCAGTTGAAAGCCTTAACTGCTCGGCGTCGCCCCACGCGAAGTTCAGGGAATTGTCGCCTCCGACAACGATGTCGTTTCCACCGGTTGCGAATTCGATCAAAAACGAGTCGCCATACAGGTGGTTCTCGGAACTCTTGCCGCCGATGACGGCGTCGTTTCCCCCTGTTTCGAAGAAGTCAATGACGCCCTCGCCAAAGACGAAGTTCGTGGGGTCGAAGTTGATCCCGGCTAAGATCTCGTTTGCCAACGTTCCGACAATGACGGCCATGACCATTCTCCTCTCGGATCGAGTCCCAGCCGCCGAGCGCATGCTCACCCTGGTCTGGCCAACGTGAATTGATCAGGATCAAAACCTGGGCACCTGAGGCCACCACCTCAATCTGAGTTGCAGCAATGGCTGAAGAAGGCACTCTCTGAGATGGAGGGAGGCACGCGGAGGGTGGCGACGGCCAGTTCCGCTCCTCCGGGAAGCCTGGTCGCTCAGAACCCCCGGCATGATGACCAAGGTGCGCTAACCCAGTTACGTGACGGTCGCGCGAATGCAGGCAGGGACCTGTCGGGGACTATGGAAACCGCGGGAGCGCATCGAGCGCTCCGGCTTGCCAGTGGCGGAAGGGGTGAGGTTCGCACTTAGAAATTCTTTTCAGTTCAGGAGATTTCAAACCCCTTCAAAGCAAAGCGTTTTTCGGCGCGGCGTCTTGTCGGCACAGTCCAAATCGGCTCTGATTAATGCAGCACATTTCACGTTGCTGCTGGGGCTGGTGCTGGGGCTATGCCGAAACAACTCAACCGACTTCCCGCGAACGCTCTCACAAAGAAACTGGCGCCCGGCCGCCACGCCGACGGCGGAAATCTCTACCTGGTTGTCTCCCCCGATGGAGCGAAGAAATGGATATTCCTCTACCGCACCGGAAACGGACGGCAGCGGGAAATGGGGCTGGGCTCCGCGCGTGACGTTCCGTTGGCGCGGGCTCGAGAGAAGGCGGCGACAGCCCGAGCGCTCCTCGCCGACGGCCGGGATCCGATCGAGGTTCGCCGCGCGGAGGAGTCGGTTCCAACGTTTGGCGAGGCTGCGGAGGCTCTGATCAAGTCCATGCGGCCATCCTGGAAAAACGAGAAGCACGCCGCTCAATGGTACATGACCCTGCTCGGGAGAGATGCGGAGGGCAATCCATCCGAGTTTGATTACTGCAAAGTGGTCCGCGACAGCCGCGTCGACAAAGTCGAGACCGACCACGTCCTCCAGATCCTGCGCCCAATCTGGCAGGCGAAGCCGGACACGGCCTCGCGGCTGCGGGGCCGCATAGAGCGGGTACTTGATGCCGCGCGCGCCCAGGGCCACCGCAAGGGCGAGAATCCGGCCCGGTGGCGGGGTCATTTGGACTTGATCCTTCCGGGCCGGAGCAAAACCAACCGCGGCCACTTTCCCGCGATGCCGTACACGCTCGTTCCGGCGTTCGTGCATCACCTGCGGCAGAACATCACGATGTCGAACTTAGCGCTTGAGTTCGCAATTCTGTCCGCGGGCCGATCGACTGAGGTCCGGGAGATGCTTTGGACAGAGGTGGACCGCGTAAACGCAGTTTGGACGGTCCCGCCCGAGCGCATGAAAGAAGGGCGAGAACATCGTGTCCCGCTCTGCGCCCGCGCAATCGAGATTCTTGAGCTCGCATCGCGCATTGCCGGCAAGCGCCAAAGCGCGTTCGTTTTTCCCGGGGCGAAGCCCGGGCGGCCATTGAGCGATATGAGCCTTACGCAAGCACTGCGCCGGGCGAAGCAAAAAGAGGCCACAGTGCACGGCTTCCGCTCGAGTTTCCGCGACTGGGCCGGCGACGAGACGGATTTCGCCCGCGAAGTTGCTGAGGCCGCGCTCTCGCACTTGGTCGGAGATGACTCTGAACGGGCGTATCGCCGCGGCGATGCTTTGAAAAAGCGCCGCGCACTAATGGATGCCTGGGCGGTCTACGTCGGAAGCCATACGCCACCGCATATTTCATCGGAAGACATTCAGTTGGCCGCCTAACATCTACCATCTTTCGATAAAATCAATTCAGTTACTGACGGTTTGAAACGCGGATTGATTTCTGCGTTGGGGCGATCGGCATAATCCCGCCCAGCTTCTCCCTCTGAAGCCGAACCAGCGCGCAAGTGTGCGCAACCAGAAAGGCGAGTCGCTGATTTCAGCGAGCCCTGCGGCAGCAGGGTCCGTCTTTTCCAGGTTGGGCGCGCTGTCGAGCGACCACCGAGATTGGAGGTGTTCGCGATGAGTGATTCCGAGATCATGTTGTCTAAGGAAGTCGAGAGAGAGGTTCGACTTTCTCAGCCCACCATTTGGCGCATGCAGAAGGCCGGTCTGTTTCCGAGGTACTTCAAGCTGTCGCCCAAGAAGAACGCCGCGCACCGGTCGGAGATCGCGAATTGGAAGCGAGATCCGCAGGGTTGGGCCGAACGCAACAAGGCTGCCTCCCAAGGCGCTCAAAATGGGTAAGGTGGTGCCTTTCCCCATCGTGCGGCGTCAAGCGTTCATCGAGCGCCAGGCCTGGCGCGCCGCCGAACTGAGCCCCGATGCCGGCGAGCGGCACATTCAGCAGCAGATCAAACTTCAGATCGCCGCGATGCGTCGCAAAGGGGTTGCCGAGGAACTGATCGCCGCTGAGGCTCGGATGATGGAGTCGGCGATCAGAGCCGCGCTCTGGAAGTCGGTACTAGGCAGACCAGGAGGCGGGCTATGAGCCTTCCCGCCCTAATCAAGCAGCAGCCATCCGAGCATGTCGAGGCGGCGGCTGAAGTGCGGGACGACCAACGAGAGTCTGTTGAGACGCTCGCGCAGCGCGACCGATGGGTACGTCTTCTCCTGCGGTCTGTCGCCATCGGCGACGGCGACAAGGTCCTCGGCTCAAGTTTGGCAAACCATCTCAACATCAAGACCGGCCGGTGCGACCCCTCCTACGAGGCCCTGGCGGTCGCGACTGCAAAGACGGTCACGGCCATCCCCAAGCAGCTCAATCGACTGGAAGGTGCCGGGTTCATGAAACGACACAGTTCTGGAGGACGGCATCGCAATCAGTACGAACTGATCTTTCCCAAGGCGGAAAGTGTGACAGCCGTCCCGAACGCGAACAAGCGCCAGCCGGAGCGGGTTGCAACACCCGCCGAGAATCCAGGGTTCGAACAAGCCAACCCTATCCGCTCAGCCGAACGAACACCCGAAACTGAGCCGGGCGAACCCTATACGACCATCCGCACAAGTAACAGAGAAGGAGAGAACACCGAAGAGAACAGAGAAGGAGATACTACAACCCGAGATGCGTTTGAGGACTTCTGGAAGCAGTATCCCAAGCGCGTCGGAAAAGGAGCGGCACGAAAGGCTTTCATGAAGGCGTTGAAAAAGGGAGCCGCGCTCCAAGACATTATGACCGGTGTCTTCCGCTACGGAGCAGCGCGGATCAACCAAGATCCCAAGTACACGAAGCACCCAGCAGCGTGGCTGAATGATGAACGTTGGTTGGACGAACCCGAGCCTCAATTCGTACAGCAACAGTCGAGAGCCGGCAGCGCGTCCGAAGGCATTAGGAGTTACCTCGAGGGCGAAGACATCCTCGACGTGCTCGCACGCTCAACGAGAGGGGACGGAATCAGCAGGTCTGCTGCCATGTCCGTTGGCCTGCACACCCCGAGGCGCGACGATGATTTCTGACCGACGGGGTATGGGGGTCAAAAGTCTGGACGCGATTGGGCCGCCGACCGCGTTGGTCCTCACTCGCGCAATTTTTTTTGCCGCCTCCGAAATTTCAGCCGAGATCGCTCCAACGACGGAAAAACCCTGCTTTGAAATTGGGAGAGTCCTGTGATCGCCCGCGTCCGATGTTTGGTTTGTCGGCAGGAATTCGAGTACGAGCGCGGACCTTGCGGCCGGCTCCGGCGCTTCTGCTCCAAGCAATGCCGGGCCGCGCGAAGCCTGGTTCTGAATCGGGCATACCGGCGTGTGCATCCCTCAAAACCGCGCCCGAGGACCATCCCGAAAGTTTGCGTGGTCTGCGGTCAGGCGTTTCTATCGAACGATGCAAAGCGCCAGGCATGCGGCCTCGCATGCGGCGGGATGTTGGCAAAACGAAAAGGCGATGCCGGCCGCCGGCGCAACGCCGAGGCCCGTCGTCAGCGAAGCTGCGAACGGTGTGGGCAACCGTTCGTTATGAGGAATCCGAGCAGCAAAGCCCGCGCCGGCCGGGTTCAAGAGGGTCGATTTTGCAGTGTGCCATGCCATGTCGCCGCTCAGCGCGCGCACCTCGCCGAATGAAAAAGGAGATGCAAAGTGGAAGTTTTCGATACTGCCTTCCTGCGTGACGAACAGCCTACCGATGCTGGCGTGCAAATCGACTTAGCACCAGATCACCAGCAGGTCGTGCTGCGCATCCGAACAACCGACGGTACGATGTCCGTCACTCTCGATGCGGGCGATGCGAAAAAGCTGGCCTCGCGCATTTGGACCGCCGCAAAGATGCTCGAGGGCGAACTGAACGAGCGGGATCTCCGCAATGCGCACTGACTTCTTGACGTCGGCACGGCAAATCACTTATTCGTCGAACAGCAAATCAGTTCGCGCCTGCGGGACGCAGGCCCCCAACTGCCGAGCTCCATGGCCCTCCGCTGCGGGACGCAGCGCCTCGGTGATGGTTTCACAAACAGATGTTGTGATCCCAGGCGTTTTCAAACGCCGCCGTTAGGTACGCCATGAGCCACAAGCTTATCCGAGACATGACCGAACGTGAATTCGAGGCTTTTTGCCGCGAATATGGCGCGTCGCGTGCTCAGGCCAGGGCCATGGCCTCGGGATTAGCTCGGTCAAGGGCCGAACTTCCAAAAGACGAAAATCCCTTCGACGGTCCGGAAACCAGCGCGGCCATTGCCCGCATGTTCGCCGTCGTCAGCAAGAAGGAACGCGAACGTGAGCAGCACTGACCAGCAGCTGGCCGAAAGCATTCGGATGATGACCGATCAATATCTCGGCGCCATCGACCGCCTCGATCGCATCGAGACGCGCCTTAACCGCCCTGGTTTCGGTCGCGATCAAGTTGAGACGAGCGAGCAGCAAGCAGCCCGCGCACGGTTTGCCACCTTCCTGCGTTACGGACCTGAGGGCATGGAGCCGGGTGATAGGCGAGCTCTCGTCGTCGGCGATGACACGAAGGGCGGGTATCTTGCGCCCGCCGAATTCGTTGCCGAGATCCTCAGAGGCCTCGTGCAGTTTTCGCCTGTTCGCGCAGCGGCGAGGGTCGGCACGACAGCGGCGGGGGAGGTTCTCATTCCAAAGCGAACCGGCCGCTTGACCGCTCGCTGGGTCGGCGAGACGGAAACCAGGACGAGCACTGAGCCGAGCTACGGGCAGCTGCGGATCCCAGTCAACGAGGCGGCCTGCTACGTCGATGTCAGTAACCAGATGATTGAAGATGCAGCCGTCGATATCGCGGCGGAGCTCGCACTCGATCTCGCGGAGGAATTTGGCCGGCTCGAGGGCGCCGGCTTTGTCAGCGGGGACGGCAACAAACAGCCGCTTGGTTTCATGGCTGATGCCGATGTGCCGTCGGTAAGCAGTGGCCTTGCAGCGAACATCGACCCCGACTCGTTGATTGACGCATTGTATGCGCTGGCGCCGTATTATCGAAATCGATCGGCCTGGATGATGAACGGGACGACCCTCGCGAACGTCCGAAAGTTTAAGAGTGGCGATGGCCAGTATCTTTGGCAGCCATCGATCGCAGCCGGTCAGCCGGAGACGATTCTTGGACGGCCTGTGGTCGAAGCCGTCGACATGCCCGATATCGGAGCCGGGGCATTCCCCGTCGTCATTGGTGACTTCCAGTCCGGCTACCGCATCTATGACCGTATTCAGCTCGGCGTAACTCGCGACCCGTACACAATCGCGACGAGCGGCCAGACCCGGTTCCACGCTCGTCGGCGGGTCGGCGGCGGTGTCGCGAAGGCTGAGGCGTTCCGCAAGCTGAAGTGTTCGACCTAATTGGCGCGATCCGATGAGGGCGCGTAGCGGTCCGCCCGATAACGGCAAGTCGACCTCCCGGCGCCAAGAGTTCTGAGGGTCAAGGTCGACGCGATCGCGAGTACGAGCGCCTTCCTCCTTTCGGTGCCAACGGCTCAGCAGCGGCGGACCAGGTAGCGGTTCCTGGTCCGCCTCTCCTAAATGGGAGATGAACAGTGGTCGTCGCGCTCAAAAGCCTTCGCGTAAATTTGGACGGCGACTCGAGCGGATACGTTAGAGCCGCCGATCAGAAGGCCGCGGCCGACGCGAAGATGATCGCTGGCGATCGCGCCCGCGCCGCCGCCATGGCCCAGGCGGATGCTGCCCTGGCCAAGGCGATCCCGGGCGTCGGAGGCCTCAGCAAGACATTGCTCGACGGCTACAGCGCCGGCGCTCAATTTGAGGCAATCGTTCGACGGATCGGCAATGCCGTCGACCGCGGGCTCGGGATGGATCGCGCCGAAACACTCCTGGATGCAGCCTACCGAAAGTTTGGACTTGTCGCCGATGCCGCCGCCCTTACTGAGCGCGGCTTCGTATCGATCGTCCCGGCGATCGACGCCATGAATGCTCGAATGGCGGCCGCGGCCGAAAATGCGCAGCGGGTACAGGCTCAGCTTCGGGCTCAAAGCTCTCAGCAGGCCATCAATTCCCAATTCGGCATCGGCGGGCCCGACACAAGCGCGGCGCGCGCCGCCGATGTCGCGGCCTACGGCGCCGAACTCGACCGGCTCCGGGCGAAGTTCAATCCGATCTTCGCCGCCGGCCGGGACTACCGAGCCACGCTCGACGAGATCAACCGGGCCCTGCATGTCGGCGCCATCACGGAGGCGGAGCGCGTCGCCGCGGTCGAGCGCACAAAGGCGGCCTTCGTCGAGCAGATCACGGCACTGCGGCAGGTCAAATCAGCGTCCCAGGAAGCCGCAGCGGCCGCGGGGCTGCAGCGGCACGAACTGATCAATCTCAGCCGGCAAGCCCAGGACGTTGTTGTCAGCATCGCCGGCGGGCAGGGGCTTGGGACCGTACTGCTTCAGCAAGGATCCCAGATCGGCGACATCTTCGCGAGCTCGAGCGCGACATTGGGCGGGTTTGCCCGGCAGACCACCGCATGGCTTTCCAGCTTCCTGACCCTGGGGCGCGTCGCGTTCGGGGGCGTTGCCGTTGCGATCGGTGGCGCAACGCTCGCGCTCGAGAACTTTTTGACGGAACAGGACAAGGTGAAGATCGCGCTCTCAGGCGCCGGCCGCGCCAGCGGGGCATCTGTAAGCGGCATCAATTCAATTGCCGGCGCGGGCGCGTCCGCATTCGGCCTCTCGGTGGCCGGTGCCCGCGAACTGGCGATGGCGCTTGCCACGACGGGCAAGATCGCCAACGACAATCTGCTGCCTATCGTGAAAATCGGTCGGGATTTTGCTACCACCTTCGGGGTTACGGATGTCGAGGCGGCGAAACAGCTCGCCGCAGCCTTTGCGGACCCGGTGCGCGGCGCCGAGCAGTTGAACGAGCGGCTCGGCTTCCTGGATGCGGGGTTGCAGCGGCAGATCTCGAGCCTGATGGCCCAGAACCGGCTCTACGACGCCCAGCGGGCTCTTCTGGATAGCGTCCAGGGGTCGCTCGCCAGGACCGCTGAGGTGACCAGCGTCTGGTCTCGGGCGTGGACCGGGCTCAAAAACAGTGCTTCCAACGCGCTCGATGTCGTCGGCGAGAAGCTCGCCAATGTCCTGCACCTCAACGACAGCCTTCAGCAGCAAAAGGAACGACTCCAGGAAGCGATCTCTGGCTACGAGTCTGGACTCGGCCGGATCTTCGGCTCCAGCGCGGATCTCGAGAACCTGAAACGGCAACTCGCCGACATCAATGCACTCATCGAAAAGCAGGCGCAGGCCTCGCGCACCGCCGCGGAAGCTCAAGCATCGCTCCGCGTCCAACAAACGATCATGGCTCAGTTGCCCGAGATCGGCGCCCGGCAAGCCCTTGCCGATGCGGCCGCGGTGGGCGGCTCGACGGCTGAGGATCCGTTGCTGATCCGGAAGCTGGGCCTGACGCAAGCTCAGGCCGATCGCGCCAGAGCCATCCTCCAGCAGCTGAAAAACGACTTCAAGACGACGTTCGAGGAGATCCAGAGCAACTCGAGGATCGCTTACGATGCCGTTACGGCCTTCTCGCCGTCGGCGAAGGCCGCGGTGGCGCAGCGGCAGGCCATGGAGCAGTACCGCGCCGCCGGCGGGCTGGATCCGAGCGAGAAGGCCAAGATTGGGCAGGACGCCTACAATCTCTCGCTCCACCAGACCGTCACGATGCTGAGCGAAGCGGCGCGCGTTCGGGCGCTGACCGCCAACCAGAGCGTCGAAAGCGCCCAACTCGAGATCGACCTGGTCGGCAAGACGATCGGCCAGCAGGCCGAACTCCGCGCCAATCTGCAGGCGCGGCAGCAACTGGAGCAACAGGCCAGCCAGAACCGGACCGCCTTCGACGAAGCGGAATATCTGATGCTGAAACGACTCAACGCTGTTCTGCCGCAGAAGCCGCCGGCCGAGCCCGCCAATGAGAACAGCGAGCCGAAAGAGCGGGAGGTGGCATGAGCGCCGTTTTCGTTCTGCGCCAGTCTGATTCAATCCACATGATGACCGATGCGGTCAGCTATCTGCTCGATGGCACAGTCATGGCAACGAACCTGACAAAAGCCACCACGATGGCGACGCTTTCGGCTGCAATCAGCTGTCCGGGACCGTCATCATTTCAGCGCATGTTCGCCGATCGCGTCGAACGCGCATTCGATAGCTTCGACGATCTCGTCGAATACGGCGAACATTGGCTCGCCGACACGTTTGAGGATTTGGCGGCGGAACACCGCGCCTCCGATGCCATGTCGACGATCTATCTGATCGGCTGGCACGATGGCGAGAACCGGCCCGGCGGTTACGTCGCCAACTTCTGGACCGATGCGTCGACGCAGATGGCCGTCGTGCTGAAGGAAAGCGGAGTTGATCTTGCTGCTGTTGCTTCAGAGCGTGGCAAACTGAAACCGATCGGAGAAGGCTTGATCAACGGCACCCCGATGCCCAGCCATGAATGGCTTGACCGGGCCGGTTTCGAACTTCGCGATGCTGCCGAATACGATCCATCCGTTGATCTGCTGCACCTCGCCGAGATCGCTCGCCAGGAGTTGGACGGCGACGGCAAGAGCTGGGTTGGCGGCAAGGCCGTCCTTACGTCGATCGAGCGCGGCCAGATCGCGCAGCGAGTCATCCATCGTTGGAAGGAAGATGTGGTTGGGTCTCCGATCGTGCCGGCACCGGTCGATTGGGCTGAATGGCGTGCCGCCCGCGCGCCGGCGCAGTCTCCGGGTATATCCAGACTCCGGCAGCAGATGCTCGAGCGGAAAGCAAGAAAGGCGGCGCGATGACCGAGGAGGAATTGGCGGCGCATCATGAGGCTGCCCGCAACGCCCCTGTCGCCGACTGGATCGCCCTCGGTGAGGAGATGGGCAAGGAGGATGCGCTGGCCGCGGTCGTCACCATGACGCTGAAAGGACAGCGCGCCGCTCGCAAGCTGGGCGCGCAGACCGTTCGCCGACGCGTCCGGAACCTTCGCCACGCCAGCATTTCAGAAGACCGAATCTCAGCATGGCTAGACGCCCATACCTCTGCATACGTCCGGCAACTCGCCGAAATACCACGGAAGTCATCCCAGCCCCTGGAGATCTAGAATGCGCAAAGCTCTTTCGTTGTTGACTGGTCTCACCCTGGTTAGCCTTGCTTTCCTCGGTCAGGCTAGTGCGCAAGCCTGCGTCTGGGTTGGCGGTAATGTAATCGCCAGGATCTTCTTCACGCTCTGGCTCGCGATCACGCCCGCGTTCGCTGGGTCGATGCTGCTGCTGGGGGCTGGTGGCTCCCGCCCGTTGCCGGCGCCGGTATTTGTCGGAAATGGGCCGCTGAGCAACTCCTCCGGAACATGGACATCTTCGACAGTCAATATCGGGGCAGCATACTCCACGCGCCGTGTCATCGTCATGGCCGTGTCCGGGTTGTCCAGCGGACGAACGATCACGAGTGGGAGCATAAACGGGGTTGCAGCAACAACCTGTCTGGACTCAACGAGATCAACTCAGGAGTGGGCAGGCTGCATCACTGCAGTTGTACCGACCGGAACAACGAATGTTACGGTCACATTTACGATGAGCAACACGCTCTTCGGGCCGGCGCAGTATGCAGTCTACACAGTGGACGACTCGTCCCTCCTCTCGTCCACGCCTCAGACCGGAACTGCTGGCACCGCCTCCGGAACATCGGTTGCCCCAACCGTGTCCCAGACTGCTGGCGGCTTTGTTCTTGGTGGGACGGCTTGGGGCAATGGATCTGCAAAGTCAGGTAGTATTTCCGGGTACACAATAGATGCCCCGAATGGAAATACCTTCTTGTTCTTCAGCCTAATTCCGTCCCCATCGACAGGAACTGCCACGGCAACTACAACTTGGACGGGATCGTTCTCGGCGAACAGCGGAGTGACGGCGTGGAGATAGATAGCCGTAGATTTCTCATGGCGACAATGTCGATGCAGCCCCAAACGCCAACTTTATAGGTCCCGATAGTCGCGCTGGAGATAAATGCTGCGTTCCTCGGCGAGTCTATCCGAGATCACGTTTAGAAACGCGCAAGTTCGTAAGATCATTGACCTTAAGCGCAGCAATGCGGGTAGGTCCTTCTCGCTTCTCAGCAGGACCAGCGGCTCAGATTTCTCGGTCGCTCGACCCCGTCGTCGTCCGATCATCTGCAGGTATTCTTCGTCCGAACTTGCGAGTTGGAATTCGTAATCCGCAGTGGATCGCAAGAGCTCGATCGATCCGGCGTGAAGGATCCGGCTAAGCGTTTGATACAGAGTGATTGTTTCCGAGCCCTCCGCAAAAAATGGAGCGGTCGCCGGCAGCGGCTTAAGCTTGCAAGTCGGCACACCGATGGAGCGCATATCGGCGACGGCCTTAGTGGCCTCGGCAAAATTCCGAGTTGATGCGGCAAAGGTCAGGAGATCCCGTTTCGCGATCAATTCGGCGACGTGATCGATGTCTTCTTCGGTATCGTTTCCTCCACCGAGCTCACCTACCCGCATGCACGAGAAGGCGTGCAAGCGCACAAGTGCCTCAATTACCTGGTCGTAGAGAAATACAATATCGCTGCTCATCGCAGGCAGATCCTGATCACTTAGCCGGCGGTTTGCCGCCAGCAGCCAGCTTTGCATTGAGCGCGGCCTTCTTTGCCGATGCAGCAGCAGGCCCAACGTAAAAATGATCAAACAACTCCTCGATCACCTCGAGGCACCATTCTGCTTCGTGCGGCTCGACGTCTATGACCTGGAGCGTGGTCTTGTCATCGATCGGGTGGGCCGAGAAGTTTCCGAAGTTGCGGATTGCATCGACGGTTTCGCGGAGACGGTGCGTGAGAGCTTTCTTGGGGTCGGTTTCGTTGAGAAGCAGATCTATTTCTCTCGCGAGATCCTTCGCTTTGTAACCGGCCGCATGCAGCATGTTCTGTAAGCATCTCCGTGACAGCGCTGCTGAGGCCTTAGCGCTTATGGGAAGAACGTTGCAGGCTTCGATGTAATCTTGCGCTATCGGAGGCGGTACCTCATTAGGCACAGGACCGCGATTTGCACCAATCGGGTGGATCTGACGCCAAGGCATTTCTGACTCATCGCTGCCAGTTACGGTCACCTCGATCGTCCAGTTTCGGCACTCGGGGCAGATGGCGGAGCGGTACCTCCAGTAGCCTCTCGCACCATCGCCTAAGAGTTCGCCCAGATACTGATCGCGCCGTTTAAAATGTTCGTCGTCCCAGTTGTCGTGGAAGTGGATAGCGCAGTGGGGGCACTTCATGAGGGCGATCCTGATTCGGTAAGCGCAGCATGACACTCCCGGCGCGTGTGTGGCGGCTAACATTCGCTTATCCCGGTTATTCACAGAGGCAGATGCAAGCCGACGACGATCGCTGACTGCGTCGTGGTGGTGCTGCCGTGAACGGTGGCAATACGCGACGTTGAGGTGCCGTGCCGTGTGTGGCTCCCGGTGATCTACGTTCCTTCCAAAGTCCTCAAGGCGGCAATCATCAGAACCCGCCGAAGTGTAGGGAGAAGGCCAAATTGATCCGCAATGCTCTTCATGCCGAGGCGCCGCGCGTAGCTTCTGAGATCTGTATCTTCGTTGAAATTGGCGGCGAGACTCACAAAGGCAGCAGCTTCGCTATCCAACTCTTTCTTTGACTGGATGACCATCAATTCTGAGGCTCTGGTTACACAAGTCGAGAACGTGTCTTTCAATTGATGCCTGGACCACTCCGCCGTTTGCAACAGACGCGATATCTTGTTGGCGTCGGTCGTATTTCCTTCCTGCGATATCCAGGCGTCCTCTGCCGGCGTGTTCGTGGGTACCGCCGCCAAAACGTCACGACAGTAAGAAGCGAACAGGTGTGCTAATGTGGCGCGAGCGGCCGCATCGTACGGTTTCGATGAGAGCGCGAACTTCAGGATCTGATCGTAGCTTGAGGGCTTCGCCGAAGGTTGACCGTAGCCTGGAGTTGAGAGGTGAAGTAGGGCGGCCATTGCAAGTAGATATTTGCTCGCGGTATTCATCGTTGTGCAACCTGAGCTCGGTAGTTTTTGATCATCTCTGCCGTGACGTCAGTAGGGTAGCAGAGCGGCGCGGCCCCGCCTGGCCGGCTGTACGCGCTGCGGCCGCCACAAGCACGGCCGTTGCGCATGGTGTCATCGGGACAAGCACACGGCCGCCCTCCAGCATGATAGGCACGGCGGCTTTCCTCCACGATCAACGCAGCGATCGCGGCGGCGGTTAGGACCTCTGCGGCCCGCTTCGATTTCGACGGTTCAGGCTGCCCTGGCGAGGCTTGCCGCGAGGGCTGCTTGGCCGGCTGCTGTGCGCTAGGAGTAATGTCGAGGGGCGCCGCCGACCGCGCCTGTTGCGTCTGCGGGGCTGCTTGACGGGGAGGGGGGCTGACGACTGGCAAAGGCGGTTTCGAGGGCGGCAGCTGCGCGACCATGGCGGGCGCTACAGGCGGCGCAGACAGTCGGCTGAAGCCGTACACGACCAGCCCGATCGCGATTGCCAAGACTACAAAACCGCGCATTGCGCCCCCTCGAATGAGGAGCCTTCCGCAACTTGCGCGCGAGATCAAGTAAGGAATAGCGATGACCAAGCCTCAGCAGGGAGGAATTCGTTACCGTGTGGATCCGGGCGACGTGCCACCGGAAAAGGCGGCACGCCGGCTGCACCTGACTCTGTCGCAATTCAACGAAGTGCTGCCGAAGCTTCAGAAGCGTGGCTTCCCAAAGCTTGATCCGGATACCGGTATGTTCGACTTGGATGAGATCGATCGGTGGAGAAAGAGCCGCCATAGGCCCGCGGCGCCGGCGAGCAAGCCAACCGATCAACCCGGCGCCCAGGGGGAAATGGCCGAACGATTCATCGCGGCTCACGATCGGGTAAGGCGACGCCGGAAGCAGAAAGTTGCTCCCCCCTGATTGCGCGTACCGTGGCACCGCTCGCGCTCCGCTTGCATTGCAGACTCTGTACCCGTAGGATTCGCGCGCTTCGTAGACAACGAAGCGGCCCACCGCGGTGTTGATACCACCGCGGCGAGCCTGACCCAAAGCACGGAGATCACCCATGCCTCAGGCTTACTCTAAGAATAGCACTATTTTGCCTGGCGCCGAGCCAGGTTTTCACCCCGAAAAATCTGCGATTTCGTCCCGGCGCACGGTCCTAACCGCCGCGCTCGCGCTGTCCGCCAGCGCTGCAGTCGCACCGCTCGTCGCGGCCGACGCCGACCCGGACGCTGAGCTCGTCGCGCTTGCCGAGCGCGTCCGCCGGGTGCATGCCGCCGAGCTCGAGGCTTATGAGCACCTGAGCGAATGCGAAGATCGGTTCGAGGTTATCAGGCCCGAACGGCCTGAAGCGTTCGATTGGCGACCGACCGATGCCGGCTTGGTCGGTTATGTGAAAACGGCCGAAGGCCGATGCATCTGCACAGAAGATGACATCGAGAAGCTACGCGGGCGAAGATTTTTGAGCTGGGATTTCAGCGGCACCGAGGAGGAACGGATGCGGCTCGGGCTGCCCCATCCTGAAGATCGCACCAGCACGAAGCCTGTTCTGGGATTCGAGCACCTATTCATTGCGAGGCCGGACGACCGGCGACAACACCGGGCGGCCGAATTGATACAAGCTCTCGATCAGTACCAAGCGCAAACGGATGCTGCCGCGGAGCAAACTGGTCTCGATGTCGCCAACGAGGCTCACGACGCGCTCTGCTATGAGCAGCGTCAGCTATGCGAGCGGATGCTGGACTTGAAGCCGAAAACGCTCCGAGGGATCCAGGCTTTAGCGACCGCGCTGGTCGACGGCAGATGGTCTGGGGAAATTGAGGAGTTTCCGACGGCGAACGTAGAAGATCGAATGATCGCCACGATCATCCGTTCGCTGGCCAGCGGATCTCTCGTCGCCTGACGAACCCTAGCGCCCGCCGGTGCGCGCCGGCGGGCTGTTATCTCGCGCTGAAAGGAACGACGCATGACGATTGAATTGGGGAAGCGAAGCTGAAATCGGGCGCGTTACTCGTCCTTCTCTTCAAACAACTTGGTCGACCCTGCGGCGGCCAAGTGCTGCAATTCCAATTGAGCCGCAAGCACTTTCCCCTTGAGCGCTTGGATCACTTCCTCTCCGATTTGTCGGGTGATCGCTTCGACTGAATGTTCGACCGGCTGCTCGGGTTGGTCCGCTGATGGCCGGTAATTGAATCCCGCCCCGTGCAGCAACACAGCCTTGTAGGCCGGGGACGTGATTGTCAGATCCAGATGAGCTCCGCCGTCCCGATCACGTATAATCCTCACCATCTCAAGGCGCGTCAGGTCGCCTTCCGGCCTAGTCAGAATTTTTTCACCCCACCAGTCCGCCAGGGAGAGTGGAGTTTGAGGGTATGCAACTGCTTCTCGACCCGCGGGGAGAGCGTAAATAAACCAAGAGGCCGGTCGAGCTCCCACCGCTTCGACCGGGACGCATTCCACACATAGCAAACTTCCGTTTGGCCTAGTGCTAGGCATACCTACGTTCCAATTGAGCGCATCGACGATTGAGAGATGCGTTCGCGATGGCGGGCCTAAGAGGATGAAAATTGCGTTCGCAATTCTGGCGGCCTCCGCCAAATGCCCGAAGTCGTAGTTAGAAGCAGACATTCTCAAAGCGCCGTGCTGCTGCATAAAGGCTCGAAGAAGACCATACCTAGTGCGCTTAAGCATACACACCCTCGCAGCTTGCACCCCGTCGAATGAACGACTACTTGATTTGGCGGTTTGGGCCAGGGCCTGCTCCCAGCACCGTGCTCCGCATCTCCTCTATAATCTTAAGCGCCTTCAAGGTGTGATCCGGAGACGCAGCCGTTCCGAATTGAACAGCGACGGTCTGCGCTACGTCCAGCGACTGATCAAATCCTTCCGCGATAGCAGATCTCAAGTCGGGGTTACGCGCTAGTTTGCTCAAGATGTTGCCGATCATGATGCTGTGCGCCAACGTCTCGGCCGACAGAGCATGAATCTCTTTTTCCAAATCCACAATTCGCCTCGCTTTCTAGGTGCAAGCCTTTACGAACAGTGCGCCGAATTCGGTAAGACGGTACAGCGATCGCACGCGAACGCCTGTTTGACGCCCTCCCTCGACAAGCGGCTCTTGATTGCCCTCCTGGAAGACGCCGGCAAGTCCCAGCTTGTCCAAATGCTGCATGTAAATCGGCACGTTCTCGGGATAGCTGAGATCTTGCTTCGGCAGTTCGTCGAGCTCGATTTTAATAGGCCCAACGAACAGATTTTTCGTGTGGTCGAACGCACGAGTGTAAACGTGCAGATATCTGCCGGTTTTAAGCGCGCTTAGGATCTTTGCTTCGTCAGAAGAGAGCTGCCGAATGATTGACGGGAAGGCCGGATGAGCAACCGCCACGCAGTCTGCATCCATCGAAGATGAGAGAAGGCCCGAAAACAGCGCATCGAGCGGCGTGCCCTCGGGCTCATAGCGGATTCCCTCCACAATCGGGCCCAATATCTGCGGCGGCGGCGAGACCCTCCGCTCCTCAGGTACGGCGCGGACGGACCGATCAATGAATGCTCTCAATCGATCCTGGTAGGCGCCGGCAAATTGCAGCGGTGCCAACGCCAGTTGTATCGTCTTCACCAGGTCCTGAGCGAGTTGACCAACTTGCTTTGCGGCAGGCTTACCGGCGTCCTTGTAGATAGCCTTCACGGGAAGCTGTTTAGCCAGTTCTTCGGCAAACGCAGTCCCAGGATCCTTCTGCTCTTCCGTCATTCCACCTTATCCGCTGGGGCTGGTGCTGGGACTGAGCAACTTAGTCAGTCAAGAAAGTTTAGCGAACGCAACACGTTGCAGAGATTTTCTGGCGGAAGGGGTGGGATTCGAACCCACGGTACCCTTGCGGGCACGCCGGTTTTCAAGACCGGTGCCTTAAACCACTCGGCCACCCTTCCAAACTATTGTTATCACTGGCAAATACAACTTCCGCGGAAGAGGCAACAAGCCCAATGCTACGGAAATTGCTACCGAGGCTTTTTGGATGCCAGCGACAGGCGCCTTATAGCAGGGCCGAACGCCAAGTCGAGCCGCGTCGCCGCATCTTCCTGCAGCGGGCCGATGACGTGTGAGTACAGGTCGAGGGTGATCGCGATCGAAGAGTGTCCGGGATGTCGAATGTGTACGAAATAGATCATCTTGAGGTAGCTAAGCGCTCAAGACTTGACGAGCGTCAACTAAGGGTTGCCTTGCCCACCTACTATTCGTTGTACGGTATCGGACAAACATTCATGTTGTCTAACGCAAGCCCAATTCGCGGGGTGGTAGACTTTGCGAAGATGATCTCACCAGGCGGGCGAAAGGAAAAGCTTCAATAATGTTCAGGACCATCATGTTCGAGCCCGTTGTTCTCGGTACGACTCCGACATGTCGCCAAAGATATCGGTTGTAATTCCATCCTATAACTACGGCAAATATTTGCGGCAATGCGTCAGAAGTGCCGCCGAGCAATCATGCGTCGATCATGAAGTCGTAATAGTCGAGAACGGCTCAACAGACGGATCGCTGGACATAGCGCGCTCTTTGGCGAACGAATATCCTAATGTTCGGCTCGTCAGCTTCACCAGTAACGCGGGAATCGTCGCGTCCATAAATCGCTGTTGGTCCGAAGTGAGGGGAGAGTATGCGGTTCTTCTGTGCGCCGACGATTTGCTGACTTCAGGATCTCTTGCTCGTTCTCTCGCCTTCATGGAGCTCCATCCGAATGTTGGCCTGATTTTTGGGCCTGCGGATGAGTTCTCGGGAGACGACGCGCCCACGGAAACCCCCTATGCGATGAGAGGATCGCCTCCTGTTATCCACTCCGGTGAAGCATGGATAACGGAGCGTTGCCGCAGCGGGATTAACCCGATTTTCGCACCAGAGGCTATGTTCAGGACTGAGATGCTCAGAAAGGTCGGCCCAGCGCCCCCTGAATTGCCTCACACGTTCGACCTATACTTGTGGCTGCGGATCGCGTCCGAAACGGACGTGGCATATCTAACCGGCCCTCTTCAGGCGCTGTATCGTCGGCATCCTTCCAACCATTCGGTCGCGTATCGGCGCAATGTTTTGATGGAGATGCAGCAGCTTTGGGCAGCGTTCGAGCAATTCTTCCTTACCATTGCTTCACATTCCAAGAGGGCGGCGTGGGAAATGCTGGTACGGAAGTCCTTGGCCAAAGAAATCAGATATTGCGCGGCGCGCGAATTCTCGCTCGCCGGCGGAGGTTTAGCCAGCTCCGACTACAAGCCGCTATTAGTATTTGCAGATACGCTTGACCCTGCAATCAGTTCGAGAGCGGGAAGAGAATTCGCTTGGGCGATTAGGGTTCGGGTGGGGCCAAGGGCAGCTAATCTGATCCCTACTTTGTGGGTGGCCATATTTCACAGACTTTTTCAAAGGTATCTCTGGAAACGGCGCGCAAGACGTATGGGGATATGAGCCACGTGAGGTGCTGGAAATATAAGAGATGAGGTCATAGGTCGCGCTAACGTGTGCCCGCTTGTGGGGCGTCAAAGTTGTCGTGCCAATACCGGAGGTGACGATCATGACGGAGTACATACCGTACGCAGGACCCTCGGTCAGCGATCTCGAGGTGGCATATGTTGCCGAGGCGGCGCGGGATGCTTGGTATCGGGGAGCCGGCACCTTCGTCCGTCGATTTGAGCAATCTTTCGCGGACTATGTCAGGGTGCGCCACGCAATTGCCGTTCCGCATTGCACGTCGGCTCTTCATTTGGCTCTGCTGTCACTGGGTATCAAAAATGGGGACGAAGTAATAGTCCCTGAATGTTCCTGGATTGCGAGCGCGGCGCCCATTACGTACGTCGGCGCACACCCCGTCTTCGCGGACATTGACCCAACGACGTGGTGCATTTCGCCCGAGTCGATTGAGCGGCTCGTTACCGCGAAGACGCGAGCGGTAATTCCGGTCGGACTTTACGGTCTGCCGGCCGACATGCCGGCGATCCGCAAGATTGCGGAAAAGTTCAACCTTCACGTGATCGAGGATGCGGCCCAGTCATTGGGCGGAAAGTACTCAGGCAAGATGTCAGGAAGCGCCGCGGATATCGCTGCCTTCAGTTTTCACGGAACGAAGATGCTGACAACTGGGGAAGGAGGGATGTTTGTCACGGATGACGAGGCAATTTTTGAAAGGGCCCAGTTTCTCCGGGATCATGGACGTAGTCGGGCAAACTACAAGAACTTCCTTAATACTGAGGTCGCATACAAGTATAGAATGAGCGATCTGCAAGCAGCTTTCGGTTTGGCGCAGTTGGAGAGAATTGACCAGCTTCTCGAGAAGAAGCGCAAACTTTATCAATGGTACAGGATGCGACTGGGGGATGTCGCGGGATTAGCCCTAAACGTGGAGCCGCCCGAATTTGTGAACAGCTACTGGATGACGACTGTCGTTCTCGATCCTTCGCTTGGACTGACGACGGCCGACATAAGAAGCAGGTTTGACGAATATGGAATAGACGTCAGGCCGTTTTTCCATCCTATGAGCTCGCTGCCGGCCTTCGCGGGATATCCGAAGGTGGAGGAAGCGCAAAAAGGCAACAAGGCTGCTTATTCCATAAGCCCGAGAGCATTCAATCTCCCGTCAGCACTTGAGCTTAGCGAGGCGCAGGTGGACAGGGTGTGTAGCTTGCTGAAGACGGTTTTGAGAACGGCAGGTCGGTCGAGGAAGCTGCCGCGTTCCTCTGCAGCGCCGGATCGGCCGATGAAGTCGCGCGCAAATTCGATGAGCTCGGGACTGAAGCCGAAGGCGCCCAAGCGGAGCTTACCATCATGAGGGATAAGCTGCCCCGCAACAAAGGCATCGCCGCTGGTGGCGTCGCTCAGACAGAAGCCGACCACTTCGTTAAATGCCCCGGTTGCAATCAACGGCTCGACATGCGCGACCTCGTCCAAGCCTTTGGAGCTCGTCCATGGTGCTTATGACGAGTCATCGTGGAAGATGGGCCGCCGCGTTCGCGGGCAAACTAAAAGTCGACGAAAGAGGCCGGCCCGGAGGTGGTTCTCGCAGCGAGCGGAATTTTCCTTCTTCGTACTCCTGCATCTCGCATCGGTCCAGCAAAGCCCGCTTGGCTGCCGCCATCCCCTCCTGGACTTCTGCGAGGGCCTTGTTCAGCGCCTGCTGCATTTCAGCCTGTTCGGGATGGAGCACCGTTCGCGCACGTTCGCGGACCACGTTCCATTTGAGCTTGCCCCACGGTCTTAATCCAGTTTGAAGTTCGCTCTGGCCCACGACGAGGACCAGAGCATGAAGCGCAGCCGGTTTTGCGGAAGAACAGATCATCGGGATTCTGAAGGAGCACGAGGCCGGCGTTTCGGTCGCCGATCTGTGCCGTAAGCATGGCGTGAGCGACGCCAGCATCTACAAATGGAAAGCAAAATTCGGCGGGACGGAGGTCTCGGAGGCCAAGCGGCTGAAGACGCTGGAGGACGAGAACACCCGGCTGAAGCGGCTCTTGGCCGATGCCATGCTGGACAATGCGGCCTTGAAGGACCTCGTGGGAAAGAAGGGTGACGCCCGCGTCCAAGCGGAAGGCTGTCGCGCATCTGGTGGATGTCCACGGGATGAGCGAACGGCGGGCGTGTAAAGCCATCGGCTGCTGCGGGATGACGATGAGATAGGTTCGAAGCCGTGAACTCGAGCAGATCGGCGCGACGCCTCATGGGCGGCCAGCCAGATACACCTCTCCCAGAAGGGAAGAGTTCGACCACGGCACCTGCTGGGATTTCGTTGCAGCCACGACGTCGGTCCGCACGCGTGTAAGCATCTGCTGCACCTCCAGCCCCGGCGTGTTGATGTGCCGCGCAAGGGCCAGGGAGAACGGCGAATTCGCTCCTTCTCCATCGAGAGCCACCCTCCCGGGTGCCGTCGAGAACGCCAGCAACGTGCCTGCGCCTGAGGTGCCTGCTTTGCCCAGATTGGACGTGGAAGCCAATCCCGCGCGAATAACAATCGACCGGTTGCCCTCGGCCACGGCGACCTCAGCCAGCATCGGATTGTTGCGGCAGGCATCCAGGATCACAATGTTGGCCCGCAACCGGTCATCCAACCCGGCGAGAATTGTATCGAGGCTCATCAGCTCGCTCTTGAGATTCTGCACATCCGTGTTCGCGTCCGTCGGGAGAAGATAGTTTTGACCGTCAATCTGCACGCCATGGCCGGCGTAGAACAGGAGGGCTACACTGGCGGTGACGGCACCCCTCATGAAGTCAGCCACCAACCGTTCCATCTCCTCCCGGTTCAGGTCGGCGCCTTCCGAAACCTGAAAGCCGGCGTTGCGGAGGTTCCTTGCGATCAGACGCGCATCGTTGGGCGGGTTCGGAAGGGAAGGTGCAGTGGCATAGGCACCATTGCCGATGGCCAGGGCGATGCGTCTTTCCGAGATGGCTGCCGTCTTGGCCTCGTCGGGTTTGGCGGCGTAAAGAGGGCCCGCTGGAACTAGCCCGGCCTCTCCGAGCGCCAGCAGGCGCGCCTTCGCCACCTTTTGGTCATCGCCGAAGGAGTCGAGATACATGCCGCCTGTGCCGGCAGTGCTCACCGTGGCCGGAAGCTCTAGCGCAGTCCTGAACGACTGCCGCGCGGAATGGACGTCGCCCTGCGCCTCCTGGATCAGCCCCCGTGTGACGTAGGAGGCCACCACTTTGGGGTTGAGCTTGATCGCTTGGTTCAGGTCAGAGATCGCCCGATCCAGGTTCAGTTTCTTGCGCCAGACGTTGCCTCTCGCCGCGTAAGCTCCGGCGTTTGATGGATCGATGCGAATGGCCTGTCCGTAGTCGGCGAGCGCCTTCTCAAGTTCGCCAAGCTCAAACAGGACATTAGCCCGATTGTAGAAGGAAACGGCATGGTCAGGGTTGAGGCGTATGGCCTGATTGCAGTCTGCCAACGCGTTGCCCGACTCATGCTTCACCTTCCAGACATGGCAACGGTTGGAAAGCGCCAGGAAATTGGTCGGACTGAGCTTCAGGGCCGAGTCGAGGTCCGTCAGTGCTCGATCGGTTTCGTCCTTGGACTGCCATGCAGCGGCACGGTTGGTGAACAGGGCATCCATCCCGGGGTTGAGAGCTATCCCCTTGCTGAACGCATCGATCGCCGGGTCGAACTGGCCTTTGCGCAGCAGAGCCACGCCCTTGGCGTTGTAGGCGAGCGCATTGCCAGGGTCGGACCGAAGGGCGGCGTCGGCGTCCTTCAGCGCCAGGTCAAAATTGCCGAGAACACTGTAGGCGGTGGCGCGGTCGCTGAGCGCCTTCGAAGAACCGGGTTTATACTTGAGCGCGACCGTGTAGTCTTGGATGGCCCGGTCGTATTGCTCCAGACCTTGATAACCTTCTCCCCTTTGCAAATGAAAGACATGCATGAACCTGGGCCACTTCCTGCCCTCGATCGCCCGCGTGCAGCCCGCCACTCTGACGTTCCAGTCTTTCATGTTGTCGCAATCGTTCAGGTCCTTTTTCGACTGCGCATACAGTGGCGATGGGCTGACAAGCGCCACCGCAACCACGAAAGTCCAGGCCTCAGCAATGAGCGTTCGTGTCATTTCCCACCAAGGATGCCACGTTCCGGTTCAGGCTTATGCCGGGGCAATCATGCCGTAAACGCAGGGTGCCTTTCAACTGGCGACGTGCCGCTCGAGAGCCCATCGGCTATCGGCGTCGATACACCGGATGGATGGGCCACTTTCTGCCGCGGACCCTGCTACTTTGAGCGCGGAGCTATTCTCTTGCTTCGGTTTCGGCGCGGAGGGCCGACCTGAACGCCACCTCGAACATGTCCCTGTACTGGATCGCGTTGACGTTGGAGATGTGGGCGGTGTCGCGGAAATTGGCCTGGCCATTTCTGACCAGATAACAATGACCTCGTTCGCAGACCATCGACTGCGGATCGACGGTCACGAGTCGAGGATTGTCCCTGTGCCTGGACAGGCCTTGAGCGATCTCAGCCCGAAAGTCGCTCATCGTCAGGATGGGATCGGCGTCCACCTTCCACTCGTCGATGGCCTTTCCCGCCCGGAGCTGACTTTCGATCCACCGTTGCGGCACGTCGAAACCGATATTCAGTAACGGCATTATCAGGATGACGGTCTTGCCGGCAGCAAGCAGCCTGTCGGCCAGGGCAGATGTCTCGATGGCACTTCCCCAGTTGCCTCCAAGCACAATGATGCTCGGTTGAGCATGCTCCAGCACGAACGCGAGCGTGCTCTGGTTGAATTCCCGACACAGTCGCTGATCTCCGGAGTTGCGCCCGGCATCGTCGATGAAGGCCCTGCACCCGCTCTGGGTGGCGATCAGCCCGTGGACTCCGCTTGCGAGCGCAGCCGACGAAAGCGGTTCGAGGTACTGATTGGCGAACGAATCTCCCCACAGGATTGCAGTCGGCTTTCCGAGGGTCGCTTCGGCACCGAAGCTGCAATAAGTCTCGCGCGCCTTCTTTGTGGAATTCGAGTTTCTGAAACACTCGTCCCGCGGCGTGTTCGTCCTTCTCGCCAGTTCGGCTGGCCGCAGGTACTCCGGCAGTCGATTGGGAAAACCATGATTCACGAAAGCTGCTGCCACGAACCCGACGTACAGCGCGAGCGCTGCTCCAGAACTCGCCAGCAGCCTGCGGGGCGTCCAGAATTCCCGCCGCGTTCTCACCGGCTGTTCGATGTAGCGATATGACGACGCGCCGAGGACAAGCGATGCAAGCACCATCCACGCCTTCTGCATCGCGTCCACACTGTAGCCGCGCAGCGACAGCCAACTGAGCGCAAAAACCCATATCGGCCAGTGCCAGAGATAGATCGAATAGGACCAGTCGCCGATGCGCTGGATCGGAGATATGGCAAGCAAGCCGCCTCCGCCGGCCCATTGTCGCGCCGCGACGATCATCGCAGCGCCCAGGATCGGAAGGATTGTGAGCACGCCCGGCCATCGGGATTCAGGTAGAGGATAGGCGATGCAGCCCACGACGAGCGCCCAGCCCAGCGCGGCTATGATCGGTGTTTCCAGCCACGCTTTCGAGCCACGTTCAGGTTGCCGCCGGATCTCGGCAGCGGCGATCAACCCACCAGACAATGGCTCCCAGGCTCTCGCGGGCAGGGAGAAGAAGGCCGATCCCGTCGCGTCGGTTCGGCTCTGCCACAAACACCACGCCAGTGACAGGGCGGCAACGACCTCAATTGCGATTATCACCTTGCTGATCTGGGCCTTCGACTTTGAGGCCAGGCGCCATACCAGCGAAGCCACAAAAGGCATCACGACATAGAACTGCCACTCGACCGAAAGTGACCATGTGTGTAGGAGGGGCTTGGTCTGGGCAGCCCTGGCGAAATAGCCGCTGTCGCTGTTGAACGCAAAATTCGAAACGAATGTCAGCGCAGACAGCGCCTGCAGCAGGTGCTTCAGGTATTCGCCCGGCAAGGTAACGAACCAGCCAATGGCGAGGGTTGCTGCGGTTGCAACCGCAAGCGCCGGATAGATCCGGCGCATCCGCAGCATGCCGAAGTTGAAATAGGAGAAGCGACCCGCCGCCAGGTCCTTCAGCACCTTGCCCGTCATCAGATAGCCGGTGATCACCAGGAAGATGTCGACGCCGACAAAGCCTCCGGCAAACCCTGGAATCTGGAGGTGATAGCCAACGACAGCGACCACCGAAAGCGCCCGCAGCGCGTTGATATCCAGGCGGAAGGACTCTGCACTTTGATGCTTGCTTGTTGCCGCAAGAACGGCCCCCGAATCCGCCATGCCCACTTTCGTTCGTGTATCCCCGGTTACGTCATCAACCCTCAAGCAAAGCCGGAGTCAATCGGGCCTGAGTCAATCGGGAAAGGCCGGGAAGCCTTGCGCGCCAAGCTGTCCATTTGGGCCAGCTTGGAATCGGCGGTAAAATACCGGCGTCGGTGATGTGCAAACCGGCCGGTATAATTTCGGCAAGGGAAGGAAATCGCCGCACGGGGGCCACCTGCGACGGCAAGAGCTCGCCTGTTCGGCAGCACTCGCCGGAAAACAGCTTCCATCCGGCTGGGGGACATGGGGATGCCGGATGGAATAGTCGATCAGCTGGTCGACGTTGTATCCGCCGTTGCGTGTAGTTGCGATCGAGATTCGGGCGGCTTCGGGGCGCGCGGTGGACAACGCCGCCGCAAACACCATCGATCAGTCCGCCGGGAGCTCGCCCTCGCTCACGCCGAGCCGAGCAGTGATGGTCATCGGAGCGCAGCGGAAAGAGTGAGATCGACGTAGCGCATCCGCGCTATGAACGATTCGTTTTCCTCCAGGAATGCCCGGAGCTGAGCCGTCGCTGAGCCATAGGCCAACTTCCGGCTAGTCACTTCTGGCGATAAGAGAGAGGCCCCAGCCGCGCAATACCGCCTCAGCTTGACGTAAAGCCTCCTCCATGGCGCGGGCTACAGTAATAGTAATATTGCCGCCCCAGTTCTCCGTGTCTTCCGCTTCGACACCGATCAATACAACCTGCCGGGGATTTTGCCCGATCAGCCGGGCTGAACCGAGCAAGTCGTGCAGTGTGGTTTGGTGCAGGGAGAGCGCGCCACGAAACACAGTGTCGATCTCCCCGTCCTGCAGAACGACAACGGTGCCCGGCGCATGTCCCAGTCTGACGGCGTCGAATACCAGCAGTCTTTCCGCTTCCGACACAATCGGCAAGAGATAGAGCCCCTGCGTCCCGCCGTCGACCAGTTCAGCTCCGGGGATATCGAACCGTTGACTCAAGACCTCGATCAACCGGGGTCCGACACCTTCGTCCGCCCACAGAGTAATTCCGACGCCGAGTACGAGACAAGGGGAGGGCATCAAGGGATCCCAAACGGATCAACGGCGGAAAAGCCGCTCGCCCGACAACATGGACGATATCAGGGTTTGACGCGACAGGATGTCGTCGCGGATCGCAATGTAGATGTGCAAACAAACAAAAAAGACGATGATCCACATGCACACGCGATGAACCAGATGCAGATCAAGCGTGTTGGGAAAGATGATCATCATCCATCCGAACAAGCGATATTGCCAGGAATCATGCCCGGCCACTTCGGCCAGCATGGCGAAGCCGGTGAGAATCGTCAGCACGGCCGGAAGCACGTACAGCAACAGACCCGTGGTTGCCGCCAATGGATTTATCCCGACATAGCGCGGCGAACGCGGCAGCAACATCAGATTCCATTTTACTTGCGCGACGATCCCATCCGACCAGCTTTTCGTCCAGAAATCCGGCAAGAACATTTGCCGTGCGTAGCCTTTCTTCCGGAAGGCCCAATACACACGAAACAGGAAGAAGGCCGAGAACAATTGTCCGGCCGCGAGATGAACGAAGCGTATATCGCCCATCGTATAAAGTTCGGACGTATCTCCACCGACAGAGGGTAGGGGCTCTCCGATAAAATAGCCGCTCACGATAAGCGCGAGAACGCAGATCACCGATGCCCAATGGCAAATTCGCGATGGGGCATCATGCGTGACGATGGGAGGCGGTATTGTGCCGTCGTCCGGAATCTCGCAATAGGTCATGTCATCCTCGGTATCCCGCTAGAGGACATCGACTGATGCCAGCGGCGCACCATCCGGACCATACAAATGCGTCGCGCACGCCAGGCAAGGATCAAAACTGTGGATGGTGCGCAGGACTTCCAGCGGGCGCTCGGGATCCACCATCGGCGTGCCGAGAAGCGCGGCCTCGTAGGCGCCTATGTTGCCTTTCGGATCGCGCGATGAAGCGTTCCAGGTCGACGGCACCACGCACTGGTAGTTGGCGATCTTCTGATCCCTGATGACGATCCAGTGCCCCAGCGCGCCACGTGGCGCCTCGCAACTGCCGACGCCTTTGGCCAGGGTCGGCCAAGTCTTCGGCTCCCATTTCTCGGTGTTGGCGGTATTGATGTCGCCGTTGCGGATATTGGCAAACAGATCATCGACGGTTTCGACCAGACGCGCCGCCGCCCATTGCGCCTCAAGACCGCGCGCCGCGGTGCGACCCAGCGTGGAAAACAGCGCGGTCAAGGGAACATCGAGCTTGCGCAGCGCTCCATCGACCAATTCCTTGATGTCTTTGCGCCCGGCGACATAGGCGATCACCAAACGGGCGAGCGGGCCGACTTCCATCGCCTCCCCCTTGTAACGCGGCGCCTTCACATAACTGTACTTCTCGGATTCATCGACATTGATCAGGCGGTCCTGCTCGATTTTGCCTTTGGAGCCGAGGCGGAAATCGCATTCCGTTACGCCGTCCCAGGGATGAAGGCCCTCGTTGCCTGAGGGGTATTTGTACCAGGCATGAGACGCGAATTCCTGGACCTGGGCAGGGTCCTTCAGGTCGACCTCGTGCAGCCTGGACAGATCGCCGCCCAGAATAGCACCGCGCGGCATGCCCAGATTGTCGTTGGACGAGTTGTTCGCATGCGAGGGAAACTCACCGTAGGACATCAGGTTTTTCGACGACAAGCCTCCGCCGATCGCAGCCCAATCCTTGTAGAACGACGCGATGGCCAGCAGGTCGGGAATATAGACCTGGTCGATGAACTCGCGGGTCCTGTTCGCGATCTCCCGCACCATATTGAGACGTTCTATGTTCAGAGCGCCCACGGCGCCGGTGCCGTGCACGTTGATCGCGCATGGCACGCCGCCTACCAGCCAGTGCGGATGCGGGTTCTTGCCGCCGAGGATGGCGTGAATCTTGACGATCTCGCGTTGGAAATCGAGCGCCTCAAGATAATGCGCCACCGCCATAAGGTTGGCTTCAGGCGGCAGTTTGTACGCCGCATGCCCCCAATAGCCATTGCGGAACGGCCCCAATTGCCCGGAGCCTACGAAGTTCGTCAATTTCGTTTGCACGTCCTTGAAATAGCCGGCCGACGACTTCGACCACGAGGAGATCGACTGCGCCAGCGCCGCCGTCTCGACCGGACTGGCGCGCAGCGCCGAAAGGACATCGACCCAATCGAGCGCATGCAGATGGTAGAAGTGCACCAGATGGTCCTGCGCGTAGAGCGTCAGCATCATGATATTGCGGATCAGGTTGGCATTTTGCGGCAACTCTATCCCAAGGGCATCTTCAACCGAACGAACGCTGGCAATGGCATGCACGCCGGTGCAAACGCCACAGATGCGCTGGACGAACGCCCAGGCATCGCGCGGGTCGCGCCCCTGAAGGATGACCTCGAGCCCGCGCCACATCGCACCCACGGAAACAGCGTTCCGGATGACGTTCTTGTCGTCGACATTGAGTTCGATACGCAAATGCCCTTCGATGCGCGTGATCGGATCGATGGCAACGCGACGGCTTGTTTCCTCAAGAACAAAACCGTTGGGAGTTGTTCGGCTCATGACCTGTTGTCCGTTTCATTGCTGCGCGGATGCCCGGTGTCCTCTTCCTTTCCCGAACTCCTTTCGGCAACGCTCTTGATGGCGCTGATGGCGGCGTGCACAGCGACTGCAGCCCCAAGACCGACGACTGCCCCCAACCCGATCTTGTCCGCGGTTGACTCGATGCCAAACTGATGCAGATGCGGCAATCTCTCGTAAAATGGACCGCGATCCCAGAAACCATCCTCCGAACAACCGATGCAGCCATGGCCGGACTTGATCGGAAAGGAAAGTCCGTCATTCCAGCCGATCGTGGAGCAGGCGTTGTATGTCGTCGGACCGCGGCATCCCATTTTGTACAGGCAATAGCCGAGCCGAGCGCCTTCGTCGTCCCATGACTCGACAAACTGACCGGCGTCGAAATGGGCGCGGCGATAACACTTGTCGTGGATGCGCTGGCCATAGAACATTCTGGGGCGCAACTTGGTGTCGAGTTCGGGCAGACGGTCGAACGCCAGAATGTAGGTCAGGATACCCGTCATAACCTCGGCAATCGGCGGACATCCCGGCACGTTGATGACAGGAACATGCTTGACCAGCTTGTAGATCGGCGTGGATTGCGAAGGGTTGGGTTTGGCCGCCTGCACGCAACCGAAGGAAGCGCATGTGCCCCATGAGATGATGGCGCGGGCGTTGCGCGCTGTTTCGTTCAGGACCTTATGGAACGGACGTCCGCCGACGATACAGTTCCACCCGTTGTTGGCGAGCGGGACGTTTCCTTCAACGGCAAGAATATAGCTGCCTTTGCAGTCGCGCATGATCTCATCGACGATGGACTCCGCCTGCGTGCCCGAAGCCGCCATGATCGTGTCGTCGTAATCGAGGGAAATCATCGACAGCACGACATCCGAAACCTGTGGATGGCTGGAACGGATGAAGCTCTCCGAACAGCAGGTGCATTCGTGCCCGTGCAGCCACAAAACCGGAATGCGCGGCTTGGTCTCCAGGGCGCGTGCGACTGTCGCCCAACCTGTCGGCCCCAGGCCCAGCATCATGGCCATGACCGAACAGAAGCCCAGAAAATCGCGCCGCGGAATGCCGCGCGCGGCGATAACATCGGCGGTCGTCGCAACAATGCGCGAAGGCGGACGATCAATCGCATCTGCCATACGTTCCTCCTGGGGGCTCAACTCTTGCGCACTTCGCCGAGAAATTCGCGGACGGTCTTCTGCATGGTCGACGCCTCCTTGCCGAGCTGCTCGATCACGCTGCCCATCTCCACGGATTTGTTGCCGACGTCGGCAGCCTGGGCAGACAATCGCAACATACTTTCGGCCACGGCATCATTGCTTCGGGCCGCCTCGCCAATGTTTCTGGCAATTCCGCCGGCCACAGCAGACTGCTCCTCGACCGCGGAGGCGATGCTGGCGACGATTGAATCGGCCTTAGTCACCGTTTCTGCGACCTCCTTCAGCGCCGACACAGACGCAAACGTCTTGCTCTGGATTTGCTGAACCTGCCCGCCGATGTCCTGCGTTGCCTTGGCTGTTTGTCCGGCAAGCACCTTCACCTCGTTGGCAACGACGGCAAAGCCTCTTCCTGCCGCCCCCGCGCGCTGCGCCTCGATGGAGGCATTCAGAGCCAGGAGATCTGTTTGCCCGGCGATTTGTTCGATCATGGCGACAATCTCACCAATTCTTTGTGCCGCCGTGGACAACTCTCCCATCGTCTTGTCCAACGCCGAAATGCCATCGACTGCATTTCGGGTAATCGCCGTCGACTCCTCCACGCGGCTGGCGATTTCCTGAATGGAGGCATTCAGCTGTTCGGTGGCTTCCGCTACGTCGCGAACGTTGTTCGTGGCCGTTTGCGCGGCATGGGTAACTTCTTCGGTTTCCTTGCCCGTCCTTTCCGCGAGAACACGCACATCGCCAGCCGTCTCGCGCACATTGGCCACGGCGTTATCGACGATGTTCAGGAGTTTGTCGGAAGACACTCCAAAGGAGTCGGTCAACTCGGCACGCCGCGCACCTTGCGCGATGATGGCCTGGTCGGCGGCCCGCTTGGAGAATTCCAGTTCGTCCGCGTGGATCATGCTTTGGCGGAAGGTTTCCACCGTGCGCGCCATATTGCCGATTTCGTCTTTCTTGTTGGTATAGGGAACGACAATTTGCTTGTTGCCGTCGGCAAGGCGCTGCATCGCCTCCATGGACAGACGTATGGGGACAACCACCCGGAAGCGCGTGAACCACAAATAGAACAGCGACAGCAGAATGAGGAAAACGGCGGAAAACCCCATGACGCTGCCGACGGTCGAGCCCAGTTTCCACACGGAATCCTCGACAAGCTCAGCCCCGTCGTGGCGCTCGGCTTTCAAACTGTCGGCGATCTGCGTCAGTGCCTCACGCATTTTTCCGCCATCGACGGTTTCGTTCTTCGCGTTCGACGTCAAAACTCTTTGATAAGCGTCGACGGTATCCATGATCGCCAGCAAAGCCTTTCTCTCGGCCTCCTTCGGGCGAGCGCCGAGCCATGCCGGCTGCAGCGACTTTATATGCTGGATATCCTCCATCACCTTGGCACGCATGGCCTCGTCGCCACCGCGCCAGGCATCCCAGTGCTGGATGAACCCCCCGTAGCCGAGATAGCCGCGCAATGACGCGAACAAGTCGATCCGCCGTCCCAGGCCGGTGTCGAAATCACGCCAAACGACCGAGATGGTAGAGACGTTTCTCATCGTCACGCCGACTGCAAGGATGCCGACCACGAGCAGCAGCGCCGTGAGTGCCGTGATGATCTTGCTGACCGTTGCAAGCTTGACGTTGTCGAAAACCCGAAAACATCGCGCGAACGGCCTTGCCGAAGGCGTTCAGTTCGTTCCCGCCGGCAAAGGCGCGGGAAGCAGAAGGAAAATTGTAGGACATGGAAACACGGAATGCGGAGGGAGAGTGAGACTCACGTTTGGTGACACAACAGCGCGTTCCGGTGCGTGGCGCAAGCGCAGCAACTGTCGAGAGTGTCACGCTCTGCGAACGACAACGCTTCTCGATCTGATTGTAGCGTGACGACGCGAACTGATGCTTCACCTCAGGAGAGCGCGGCGTCGACGTTGGTCTCCGCAATCTCGCGGGCGCCTGGGTCGATCGGCCCGGCGGATCACGACAAGGAACACCACGGGTGCCGCTGTCCAAATGCGAGCGAGTGTCGTCAACGATCCACAAGACGCAGCAGGCGAACGGTCCTAGGTAGAAGTACGGACCGTTCCTTTAACTTCTGGATACCGCTGTACGGCACAGTTGATGTTCAAGCGCGCGAATCACTTCTGGTTGAATCGGCCCCAGGGTCTTCGTGGTCTTCGATCCATCCATATCACGGGGGACTTAGGATGGTTTTTGGCATTCGTGAACGACTCTATGGAGCGGTTCTGGCCTTTGCAGTCGGACTAGCCGCCGTTGTTGTGACGCTTCTTCATTTTGAGAACGACTCACTGACAGACCTCCGCCACGAAGAACTGAAAGCGCTGGTCGAGAGCGCCAGGGGCATCATTGTCGAGCAGCACGCCCGGGCCGAGAGCAAAGAGGTAAGCAGGGAAGACGCGCAAAAGCGCGCAATGGAGCTGATCGGGAAACTCCGCTATCGGGGGGACAATTACTTCTGGATCAACGACATGCAACCGCGAATGGTCATGCATCCGATGAAGCCGGAAATGAACGGCCAGGATCTCTCCACCTACAAGGATCCAAACGGAAAAGCCCTTTTCGTGGAATTCGTAAAGGTCGCCAAGGCTCAAGGCCAGGGCGTCGTCGATTACATGTGGCCGAAGCCGGGTCGCGATCACCCGGTTGACAAGAGTTCGTTCGTTTCACTGTTCGAACCGTGGGGCTGGGTTATCGGAACCGGGGTCTACAATGACGACCTCGCAGTCGAGCGTAACCGCGCAGCGAAGATTGCCTTCATCGTCAGCGCGATCGTTCTGTTCTTTGTCGCGGGGTCGGCATTCATATCCGTTCGGGACATTACCGTGCGCTTGAACGCGCTGAAAACAGCCGTGTTGCGCCTTGCCGATGGCCAGTTCGACATCGCTCTGCCCGGGCTGGGAAGGCGCGACGAGATCGGCCAGATCGCGGCCGCCGTCGAAACGTCAAAGACGAAAGCGATGGAACGCGGAAGGCTGGAGTCGGAGCGTGCGGAAGCCGAGCGCGCAAAAAGCCGCGACGAGCACAACGCGCGCATCGAGGGATCAATCGAACAATTCAGAAAATCCATCGAGGCCTCGCTCGAGCGTGTTCGAGCCAATGCCTCGAACATGCAGACTGTGGCCGAGCGGATCAACAAAGCCTCGCAGGGAGCCTCTTCGCAGTCGATCAAGGCGAACGACGCCTCCGAGCATGCATCACAGAATGTGCATGCTGTAGCGGCAGCGGCAGAAGAACTATCCGCGTCGATCGATGAGATCAGCCGCCAGATCGGTCAGGCCAGCGACATCGTCCAGACGGCGGACGTCAAGGCTCGGGAATCCCTCCAGCAGATGGAGGGGCTTGTACAGGCGAGCGACAAGATCGGGACCGTCATCACCCTCATTCAGGCGATTGCGGAGCAGACAAACCTGCTGGCGTTGAACGCCACGATTGAGGCCGCCAGAGCCGGCGACGCCGGTCGCGGGTTTTCAGTGGTCGCGCAGGAAGTCAAATCACTGGCAAGTCAGACGGCCAAGGCGACGGCCGAGATTTCCGGGCATATCACCGAAATCCAGAACTCCACTGCGGCTGCAGTCGGCGTGGTTCGCGATATCGGCACGGCAATGCGCGAGATCAACCAGTTGACTGCGACCGTTGCCGGTTCCGTAAGAGAGCAGGCAAGCGCGACCGTGGAAATCTCGCAGAACGCCCAATCTGCTGCCCGCGGAAACGAAGAACTGGCGAAGAACGTCGGGAGCGCCAAAGCCCTGATCACGGATACGTCCGACGCTTCCAAACTGGTGCTTGGCAGTTCCGAGTCGCTTACCGGCGAGGCCGATGTTCTTGCCCAGGAAGTACGAAAATTCTTCGTCAACTTGCGTGAAGGCCCTCTGGATCGCCGCAAGCATCATGATCCAAATTATCACGGGCCCGAGCGGCGCCATAGCGGGCATGGTGTGACCCGGGCCGCCTGATTGCCGTTAAGCAGGATCGATCGTGCGAGCGCACCTTCATGGGGGTGCTTGCGGCCCGGGAGTTCGCAAGGGCGTCGGCGCGTCGACGACGGGTGGGGCAGCGAACAGCCTTATCAGCCGCCGAACTGGTTGTGGTTCGACAGCTTCACCGCCACGGGGGGCGAGCAGCTGACCACGCGAGGGCTTCCTTCGGCATGGGAGCCGGCCCGGATCAGCGTCTCGAGCACCAGGAAGAACTTCTCGGTGAGCATGCGCGTCACCCTCATTGGTGATAGCCCCCTTGAAAGTCGAGGCGCCGCAAGCCGAAATTCAATCAAGCAGATGAGAGCGAGGATCTGCACTGCCGCAGGCGCGGCAGCTTGGTCGTGAGGCAGCGAAACATCGGCCTAGACGAACGCCAATGCGACGAGTCCCGAGCAGAGCAGGACGAGCCCGCCTGCGGTCAAAGCCAGAAATCCGTCGGACACCAGATCATGGTTGCGCATGGTACACCTGCCGCTTTCGCCCGCGATGCTCGTTCGACTTATCGAAAAAATTCAGGAACAAGCTCAATTGAAAGTGGTGATGCGTGCCGCAGCTCGGGGCATTCACGCCCTCGAGCGATACCCTTCAAGCGCGTGGGCCAGGAAGATCCCTGCGCTAACCAGGCCCATCAGTGCTGAAACCGTCTCAATCATCGCGAACTTCCGTTGCGCCCCTCGATCGCGAGCAAACGCGTACAGCCTTGCACAGTCAAAAGGATTCGGTTGCCCCGCCGCGCAATCGGGGAGGAGTGAGGATTTCCCGCAACAGGCCTGTCTGAAACTGGGACAGGCGAGGGTGCTTGGTGCGATCGCGTCGGCGGCATCCGAGGCCGGCAGACGGGGCAAGGTTGCGAACCATTGGTTTACCATGGCCAGGTCATCCCCATTTCCGCCGTCTTCGCGATGCGATATCTTCACATTCCCAAGCGGTGGTGGGCCGCATTGGGACAGGCCCGGCGAAGCCTCGAAGTGGGCGTACATCCGGGGGAATGGTATCTGGGGCGAATGGGGATTCTGCGGACATATGCGGTTTGGCGGGCAGCGCGCGGCGTTGCTGTGATCGCCGCTTGTCTGTCGCTGGCCAATTGCGCTTCCTCGGGGAAATTCGCCAGCCGCGTTGATCCCAAGTATGGCGTTTCGTCCAGCCCGCGCGTCGTGGCCTGGGGCGAACCGGTTCCCAAGGGCGGCGGCACTTATCGCATCGGCAAGCCCTACATGGTTGCCGGGCGGACCTACGTGCCGGAGGAAGACACGAACTATCGCGCGGAGGGGCAGGCCTCCTGGTATGGCGACGACTTCCACGGGCGCCTCACCGCCAACGGCGAAGTCTTCGACATGGGCGCGCTCACCGCGGCCCATCCGACCCTGCCGATGCCGAGCTACGCGCGCGTTACCAATGTCGCTAACGGCAAATCGCTGATCGTGCGCGTCAACGATCGCGGGCCCTATCACGGCAACCGTCTCATCGACGTTTCCAACAAGGCCGCCGAACTTCTTGATTTCAAAGGCAATGGCGTGGCCCGGGTGCGCGTCGAATATGTCGGCCGCGCACCGCTCGAAGGCTCCGACGATCGCCAGTTGTTGGCGACTTTGCGCACCGGCGTGCCGGCGCCGGCGCCTTCGATGGTTCGCGTCGCCTCCGCCCACTCGTTCGTGCCGGATCTGCCGGCCGCCGGCCGCCCGATTCGGGGCGAGATCCCGCTTCCATCGGGCAGACCGTACAGCCTCGGCAATACCACCGTCGACGTCGCCTCGATCAATGCGACCTCGGAAATGTCGGCTTCCGGCCGCGCCCGCTCGAGGGGACGGACCTTGGACAACCCGCGCTCCGTTTCCTACGAGAGCGACGCAGGACGTGCGTCCGATGCCGCGCCGGTGTCGGCTTTCGCGCCATCCGAGTCGCGCAGCCAGAGCGAGCTGTTGAGCGGCCGCGGCCTTTACTGAGCTCCGCTGACTAAGCTCAGGTCGAGTTGTCCTTGAGGAACTTGACCAGCGCCGCATTCACCTCGTCGGGCCGCTCCTGCTGGACCCAATGGCCGGCGCCCTCGATGATCAGCTTCTGCTTCAGATTGGTCAGGACGCGGTCCAGTTGGTTGACGGCCTTGGCGCCGATCAGGCCGGTGATGACGGCGTCCCTCGATCCGGCGATGAACAGCGAAGGCTGACCGATCTGGGCGTCCTGCCACGGCGCGGTCAGTTCCCAATTGCGGTCGATGTTGCGATACCAGTTCAGACCGCCGCGGAAACCGGATTTCCGGTAGGCGGCGACGAAATGGGCGAGGTCGGCTTCGCTCAGCCATTCCGGCAGCGGGCCATCCGCGGTCGCGTCCCCGATAAAGCCTTTGCCGTCCTTGACGAACAGGCCGGAAACGGGATCGGAAAGGCCACGCCCGACCAGGAGCACCCGCATGGAGCGCGCGATGTCGCGCTCGAACTCGGCTTCGGCAATGCCCGGCTCCTGAAAGTACTGCCAGTAGAAATTGGTGATGCCGGTCTGGCGCAGCACATCGAGCGGACGCCCGCGACCGCGGAACGGCGGCGGCACGCTGAGGCCGGCCACGGCCGTAAAGATGTCGGGCCGGAACAGTGCTGCATGCCAGGCGACCGGCGCGCCCCAATCGTGGCCGACAATCATGGCGCGCTTTTCGCCGAGCGCGCCCACCAGCGCGACCATGTCGCCGACGGTGTGGAAAATCGAATAGGCCGCGATATCGGCGGGCGCCGTGGTCTGGCCGAAGCCGCGCATATCGGGCGCGACGACGCGGAAGCCGGCGGCCGCCAGGGCGGGTATCTGGTGGCGCCAGGAATGGGATAGTTCCGGCCAGCCATGACACAGCAGGACGAGCGGACCCTGTCCCTCTTCGCGAACGAAGATCTCGATGCCG
Organism: Bradyrhizobium sp.; assembly: GCF_016213215.1. Classification (GTDB taxonomy): domain Bacteria; phylum Pseudomonadota; class Alphaproteobacteria; order Rhizobiales; family Xanthobacteraceae; genus Bradyrhizobium. The sequence continues at coordinate 40,828 of NZ_JACRAW010000002.1, read as the reverse complement.
TTGGCTGCAATGCTACGTGAGGAGGACATCGCTTTTCCGCCTTGTTTCAGGAGCTTGGTCGAAAATCGTAAGGTGCCACGATAGGGGTGTCCGGCACATGTCGCAACCTTCGGCTATGCTGCGAAAGCCCCGTGTTGTTTGCGTATGGCCCAACTGTTAGAACGCCGCACTCAGGGCTTCGCCAATGGCATTCGACCTCTCTCCGATCCGCCGTACCCGGCTCACGGCTGGGCTTTTGGCGCGCGGGATGATCGCGCTCGCGCTTGCCGCGTGCATCGGCTCGGCCGGAGTGCTCCATGCCGCCAATCAGAGCGTGCAGGGCGGCAAAAAGGAAGAGGGCGGCTTCGACGGAGATGCGCCGACCGCGATCCTGATCGAGGCTTCCAGCGGCGGCGTGCTGTTCGAGAAGAACGCCGACGAGCTGCGCGCGCCCTCCAGCATGATGAAGCTGATGACGGCGGAAGTCATCTTCAATGCCCTCAAGAAGGGCGACATCAAGCTGACCGACGAGTATCGGATCAGCGAAAACGCCTGGCGCAGGGGAGGGGCGCCTTCCGGCGGCTCGACCATGTTTGCCGCGATCAACAGCAAGGTTTCCGTCGACGACCTCCTCCACGGGGCGATCATCCAGAGCGGTAACGATGCCTGCATGGCGCTCGCCGAAGGCATGGCCGGCAACGAGCGCATCTTCGCGTCCGACTTCATGACCAAGCGCGCCCGCGAACTGGGATTGGCGAAGTCGACCTTCGCCAATGCCAGCGGCCTGCCCGATCCCGGCAACAAGATGACGGTCCGCGAGCTTGGCATGCTCGCCCGCCACCTCATCCTGGCCTATCCCGAATTCTACAAGCTGTTCGGGGAGAAGGAGTTCACCTGGAACAAGATCCGGCAGCAGAACCGCAACCCGCTGCTCAACGCGATCGAGGGCGCCGACGGGCTCAAGACCGGCTACACCAAGGAGGGCGGCTACGGCATGGTCGGCTCGGTCGTGCAGAACGGCACGCGGCTTATCGTCGTGGTCAACGGCCTGGATGATCCCGACGATCGCGCCTCCGAAGCCAAGAAGATGCTCGAATGGGGCTTTCGCAACTTCGAGACCCGCACGCTGATTCCGGCCAACCAGGTCGTCGGTTACGCCAGGGTGTTCGGCGGCGAGGCCCGCTCGGTCAAGCTGGCGAGCCGCGAGCCGGTCAAAGTGATGGTGCAGAAGAACGGCAATGACAAATTGATCGCGCGCGTCGTCTACACCGGCCCGGTGCGCGCGCCGATCGAGGCCGGCCAGCAGATCGGCGTGGTCCGGGTGTGGCGGGGCTCCAATGTCGCGGTGGAGACACCGGTCCATGCGGTGGAGGCGGTAGGCGCCGGTTCGACCATGCGGCGGGCGTTCGATGGCGTGACTGAGCTCGTCATCGGGGCCTTCCGCGCAGGCGCCGAGAAGCTCTGATATGGGCGAGGTACAGGCCAAGCGGCCGTCCGGACGCGGACGCTTCATCACCTTTGAGGGCGGGGAGGGGTCCGGAAAGTCGACCCAGATCAAGATGCTCGCCGAGCGGCTCAGTGCCGCCAAGCTCAGGACCCTCGTCACCCGCGAACCGGGCGGCTCGCCGGGCGCGGAGATCATGCGGCACCTCGTCCTGTCGGGCATGGGCAAGCTGCTGGGGCCCGACGCCGAGACGCTGCTGTTTGCCGCCGCGCGCGACGACCACGTCCGCACAGTGATCCAGCCCGCGCTCAGCCAGGGCACCTGGGTGTTGTGCGACCGCTTCTTCGATTCGACGCGCGCCTATCAGGGCAGCCTCGGCAGCGTCCCGATGGGCGTCATCAAGGCGATGCAGCGCGTCACCATCGGCGACCTGAAACCGGACCTCACCATCATTTTGGATGTGCCGGTCGAGGTCGGCTTGAAGCGCGCGGCCGAGCGGCGGGGCAACGGCACCCCGGACCGGTTCGAAGGCGAGAACCTGCGGTTCCACGAAGAGCTCCGGCAAGCCTATCGCCAGATCGCCGCAGAGGATCAGCAGCGTTGCGTGCTGATCGACGCCAACGCCGACCCGGAGACGGTCGCCGCCCGCGTCTGGAAGGCATTGCGCGACCATGTCTTTACGCTGCCAACATCGGCTCCAACGGCATGAGCGCGCGCCAGACCGAACGAGAGGTCTCCATCCCCCATCCGCGCGAGACGAGCGCCCTGTTCGGCCATCGCGAGGCGGAGACGGCCCTGCTCAACGCCTATCGCAGCGGGCGCATTCCGCATGCCTGGCTGATCGGGGGACCGCAGGGCATCGGCAAGGCGACTCTGGCCTATCGCATGGCGCGTTTCGTGCTCGCGCATGGCGACCCGCTTGCCCCAGGCGTCAAGCGCGCCGAGACCCTGTGGGTCGATCCCTCTGATGCGGTTGCGCGCCAGGTGGCGGCCGGCTCGCATGGCGGGCTGCTCGCGCTGGAGCGCACAGTGAACGAGCGCGGTGTGCTGCGGACCGTGATCACGGTCGACGAAACGCGGGAGACGATCGCATTCTTCGGCTCGACCGCGGCGGCGGAGGGCTGGCGGGTCTGCATCGTCGACACCGTCGACGAGCTCAATCCGAACGCGGCGAACGCGCTCTTGAAGATTCTTGAGGAACCGCCGCAGCGATCGTTGTTTCTCCTGGTCAGTCATGCCCCGGCGCGGGTGCTTGCGACGATTCAATCGCGCTGCCGGAAGCTGCGATTGCGGCCGCTGGCGACCAGTGGTGTGATCCGCGCAGCTTCCGAAGCCGCCGGCCTCGCACCCGACGATCCCGACCTCGCGCAAGCCGCCGCGTCCTCCGAAGGCAGCGTCGCGCGCGCGTTGACGCTGCTCGGCGGCGACGCCCTGACTCTGCAGCAGCGTATATCCGCGCTGCTGGCCGGCCTGCCGCGTGTCGATCCGCGCGAGCTGCACGCCCTTGGCGATGCGCTCGGCGGCAGCGATCGCGCGGCCCTCGCCACCTTCATCGACAGCATTGATCGCTGGATGGCCGAGCGGCTGCGATCCGAGGAGGCCGATGTCAATGCAAGTCTGCCGCGCCTTGCACGGCTGGCGGAGGTATGGGAAAAGATCGTTCGCGCCGCGCGCGATACCGAGACGTACAATCTGGAACGAAAACCGCTGGTTTTTTCGGTGTTTGGGATGCTCGCCGAAGCGACGCGCTGACGCTGTATCCGCATCATTATTTCCGAAGATCGAGCCGTAGAGGAATTTGTGGTGGCGACGCCAAAGAAAACTGTCAAACGCAAGAGCCAAAAGAAGTCGCGCAAGGGCGCAAGCGCCGCCGCGAAGGCCGCGGCCAGGAAGCGCACCGTCAAGAAGGGGGCGAAGAAGGGCGCGAAAAAGTCGGCGCGCGTCGCCAGGAGAACCAGTAAGAGCACCGGTAAGAGCACCAGGAAGGCGAAGGCCAGAAAAAGCGTCAGGAAGACCACCACGAAAACGGCCAAGAAATCGGCGAAGAAATCGGCCAAGAAATCGGTCACCAAGCCGGCGTCGAGGAAGAAAACCAGGAAGCTGGCGAACAAAGCCGTCAGCAAGGCGAGGACGCCTGCGCCGGTGATCGAAGCTACCGTGCCGCCCGCGCCCAAGAAAGAAAAGGCGCCAGCCAAGGTGAAGGCCAAGGCGCGGCCGACTCCCGTGACGGCAACAGCCCCGCAGACTGCAGCACCGGCGCCCGCGCCCGCGCCTGCGCGCAACAGCTTCTACATCACCACCGCCATCGCCTATCCGAACGGCACGCCGCATATCGGTCACGCCTATGAGGCGATCGCGACCGATGCAATCGCGCGCTTTGCGCGGCTGGACGGCAAGGACGTGTTCTTCCTGACCGGCACCGACGAGCACGGCCTGAAGATGATTCAGACCGCCGCCAGTGAAGGCATGACACCCGCGGAACTTGCCGCTCGCAATGCCGGCCGCTTCAAGGAAATGGACGAGCGGCTGAATGTCTCCTTCGACCGCTTCATCCGCACCACCGAGGAGCAGCACCACCGTTCGGTCCAGGAAATCTGGCGCCGCATGGAGGCCAACGGCGACATCTATCTCGACAGCTATTCCGGCTGGTACTCGGTGCGCGACGAGGCCTATTACGCCGAAGACGAGACCAGGGTGAACGAGGACGGCGTGCGCCTCGGCCCGCAGGGCTCGCCGGTAGAGTGGGTCGAGGAGAAGAGCTATTTCTTCCGGCTCTCGGCCTACCAGGACAAGCTGCTGGCGCTTTATGAGCGGGCGGATTTCATCGGTCCGGAGTCGCGCAGGAACGAGGTGATCAGCTTCGTGAAGAGCGGCCTGCGCGACCTCTCGGTTTCGCGCACCACGTTCGATTGGGGCATCAAGGTGCCCGGCGAGCCAGAGCACGTGATGTATGTCTGGGTCGATGCGCTCACCAACTACATCACCGGCGTCGGTTTCCCCGACGAGAACGATCCCAACTGGCGCTACTGGCCGGCGGACGTCCACATCATCGGCAAGGACATCATCCGCTTCCACGCCGTATACTGGCCGGCGTTCCTGATGTCGGCCGGCGTTCCGGTGCCACGGCGCGTCTTCGCCCATGGCTTCCTGTTCAACCGGGGCGAGAAGATGTCGAAGTCGGTCGGCAACGTTGTCGACCCGTTCAATCTCGCCGACCAGTACGGCGTCGACCAGATGCGCTATTTCTTCCTGCGCGAGGTGCCGTTCGGGCAGGACGGCAACTACAATCACGAAGCCATCGTCGCGCGCATCAATGCCGATCTTGCCAACGACCTCGGCAATCTTGCCCAGCGCTCGCTGTCGATGATCGCCAAGCAGCTCGGCGGCGTGCTGCCGGAGCCGGGTGAATTCAGCGAGAACGACAAGAACATGCTGGAGCAGGCAGACGACATGATCGCGCTGGCGCGCGAAGCGATGACGACGCAGCAGATCCATCAATATCTGAACGCGGTCTGGGCCGTGGTGGCGGAAGCCAACCGCTATTTCGCGGGCGAGGCGCCATGGGCTCTGGCGAAAACCGATCCGGCTCGCCAGAAGACGGTCCTTTACGTGACGGCTGAAGTGGTGCGTCAGATCGCGATCTTGACCCAGCCGGTGATGCCGGCGGCCTCGGCGAAATTGCTTGACAGCCTCGGCATCCCGGCGGACGAACGCAGCTTCGCCAGGCTCGGCGGCGAAAGGCGCATTGCGCCCGGCACCGCATTGCCGGCACCGTCAGCGGTGTTCCCCCGTTATGTCGAGCCGAATGCGGCGTGAGCACAGAGATCCATGCTCGTCGACAGTCATTGCCATCTTGATTTTCCCGATTTCGCCGCTGATCTTGATCAGCTCGTCGCGCGCGCGGCGTCGGCCGGCGTCGGCCGCATGGTCACGATCTCGACCAGGGTGCGGCGGCTGAACGAGCTCATCGCGATCGTCGAGCGTTTCGACAACGTCTATTGCTCGGTCGGCACGCATCCCCATCACGCCGACGAGGAAGACGGCATCTTGCCTGACGAGTTGATCGCGCTGACCCGGCATCCCAAGGTGGTTGCGCTCGGCGAAGCCGGGCTCGACAGGTTCTACGAACACGGCTCGCCGGCGGCGCAGGAGCGGGGCTTCCGCGCCCACATTGCGGCAGCGCGCGCCACCGGGCTGCCGCTCGTCATTCACACCCGCGAGGCGGATGAGGAGTGCGGCCGCATCCTTGAAGAGGAGATGGGCAAAGGATCGTTTCGCGCGGTGCTGCATTGTTACACCGGCGGGCGGGAACTGGCGATGAAAGCGATCTCCCTGGGACTGTCGATTTCGTTCACCGGCATTCTGACCTTCAAGAAATCGGACAGCCTGCGCGCCCTGGCGGCAGAATTGCCGGCCGACCGCATCCTGGTGGAAACCGACTCGCCGTACCTTGCGCCTGGCAAGTTCCGCGGCCAGCGCAACGAGCCTGCCTATGTCGTTGAGGTCGCCAGGGTGCTGGCCGAGACGAGAGGCGTGTCGCTCGAAGAGATCTCGCGCCAGACCACGGAGAATTTCTTCCGCCTGTTCTCCAAGGTGCCAGCCCCGAAAGGGGTTGCATGACGCTGACATTGACGATCCTCGGCTGCGGCTCCTCGGCCGGCGTACCGCGCCCGGCGCTCGGTTGGGGCGCCTGCGATCCGAACAATCCGAAGAACCGCCGGCGCCGCTGCTCGCTGTTGGCGGAAAAGACTGCCGGGCACGGCACCACGCGCATCATCATCGACACCTCGCCCGATCTGCGCGAGCAGCTGATCGACGCTCACGTCGATCACATCGATGCGGTGTTCCTGACGCATGAGCATGCCGACCAGACCCACGGCATGGACGATCTGCGCTCGGTCGTGATCCACATGCGCAAGCGCATCCCGGTCTATTTCAATCTGTCGACCGCGAAAGACGTGATGGCGCGGTTTTCCTATTGCTTCGTCTCGCCGGAAGGCAGCGATTACCCGCCCATTCTTGTCCGCCATTCGATCGAATCGGGCGAGACCCGGACGATCGTTGGAAGAGGCGGCGAGGTGAAGACAACGGCGTTCACTGTGCAACACGGCCAGATCCCCGCGCTCGGCTTTCGCATTGGCGACGCCGCCTATACGCCCGATCTCAACGATATTCCGCCCGAGAGCTGGGGTGCGCTGGAAGATCTGGACCTCTGGATCGTCGACGGGCTGCGCTATACCAGCCATCCCAGCCATTTCAGCATCGACGACGCGCTGTCCTGGATCGAGCGCTTCAAGCCGCGTCGCGCCATCATCACCAACATGGCGGCGGACGTCGACTACGAGACGCTGCGCCACAAGCTGCCGCCGCACGTCGTGCCCGCTTATGACGGCATGCGGCTGACGATCGGCTAACCGGCCTCGATCTCCGACTATGTAACGATCGCCTTGGCTGACCCGACCTGATCGCGCAGCATGAACTTCTGGATCTTGCCGGTCGAGGTCTTCGGGATCGGTCCGAATACCACCGCTTTCGGCGTCTTGAAACCGGAGAGGTGACCTCGGCAATAGGCGATGATTTCCTCCTCGGTCGCCTTGGCACCTTCCTTCAGTTCGATGAAGGCGCACGGCACCTCGCCCCATTTGGGATCGGGCTTTGCCACAACGGCCGCGAAAAGCACGGCCGGGTGCTTGTACAGGACGTCTTCGACCTCGACGGACGAGATGTTCTCGCCGCCGGAGATGATGATGTCCTTGGAACGGTCCTTGATGATGACGTAGCCGTGCTCGTCGACGACGCCGAGATCGCCGGTGTGAAACCAGCCTCCGGCGAAGGCCTCCCTGGTCGCTTTCTCGTTCTTCAGATAACCCTTCATGACGATATTGCCGCGGAACATGACCTCGCCAATGGTCTCGCCGTCGCGTGGCACCTCGCGCATGGTCTCGGGATCGAGCACGGTCACGGCTTCCTGCAGGGGGTAGGGAACGCCCTGCCGTCGCTTCAGCCTTGCGCGCTCGTGCGCAGGCAGGTCATCCCATCCCGGTTGCTCGGCGCAAACGGAAGCGGGGCCATAGACCTCGGTCAGCCCATAGACATGACAGAGCTTGATGCCGATGCTTTCGGCGCCCTCGAGCACGGCAACCGGCGGTGCCGCGCCGGCGATCAGGCCAACCACGCTCCTTGCGGCGTTGCCCTTCGGGGCGTCGGGCGCATTGATCAGCGTGTTGTAGACGATCGGCGCGCCGCACATGTGGGTGACGCCGTGCTTCTTGATCAGCTCGAAGATCTTGGTCGGCTCGACCTTGCGCAGGCAGACATTGACGCCCGCGGCGGCAGCCAACGTCCAGGGGAAGCACCAGCCGTTGCAGTGAAACATCGGCAGCGTCCACAGATAGACCGGGTGCTGGCCGAGATTGGCCGCGAGGATATTGCTGACCGCGTTGAGGTAGGCGCCGCGGTGATGGGTGACGACGCCCTTGGGATTGCCTGTCGTGCCCGAGGTGTAGCCCAGAGCGATCGCATCCCACTCGTCCCTGGGCAGGATCGAGGTGAAATCGGCGTCGCCTTGCGCGACCGCAGCTTCATATTCGATCTGGCCGATCGGCCTGCCACCGACAAACGAGGCATCGTCGACATCAATCACGAACGGCTTCGGCCCCTTCATCTGGCTCAGCGCATCCGTGATCACGCCGGCGAATTCAGGATCGACCAGGATGATCCTGGCGCCGCCATGGTCGAGCTGGAAGGCAATGGAGGGCGCATCTAGGCGGATGTTGAGCGCATTCAGCACCGCGCCCGCCATAGGCACTGCGAAATGCAGTTCGGCCATCGCCGGCACGTTGGGTAGCATCGCCGCAACCGTGTCGCCGATGCCGATGCCCTTGGCAGCAAGGTAGGAGGCAAAGCGCCGGCAGCGCGTATAGGTCTCGGCCCAGGTGAAGCTGCGGCCCTCGTAGACCGAGCTGACATGGTTCGGATAGACGGCGGCGCTGCGCGCCAGAAAGCTCAAGGGCGTCAGCGGCACGTAGTTCGCCGGATTCTTGTCCAGGCCGATATTGTAATGGTTTTCACGCATCGGCTTCCTCCCGCTTTTTTTGAACCTTACAGGAACCCGATCGAAATCCACGGAAATACCGCGACGATGATCAGTCCCACGAGCAGCGCCAGCAGATAGCCCCAAATCGGCCTGATGCCTTCGGCCGGATCGACCCTCCCGATGGCGCAGGCCGCATAATAGCCCACTCCAAACGGGGGGGCGAATAGCCCGATGCCCATGGCGAGAATGACGATCATCGCGTAATGGACCTCGTGCACGCCTACGGCGCGGGCGATCGGGAACAGCAGTGGTCCGAACAGCACGATCGCGGGGATGCCTTCCAGCACGCTGCCGAGGATCGTGAACGCCACGATCGAAACCGCGATGAAAGTCGCCGCACCGCCGGGCAGCCCGGTCATCGCGGCCGCGAGCGAGCGGGAGAAGCCGGACTGGGTCAGGCCCCAGGCCATTCCGGTGGCGCAGCCGATAATCAGCAGGATGGCGCCTGAAAGCGCCGCGGTTTCCACCAGCATCGGCAGCAGCCGGCGCCAATCGAAGCGGCGGTAGACCAGGATTCCGACGACGATGCCATAGACGATGCCGATGGTGGAGACTTCCGTCGCGGTCGCAATGCCTTCGACCACCGCGTAGCGGATCACGAAGGGAAGGGCGAGCGCGGGCAGGGCGATGATGAAGGTTCTTCCAACCTCGCCTGCGCTGGCGCGCCGGACATGGCTGAGATTCTCGTCGCGATAGCGCCACCAGATCAGGGCCGAGAGCGTGATCGCCAGCACGATGCCCGGCAGAAGGCCGCCGGTGAACAGCGCGGCAATGGATACGCCCGTAACCGAGCCGATGGTGATCAGCACGAGACTGGGCGGAATGGTCTCGGTCTGCGCGCCGGTCGCCGCCAAAAGCGCAACCAGGTCGCCGGGGCGGGCGCCACGCTGCTTCATTTCCGGAAACAGGACCGGCGCCACGGCCGCCATATCGGCGGCCTTCGAGCCTGATATGCCCGACACCAGGTACATGGCGCCGACGAGCACGTAATGCAGCCCGCCGCGCACATGACCGAGCAGGTTCGCCAGAAACGCCACCATGGCCCGCGCCATGCCGGTCATTTCGATCAAGAGCCCCAGGAATACGAACAGCGGCACCGAGAGCAGGATGAGGTGGCTCATGCCTTCATCCATGCGCCCGATCAGGACCATGACCGGCGTATGCGTCGTCAGGGCCAGATAGCCGAAAATCGCCAGCCCGAACGCGAACGCAATCGGCACGCCGGCAAACACCGTAAAGCCGACCACGCCGACGAAAAAGATGATGAGGTTGAGGTTGCCGAGCGGCCGCAGGTATGGCTGCCCGAGCCAGAACAGGCCGATTACGACGACAACCGACAGGAGCGCGCCCGCAACCAGCCGATAGTCGCTGCTCCGTGCCAGCCGCAGCACGGCAAAAAGTGCCATGAAACAGATGCCGACCGGCAATGCGGCGGCGCGCCACCAGTTCGGGATCTGCAGCGCCGGCGTCGTGATGAAGCTTTCCTCGTAGGCGTATTCGTAGGACGGCCACACGATGAGGAGCAGGAAGGCAAGCGCCGCGCAGGTTGCGACCACGTCGAGATAGGCCCGTAGCGCAGGTCTTGCACTCGCGACGACGGCGGTCATGCGCATGTGCTCGGAACGACGGAACGCCACCGCAGCGCCAAGCATCGCGAGCCACAGGAAAAGGATGGACGCGAGCTCATCCGACCAGATCAGCGGTCGATGCAGGCCATAGCGCGCCACAACGCCCGCGAACAGGATCACGATCTCCGCGACGACCAGGATCGCCGCGGGGATCTCGACCACGAGGCCCAGGATGGACTCAAGCAAACCCGTAAGGGAAGGCGGGCGAGGGGACTGAACGGCCACCTCGCCCACTTCGATTTCGGTTATCTCCACGCGAGCCATGACGGCCCCCGCCGGCGGTCTACGACAGTTTGCCGACGGCCTTTTCCAGAATCTCCCAGGCCTGATCGCCGTACTTGCCCTTCCATTCGGCGTAGAAACCGGCCGAGCGCAGCTTGTCGCGGAACGGGGCGGTGTTGGGCTGATTGAAGATCAGGCCTTTGCCGGCCAGTTCCTGCTGCAGGTTGGCGTTCAGCTTGGCGACATCGGCGCGTTCATTGACGCCGGCGGCGTTGATGTTCCTGGCGACGATGGCGCGGACGTCCTCGGGCAATTTTTCCCACGCGCGGCGATTGGCCAGGAACCAGAAGCCGTCCCACATGTGATTGGTCAACGAGCAGTACTTCTGGACTTCATAGAGCTTGGCGGTCGAAATGATTGCCAGCGGATTTTCCTGGCCTTCGACGATCTTGGTCTGCAGCGCCGAATAGACTTCGGCGAAATTGATCGAAGCGGGCGCGGCATCGAATGCCTTGAACATCGAGGTCCACAGCGGCGACACCGGAACGCGGATCTTGAAGCCCTTGAGATCCTCAGGCCCGTTGATCGGCTTGGTCGACGAGGTGGTCTGCCGGAAGCCGTTGTCCCAGATCCTGTCCATCACCTCGAGGCCGGACTTCTTGATCTCGCCGCGGATATAGGCGCCGAGTTCGCCGTCCATGGCCTTCCAGACCGTGTCGTAGTCCGGGAACGCGAAACCGATGCCGTTGATCGAGGCCGCCGGCACCAGCGTAGCCAGGATCAGGCCAGACAGCGTGAAGAACTCGACGCCGCCGGAGCGGATCTGGCTCAACATGTCGGTATCCGATCCGAGCTGGTTGTTCGGAAAGATCTGCAGGTCGAAGCGCCCGTTGGTGTCCTTCTTGATCGCGGCGGCCATTTCCTTGGCGCGCGCGTTCATCGGATGGCTGTCGGGCAGATTGTTGGCGTATTTGTACGTGAACTCGGCGCTCTGGGCGCGCGCCACGTAAGGCGCGCCGATGCCGCCCAGCAGCGCGGACGCGGCGGAGGCCTTCAGAAGAGTGCGACGGGAAAAGCTCATCTTGTTTGCTCCCAGGAAGAATTGTCCGTTTCTTGTGAGACGCCAATCTCGACGGACGTCCTTTGCCGGAGCCGGGTCATGTGCGATCTCGCGAGATGCCGCTTATTGCAGCCGATAGCGGCTGCGGCAATACCGGTTTGAGGCTAGGCGACGAGAATGCGCATGCGAGCTGAGGCTGCCGGCAAGATAGTTCGGCAAGCCTCGACGAATGCGCGTCCGCTGATACGCTGCGGCAGGAATTTGAGCTAAATAGCTGATCCAGCTATGGGAATATATATTCCATAATATACCTTATGCGAATTCCGTATTTGGACATAGGCGAAGCGGCGAACACTGGCCACGACCTCTAGCGCCCTATTCGATCCAACGCCCCCATGAGGTCGGCGCGGATGTCCTCGTAGTCTTCGAGGCCGATCGACAGGCGGATCAGACCGTCGGTAAAGCCGTGACTGGAGCGCTCATCAGGATCATAGGTCGCGTGCGTCATGCTGGCCGGATGTTGAACGAGCGTTTCCGCGTCGCCCAGGCTGACTGCGCGCGTCGCAAGCTGGACCCCGTCCATGAAGGCTCGTCCCGCGGCCAATCCCCCTCTCAATTCAAGCGCGATCATACCACCCATCGCACGCATCTGACGACGCGCAACGGCCTTCTGCGGATGGCTGTCGAGGCCCGGATAGTAGACGCGCTCGACGTTTGGATGGCCCTCGAGGTCAACGGCCAGCCTTTCCGCCGTTGAGCAATGCCGGTCCATGCGCAGATTGAGCGTCTTGAGTCCCCTCAGGATCAGGAACGCGTCGAACGCAGAGATGCAAGCGCCATTGAGCTCCTTGATCCCCGTAAAGCGGAACTGTTCGATGTGCGCCTTGCTGGCAACAACCGCGCCCGCGATTAGATCACCATGGCCGCCGAGATACTTGGTCGCGGAATGTACGACGATGTCGGCGCCAAGCGTGATCGGACGCTGCAAATACGGTGTGCAATACGTGTTATCGACGACCAGCAGCACTCCTGATTTCCGACAGATCTCAGCGATGTCCGCTATGTCAATGATCCGCATGTTCGGGTTGGACGGCGTCTCGGTGATGACCATCCTCGTACGCGGGCCAATCGCCGCCTTGAGCTTGGAGGGGTCGGTCAGATCGGCAAACAGCACCTTCACACCAAAGCGGCCGATGTGATGTTCAAGAAGACCGAACGTACAGCCGTAGAGCATTATATCCGCAACGATCTCATCGCCGCTCTTGAGCAGCGTCCAAATGACCGCCGTCAACGCCCCCATGCCGGACGAAGTTGCAAGAGCCGCCTCGCCCTCTTCAAGTGCCGCCAACCGAGTCTCGAGAATAGAGACAGTAGGATTTCCGACGCGGCTGTAGATGTAGCCTTCCGCCTTGCCGGCGAAGCGGGCACTTCCCGTGTCGGCACTGTCAAATGCGTAGGTCGACGTCAGGAAGACTGGAGGATTCAGCGCACCGTGGTAGCTGAGCGGGTCGTAGCCTTCGTGAATGGCACGAGTCGCAAACCCTCGGGCTTTGGCTTTTTCTTGCATAACGAGCTCCCTTTCCGGGGAGCATATAGCTGAAGTGCCGCCATGAATCTTGTGCCGAAGGCCAAAGATCCGCGGATCGAAACATCGGCAGTCCGCAGTTGCGACTCCGTTTCAGCTTGTGCTGACCTCATGAGGACGGACGAAGACCGGCCCGCATTCGCTCAAGATCCATTCCGATATTGGCCCGGCAAACCTGTCCGGAGCCCGCCGTCAGAACCAACATCGAGAGCGGCTCGCCGAGCGGTCAGCATGTCGAACAAGGGCGCAAGCGCTCCGACCTATTTGCTAGTCTTGAAGAAGGTGAACGTCTCCTCTGGGATTTCCTTGAGCACGATCTTCTTGGCGCCGTTCAACCAGCTATAGCTGCCCGTCTTGGTATCGTACTCCTGTCGCTTTTTCGCGCTCAGTTTTTTCGGGCTCGCCCAATGATTGGCCCCACCGGTGGGATCGGTCTTCTCAGGATTCGGATCGTCCAGGCGTTCGCGGACTGCATCCAGGCTCTCCGCGACACTCTTGATGTACTGAACCGGATCGCCTTCCTTCGGATCGTCAAACCGAATGTTGCTGCGGGTGAAATAACTGATCTCTGCGCCCCTGGGCGGCCGCAGTTCGCCGCCGGTCAGATTCAGATAGGCGTAGGCCAGGCACTTCTTTACATAGGGGTCCTGCCCCCTGGCCTCGTTCATGACCACGTCGGCGATCAATTCGACCTTCTCCGGGTCGCTGCGGCCGTGGATCGCTGCCGCATGAGCCTTTGCGAGCCCCGTCGCCGCTTCCTCGCAGTTCGCGCGGCTGCGCCGGGCCACTTCGACCTCCGCCTCGGCTCTCTTGATCTGCCCCTCGTCATGCCTGGCTTCGTCGCCTTCGAGACGCTTGAGAGCATCGAGGTCCTTCTTGTGCTGAACGGCCTTTGCTTGGAGGGCGGCGTAAAGCTCGCCGTAGCGTTCCTTGAGCGCTCCAAGCGTCGCGGCTTCTTCGTCGGTAAGCTTGCCTTTGTTTTCCAGCGCTTTGCGTTTGGCCTTTATCTCCGCAAACTCCGCGCTTTCTTCGTCATAGGCTTTAATTCGGGACAAGGCTTCGTCCCGCCCGTGGACGCGCTTCTGTAGAGCCGCGAGCTTCTTGTCCAAGTGCTCGGCCGCGTCCTCAGTGTGCGTGGCGAGCCAATCGGTGTAGTGCCCGTAGCCACGCTTGGCGCACATCGAGCAGAGCGACCGATTGACCGGATCATCAACGACCTTGTTATCCCCGAGGATCTGCGTGCCGTCCGGACAGTCGTCCTGGTTGTGGTAGACTGCCGGATCCTCGTGCGTCCTGGTGAAATAGGGTGCAGTTCGAGCCATGGCGCGCCTCCTATGGCAAGTATCGCGCAACGGATCTATCTGGCGTTGATTTTGATCAAGCCGCGTCGCGCTGGTTGCGCAGTGGCGTTTCCTTCAGGCGTGAGCGGCCCTAAGGACAAATGCCCCAAGCTGCTCTTCGGGCTTCTGGGCGGCATGAGCGTGCGGCCACCGCCAACGCGGCGAACGCGTGATCCGGCCGACGCTAACCGCGCCCCGCCTGGGGCCAATAACGACAGCGGCTCATCGGCCTGCGCCTTCAATTTGTTCCAGGGCGATGTGCAGGAACTCCTTCAGTTTCTGAGCCACATCTTGCTCGGAAATGCCTTTGGCAGACAGATCCTTCGAAACCTTCCGCAGGGTTTCATCAGTTGTTTGGGATTCCAGGTTGGCCGTGACGAGCCCGTTAGCGTAGACCGCAGCCGCCTCCCCCGACAGTCCGAGCTGGGCTGCCGCCCAGTTGCCCAGCAATTTGTTACAGCGCGCCATCACCTTGAATCTCAGCTCTTCGTCGTGCGCGAATTTCGCCTCAAAACCTTGTTCACGCTTGTCAAACAGGGTCATGACTTCACTCCCGTTGCCATACGATACCAAAGTGTATTCCTTCGATGCGTGGATGAGCCCGCCTTGCTAACTACCCGGAACGGTCATGCACCGGCCCGTGAGTTGGTATTGTCCGCGCACCATACCAGCATGAGATGCCATCGGACCGCCAGTATGGCCGACGGCCCTCTTCCTGGAATTGCTCTTGTCGGCTGATGCTCCATCGCAGCGGCAGCAGATCCAGCAGGCTCTCCGCCTTCCCGGTCACCGCGGGAACAAGCGGAGCCTCGGCGCCTGCTTGGCAAGGTAGCGGGCGAATGGCGCATCCGCCTCATCCGCACGCTGGAGGTCGCCTGGGGAATCCCTCTTGTTGGCGGGCTTGGCCATCACCTTCGCTGGTCGTTGGCGTCTCGCTACCGTCCCTTGAATTGCGGCTTGCGGCGGGCCAGGAACGCCTCGACGCCCTCCTTGTGGTCCTCCGTCAGGCTTGCCAGCGCGAACTGGTCGACGTCCATGTGGCTGGCAAGATCATCGAGCGCATGCGCGAGCCGGTTCACCGTCAACTTGGTCATGGCGACCGACAGCGGCGGCTGGCTTGCGACCTTGCGGGCGAGGTCCATCGCGGCATCGAACGCTTTGCCGGGATCGACCACCTGCTCTACCAGCCCCCATTCATAGGCCTCCTCGGCCGAGATGCGCTGGTCGGCCAGGATCACGGCCTGCTTGGTGCGCGCCGGGCCGATCAGGTGGAGCATGCGTGGAATGCTCTGCCAGCTCATGTTCATGCCGAGCCCGATCTCGGGCACGCGCATGTGGGCGTCACGGCCCATGACGCGGAAATCGAGCGCGACCGCCAGCGCGACGCCGCCGCCGATACAGAATCCGTCGATGGCACCGATCGTGATCTGTTCCATCTCATGCCAGGCATGGGTGAGGCGCGGCCCAAGCTTCAGATGCCGGCGCAGGTTGCCGAGATCCATATCCTTGCGCGCGCGGCCTTCCGCATCCTTCAGATCGAAGCCGGCACTGAACGCACCCGTGCTGCCGGTCAGCACCACGACGGAGGTGGAGGAATCGTCCTCAAAGCTGCGCGCGGCCGCCGTCAACTGGCGCAGCGCCTCCGGCGACAGGGCATTGATGCCGTCGCCGCGGTCGAACCGCACCACCGCGATGCGCCCTTCCGGCCCGAGGCCTTTCTCGATCTTCACGAATTCCGTCATACGGGCTCCTCCTGAGGTGCGTTTGCCGGCAATGTTAGCGCACAAACGGCATCTGGAACACGCGGCCCTCGGAAAGCCTGACGGCTCGACACGCCGGGAGGATTGCGCCTATCTTTGCCTCCATGACAAGTCACGATCATCCCCACGATCACGACCATTCGGAACTTTCCGAGACCGACCTGCGCGTGCGCGCGCTGGAGAGCATCCTCACCGAAAAGGGCTATCTCGATCCGGCCGCGCTGGACCTCCTGATCGAGACCTACGAGACCAAGGTCGGCCCGCGGAATGGCGCGCGGGTGGTGGCGCGCGCCTGGACCGATCCTGCCTATCACGCCCGCCTGCTCAAGGACGGCACCTCCGCGATCGCCGAGCTCGGCTATGCCGGCCGGCAGGGCGAACACATCCAGGTGGTCGAGAACACCCCCTCCCAGCACAATATGGTCGTGTGCACGCTGTGCTCCTGCTATCCGTGGCCGGTGCTGGGATTGCCGCCGGTGTGGTACAAGTCGGCGCCGTACCGCTCGAAGGTGGTAAAGGACCCGCGCGGGGTGCTCGGGGATTTCGGCTGCGAATTGCCGGAGACGACCAATATCCGCGTGTGGGATTCGACCGCGGAAATCCGCTACCTCGTCCTGCCGATGCGCCCCGCCGGCACCGAGGGCTGGAGCGAAGAGCGCCTGGCCGAGCTTGTCACCCGCGACAGCATGATCGGCACCGGCTTCCCGAAACAGCCACGGGAGATTCCCTGATGGATGGCGCGCATGACATGGGCGGCGTGGCCTGGTCGGGTCCTGTCCGGCCCGAACCCAATGAGCCGCCGTTTCACGCCGAATGGGAAAGTCGCGTGTTTGCGATCACGCTCGCCATGGCGACTCCGGGCGGCTGGAATATCGACATGTCGCGCTTTGCCCGCGAGAACCGGCCGCCCGAGGACTATCTCAGCAAGAGCTATTACGAGATCTGGCTGGCGGGCCTCGAGCAATTAATGCTGGAGCGCCAGCTCATCGCCGCGGACGAGATCGCAGCGGGAAAATCGCTGCACGCGGCAAAACCCGTCGCCCGCATCCTCACCGCCGACAATGTCGAAGCAACCTTGCGGCGCGGCGGACCGACCGAACGCGAGCCGGCGCGCCCTGCCCTGTTCGCGGCTGGCGACCGCATTCGGGCCAAAGACATTCATCCACCGACGCATACGCGCCTGCCGCACTATGTGCGCGGCCATATCGGTCGGATCGAGCGCGTGTTGGGCTGCCACGTTTTCCCCGACAGCAATGCAATGGGCGCCGGCGAAGACCCGCAGTGGCTCTACACCGTGACGTTCGAGGCAAGAGAGCTGTGGCCGGATGCGACCGACCCGAACCTCACGGTATCGGTCGACGCCTGGGAACCCTATCTGGAGCGGGCCTGATGCCGACCAACGCGGAAACTGCGCAGAAGGCAGTTCAAGCTGTCCGGAGCATCCCGAAGGATGCCGACGGTCCGGTATTCAATGCGCCGTGGGAGGCCCATGCCTTCGCCCTCGCCGTGACGCTGCATGAACGCGGCCTGTTCACCTGGCCGGAATGGACCGTCGCGCTGGGCGAGGAAATCGCCCGCGCGCAAGCCGCCGGCGATCCAGACACGGGCGAGACCTATTACCTGCACTGGCTGGCGACACTGGAGAAGCTGGTCGCCGCCAAGGGCGTCACTTCGACCGAAACATTGCACCGCTATCGCGACGCCTGGGACCACGCCGCCGACCGCACCCCGCACGGCAAGCCGATCGAGCTGAGGCCGGAGGATTTTGCGTCCGGTATCGCTTGACGGCATTGGCCATTGAAGCTGATCGTGCTCAACGCGCCCGCTTTGCCCGCGCCAACTTCGCATCCGGCTGGAGCATTGCTGAGCATCCGGCGCAAGCGTACCTTTCTCAGGTCGTCGGGATAAGGACCTGATTCCTTGAAAGAAAAAGAGCTCCGCATAGCGCTCGTCTGCTTCGGCGGCACCTCGCTTGCGGTCTACATGTACGGAATCAGCAGGGAAATTCTCAAGCTGGTCCGTGCATCGAGCGTCCTGCATTCCATTCCGGATCGGTTCGAGCGCTCGGAAACCAAGTTCTTCGACCGCTTCCCCCGCGACGATCCGGAATACGATACCGACGACATCTATTTCCAGCTGCTGCAGGACATAGGCCAGACTCTCGAACTGCGGGTCATTGTCGACATTATCGCCGGCGCATCCGCCGGCGGCATCAACGGCACCATGCTGGCACGCGCGATCAGCCACGATCTGCCGATGCGAGCGTTGCGCGACCTGTGGCTCAATCACGCCGACGTCAACGACCTTCTCGCCGACGAGGCTCGTGCCCACGCTGCGAGCAAGTTCATCTTGAGGCCCATGATCGGGCTGATGAATGCGGTCGGCGTTTGGGAGGCGGTCAAGGATCCGGAAGTCCGTCGCAATCTTTCGCTCTTCGTGCGTTCGCGATGGTTCAAACCTCCCCTCAGCGGCTCGCGCATGTCCGAACTCATGTACAACGCCGTGACCGCGATGGTCGACCGGCACGATGGAGCGCGATCGTTGCTGCCGGCCGGACATGCGCTCGATCTCTATGTCGCAGTGACCGACTATCACGGCTTTGAACAATCAATTCCGATCCATAGTCCGCCCGTCATTCACGACCGTGAGCACCGCCACATCCTGCACTTCGGCTATTCCCGGCAGGCAAACGGGGAGGTCCGGAGTGATTTCCTCGCGGAGGATGCGCCCGCTTTGGCGTTCGCTGCGCGCGCGACGTCCTCTTTTCCCGGCGCTTTCCCGCCGGCTCAGATCAGGGAAATGGACGAGTTTGTAGCTCGCAACGACATCGACTGGCCGGGCCGCAGCCAGTTCCTTGCGAGGAATTTCGCGCCCTATTCCCGCGTGAACGTTGACCCGACGGCCATCTATTTCATCGACGGCAGCGTGCTCAACAACCGGCCTTTCGAGCAGGCCATTGCCGCGATCCGGGATCGGCCGGCGTACCGCCCCGTGGACCGCCGGCTGGTCTATATCGACCCCGATCCGACCTGGACCGCCGCACCCGCCCGGCGCGCTCTCCCCGGCTTCTTCTCCACGCTGAGAAGCGCATTATCCGATTTGCCGCGTGTGGACCCGATTGCCGACGAACTTGGCTCGATCGCCGATTTCAACGACCGCATCAGGCGAATGCGCGAGATCGTCGAGAATGCCAGGCCGAACATCAGCGCCTCCGTCAATCGGATCATCGGTGCGCTTCCGGACCGGCCGATCGGATCCGACGTAATCCGTTCCTGGCGCGAGCAGATCAACACCCAATTGGTGAGCGATGCCGGATTCGCCTATCAGGGCTACATTCGCCTGAAGCTGTCTTCGGTCCGCGTCTTCATTGCCAGCCTCATCGCCGGCATTCGCGGTGCGCCGGCGCAATCGCAATTTGGACGCACGATCGCCGAGATTGTCGACGTCTGGGCGATCGAGGCTGGCGCGGTCTACAGCGCGAATGGCGCGACCGCGGACCATTGGGAGACAGCTGGAACGCCAATCGGGCTTCCAAGGTGGGCGAAGTTCCTGCTGGATTTCGACGTCGACTACCGCAAGCGCCGCCTGCACTTCCTGATCGAAGGGATAAACCGGCTGTACCAGCTTGCCGATCGAGCCCCCTTTGCGGAGCATCATTGGCGGGCTATCGACCAGCTCAAGGGGCGCTTCTACGACTGCATTCAGGATCTCAATCGCCGTACCGACGTAGGAGCCTTCGCAGAGTCGACCCGCGATCTGGTCGAAGATCTGTTTCGGTCGGCTCCGGCGGCCGGCGATGCCGAAAAGTTGCGGGCCTATGCGGTGACATTCGCACAGCAACATAGGGAAGCGATCGGCGTCCTCGTCAACCAGCTGGCCCGGGAGATCGACCTCGAATCCCGGAGCAGCGATATTGACGACCTGCTCGCCGCCTGCGATCCGGCAGCATGGCATCCGGATGCGCGTCGCGACATCCTGATCGACTACCTCGGATTTCCGTTCTGGGACGTGTTGATGTTTCCGATGATGCCGTGGCGCGAGGTTGGCGAACTCCACGAGATCCTGGTCGACCGGATCAGCCCGCTGGATGCGACGACGCTGCCGGAATTCAGTGGTGCCGCCAGCCTCAAAGGCATCGGCTTCCGGCATTTCGCGGCGTTCCTGTCACGGGGCTATCGTGAGAACGACTATCTACTCGGCCGCCTGCATGCCCTGGATAGGTTGATCGATATTGTCTGCAACTCGGCAAGGATCGATCCTGAATACCAGCGCACGTCGATTCTTGCGCTGAAGCTGCGCGGTTTTCGCAAGATCCTCGACGCTGAAGAGAAGAATCTGACCCTCAGTGCCGAGCTCATCGCGAAACTGCGCCTTGCGATTGACGCTGTGGAAGCGGCCAACCTCGCCAGGAAGACGTGATCCTTTCAGGCGATGGCAGCGCGGGCAATCGGACCGGCTTCTGCCCGTCACCCACCCCGCGCGAGATACTCCCCCCATCCCTTCGCGCGCACTTGGCATGCCGGACAGTGGCCGCAGCCGTAGCCCCAGTCGTGCGCGGCGCCGCGTTCTCCGAGATAGCAGGTGTGGGAGTGCTCGCGGATCAGACCGACCAGCCCTGCCCCGCCGAGCTCATGCGCAAGCTTCCAGGTCTGTGCCTTGTCGATCCACATCAGCGGCGTGTGCAGCTCGAACGGTCTCGCCATGCCGAGCGTCAGCGCTGATTGCAGGGCGCGGATCGTCTCGTCCCGGCAGTCGGGATAGCCGGAATAGTCCGTCTCGCACATGCCGCCGACGATGTTGGCGATGCCGCGCCGGTAAGCCAGCGCCGCCGCGAAGGTCAGGAAGACCAGGTTTCGCCCCGGCACGAAGGTGTTGGGCAAGCCGTCCGCGCCCATCGCGATCGCAACGTCGCGCGTCAGCGCGGTCTCCGAGATCGCCGCCAGCGTCGGGATCTCCAGCGTGTGGCTTTCGCCGAGCCTGGCTGCCCAGTCCGCGCGCAGGCGCTTGATGCCGACCAGCAACCGTTCGCGGCAGGCGAGCTCGATGGCATGGCGCTGGCCGTAGTCGAAGCCGAGCGTTTCGACGCGGGAAAACCGGTTCAGCGCCCAGGCGAGACAGGTGGTGGAATCCTGTCCGCCCGAAAACAGCACGAGCGCGGTATCTGACTGAATGGGCTGGTTCATGCGTCGGCCGTAGCACTCCTTAACGTCCGGGCCAAGCGGTGGAAATCAGGGCAGTTCCGCGTCCGCCGGCTGGGACGCGCCCGGCAATTGCGGCATAAAGCCTGCTCCCTGCGAGGCCCGACCGATGACCCCTTCCCGCGACATCTCCGTCCTGCTCGAGATCATGGCGCGCTTGCGCTCTCCCGGCACCGGGTGCCCGTGGGACCTCGATCAGGATTTTTCGACGATCGCCCCCTACACCATCGAGGAAGCCTACGAGGTGGCGGATGCGATCGCGCGCGGCGACCTCGACGACCTGCGTGAGGAGCTGGGCGACCTCCTGCTGCAGGTCGTCTTCCACGCCCGAATGGCGGAGGAGAAGAACGCCTTTTCCTTCGGTGACGTGGTGGAGGCCATCACGAGGAAGATGATCAGGCGCCATCCCCACGTGTTTGGTAATGCGGACGGCAACCTGACCCCGACCGACGTCGAGGGCGCGTGGGATCGTATCAAGGCCGAGGAGAAGGCCGAACGTGCCGCGCGGCGGCCGGTTCAGCAGAACCAGCACAAGTCGCTGCTGTCGGGCATCAAGGCCGGGCAGCCTGCCCTGACCCGCGCCATGGAGCTCCAGCGCAAAGCCTCCACGGTCGGCTTCGACTGGAACGATCCCCGCGCGGTCTTGAAGAAGATCCGCGAAGAGGCCGACGAGATCGAGGCCGCGCTCGACCGCAACGACAAAGAGGAGCTTGCCGAGGAGACCGGCGACCTGCTCTTCGCGCTGGTCAACCTGGCGCGCCACGTCAATGCCGATCCGGACGCCGCGCTCCGCTTCACCAATGCCAAATTCGAACGTCGCTTTGCCTTCATCGAGCGCAAGCTTGCCGAGCAAGGGCGCTCGCTTGAGCAATCCACGCTCGAAGAAATGGACGCGCTGTGGAACGCGGCAAAGCGTGAGGAGTAACGAGGTCGCCGGGCGGAACCGCGGCTATCTCGAAAGATAAGCGCTGCCCGTGCCGCTCGAAGCCGTCATCGACAGCGCGCCCGCGGCAATCGACCAGTGGGTCTGGTTCAGGATCAGCGTCGAGAACACCATCGTGACGTTGTTGGTGTTCATGTTCGATACCGAGTTGATGATGACATCCCGGCTCGGCAGATACATCAGTCCGGTGAGCCGGCTGCCGGACGTTCCGTTGATCGGCAGATTTGTGTTGGAAAGTCCGTTCGGCTCGAACATCAGGATGTTGGCGTAGGTTCCGGATGTCGGAGCGGACAGCTTCGCGGTGACGTTGCCGTTGAACGTGATCGTCGCGTTCTGGTCGACGAGATAGAAGGTCACGCCGGTGCCGGTGACGCTCCAGCCGGAATTGAATATCATTCCGCCGTTCTTGATGACGTAGAGCCCCGGGTTGAGCGTCAACGCGCCCGAGCCGTTGAAGTTGGTCCAGCCGCAATAAACGCCAGGACTGAGGGTGACGTGACCGGGATTGTAGACCTGACCGTTGTGGTCGCAGGCGCCGACGCTCACGGTCGGTAGCTTTCCGACGAAAGGATCGCTGATTGCATCGCAACTGGTTTCAACGGGCGGCTTCACGCCGCCGTTCTTGATCACGAACGAGCCCTTCACGCAGATGCGCTTGACATTCAGCGTGTCGTTGAAGATGGCGGCAGGGCTTTGGGTGGACCGCACGTGAATTTCGCAGCTCGGCGCCTCGATCTTGGCGCCGGAGTTCACCAGCAGCGCCTGCGTCCTCAACGGATTGACGAGGAGAATGCAGACGTCTGATTTCGACTGACGGGAACTTGCGGTCGCGGTCGCCGTCACGGGAATTGAGTTGACGCCAAACACCGCCAGAAAGGAGGCTTGGACGTCGGAGGTCGCGCTACCGGTCAGCGACCCGTCGTTGTTCTGCGTGAATGATGCGGTCGCACTCGTTCCGTACCGGGCATTGAAATTGCCGACGAAGGTCCCTGACGCGGTCGAGATCTGCTGTTGGGGAGGCTGGACGATGCCGGCGAGCACCGCCGAATCCAGCGACTTCTGCAGCTGGGACTTGATGTCGTTGGCCTTGGAGTAATCGACCGCGGTACCCATTGCACCGATGATCGGGATGCACGCGATCGCGAAATTGACCACGATGTTGCCATCGCTCGCACGGCAGAACCGGCTGACGAGATGGCAAAGGCTGGCAAGGAGTCGATGAAGTGACATGGCTGCATATAGGAAGCGATTTAAGGTAGCTCTAAATGCGGAACCCCCATTGAAGAATGCCTTAATCGAGATTCTGAAACCTCGCTCGAACACCCCCGGGCGAATACGCCCGTACATTTACGGGGGTCCGCGTCCTCTGGCGGTAACGCTCGATGCTTCGGTTTGCACGCTCTTCGCGAGCGCTCCAAGGTTCACATGATGCCGGTGGTTATTCCGACAAGCACCATTTGGGCCCGGCCAGTGATACGGCGCCGGTCAAGAGGTCGATCTTGACCGCAGTGCCGGCAGGCTGTTGCTCGCCCGCAACCACAGTTGATTGTGAAGTCTTCCCGAACACCGCTTGCCCCGAGAAGCGGACGTACATCGTCCCCAGCACAACACCATATACGACGATGGTTTGTCCGCCCTTCGAGGTGATTCCCTTCAGGTGCCCATCGCCGGAAGCTTCGAGCGAAAAGGCGCCCGGCACCGTTGCGGACAGAGCCTTGATGGCAAGCCCCTTGCCCTCCGGGATCAAGAAAGACCACTCGTCAGTCTCTGAAAGGTAACTGAGCCTTGTGCCAACCGGCAGCTCGTAATCGAAGAAAGCATGCGCTGAGGCGAGTTCGCATCTCTCCCACATGCGGTCGCTCGAGATTGCGACCGATCCCCAGCGGCAGGGCCACCCGCGCAGAAACTTCGCCTGGGCGTTCGCCGCGCGTATCTTGTCGTGAAGTGCGAAAAGCACGGCCAAGACAAACGGCATCGCCAGGATCGCCGAGGCGCCGAACGCCAGCCATCGAAAGCTCTTGAGCCGCGGGCCACCGCGCCATCCAAGAACCGCCAGGCCGACGGCAGCGGGAATAGTGAGAATCCAGTGGGAGGCGACGAAAGACGCGAACGAGAATAGCAGCAAGTCCCACAGGGGCGGTTCAAGCATCTCGACGTCACTCCTGTGAGCGGTTCGGCGCTCCCGAAAAGCCGACTCACCCGTGCGGCGCAATCGTGCGGCACGGCATCAAAGGTCCGACATCGCCATCCTCGCATGGAGATATCCCCACACATCGTCGCGTCGAAGCGCGAGACCGAAGTCAGGCAAGGTCAGTTGCCCAGAGTGATCCCAGGCTCTTTGTCCTTCGCGAGCGCTCCGAGGTTCACATGATGCCGGTGGTTATTCCGACAACCACCATTTGGGCCCGGCGAGCGATACGGTGCCATCCAGGAGATCGATCTTGACCGCAGTGCCGGCAGGCTGTTGCTCGCCCGCAACCACGAACGGCTCCGCAGCCTCACCAAACGCCGCCTGCTCGGAGAAGCGGACATTCATGCTGTTCAGCCGGACCCCGTGCACAACGATGGTTTGGCCGGTTCCCGAATGGATTGCCTTCAGGCGCCCTTCGCCGGAGACCTGAAGCGAAATTCCGCCCGGCGCCGTCGCAGACAAGGCCTTGATGGCAAGCCCCTTGTCCTGCGGAATGGAGAAATTCCACGCGTTGTTCGCTGCGAGAAGGCTGACCTTTGTGTCAGCCGGCAGCTCGTAGTCGAAGAAACGATGCGCCGATGCCAGCTCGCAGCGCCGTAATGTGCCGTCGCGTCCGATTTCGATCCATCCGCGGCGACAGGGCCATCCGCCGATACTGTGATCGGCATCGAGCATGCCGGCCCAGGTTTCGACTGTTTCGCTCCACACCACCGTCCCTGTGAAAGGTACTTCCAGAATGGTGGTGAGGCGTGGCAGTTCGACAGAGCGAATGGTTGTGTGAGCCTCGTCCGCGAACCAGATCCTGGTGCCGGCGTACAGTGGCAGACCGGTGACGGTCTCATCTCGCTCGAGCGTGCGCAGATACTTCGCCCGAGCGGTCGCCGCGTTTATCTCGTCGCGAACTGCGAAGAACGCGGCCAGAACAAACGGCATCGCCAGGAGCGCCGAGGCGCCGAACGCCAGCCATCGAAAACTCCCAAGCCACGGAGCCCCGCGCCATCCAAGAACCGCCAGGCCGATGCCCGCGGGAACGGTGAAGATCCAGTGCGAGACGACGAAAGACGCGAACGAGAACAGCAGCAAAGCCCACAGGGGCAGTTCAAGCCTCATTCGACGTCACTCCAGGGAGCGGTTCGGCGGTCACGAAAGCCGACTCAGGGCCCGTGCGGCACGGCATCGAAGCGCGACACCACGATGTCGCGCTTGGTCTCGTCGACCCGCACCGTCATGTCGAAGCGGCCGTCGTGCAGCTCCTTGGCGAGCACTTCCGAATTGCGGTGCAGCCAGCTGATACCGGCGCCGTCGGAGGCATCGACCGACAAATCGAGCGTCGTGCGCTTGGCAGCCAGGCGCTGCTCGATCGCGGCGAGCAGCGCGTCGACGCCCTCCCCGGTCTCGGCCGAAACCAGCAGCGCCGGATGCTCCGCCGACCGGCGCGCGGCGATGTTCTCGAGCTTCTCGCGCTGCTCGGGATCGAAGCGATCGATCTTGTTCCAGACCTCGATGATCCGTCCGCCGTCGTCCGGGTTGATGCCGAGCTGGCGCAAGACCGCATCGACGTCGCGCTGCTGCGCCTCGGCGTCCTCATGCGAGATGTCGCGGACGTGGAGAATGACGTCCGCTTCCAGCACCTCCTCCAGGGTGGCGCGGAAGGCGGCGACGAGTTGCGTCGGCAGGTTGGAGATGAACCCGACGGTGTCGGACAGCATCGCCTTGCCGCCATACGGCAGGCTCAAGGCGCGCAAGGTCGGATCAAGCGTCGCAAACAGCATGTCGGCCGCCTGCACCTCGGCGCGGGTCAGGCGGTTGAACAGCGTCGATTTGCCGGCGTTGGTGTAGCCGACCAGGGCGACCACGCGATAGGGCACGCGCTGGCGTCCGGCACGGTGCAGCCGCCGCGTCGCCTGAACTTTCTTGAGCTCGTTCTCCAGGCGCGAGATGCGCTCGGAGATGAGGCGGCGGTCGGCCTCGATCTGGGTTTCGCCGGGACCGCCGAGGAAGCCGAAGCCGCCGCGCTGCCGCTCGAGGTGGGTCCACGAGCGCACCAGACGGCTACGCTGGTAGTTCAGATGCGCAAGCTCGACCTGCAGCGCGCCTTCTTTCGTCTTGGCTCTGCGGCCGAAGATCTCCAGGATCAGTCCGGTGCGGTCGAGCACCTTGGCATTCCAAGCCTTCTCGAGATTGCGCTGCTGGATCGGCGACAGCGCGCAATCCATCACCACGAGCTCGATGTCGTGGCCGGCCACAAGGCCGGCGAGTTCTTCGACCTTGCCCTTTCCGAGATAGGTTGCCGGCCTGATCTGGCCGACCGGCGCGATCAGCGCGTCGACGACCGTCAAATCGATAGCGCGGGCGAGGCCCTTGGCTTCGTCCAGCCGGGCCTCGGCATCGCGCAATCCATGCCCCTCCGCTTGCGCATCGGCGTCGCCGCGGCGCATCCGCAAGTAAGGGCCGACGACGATCACCCGCCCTGTATGCCTGCCCCTCGCTGACCGTGGACGGTCAGCTTCCCCGTCGAAATTCCGGGGTTCCAATCAAATCACTCTCAAGCCGATGCATCCTCGCCGCCCTCGAACAGCTGGATCGGGGCGCCCGGCATGATGGTCGAGATCGCGTGCTTGTAAACCAGCTGCGAATGACCGTCGCGCCGCAGCAGCAGGCAGAAATTGTCGAACCAGGTCACAATCCCCTGCAGCTTCACTCCGTTGACCAGAAAAATCGTCAGTGGCGTCTTGGTTTTGCGAACGTGATTAAGGAAGGTGTCTTGTAGATTTTGTGCGCGGTCTGCCGCCATCTTTTTTGTCTCGCATTCTGTGCGTCTTGTTATTTGGACCGGTCGCTGCCCTCTCGCGGGGCCTGTTCCGGTTGCCGGCTCCCCTGAGATCCCCCTCCGGAAACGCGGCAGCATGATTAGAAGACAGGCGCGTGTATTAGGCAAGCCGGTTCACGCGTCACGCGCCGCTCGACCCTCTAAAAAGTCCCGAAACTGCCCGTTTACCCTACCAAAGGCGATAGTCAGGTCGAAAATCACCCGACGCCCAGAGCCTTGAGCTTGCGGTGCAGCGCCGAGCGCTCCATGCCCACAAATTCCGCCGTCCGCGAGATATTTCCCGAGAAACGGCTGATCTGGGCGATCAGATAGTCGCGTTCGAACACTTCCCGCGCCTCGCGCAGCGGCAGGCCCATGATGTGCTCGCCATTGTTGCTGGTCGGCATGGCCGGTACCATCGAGCCGACGTCCTGCGGCAACATGTCCGCTGTGATGATCACCTCGGGGCCACCCGCGGCGAGGATCATCACCCGCTCGACGTTGTTGCGCAGTTGCCGGACGTTTCCGGGCCACACGTGCGACTGCAGCACGGCCATCGCGTCCTGACCTATCTGGCGCTTCGGCAGGCCGGTCGCCGCCGAAATCTGGTCCATGAAATAGTCGATCAGCTCCGGAATGTCCTCGCGCCGCTCCGACAAGGGAGGAACGCGGATCGGCACGACCGAGAGGCGATGATAGAGATCCTCGCGGAAGCGCCCCCCCGCGATCTCCTCCTCCAGGTTGCGCGCGGTCGAGGAAATGATACGGACGTCGACCTGCACCTTTGCGGTGCCGCCGGAGCGCTGGAAGGTCTGATCGACGAGCACCCTGAGGATCTTGTTCTGGGTCTCACGCGGCATGTCGGCGATCTCGTCGATGAACAGCGTGCCGCCATGAGCCTCTTCGAGCGCACCGGGCTTGCGCGATTGCTCGCCGTTGGATTGCTCGACGCCGAACAGCTCGACTTCCATGCGCTCGGGCGTGATCGCCGCCGCGTTGATGACGACGAACGGTCCGTCGGCGCGGCTCGATTGCTGGTGCAGCGTTCGCGCGGTGAGCTCCTTGCCGGCGCCGGCGGGCCCGACGATCAGGATGCGGCTGTTGGCCTTCGCCGCGCGCTCGATGGTCTGCCGAAGCTGATTGATCGAGGGCGAGCGGCCGATCAAGGAGCTCGCGGTCGGCGCCAGTTGCTTCAGCTCCTTCACCTCGCGCTTCAGCCGCGAGGTCTCCAGCGCCCGCGTCGCCACCAGGATCAGGCGGTCGGCCTTGAACGGCTTCTCGATGAAATCGTAGGCGCCGCGCTTGATCGCAGCGACCGCGGTCTCGATGTTGCCGTGGCCCGAGATCATCACCACCGGCACATCGGGGTTGTCGCGCTTGATCTGCTCAAGAAGCTGCAAGCCGTCGAGCTTGGAGCCCTGCAGCCAGATGTCGAGAAACACCAGATGCGGCCTGCGATTGGCGATCTCCGCCAACGCGGAATCGCTGTCGCGCGCGGTCCGGGTAACGAATCCTTCGTCTTCCAGAATGCCTGCAACGAGATCCCGAATATCGGCTTCGTCATCGACAATCAGAATTTCACTTGCCATGGGTCGCGCCTGCCTTGTCAGCTGCCTGTCGAGGCTTCGATTTTTGTTGCATGGTTAGTCGTTTCTGCCGGCCCGTTGGTTTCGCCTGCCGGCGGTTTTGTTTCCTGTTGCTTGGCTTCCGAAACCTGTTCGCCGGCCTCGGGAGTTGCTTCCTTGATCTGCGACTTCGGTGCCTGGCCCGAGACGGCAAAGCGCATGCGCATCCATGCGCCGCGCTGGCCGGGCCTGAAGTCGGATGCGTCCTTCAATTCGATTCGTCCGCCATGGTCCTCCAACACTCGGCCGACGATCGCAAGTCCCAGCCCCGTGCCCTTCGCCCGGGTCGTCACGTAAGGCTCGAGCAGCCGTGAACGCGCGACCTTGGGCAGGCCGATGCCGTTGTCGATGACGTCGATCAGCACGTCTTCACCCTCGCGCGAAACAACGACATCAATGCGACCCTTGCCCAGTTCTTCCGCCGGGACCTGCTCGATCGCCTCGGTGGCGTTCTTGACGATGTTGGTCACCGCCTGCGAGATCAGCCGGCGGTCGAATTGCGCGCGCAGCGGATCTTCCTTGAAGTTTGCCTCGATCTCGATTTCGGGATGCGCGACCTTCATCAGGAACACGGCCTGGCGCACCGTGTCGGCGACGTCCTCGCCCTCGATGACGGGCTTGGGCATGCGTGCAAAGCGCGAGAACTCGTCGACCATGCGCCTGATATCGTCGACCTGCCGCACGATCGTGTCCGTGCACTGGTCGAAGACGGTCTTGTCCTTCTCCTCGGTGATGGTCTTGCCGAACTTGCGCCGAATGCGTTCCGCCGAAAGCTGGATCGGCGTCAGCGGGTTCTTGATCTCATGGGCGATGCGGCGGGCGACGTCGCCCCAGGCCGAGGTGCGCTGGGCCGAAACCAGATCGGTGATGTCGTCGAGCGTAATGATATAGCTGTCGCGCGAGTGGCTCGTCTTCTCGGCGCTGATGCGGACTGACAGGTTGCGCTCCTGCCCCTCGCGGACGATGGTGATCTGACCCTGCACCAGACGCTGGGTGCCCTCACGGGCGGCCTTCATCATGTCGTCCAGCTCGGGCAACACGTCGGACAGCGGATGGCCGAGCGTCTCCGATTCCGCGTGCCCGATCAGCTTCTCGGCGGAACGGTTCAGGATGCCGACGCTGGTCGAGGCATCGACGCCGATGATGCCGGCGCTGGCCGAGGACAGAACCGCCTCGATGAAGCGGCGGCGGCTGTCGATCAGGTCGCTGGCATTGACGAGTTCGTCACGCTGGCTGCGCAATTCCTGCGTCATCTTGTTGAAGGTCTCGCCTAGCTGGGCGAGATCGCCTTCGGACTTGTGCACGGGCACCTGCACGTGCAGGTCGCCGGTGGAAACCGTGTTGGCCGCGCTCATGATCCGCCGGATCGGCGCGACCAGCCAGTTCGCGAAGTTCAGCCCGAGCAGCACCGACGCCATCAGGATGGTCAGCGCGATAACGGCGAACATCAGCGCGAACGCGACCTGAATCCCGAGCCGGCGCGATTCGATCTGGGCGTATTCGGCGACGCTGACCTCGGTCTGCTTGAGCTGCGCGACGACCCGCGGATCAAGGAGCCGCGCCACATAGAGGAAGGTGTCGTTGAAGGCTTTCAGCCTGATCACCGCGGCGACGTAGTTCGCTTCCGGAAAGACCGCGATCTGCGGCTCGGTCTCGTTGACGTTGCTCAGGAACTCGGCCGGCGGCGTCGTGAAGTTCTGCTGGATGCCGGTCTGCGCCGTCTCCAGGATATTGCGGTCCTTGTCGATGATCAGCGCGCCCGGCAGGTTGCGCGACGTCGCGCTCGCCGTCAGCAATTCGCGGAAGGTGGCGCGGTCCTGGTCGAATAGCGGTCGCGCATGGGCGATGTCGTTCGCCATGCCCAGGATGTCGCCGCGGATGAGCTGCGCGTGCTCATAGGTATAGGCGCGCGCGATGATCAGCGAGTTCTCGATGACCTCGCGGGTCGGCCCCGAGAACAGCCGGTCCAGGCCGCGCTCGATCGTGACATTGGCCACGATGGCGACCAGCACCGCCGGCAGTACCGCGATGACCGAGAACAGGCCGACGATCTGGAAGTGAAGCCGGGCGGCCGCCCGCCCGCGCCGCCTCGCCTGGACCATCTGCCAGATTTCGCGGACGATGATGCCGACCAGAAGCAGGATGCAGCCCGCGTTGATCAGGAGGAAGGAACTGACGACCTCCCGGGTCGGCTCGATGCGTGTCAGTCCGGTCAGGACGATAAAGGTGAGGAAGGCCGACAGCAGCGCCAGGCCGACCGCGAACGGCGCCAAGAGCCGCCGCACCGACCTCGGCGGGGGCTCGTCGGCGGACGTATCCAAGGATGCGGCCGGGGTGTCTGCGCTGATCATTCAGGCCAAATGTGATGCTGAAGGCTGATCCGCCACCCGGCGGAGTGATGCATTCATATCACAATGTTGCCGAATTGCGACAATTCCGGGGCGCATCCGCCGCTACCCGCGTCATTCCGGGGCGCTACAACCAAGCTAACCCGGAATCCCGAGATTTCCGGTGCACAATTGCGCACTGTGAGTTGATGCTTTCGCAGCACCCCGGAATGACCATCAATAACAGGCGGAACTAGCCGCCGCTGCGATAGACTTGGATGTCGAGGTCGCGGATCTTCTTGCGCAGCGTGTTGCGGTTGAGCCCGAGCAGGTCCGCCGCCCGGATCTGGTTGCCGCGGGTCGCCGCCAGGGCGGCGGTGAGCAGCGGCACCTCGATCTCCTTGAGGATGCGGTGATAGAGGCCCGGCGGCGGTAGTCCGTTCGGGAAGCCCTGGAAGTGCGAGGACAAATAGGCCTCGACTGCTCCGCCGAGATTGTCGACCCCCTGCTGCACGTTGCTGCCGGAGTTGACGGGTGGCGGCGCGAGTTCGCCGTCGATGACGGAAGCCGTGATCACGTCCTGGGGATAGAGCGCCGCCAGGCGCCGGGCGAGATTCTCCAGCTCGCGCACGTTGCCCGGCCAGCGGTGCTGCTTCAGCCGCTCCAGCGCCAGCGCGTCGAGCTTCTTCGGCGGCAGGCCATCCTTCTCGGCAAGCGCAAAGAAGTGACGAACCAGGTCGGGCAGGTCCTCGATACGCTCGCGCAGCGGCGGCAGCCGCAGCGGCACGACGTTGAGGCGGAAGAACAGGTCTTCGCGGAACAGCCCCTGCTGGATCAGAACCCGCAGGTCCTTGTTGCTCGCCGCGACGATGCGCACGTCGGTCTTGATCGGCGTGCGTCCGCCAACGGTGGTGTATTCGCCCTGCTGCAGGACGCGGAGCAGGCGCGTCTGCGCCTCCATCGGCATGTCGCCGATCTCGTCCAGGAACAGCGTGCCGCCCTCAGCCTGCTCGAACCGGCCGGAGGCCCGGCTGTTGGCGCCGGTGAAGGCGCCGCGCTCATGGCCGAACAGCTCGGATTCGATCAGGTCGCGCGGGATCGCCGCCATGTTGACCGCGACGAACGGGCCGTTGCGGCGCTTGCCGTAGTCGTGCAGCGCCCGCGCCACCAACTCCTTGCCGGTGCCGGATTCGCCCGTGATCATCACCGTGAGATCGGTCTGCATCAGGCGCGCCAGCACGCGGTAGATCTCCTGCATGGCGGGCGAGCGCCCGACCAGCGGGATCGATTCCATCTCGGCATCGTCGGCCTGGCTTGGCGAGCGCTCCTTCGGTTCGGCCAGCGCGCGCCCGACAATCCCGATCAGCTCCTTCAGGTCGAACGGCTTGGGCAGGTATTCGTAGGCGCCGCGCTCGGAGGCACGGATGGCGGTCATGAACGTGTTCTGCGCGCTCATGACGATGACCGGAAGGTTCGGCCGCATCTTCTTGATGCGTGGCAGAAGGTCGAAGGCGTTTTCGTCCGGCATCACCACGTCGGTGATGACGAGATCGCCCTCGCCCTGGCTTACCCAGCGCCACAACGTCGCGGCGTTGCCGGTCAGCCGCACCTCGTAGCCGGCACGCGACAGAGCCTGATTCAAGACCGTACGGATGGCCGTATCGTCGTCGGCGACGAGAATGCTACCTGCGGGCATCGATGTTCCTCATTTTGCACCTTCAGAGGCATGCGACAGCGTACCCGGCGCGCCGTCTCGACTGCTTCGATCGATTGATTTGCCTTGGTTGTACATCGGCATCAGCACGCGGAAGGTGGTCTTCCGCGGCTGCGACTCGCACTCGATGATTCCGCCGTGATCGCCGACGATCTTCGCGACCAGAGCGAGGCCCAACCCGCTTCCGGTCTGCTTGGTGGTCACGAACGGATCAAACAGGTTCGGCAACAGGTCTTCCGGCACACCCGGCCCGTTGTCCTTGACGCAGAATTCGAGCGGCAGCGAGACGCGCGACTTCTGGCCCGGCACCGACAGCCGAACGCCGGGCCGAAACGCCGTGGTGAGCTGGATCTCCGCGTCGCTGCCGAGATCGACGACCGCCTCGGCGGCGTTCTTAACCAGGTTGAGAAACACCTGGATGAGCTGGTCCTGATTGGCGAGAACCGGCGGCAGCGAAGGATCGTAGTCTTCGACGAAGCGGATGTTGCGGGCAAAGCCCGACTGCGCCAGCCGCTTCACGTGGTCGAGCACCGAATGGATGTTGACCGGGCCGCGCGCCACCGGGCGGTCGTCGCCGAACACCTCCATGCGATCGACGAGCGTCACGATGCGGTCGGCCTCGTCGCAGATCAGGCGGGTCAGCATCCGGTCTTCCGAGGACGCCTGCTGTTCGAGCAGCTGCGCCGCGCCGCGGATGCCCGACAGCGGATTCTTGATCTCGTGCGCCAGCATCGCGGCGAGCGCGATCACCGAGCGCGCGGCGCTGCGATGGGTGAGCTGCCGGTCCATCTTGTCGGCGATGGTGCGCTCCTGCAGCATCACCACGATATGGCCGGGCCGCTCCGACAAGGGCGCGACGTGCAGGTCGACCTGGCGATCGCCGCCATTGCGCGGGGTGCCGAGATCGACCTTGTACTCGTTGACCGGCGAATTGTTGGTGCGCACCTGGTCGATCAGCGCGAGCAACGGGGTGCCGAACGGCACGAGATCCCGGAGGAACTGGCGCTTCAAGAATTGGATCGAGATCTCGAAGAAGGATTCGGCAGCCATGTTGGCGTCGACGATCTTGCCATCGGGCGCGACCAGGAGCACCGGGTGGGGCAAGGCGTTCAGGATCGCGTCCCCCTCGGATGTCTGCGGCGGCCGCTGTTCGGCAACTCTGTTCATGCAGCAGCCCTCCATGCGAAATCGTCGAAGGCATCCTTGAGCGATCGCTGCACGTGGTGCGGATCATCCGAGGTCAGGATGTTGCGGCGCCAGCTCTTGAGCCGCTCGGCGGGTGCGCGGCTGCAGCGCGCCGCAACGTCCAGCGCCCAGCCGAGATGCTTGCGCGCGTGACGAAGGCCGATACGCAACCCGTAATGGCGGCACACGCCTTCATAGAGCTGGCTGACGTAATCGAGCTGCTGCGGCAGCGACGGCAGATCTTCCGCGCCTCCGCCCTGCAGGCGGCGGGCGATCTGGCCGGGCAGCCAGGGCTGGCCCTGCGCGCCGCGTCCGATCATGACGGCGTCGGCGCCCGATTCCGCGAGCGCGGCGACCGCCGTTTCGAACGAGGTGATGTCGCCGTTGACAACGAGCGGGATCGAGACCGCCTCACTGACGGCGCGTACGGCCGCCCAGTCGGCCGCACCCTTGTAGAACTGGCAGCGGGTCCGGCCGTGCACGGTGATCAGCTTGACGCCGGCAGCTTCCGCGCGCCGCGCCAATTCGGGAGCATTACGCGAAGTGTCGTCCCAGCCGAGGCGCATCTTCAGGGTGACCGGCACCTTCACCGCGGCGATGGTGGCCTCGATCAGCTTCACCGCATGATCGAGGTTGCGCATCAGGGCCGAGCCGGACTGCCCGCCTGTTACGTGGCGCGCCGGGCACCCCATGTTGATATCGATTATGTCGGCGCCCCCGGCCTCCGCGATGCGCGCGCCCTCCGCCATCCAGCGCGCCTCGCAGCCGGCAAGCTGAACCACGTGGGGTCCAACTCCGGCCGCTTCGCAGCGCAGGCGTGACATGCGATCGCCGCTGGCGAGCTCGTCGCTGGCGGTCATCTCCGAGACGACCAGTCCGGCGCCAAGATCAGCCGCCAAGCGCCGGAACGGCGCGTCGGTGACGCCTGACATGGGGGCGAGAAGAACCGGGTTGACGACTGGAATATCGCCGATTTTCAACGACCTAGCTCGCAAACTTACCGCCGTGGACACGGATCTCTCGTGGTTGGGACAGGGCCTCATCGCGCCCGTCTGGATCTATGTTGCGCACAATTCTTGTGCAGTCAAGCGTCATGCCTACTGTTTAGACAGTTCTATCGTTATTGCAAGTGCAGCGCAACACGAACTGGCTTTCCACAGCGCCCCTGGAATCGCTCGGTTTTCTAACGCGCGGCGTGTTAGAGGCAGTGCGCGCCGACCACTCGTTTTCCGACAATCACCACCCGGTTTGAGCAGTTCAGTCCCATGGCAAAATCAGAGCGGACAGCAGTTGTCCTTGTCGCTGCCGGGCGCGGCCTGCGCGCCGGCGCCGGAGGGCCGAAACAATATCGCTCAATCGGCGGCAGGCCGGTGATTTTCCGTGCCATGGAACCGTTCAGCTGTCACCCCGACGTTTTCGCAGTGCAGCCCGTGACGAATCCGGATGACACGGCGATGTTCGTTTCTGCGGTCGCGGGCCTCCGCCACGAGCCGCCGGCCAAAGGCGGCGCGACGCGGCAGGCTTCGGTCCACGCCGGGCTCGAGGCGCTGGCGAAGCACAAGCCGGACATCGTCCTCATCCATGACGCGGCGCGGCCTTTTGTCTCTGCGGGATTGATCTCCCGCGCCATCGAAGCCGCTGGTCGCACAGGGGCCGCGATCCCCGTGATTCCGGTCGCCGATACCATCAAGGTCGTCGGCGATGGCGGTGATGTCGAGGGCACGCCGGGGCGAGCGCGCTTGCGAATCGCGCAGACGCCGCAGTCCTTCCGTTTCGAGGCCATTCTCGACGCCCACCGCCGCGCGGCGCGCGAAACCCGTTCCGATTTCACCGATGATGCCGCGCTCGCGGAGTGGGCGGGATTGACGGTGGCGACGTTCGAAGGCGATGGTGCCAACATGAAGCTCACCACCCCGGAAGATTTCGTGCGCGAGGAAGCGCGCCTTGCCGCACAGCTCGGCGACATCAGGACCGGCACCGGTTATGACGTCCACGCCTTCGGCGAGGGGGACCACGTCATGATCTGCGGGGTGCGCGTGCCGCACACCAAGGGGTTTCTCGCCCATTCCGACGGCGACGTCGGCCTGCACGCGCTGGTCGATGCGATCCTCGGCGCCCTGGCGGACGGCGATATCGGCTCGCATTTCCCGCCGAGCGATCCGAAGTGGAAAGGGGCCTCCTCCGACCGCTTCCTGAAACATGCGGTCGATCGCGTTGCCGCGCGGGAGGGGCGGATCGCCAATCTCGAAGTGACGCTGATCTGCGAGCGGCCGAAGATCGGTCCCTTGCGCGATGCGATGCGCGCGCGCATCGCCGAGATCACGGGCGTGAACATCTCGCGCGTCGCCGTGAAGGCAACGACAAGCGAGCGCCTCGGCTTTACCGGACGCGAGGAAGGCATTGCGGCGACCGCGAGCGCCACGATCCGCCTGCCGTTCAGCGAGAACTGGAGCGAGTAAGCCATGAGCGGCAGCGACGCACGCGCCCTCTCCCGCTCGCTGCTCGATCTTTGCCGAATGCGCAAGCTGACGATCGCGACCGCCGAGTCCTGCACCGGCGGAATGGTCGCGGCCGCGCTCACCGATATCCCCGGCTCGTCCGACGTCATCGACCGCGGATTTGTCACCTATTCCAACGAGGCCAAGCGCGCGATGCTGGGCGTCAAGGCGAGCACGCTTCTGACCTTCGGCGCAGTCAGCAAGGAGACGGCCACCGCCATGGCGGTCGGCGCCCTGGAACGTGCCGGCGTCGACCTTGCCGTCGCTATCACCGGCATCGCCGGTCCCGGCGGCGCGACGCCCGGAAAGCCGGTGGGCCTCGTCCATCTCGCCGCCGCAGCGCGCGACGGACGGATCACCCATCGCGAATGCCGCTTTGGCGCCATCGGCCGCAGCGCGGTGCGCCAGCGTTCGGTGGTCGAAGCCCTGCGCATGCTGACGGAATTGGCGCGCCCCGCGCAGGCCCTGACAAAGCCGCGCCGCGAAGCCGCAAGCCGCCTGCGCCCGCGCATCGCCCGCTCGCCGCGCAGGCACGCGGTCAAGCGACGAAGGCCGCCGCGGATATGAGCGAAAAGCGGGTTCGCTAACCCGCGATCAGCAGCCAGGCGGCGGCGCCGACCAGGCAGAGAAGCCAAGCCATGGAAATGAGGAACATCAAATCTACTCGCGCCATTGGATCACCGGGCCTATGAGTCTATTCGCCGACTCAATTGGGGCCGCGGGACTAGCAAACACCGGCACGCCAGTCTTGTGATCCTCGGCCAAGAATTTGCGACTTCGCGCCCGATGCTCGTCGTCTCAAGGGGGAGGCATACGCGATGAGCACCCGGATGCATTCACCAGCTGACCGGTGCGGGCCGGCTAACAGGACAAACCTACGCTTGAGTTGAGTCCGGTCGGGCGAGTCGAAATTGCCTTGGAGTCATGCCGGTCCACCGCTTGAACGCATGCGTCAGCGAGCTGACCTCGCGATAGCCTAGCAGCCAGGCGACTTCGGAAACAGGCAACCTCTCGTCGTCGAGATAGCGCTTGGCGAGCGCCGACCGGAATCCATCCAGGATCTCCCCGAAGGAAGTCCCTTCCTCACCAAGCTTGCGCGACAGTGTTCGCGAGCTCATCGCGAGGCGCGGCGCAACGTGCGATGCTACGGCTCTGCCGTGCGGCAGAAGGTTCGGCAGTACTTCCTCCACCTTCGAACGGAGCGTGGGGCGCTCTCGGGGCTTGTGCGCCAGCGCCTCCTCCGCGTACTGCCGCAACAGCTCGTTGAGGTAGCCGTCGCGTCCCACAAGGGGAAGCAATGCAATCGCCTCCGGAAATGAAATTGCATCGGCATCGGCCCCAAATTCGATATCGCTGCCGAAGAATGTCCTGAATTCCGCGGGCATCCCGTTTCGAACATGCTTCATCTTCAGGCTCGAAGGTGCCAAACGGCCATCTGTTACCTTCCGGCAAATTCGAATCAGCGTCACCAGCCAAAACTCGATGTG
Source organism: Bradyrhizobium sp. (assembly GCF_016213215.1). Classification (GTDB taxonomy): domain Bacteria; phylum Pseudomonadota; class Alphaproteobacteria; order Rhizobiales; family Xanthobacteraceae; genus Bradyrhizobium. The sequence continues at coordinate 2,737 of NZ_JACRAW010000002.1, read as the reverse complement.
CTGCCGATCGGCATGGCGGTCGACGTTGACGTAATCCAGCGCGATCGTGGCCGTTCGATCATGCAGGCCGAAACGCAGGCGAACGCCTTCATTCATGATCCGGCTGTACCGCTCGGCATTGCGGAGCGCATCTGCAAGATGCTCTGACGACGCTATCACATAGTAGACCAGACCGATCTCGCGCAGATCGAAGCTGCGCGCCAAATGGAACCCGAGCAATTCGTCTTCGAGTTCTTCGGCGGCCAATTCCAGGAGCTTGATTTGGCTATGCACCTCCAGCCTGATGGCGGGATCGCCGACCTCCTCCGGCGTCAGCCCCGCCCTCGACACGACGGCCGCGACGGCCTTGCCGAGTTCGCGCAATCGCGCGCATGCCAGTCGGGCGATTCCACCTGTGGCGGTCGGTATCGAGTCGAACCGGCCGGATTTTTCGGTGTGCATGACAGGAACCGTCCTGGGTCCGTCGCCGGGCTGCGGCGCGAACAGCCGAATGATTGGCGTGCAATCGCGAGAGATCTCACCTCAAGCTTCGATTGTAGGCAGATTGTAGGCAAGAGAGGCGCGCAAGAGGAGCGCAATCGCGAGCACGGAACCCGATGTTCCATTCCGCGATGGACGCAATTGCTTTGGGTTAATCGCTTCTCGCGAAGCACATCGCCGTGCTGAACCTTTCCTCCAATACCGTGACCCACAAAAAGAGACGCTGAACTGCGAGTGAGCCGGCGCCTGCAGTGTCCAAGCGCTGCCACGGTTCTCAAAGTTTCATGGAGGTCAGCATGGACGTCGATAGTGACAGGCTGAATGCATTCATGGGAAAGTTGATCGGCGACGTGGGCGCGGCGATGAACGCGTCGCTCATGCTGGTCGGCGACAAGCTCGGGCTCTACAAGACGCTCGCGCAAAAGGGGCCGATGAATTCATGGGAACTCGCCAGTGCCACCGGCACAAGCGAACGCTATGTGCGCGAGTGGCTGGCGGCCCAGGCCGCTTCCGGTTATGTCGAATATGACAACGCATCCGACAAGTTCTCGATGCTGCCCGAGCAGGCACTGGCGCTCGCCGATGCGGACAGCCCGGTATTCCTCGGTGCGGTGGGCAACGTGGTTGCCGCGACATTTCTTGACGAGCCGAAGATCTCAGAGGCGTTCAAGACGGGAAAAGGGGTCGGCTGGAATCGGCGCAGCGAATGCCTGTTCTGCGGCACCGCACGCTTCTTTCGTACCGGCTACAAGCATCACCTAGTGCAGGAATGGCTTCCCGCGCTCGAGGGCGTCGTTGAGAAGCTTGAGCGAGGCGCGAAGGTCGCCGATGTCGGATGCGGACACGGCGTATCGACGCTGTTGATGGCCCAAGCATTCCCCAACTCGCAATTCTTCGGCTTCGACTATCACGAGGGTTCGATCCAGGCTGCGCGGCGGGCCGCCAGGCAGGCTGAATTGGGTGATCGCGTTCACTTCGACGTTCACAACGCCAAGACCTACCCTGCGCAAGGGTACGACCTGGTCTGTTTCTTTGATTGCCTGCACGACATGGGCGATCCGATAGGTGCGTTGAAGCACACGCGCGAAGCCATGAGCGACGACGGCACCTGCATGCTCGTCGAGCCCTTTGCCGGTGACCGCTTGCAGGACAATCTCACTCCGGTCGGGCGGGTCTACTACGCCGCCTCGACGATGATCTGCACGCCGGCCTCGCTTGACCAGGAGGTTGGCCTGGCTCTCGGCGCTCAGGCCGGCGAAGCGAGGCTCCGTGACATCGCGCGACAAGGCGGCCTGAATCGCTTCCGCCGGGCGACAGAGACACCCTTCAACCTGATTCTCGAAGCGAGGATCTAGGCCCAGGCAATTGATGAGAAGCTTGCGAAACTCGCGGAGCGCTACCCGCGCTCCGTGGGAAAACCGCCTGCCTTCCAGCTCATCAGGCCGCCTTTCAGAACATAGGCGTCATCCAGTCCGCAGTCGGCCAGGCGGCCGGCCTGCATCCGGGTGCGCCCTCCGCTCTGGCACAGGAACACGGCCTTCTTGCCCACCGGCACCGCAGGCAGGGATCGCTCCAGCCGCGACAAGGGTGCCAACTGCGCACCGGGAATTCGTTCGGACCGGAACTCACGGTCCTCGCGAACGTCGATCAGCAGGCAATTTCCATTCTGCTGCCATTGGCGCACCGTGGCCGCGTCCACCTCCTGCAGGCGGTTGCCCGCGCTGCCGCCGCCGAACAGCCTGTCGAACAGACCCATGAACCGATCCCCTATCCAAGCAACGCGTCGGCCGAGCCGACCTACATTCATTCCTTTGAATATATGCACAAATTCACCCGGCGCAACCTGCAACGGCGGCTGATCGCAGGGCTCGGCCCGCTGCCCCACCGCCCGACGAGCAAATCGCCGCAAAACCCGTCAAGCCCCCGCGGCAAAAACATTTCTCTTTTACCGAATTCGGATTTGGCGTATAGGTCGCTCGTCTCACCCGATACGAGGGGCGGTCGTACGTCGTCACGAAACGCGGGCTTGGGATGCGGTGGACGCGACTGCGTCGTGCGCGAAGTGGCGTTGCAGGGCGGACCTCAAGTCCGTGAGCAAGGCTTTCGCGTGGACGAACGGCGCTGAAAGCGTCTTCGCTCAAGGCTTCGAGGGTGAGCACACGCCAGCCTTCGGCAGCCGGGCGGGGACGTGCGCGGACGGCCAAATCGTGTGGTCCTGGCGCCCGAAGCTGGCGTCAAGCCCGCGGAGGCGTTTTGC
>NZ_JACRAW010000028.1 GCF_016213215.1 Bradyrhizobium sp. | reverse complement strand
CGAAGTCGAGTACATGGTCGTCAGCCCGAAGCAGCTTGTTTCGGGGGCGGCCTCGCTGTTCCCGTTCCTGGAAAACGACGATGCCAACCGCGCCCTGATGGGCTCGAACATGCAGCGTCAGGCGGTGCCGCTGATCCGCGCCGAGGCTCCCCTGGTGGGAACCGGCATGGAGCAGGCGGTGGCGCGTGACTCGGGGGCGGCGATCACCGCGCGCCGCACCGGCATCGTCGACCAGGTGGACGCCACCCGCGTCGTCATTCGCGCCACCGAGGACGTGGCGTCGCACGAATCGGGCGTCGACATCTACAACCTGCTGAAGTTCCAGCGCTCCAACCAGAACACCTGCATCACCCAGAAGCCGCTGGTCAAGGTGGGCGACATGATCCGCAAGGGCGACATCATCGCCGACGGACCGTCGACCCAGCTGGGCGAGCTGGCGCTGGGCCGCAACGTGCTGGTCGCCTTCATGCCGTGGAACGGCTACAACTTCGAGGACTCGATCCTCATCTCCGAACGCATCGTCCGCGACGACGTCTTCACCTCGATTCACATCGAGGAATTCGAGGTCATGGCCCGCGACACCAAGCTGGGCCAGGAGGAAATCACCCGCGACATTCCCAATGTCGGCGAGGAAGCCCTCAAGAACCTCGACGAGGCGGGCATCGTCTACATCGGTGCCGAGGTCAAGCCGGGCGACATCCTGGTCGGCAAGGTGACGCCGAAGGGCGAAAGCCCGATGACTCCGGAAGAGAAGCTGCTGCGCGCCATCGTCGGCGAAAAGGCCTCCGACGTTCGCGACACCTCGCTGCGTCTGCCCCCGGGCGTGGCCGGTACGATCGTCGAAGTTCGCGTCTTCTCGCGGCGCGGCGTCGAGAAGGACGAGCGCGCCCTGGCCATCGAGCGGGCCGAGATCGAGCGTCTGGCCAAGGACCGCGACGACGAGCGGGCCATCCTGGAGCGGTCGTTCTATGCCCGTCTCAAGCAGGTGCTGATCGGCAAGGCGGTGGTGTCGGGTCCCAAGGGCGTGCGCGCCGGGACCGTCATTTCCGAGGACATGCTCGCCGACCTGCATGGCAGCGCCTGGCGCAACATCGCCGTCGACGACGACGCGGTGATGGCCGATGTCGAGGCCCTCAAGCGCTCGTTCGACCAGGCGGTCGACCGCTTGCAGGAGCGCTTCGAGAACAAGGTCGAGAAGTTGCAGCGCGGCGACGAACTGCCGCCCGGCGTGATGAAGATGGTCAAGGTGTTCGTGGCGGTGAAGCGCAAGCTGCAACCGGGCGACAAGATGGCCGGCCGTCACGGCAACAAGGGCGTCATCTCGCGCATCGTGCCGCTCGAGGACATGCCTTACCTGGAAGACGGCCAGCAGGTCGACGTGGTGCTGAACCCGCTCGGCGTGCCCAGCCGCATGAACGTCGGCCAGATTCTCGAAACCCATCTCGGCTGGGCTTCGGCCGGGCTGGGGCAGCAGATCGGGCAGATGGTCGACAAGTTCCGCCAGAAGACGGCCAAGATCGACGACGTCCGCGCCAAGCTGAAGGACGTCTACGGCGATGTGGTCTACGACGACGACATCGGCGGTCTCAACGACGACGAGATCCTGGAACTCGGCCACAACCTGCGCAGCGGCGTGCCCTTCGCCTCGCCGGTGTTCGACGGTGCGCGCGAGAGCGACATCTGCGATCAGCTGAGGAAGGCCGGGCGCCATACCTCGGGCCAGGTCACCCTTTACGACGGCCGGACCGGCGAGCCCTTCGACCGCAAGGTCACGGTCGGCTACATCTACATGCTGAAGCTGCACCACTTGGTCGACGACAAGATCCATGCCCGGTCCATCGGTCCGTACTCGCTGGTCACCCAGCAGCCGTTGGGCGGCAAGGCGCAGTTCGGCGGCCAGCGCTTCGGTGAAATGGAGGTGTGGGCGCTGGAAGCCTATGGCGCCGCCTACACCTTGCAGGAGATGTTGACGGTGAAGTCGGACGACGTGTCCGGCCGCACCAAGGTCTACGAAGCCATCGTCCGCGGCGACGACAACTTCGAGGCCGGCATCCCCGAATCGTTCAACGTGCTGGTCAAGGAACTGCGCTCGCTCGGCCTCAATGTCGAGCTGACCCAGCGCAATTACTGATCGCCCTTGGACCTCCACGGCGGGAAGGGATTCTCCCTTCCCGCCGCACCCGACGGGTTATGCGGGAGTAAGTCATGAATGAACTGATGAAGATCTTCGGTCAGGCGGGCGGGACCCAGGCCTTCGACCAGATCCGGATTTCCATCGCCTCGCCGGAGCGGATCCGCTCGTGGTCCTATGGCGAGATCAAGAAGCCCGAGACCATCAACTACCGCACCTTCAAGCCGGAGCGCGACGGCCTGTTCTGTGCCCGCATCTTCGGCCCGATCAAGGACTACGAGTGCTTGTGCGGCAAGTACAAGCGCATGAAGTATCGCGGCATCATCTGCGAGAAGTGCGGCGTCGAAGTGACGCTGGCCAAGGTCCGGCGCGAGCGCATGGGCCACATCGAGCTGGCCAGCCCGGTCGCCCACATCTGGTTCCTGAAGTCGCTGCCCTCGCGCATCGGCCTGCTGTGCGACATGACGCTGAAGGACCTGGAGCGGATTCTCTATTTCGAGAATTACGTGGTGGTCGAGCCCGGCCTGTCGCCGCTCAAGCTGCACGAGCTGCTGTCGGAAGAGCAGTACCAGCGCGCCGTCGAGGAGTTCGGCGAGGATTCGTTCGTCGCCAAGATCGGCGCCGAGGCGATCCGCGACATGCTGACCGCCATCGATCTGGAATCCGAGAAGGATCGCCTCAAGATCGACCT
>NZ_JACRAW010000027.1 GCF_016213215.1 Bradyrhizobium sp. | reverse complement strand
GGTCTGGCCGATGCTCAGGACCTCGCTCGGGTGGTTGACCCGGCGCCAGGCGATATCGGTGACGTGCAGCAGGCCGTCGATGCCGCCGAGATCAACGAACGCACCGTAGTCGGTGATGTTCTTGACCACGCCGTCGATCACCTGACCCTCTTCGAGGTTCTGGACCAGCTCCTGGCGCTGTTCGGCGCGGGTCTCTTCCAGCACCGTGCGGCGGGACACGACGATGTTGCCGCGGCGGCGATCCATCTTGAGGATCTGGAACGGCTGCGAGTTGTTCATCAGCGGCGCGACGTCGCGGATCGGACGAATGTCGACCTGCGAGCGCGGCAGGAAGGCAACGGCGCCGTCGAGGTCGACGGTGAAGCCGCCCTTGACCTGGTTGAAGATGACGCCCATGACCTTTTCGTTGTTCTGGAAGGCCTTTTCGAGCTTGCCCCAGCTTTCTTCGCGGCGCGCCTTGTCGCGCGACAGCACGGCCTCACCGAGCGCGTTTTCGATGCGATCGAGGAACACTTCGACCTCGTCGCCCACTTTCAGATCGCTTTCGCGGCCGGGGCCGGAGAATTCGCGCAGCGCGACGCGGCCCTCGGTCTTCAGGCCGACGTCGATGACGGCCATGTCCTTTTCAATCGCAACCACCTTGCCCTTGACGACGGAGCTTTCCTGCAGGTTGCCGCGAGTAAAGGACTCGTCGAGCATAGCCGCGAAATCATCGCGCGTCGGGTGGTAGGTATCAGCAGTAGTCAAAGCCATTTGTTCTCCACTTGCGGAATACTTGCCGGCCATTCTGGTTTAAGGGCGCATCGCGCATGCAGTGTCGTAAGGTCCGCAAACCCTCGAGCGACCGCCGGTTGCCCCGAGGCAACAGCGGGCCGGCACAAGCCTGCACGTTCGATACGTTGAAGTTGCTCCGGAGCCTTGAACGTCATCGACCCCGAATAGCGGGAGCGAGGTATCGACAATTCGAGAGCGGGAGCGGGCGTTCCTCCAATGACGGCTGCGGATCAACCCCGCTGCCGGCCCGCTCGGACGGCCTCGATGATGTCGATGGCGGCCCGGACGCCGCCTTCTATATCCAGTTGCGAATTATCTAGCAAGTAAGCATCCGGTGCCGGCTTCAGAGGGGCCACCGAGCGGTTGCGGTCGCGCTCGTCGCGCTGGAGGATATCGGCAAGCACGGCGGCCTCGTCAGCGTCCTCGCCCCGTGCCCGCGCCTCCAGCGTGCGGCGACGGGCGCGCACCTTGGGGTCGGCGACAACGAAGATCTTCACGTCCGCATCCGGGCAGATCACGGTTCCAATGTCGCGGCCGTCGAGGACTGCCCCTGGCGGATCCGCGGCAAATTGGCGCTGAAAATTAACCAAAGCCTCCCGAACCCGGGGCAAGGCAGATACCACGGAAGCGGCCTCGCCGACCTTTTGCGTCTTCAGGACGGGGTCACCGAATTTCTCGGGATCGAGTTCCTGGGCGGCGGTGACGGCGGCGGGCTCGTCGCGCAAATCGGCGCCGGCCTTCATCAGCGCATAGGCCACGGCGCGGTAGATGACACCGGTGTCGAGATGCCGGTAGCCGTAATGATGGGCGAGGCGCTTGCCCAAGGTGCCCTTGCCGGAGGCGGCGGGTCCGTCGATGGCGATGATCATGAAAACTCGGCCCCTAGCGAACGCATCATCGGAATGAAATCCGGGAAGCTGGTGGCAATGAAAGCGGTATCGTCGACCTTGACCGGCTTGTCCGCGACGAGCCCCATGACCAGCGCGGACATCGCAATCCGGTGGTCCATATGGGTCGTGACAAGGCCGCCGCCGGGCACATGGCCCCTGCCCTCGACGATCAGATCGTCGCCGGAAATCTCCACATTCACGCCGTTGACGCGCAGCATCTCGGCAGTCGCCGCCAGGCGGTCGGATTCCTTGACGCGCAGCTCCTTCAAGCCGCGCATGATCGTCCTGCCCTCGGCGAAGGCGGCCGCGACCGCGAGGATCAGATATTCGTCGATCATCGAGGGGGCGCGTTCCGGCGGCACCTCGACACCGCGCAGGCGCGAGGCCTGCACCCGCAGGCGCGCCATGGGCTCGCCGGCGTCGCCACGCACCTCGCTCTCCTCGATCGACCCGCCCATCTCGCGGAGCGTCGTGAACAGACCGGTGCGCAGCGGATTGGTCATGACGTCGGTGAGGATCAGATCGGAGCCTTCGACGATCAGGGCTGCAACGACCGGGAAGGCCGCGGAGGACGGATCGGCCGGCACCACGACATCGGCGCCCCGCAATTCGGGCTGCCCGGTCAGCGTGATGCGGCGGCCGTGCGCCCCTTCCGGCACCGAAACGATTTCGGCGCCGAAATGCCTCAGCATCAGCTCGGTATGGTCGCGGCTCGCCTCGGTCTCGATGACGGTCGTGGTGCCCGGCGCTGCGAGCCCCGCCAGCAGCACGGCCGACTTGATCTGGGCCGAAGCGACCGGGGTCCGATACTCGATCGGCAACGGATTGCGTGCGCCCTGCAGCGTGAGCGGCAACCGTCCGCCCTCCCCGCCGGCGATCACCCTGGCGCCCACCTGCTCCAGGGGATCGAGCACCCGCCGCATCGGCCTGCTGCGCAGCGAGGCATCGCCGTCGAAAACCGCGGTAATGGGACAGCCGGCGACGGCTCCCATGACGAGCCGGCAGCCGGTACCGGAATTGCCGAAATCGAGCGGATCCCTGGGCTGCGCGAAGCCGGCGACTCCGACGCCCCGGACAACCCACGCGAAATCGCCGGTCCGCTCCACCTTGGCGCCCAGGGCGCGCATCGATTGTGCCGTATTGAGGACGTCTTCACCCTCCAGGAGGCCGGAAATCCGGGTTTCGCCGACGGAAAGCGCCCCCAAGATGAGGGCCCGGTGCGAGATCGACTTGTCGCCGGGCACGCGGACTTCCCCGGTTAACGGACCGCTGGCTCGGGCTTCGAGCGGCCTCGGTTGGTCGGAATGGGTCAAGTTGGGTCCTTAGCGATGCGTCCGCAGATTTGCCGGGCAGGTATCACATGCTCCCCAGCGCGTCACGGTCCCGTCTTTCTTCTGTAAAGCGCTATTGACAGCGGGCTCTCAACTAGCCAAGTGAAGCACCGCTCCTCAGACATTCCCAGGATTTCCACCGTGGCCAAATCCGATCTTGGAACCAAACGTATTTGCCCGACCACTGGCAAGAAGTTCTACGACCTAAACAAGAGTCCGGTGATTTCACCCTATACCGGAGAAGTTGTGCCGATCGCGCCTGTGGCACCCGTGCGTGCCCGCACTGGCGCGCCGATCCCCGACGTGGCGCCGGAGCCGGCGGAAGCCGAAGAGTTGGTGCCGCTCGAGGAGGCCGATGCCGAGGAGAAAACCGGCAAGGTCAAGGCAGTCGTGCCTGAATCGGAGGACGACATCGAGATCGACGAGACCCTCGAGGACGATGAGGACGACGATTCGACCTTCATTGCCGACGAAGAAGAAGGCGATGAGGACGTCACCGACATCATCGGCGACGTCGGAGGCGACGAAGAGACTTGAGATAATCCCAGAACTGTGGTTCTGGGTCTTTTCTGGCGCGTCGCCCACAGCGCGCCGGCGGCGTTAAGGGGCCATAGCTCAGCTGGGAGAGCGCTTGCATGGCATGCAAGAGGTCGGCGGTTCGATCCCGCCTGGCTCCACCAGCCTTCGCTCGCTTCGCGAGCTATGGCTCGGCGAGCACGCCGTGCTCGCTCCTAGCGAAGCGACAGCTGCCGCGGCGTAGCCCGTTTCGGTTGATCCGCCCCTACTCCCCTGCCGCCGCGTTCAGACGGTCGCGCAGCGCGACGAGCTGGTCTCGCGCGGTGGCCAGTTCAGAGACCGAGCACGCCGTCGCGGCAAGAATCGCCTGTGGCACGGCCTTCGCTTTCTCACGTAGCTCCTGACCCTGCGGGGTCAGCGCAATCAGCACTTGCCGCTCGTCTTCGAGGCTGCGGGTCCGCTTGACGAGCTGCGCCGCCTCCAGCCGCTTGAGTAGCGGGGTCAGGGTGCCCGAATCGAGAAACAGGCGCTCGCCGATCTCCTTCACGGCCACACCGTCACGCTCCCACAGGACCAGCATCACCAGATATTGCGGATAGGTCAGCCTGAGCCGGTCGAGGAGCGGCTTGTATACGCGGTTGAACGCGTGCGCGGTCGAATAGACGGCAAAGCACAGCTGGTTGCCCAGCGCGAGCACCTGGTCCCCACCGTTCTTCTTCACCATCGCAAATCTCCGGGCCTGCGCTCACGATTCTGCCGGCCTTCGTCCGCCTGATCAATTGCGGACAATTGAATGTGAGACTGGCGCATTTTTAATTGCACACAATCTAATTGTGAGCAATACAGATGGCCAGTGGAACCGAGTGAGGAGACCCCGATGTCCGTGAACGTACTTTACCGAACCAGCGCCAAGGCCACCGGCGGCCGCGACGGCCAGGCCGCAACCCAGGATGGAACGCTCAACGTCAAGCTTGCCACGCCGAAGGAGCTGGGCGGAGGCGGCGGTCCTGGCAACAATCCCGAACAGCTGTTCGCGGCCGGCTATGCCGCCTGCTTCATCGGCGCGATGAAATTCGTCGCCTCGCAGGGCGGTCCGAAGCTACCGGCCGACACCTCGGTAACCTCGACCGTGGGCATCGGGCCACGCTCGGAAGGCGGATTCGGACTTGATATCGAACTCGCCGTCTCCCTGCCGGGCGTGCCCCGCACGGAAGCCGAGGCGCTGGCCGCCAAGGCGCACCAAGTCTGTCCCTATTCCAACGCCACGCGCGGCAATGTCGATGTCCGCCTGAAGGTAGTCTGACGCGCGAGCCGGCCGGCCTGGAGCGAGCTCTTCGGCCCGGCCGGCCCGCTTGGGAATCCTCGCAGCGCGGCACCAACGCACAGCCATGCTGCATGCCGCTCCGCGCAGGAAGGCATTGCTGGCCCAGCCGAACCTCGCTAGGCGTGAGCTTCGAACGGTTCGAACCGTTCGATCCATTCTTCAGCGAAGGTTGCTTTCATGAGTTCCGAAGCCGCATCAGGTGCGATGAGCGGATTGCGCGTGATCGATCTCACGCGCGTGCTCGGCGGCCCCTATTGCACGCAGATCCTGGCCGACCACGGCGCCGACGTCATCAAGGTCGAGCCGCCCGCGGGCGATGAGGTGCGGGATTGGGGCCCGCCCTTCCACGACGAAGACGCCGCCTATTTCGTCGGCATCAACCGCAACAAGCGTTCGATCGGGCTCGACCTTGCCTCCGAAGGCGGACGCGCGGTGCTGCTCAAGATGCTGGAGACCGCCGACGCCCTGATCGAGAATTTCAAGCCCGGCACGCTCGACAAATGGGGCATCGGCAATGACGTGCTGCGGGCGAAATTTCCGCGCCTGGTCCATTGCCGGATTTCCGGGTTCGGCGCCGACGGCCCGCGCGGCGGCAATCCCGGCTATGACGCCATCATCCAGGCCATGACCGGCATGATCGCCGCGACCGGTTCACCGCAAAGCGGCCCGACGCGCATTGGCGTGCCGCTCGTCGACATCTCGACCGGGCTCTACGCCGCGATCGGAATCCTGATGGCGCTGGCGGAGCGGCAGCGTTCGGGCCTTGGTCAGTTCCTCGAAACGACGCTGTTCGAGACCGGACTTGCCATCATGCATCCGCACACCGCGAACTATTTCATGCATGGCAAGCCGCCGAGCCTCACCGGGAACGAGCATCCGAACCTCGTGCCGTACGCGATCTTTCCCACCAAGACCGACGATATCTTCATCGGCGTCGGCAACGACGGCACGTTCCGCAAGCTGGCCCAGGAGATCGGCAAGCCCGAGCTTGCCACCGATCCGCGCTTTGCCCGCAACAAGGATCGTGTCGCCAACCGTGAAGCCCTGCGCGCGGAGCTCGCCGCCGTATTCAGTCAGCATGAGGCCGAACCGCTTTGCGATCGCCTTTTGGCTGCAGGACTGCCGGCCGGGCCCGTGCAGAAGATCGACCAGGCGTTGAACAATCCGCACACGATCTACCGCGGCGATATTATTGCCAAGGACTGGTACAAGGGCGTGGCCTCCCCGATCCGGCTCGAGCGCAGCAAGCCGAGCCTTCGCCGCGTACCGCCGAAATTCAGCCAGCACACGGCCGAGGTGCTTGCCGAATTCGGATACTCCCGGAGCGAGGTCGAGGCTCTCGTCAGCAAAGGCGTGGTCTGCGGGCCGCAGCGGAAACGCTAGGCCCGGGTCGCAAGAATCGCTTTCTGAAGGCGGCGCAGCATCGGTCGTGATGCGGCGCAGCTTCCGGCGGCTCGCCAGGTCAGCTCGCATCAGCGGCATTCACGCCTTGAATGGAGCGATCGCGCGGCGCCCGAACGATAGTTCTTGCCTATTTTACCGCTTCCCTTCCGTGCCGCTTGCCGCCTACGATCGGCCCGCTTACACAGTCATTTGAACGTCATCTGGCGCTGCTAGCGCATCAAATCGACGACGATCCCTGGGGAGAATTTTGATGACTCTTCGACAATTCAGTGCGGCTGCCGCGGTTGCGGCCACGATGGCATTCGGCGCTTCGCCGGCTCATGCGGTGGTAGAGATCCAGTGGTGGCATGCCATGACCGGCGGCAACAATGACATCGTCAACAAGCTCGCCGAGGAGTTCAACGCCAGCCAGTCCGACTACAAGGTCGTGCCGTCCTACAAGGGCAGCTATCCCGACACCATGAATGCGGGCATCGCTGCGTTCCGGGCCGGCAATGCGCCGCACATCATGCAGGTGTTCGAGGTCGGCACCGCGACCATGATGAGCGCCACCGGCGCCATCAAGCCAGTCTACCAGCTGATGAAGGACGCGGGCGAGCCGTTCGATCCCAAGGCGTATCTGCCGACCATCACCGGCTACTACTCGACCTCGAAGGGCGACATGCTGTCGTTTCCTTTCAACTCGTCCTCCATGGTGATGTGGATCAACAAGGATGAATTGAAGAAGGCCGGCGTCGCGCAAATTCCGAAGACCTGGCCGGAAGTGTTCGACGCCGCCAAGAAGCTGAAGGCGGCCGGCCATGAGACCTGCGGCTTCTCCAACGCCTGGGCCTCCTGGGCGCATATCGAGCAGTTCTCCGCCTGGCATAATTTGCCGATCGGCACCAAGGCCAACGGCCTCGACGGTTTCGATACCGAGCTGAAGTTCAATTCGCCGGTTCACGTCAAACATCTGCAGAACCTCGTCGATCTGCAGAAGGACAAGACCTACGACTACGGTGGCCGCACCAGCACCAACGAAGCCCGCTTCGGCTCCGGCGAATGCGCGATCTTCCTGACCTCGTCGGGCTATTACGCCACCGCCAAAGGCACGGCCAAGTTCGACTTCACCTCCGCGCCGATGCCATACTACCCTGATGTCGCCGGTGCCCCGCAGAACTCGATCATCGGCGGCGCGTCGCTCTGGGTGATGGGCGGCAAGAAGCCGGAAGAATATAAGGGCGTCGCAAAGTTCTTCACCTTCCTGTCGGACACCGGCCGTCAGGCCAAGCTGCACCAGGAATCCGGCTATCTGCCGATCACCAAGGCGGCCTACGAGAAGTCGATCAAGGACGGCTTCTATGAGAAGAACCCGACGCTGCAAACACCGCTGAAGGAGCTCACCAACAAGGAGCCGACAGAGAATTCGCGCGGCTTGCGCTTTGGCAACATGGTGCAGATGCGCGATCTCTGGTCTGAGGAGATCGAGGCAGCGCTGGCCGGCAAGAAGTCCGCGAAGGAAGCCCTCGATTCTGCCGTCTCTCGCGGCAACGCCATGTTGCGCGCCTTCGAGAAGACTGCAAAGTAGGCGAAGCCGAACCAGGCTACCGGCGCTCCCTCCTGCGGAGGGAGCGCTGCATCACCGGTAAGACCGCGACGCCTGAATGGAAAAAGCCACCGTTTTCAACAACCGCCTGCTGCCGTATCTGCTGCTGCTGCCGCAGCTCGTCATCACGGTTGTCTTCTTCTATTGGCCGGCAAGCCAGGCGATCTGGCAGTCCTTCCTGCGCGAGGATGCGTTCGGCCTCGTGTCCGAATTTGTCGGTCTCGAGAATTATGAGGCGCTGTTCGCCCAGCCTGAATATTACCGGTCGATGCTGACGACAGTGATCTTCTCGACGCTGGTCGCCGCGTTGTCGCTCTCCATCGCGCTGTTGTTCGCGACCCAGGCCGACAAGAACCTGAAAGCGGCCGGCGCCTACAAGACGCTGATGATCTGGCCCTATGCGGTGGCGCCCGCGGTTGCCGGCGTGCTTTGGTTCTTCATGTTCCAGCCCTCGCTCGGCATGCTGGCGCGCCCGCTGCGCGGCATGGGCCTCGACTGGAATCCGTTGCTCAACTCCACGCACGCCATGATCCTGGTGGTGATGGCCTCCGTGTGGAAGCAGATCTCGTATAACTTCCTGTTCTTCCTCGCCGGCCTGCAATCGATCCCGAGAAGCGTGATCGAGGCCGGCGCGATCGATGGCGCGGGGCCAATGCGCCGCTTCTGGACCATCATCTTCCCGCTGCTGTCGCCGACAACGTTCTTCCTGCTGGTGGTCAACGTCGTCTACGTCTTCTTCGACACCTTTGGCATCATCGACGCCGTCACGGGCGGCGGACCCGCCGGCTCCACCACGACAATGGTCTACAAGGTCTATGCCGATGGCCGGCTCGGCGGCGATCTCGGCGGCTCGGCGGCTCAGTCGGTGGTGCTGATGGTGATCGTGATCGCGCTCACTGCGATCCAGTTCCGCTATGTCGAACGCAAGGTGCAATACTGATGGTCGAGCACCGCCCGCTCAGCGATTTCATCGCCTACGCCATCCTTACCCTCGGCATTCTGATCGTCGCCTTTCCGGTCTATCTCGCGCTGATCGCCTCGACCCATGACGCGGCGACCGTGGTCGGCGGCCATATGCCCGCTACACCCGGCAGCCGGACGCTGGAAAACTACTATCGCGCCATCTTCGTCGGCGGCTCGCGCACCAGCCGCGAGCCGGTCGCGCACATGCTGATCAATTCCTTCGTCTCGGCGATCGGCATCGCGATCGGGAAAATCTTCATTTCGATCCTGTCGGCCTATGCGGTCGTCTACTTCCGCTTCCCATTCCGCAAGACCGCGTTCTGGATCATCTTCATCACCCTGATGCTGCCGGTCGAGGTGCGCATCTATCCGACCTACAAGGTCGTCGCCGACCTCAAGATGCTCGACACCTATGCCGGCCTGATCCTGCCGCTGATTGCATCGGCCACCGGCACGCTGCTGTTCCGCCAGTTCTTCATGACCGTGCCGGACGAATTGCTGGAAGCCTCGCGCATCGACGGCGCCGGTCCTTTCCGCTTCTTTTGGGATACGCTGCTGCCGCTGTCGGTCACGACAATGGCGGCGCTGTTCGTGATCCAGTTCATCTATGGCTGGAATCAATATCTCTGGCCGCTGCTGATCACCACGCAGGATTCGATGCAGACCATCGTGATTGGCATCAAGAAGATGCTGGTGACGACGGACGAGCTCGCCGAATGGCAGCTCGCGATGGCGACCGCGGTCCTTGCCATGTTGCCGCCGGTCGCGGTGGTCATCTTCATGCAGCGGCTGTTCGTGCGCGGATTGGTCCAGACGGAAAAGTGAAATGGCCAACGTAACCCTCCGCAACGTCCGCAAGACCTATCCCGGCGGCTTCGAGGCGATCAAAGGCATCGGGTTCGAGGTCGGCGACGGCCAGTTCTGTGTGCTGGTCGGCCCCTCCGGCTGCGGCAAATCCACGCTGTTGCGGATGGTCGCGGGACTCGAGACCATTACCGGCGGCGAGATCGACATCGGCGGGCGCGTCGTCAACCAGATCGAACCGGCCGATCGCGACATCGCGATGGTGTTCCAGAATTACGCGCTCTATCCGCATATGAGCGTCTACAACAACATGGCCTATGGCCTGCGCAACCGCGGCATGGCGGAAGCCGAAATCAAGACGCGCGTGGAGGAAGCTGCGCGCATCCTCGAACTCGGCGCCATGCTCGAGCGCAAGCCACGGCAATTATCCGGCGGCCAGCGCCAGCGCGTGGCGATGGGCCGCGCGATCGTGCGGCAGCCGAAAGTCTTTCTGTTCGACGAGCCGCTGTCGAACCTCGACGCCAAGCTGCGCATCGCGATGCGGGTCGAAATCCGCAAATTGCAGCGCCGCCTCTCCACGACCGCGATCTACGTCACCCACGACCAGCTCGAAGCGATGACGCTGGCCGACATTCTGGTGGTGATGAACGGCGGCGAGGTGGAGCAGATCGGCAATCCGCTGGAGGTCTACCAGAAGCCCCAGACCACCTTCGTCGCCTCCTTCATCGGCGCGCCGCCCATGAATCTGATGGCGATCCGGCCGGACGATATCAGGTCGCAGCTTCCCTCGGGCGGCCCTGCCGCGGAGGCCGGCATTGTCGGCATCCGGCCGGAGGATTTCGCCATCACCGACAAAACCCCGGATGGCGGGATCACCCTTGGCCTGACGGTGGAGGCCATCGAGCGGGTCGGCGCCGAGACCTTCGTGTACGGTTCGCGGCAGCATGAAGAGCTGGGCGTCGCCGCCACGCCCGGAGAGCTGCCGCCGGGCGAAGTGATCGTCCGCATCCCGGGCGCCGAGGCTCCCGCGATCGGCCAGCGCATCCGGGTGGCCGCTCCGCGCGACAAGCTCCACCTGTTCACGGCCGACGGGCGGCGGCGGATCGAACCCTGAACGCCCGCCGTCAACCCGGCGCGCCGAGGGCCGAAATCCCGAGCTCGTGGCGCGAGATTGGGGTCCGCTCGCGCGCATACCGGCGACCGCCCTGCGAGGAACCGCTAGCTGCTTGAACCGCCACGGCAATGTCCCCATATTGCTTTGCAAGGGGCGCCGTAAGGGCCCTGAAACTTCAAAGTCGCTTCGAGAGGACTTTGTAAACTATGTCTCGTGTTCCTTCGCTATCCAGTCCGTTCCTTTTGGGATTCGACGAGATTGAGCGCGTGCTCGATCGCGTCGTCAAAGGCGCCGACGGTTACCCTCCCTACAATATCGAGAGGTTCGAACGGTCGGACGGCCAGCCCGAACGACTGCGCATCACGCTGGCGGTCGCAGGTTTTACCCGCGATCAACTCGATGTAACGATTGAGGAAAACCAGCTCGTAATTCGCGGTCGGCAGCAGGAGGACAAGGCCCGGCAATACATCCATCGCGGCATTGCCGCGCGCCATTTCCAGCGCACCTTCGTGCTGGCAGAGGGGATGCACGTGCTGGGCGCGGATCTGAAGAACGGGTTGTTGTCGATCGATCTTGCCCGGCCGGAACCGGAGAAGATCGTTAAGACAATCGCTATCAATGAACACGAATAATGGAACGAGTAGCGGACTCGACCGCTTGGTGTGTTGGAGGAGTCGAGACCATGACTGACGGTAGCGTCATCTATGAAGCCGAGAGCGTCTCACCGGAGATGCTGGCCACCCTTGGCGAGGGTCATATCGCCTATGTGAAGCAGATCCGTTCCGAGGACGTGCCGGACCTGTTCCCTCAGGCCCCCAAAATCGCGCCGGGCCTTAAACTTTTTGCGCTGCATTCGGCCGATGGCACGCCGATCATGCTGACCGACAGCCGCGAGGCTGCGATCGCCAACGCGTGGAGCAACGAGCTGCAGGCCGTCAGCGTTCACTGAGCGCTGTCGGAGCACCGAACGATTTAGTGGCGGGTTCGCCTCGGTCAGCCGAGGCGGACCCGTTTCACCTTCGGGCTGCGATGAGCCGGAACAGCGGCCCGATCGTACAGCCCGCGCGCGTCGCAATCAGGATGGTTGGCAAACCGCTTCAGGCTGCGGTCGCCGGCGGCAGCGCCAGGACCGAGTAAATCGCCTGCGCGTCGCGCGAGGCGCGCAGCTTCTTGGCGATATCCTGGTCGCGCAAGAGGCGCGCGATCCGCGCCAGCGCCTTCAAGTGGTCGGCGCCCGCGCCCTCGGGCGCCAGCAGCAGGAAGAGGAGATCAACCGGCTGGCCGTCCATCGACTCGAAATCGATCGAACGTTCGAGCCGGGCAAACAGGCCGAAGATCTTTTCCAGCTTCGGCAACTTGCCGTGTGGAATGGCGACGCCGTAGCCCACTGCCGTCGTGCCCAGCTTCTCCCGCTGCAGCAGAACCTCGAAAATCGAGCGCTCGTTCTGCCCGGTCAATTGCGCCGCCTTCGCCGCCAGCTCCTGCAGCGCCTGCTTCTTGCTGTTGACCTTCAAAGCCGGGAGAATCGCCTCGGGTGCGACCAAATCGGTAATCGGCATAGGGCGTTCCGAGGTGAATTGAACCGTCAGGTTGCGAATAGGCCCAAGCAGGCCAGCGTCAAGACATTCAGGTGGAAGGCGCAGTTACCGGTGGTGATGTGGGGGGCTTCTACCCCAACGCAACCCCGGCGCCAACTCCCGCGCCCGTCTTGGTCGTTGCTTATCCTTAAGGGCGGCGGACCATAGGAAGAGGGCCCGAAAGCGTCAATGGTGAAGATAGCTAGCTTTCCGACTTAACCACCGGGGGGTCGATCCAGCCAATATTGCCGTCGGCGCGACGGTAGATGAAATTAACCCGGCCGCTCGAGCCGTGCTGGAATACCAGGCAGGCGGCCCCGGTCAGGTCAAGTTCCATGACGGCCTCGCTGACGGACAGTCGCTTCAACGAGGTGGTCGCTTCCGCAATGATGACGGCGTTGTACGCGGCGACCTCACCGTCGTCATGCGTGGGCGCCTCGATCACATAGCTCGATGCGTCCAGCACCGGAGCCTGAAGTTCCGCGATTGCCGCCGCCGCCGCGTACGCTTTCCGTGCCGAGCGGTCCTTCAGCCGGCTCTTGTAGCGGCGGAGCCTCTTTTCAATCATGAGCAGCGCCTGGTCGGCGCTGGCATAAGCGTCGGGTGCGTTGGAGTCGGCTTCCAGCGTGATCCCTGTGTCCAGGTGCAGGGCGCAGTCGGTGCGGAACCCGAACCCGTCCTTGCTGAACGTGATGTGGCCGGAATAATTGCCGTCAAAATATTTGCGCAGGACTTCATCGGTACGCGCACTGACCCGACTACGCAGCGCGTCGCCGATGCTGATGCTTTTTCCCGAAATCCGCAGACTCATCTTGATGCCTCGCTTGGTTGATTCCGCGCTGGGATCGATCGAAAAAGGGGGACTGAGAGTAGCGCGATTTGGCGTCGGCGCAATCAGGCGGGCTCGGTATTTCGGGACCGATCCGCGGACGCGGTCGGGAGCAGATTGCCAAGAGCACCTTGCTTGTCACGGCGGCGCTGCACCGAGGAGGGAATGCGCATGGCTTCGCGGTACTTCGCGACCGTGCGACGTGCGATATCAATGCCCGATGCGCGCAGCCGTTCCACGATGGTGTCGTCCGAAAGGATCGTGGAAGGATCCTCCGCATCGATCAACTGCTTGATGTGGTGACGAACGGCTTCCGCCGAGTGGGCCTCGCCTCCGTCGGCCGACGCGATCGAGGCGGTGAAGAAGTACTTCAGCTCGAAGGTACCGCGATTGGTCGCCATGTACTTGTTGGCGGTCACGCGCGACACCGTGGATTCGTGCATCTGGATCGCATCGGCTACGGCCTTCAGATTGAGCGGGCGCAGATGCGCGACACCGTGCGTGAAGAAGCCGTCCTGCTGCCGCACGATCTCGGTCGCGACCTTCAGAATGGTGCGGGCGCGCTGATCGAGCGCGCGCACGAGCCAGGTCGCGTTCTGCAGGCAGTCGGTGAAGTAGGACTTGTCACCGTCCTTGCGGATCGTCTTCGACAGCTCCGCGTAATAGGTCTGGTTGACCAGAACGCGCGGCAACGTGTCGCTGTTGAGCTCGACGTGCCAGCCGCCGTCCGGACCCGGGCGGACATAAACGTCCGGCACCACGGTCTGCAGCCGCAGCGAGCCGAACTTGAGGCCCGGCTTGGGATCGAGATGGCGGATCTCGCCGATCATGTCCTTGATGTCTTCGTCGTCGACGCCGCAGACCCTGCGCAAGGCGCCGATGTCGCGCTTGGCGAGCAGATCGAGATGCTCGACCAGTGCCTGCATCGCCGGATCGTAGCGGTCGAGCTCCCGCAGCTGGATGGCGAGACACTCGCTTAAGCTTCGCGCGCAGATGCCCGGCGGATCGAATTTCTGGATAACCGCGAGCACGGCCTCGACCTCTTCCTGGGAGGTGCCGAGCCGGTCGGCTGCCTGGCCAAGGTCCGGCGGCAGATACCCGGCTTCGTCGACGAGGTCGATCAGATATTGTCCGATCATGCGCTGCGCCGTCGAGGTGAAGGCTACAGAAAGCTGCTCGGCGAGGTGATCGGCCAGCGTCAATTCCGCGGCGACAAAGGCCTCGAGATTGTAGCTCTCGTCCGTCGAAGCGCCGCCGCCCCATTCGGTGTAGACGCTGGGCGCGGCCTCCTGGGCATTGCGGGCGGCCGCCTCGGCCGGCTCCTCGGAAAAGACATTCTCGAGGCCGGTGTCCAGCGTCTGCTCGATCTCGGTACGGGTGCCGAGATCGCCGCTCATCCAGTCGTCCGGGGCGGGCTCAAGCCCCTCCCCTGCACCCTGCGCCCCCTCGTCGGCCGGTCCGGTCGCTTCGCCGAATTGCGCCTCCCCGGCCGGCTCGCCCGGAACCGGCGGCTCGGCGCTGTCGCTGGGGCGTTCCAGTAGCGGGTTCCGCTCCAGTTCCTCTTCGACAAAGGCCGAAAGGTCGAGATTGGACAGTTGCAGCAGCTTGATCGCCTGCATCAGCTGCGGCGTCATCACCAGCGACTGCGACTGCCTAAATTCTAATCTCTGACTCAGGGCCATAAAGCAAGAACCGTTCCTAGTAGTTGGTCCGATTTTTGCTTAGCCTACTACAAGGTCGATGTACACGGCTTGACGAACAAGAAAAAAGGGCTAGAGGCGGAACTCCTCGCCAAGGTAAAGGCGCCGTACATCCGGGTCGTTAACGATTTGATCCGGGGTACCCTCCGTCAAAATCTCCCCCGCATAGACGATGTAGGCGCGGTCCGTCAGGCCGAGCGTCTCCCGGACGTTATGGTCGGTGATCAGGACGCCGATGCCGCGGTTGGTGAGGTGGCGAACGAGATCCTGGATGTCGCCGACCGCGATCGGGTCGATGCCGGCAAAGGGCTCGTCGAGCAGCATGTAATTGGGGCGGGTCGCCAGGGCGCGGGCGATCTCGACGCGGCGCCGCTCGCCGCCGGAGAGCGCGATGGACGGCGATTTGCGCAGCCGTGCGATGTTGAACTCCTCGAGCAGGGAGTCGAGCTGGGCCTCGCGCTTCTTCCTGGAGGGTTCGACCACCTCGAGCACGGCGCGGATGTTCTGTTCGACGGACAGGCCGCGGAAAATCGAGGCTTCCTGAGGCAGATAGCCGATGCCGAGCCGGGCGCGCTGATACATCGGCAGCCTGGTGACGTCGTGACCGTCGAGCTCGATGGCGCCGCGATCCGCCTTGATCAGCCCCGTGATCATGTAGAACACGGTGGTCTTGCCCGCCCCGTTCGGCCCCAACAGACCAACCGCTTCGCCGCGGCGCACATAGATGCTGACGCCCCGCACAACATGGCGGCTGCCAAAGCTCTTTTCCACGCTGTGCACCGCGAGGTACCCCGGCCGCTGCAACAGCTGCGGCCCGGCAGAGCCGTTGGTCTTGGGGGGCCTTGCGGGTTTCGCGGCCGGCGACCTCGGTTTCTCGACCCTCGGCTTGACCCTCGGCGGCTCCGCAGCGGCCATCCTCTCGTCGCGCGCGATCGAGGGTGCATCACCAACCACGGAGTTCAGGAAACTGGTCAACGAGTCGCCGATGGACGTGATGTCCTCGCGCGCACGGCCAAAGCCCGGCCGGCCGCGTTTAGCGGAGCGGCGACGGAACAAGCTGAGTAAATCGACCATCCCCGCTTCGCTTCTGCCTTTCACGGTGATCCCGCGACGCGCTGCGACATGATTCGCCGGCGCAGCATGAATGAATGGATGTTCCTTGCCCAGCGAAACACCCGTAATCCCTAAGCGGCGGATCCCGCTGCCGAGCCCACGGGGGTAGATACAGGCTTGTCGGCACGGCTTCAACCTCCGCCCGCCCGCCGAACACCCAAGATATTGATATTATTTGGGTTTGCTCGACCCGAAGGATGGCAGCGGCGATCCGCCGCCTGACTTGGATGAACCGCAATCCTGGCCTTGCATGAAAAGGCCCTGAACCTTGCCGCTGTCGGATTCGACCCGCGAGACGCCGCTCGTCATGTCGACGAACAGCCGGTCGCCCCGCAGCACGTTCTTGCACTGCGTCAGGACGACGCCTCCCAGCATGCTAATCAGGTTGGTCCGGGTGTCGAACACGGCGGTCTCGCCGGTGACGACCTGATCCTTCTGGGTGACCACGACGTTGCCGCGTGCCTCCAGCCGCTTGATCGACGAGCTGCCGGTCGGCCCCGGGCTCGCCGACTGCATCGGCGCCCCCTTGCCACCCTTGGCATTGGCCGGCGGCGCGGCGGCGGGGGAAGGGCTCGAATCGTAGAACACCACGAGCGTCTTCGAGGTCATGGTGGTGTCACCCTGCACCACCTTCACGTTGCCCGAGAAGGTCGCCTCCTTCTTCTTGTCGCGCATTTCAAGCGAGGCGGCTTCGATCTGGATGGGCTGATCTCGGTTTTGCGTGAAGCCCTGCATCGCGTTCGGCACGCCTTGCATCGCGCTTTGCGCGCAGGCGCCATCTGCCGAAGCGAGCGCGAGGCCGAACAATGCCGCGCCCACGCCAAAGGCGAGGCGTCGCGTGGAAAGGTTGCGAGGAGTCGCCATGATGGTCATTTGGAGGACTTGTTGGAGGGACGCGTCTTGGCCGGTTGTGCCGGCTCGGCCGGCGCCTCGGGCTGGCCCGGCGTCGCCTGACTAAGGTTTTCGAGCTGCATGACGACGTTGCCTTCGAACCTGATGACGTCGCCGCCATCCGTGATCTTCAGGCGATCGGACGACAGGGTGCCATTGATCAGCTTGACGTCGACATGTTCGTCGGATGTGACCGTGCCCTTGGCCATGTCCACGACAGCCTGACTCAGGCGCGCTTCATAGCCGGTCGTCGTGCGCAGGATGATATTTTTCCGCAGCTCCAGAACCTGCTGCTTGCTGTCGAACACGCCGGTGCGGGATTCGAGGGTGAGGGTCGACTGGTCCTGCATCAGGAGCTTCGAGCGCATGGCCTTGAGCTCGACATGGTTTGGATCGGTGATGTCCTGGGTCGCTGTGGCAGCCCACAGCTCGTAAGGCCGCTGATCGGGCGTGTAGCCGGACAGATGGGGCGATTCCATCGTGATCTTCGTTCCGGAGACGACGAGATTTCCGGCATCTATGGGAAGCTTGGGCATCAGCATCCGGAACGGATTGAAGATCGATACGCCGACGATGGCGGCCATGGCCAACAGCACCGCTGCCGGGACCGCGACCCTGAGCAGCCGCACAAGACGGCTGTGACGCTCCGCACTGGCAAAGCGTGCCTCAAGGCCGGCATCAAACGTTGGGTTCTGGGCCGAGTTCACCGCTGCTCCGAAAGGCCGAATGGCGCGATTGTACCCGGCATTGCCGGATTATGCAGCCCGCGACAGTGGTTAGGAGTGTGTCCGAAACGGGGCAGGCGGCACCCAGCCAAAGCCCCGCGCGACCGCCAGGGAGCGGCGATCGGGCGTGCCCGGCCGCACCTCACGAATGGGAGAAGATGTCCTCGGCTTCCCAGCCCTGCAGGTCGAGCCTGGCCCGCGTCGGCAGGAAATCGAAGCAGGCCTTCGCCAACTCGCTGCGTCCCTCGCGCAGCAGCATGGCGTCCAGCCGCTCGCGCAGCGCATGCAGGTGCAGAACGTCCGAAGCGGCGTAGGCGAGCTGCGGCTCGCTCAGGCTTTCCGAGCCCCAATCGCTCGACTGTTGCTGCTTGGAGAGATCGACATTGAGCAACTCGCGCACGAGATCCTTCAGCCCATGGCGATCGGTATAGGTGCGACCCAGGCGCGAGGCGATCTTGGTGCAGTAGATCGGCTGCGCCATGACTCCGAAGGCCTGATACAGCGCCGCGATGTCGAAGCGCGCGTAGTGGAAGATCTTGGTGATCGCCTGGTTGGCGAGCAGCGCCTTCAGGTTCGGCGCATCGGTGTGGCCCTTGGGGATCTGCACCACGTCCGCGCTGCCGTCGCCGTTCGACAGTTGCACGACGCAAAGCCGGTCGCGATGCGGATGGAGACCCATGGTCTCGGTGTCGATGGCCACCGATTCGGTATAGCGGGACAAATCGGGCAGGTCGCCGCGATGCAGGCGTACGGTCATGACTTCAAGCCTCGTCGAATCGATGTGGCGCCCAAGCTAGCGCCCGCGACCCAAGCTGGCGAGGGCCGGGGCTGAAGGATGGGGAGGGGAGGGGCCGAATCGGAATGGCTGACGCGGATGCGGCCCGGGGCGTGAATAACTCCAGGTGAGATCTCAAGTGTGGCCCGATGCGAGCTCCTGTCAGGAAGCCCGCACGTCTCGTCCCGGTCCTTACCACCGACCTGGTTTGGAGCCGGATCCGGCGTTTCATCCCGGAATCGGCACCCCGATCAGCCATGGACAAAGAAAAGTGGTGCCCAGGAAAGGACTCGAACCTTCACGGCCGTGAAGCCACTGGCACCTGAAGCCAGCGCGTCTACCAATTCCGCCACCTGGGCATGGGGCCGGTTACTACGGATCGGTTGCGCGCTTGTCAAATTGGTCTGTGAAGGGCGGATTGCGCATCGCAAATCCGGTGGATACAAGCGGTCCCGGCGCAGCTTCCGGCAGGAATAGACCCCAGGAACAGAACCATGGCATCGAATCTGGACACTCTCGTCACGGTTTTCGGCGGATCGGGGTTTCTGGGCAGGAGCGTCGTCCGCGCGCTGTGCAAGCGCGACTACCGGGTCCGTGTCGCCGTGCGGCGGCCGGAACTCGCCGGCCACCTGCAGCCGCTCGGCCGGGTCGGCCAGGTCCATGCGGTGCAGACCAATCTGCGGTACCCGGCTTCCGTCGACGCGGCGATGCGGGATTCGCATGTCGCGATCAACCTGGTCGGCATTCTCGCCGAAGGTGGCGCGCAGACTTTCGACGCCGTGCAAGGGAAGGGGGCCGAAACGGTGGCGAAGGCAGCCTCCGCCGTCGGCGCCTGCATGGTGCATGTCTCCGCGCTGGGCGCCGACGAGAACTCGGCTTCAAGCTACGCCCGGGCCAAGGCCGCGGGGGAAAAGGCGGTGCTGGCGGCCGCACCTTCCGCAACGATCTTCCGCCCCTCGGTGATTTTCGGGCCCGGCGACCAGTTCACCAACCGCTTTGCGGCGCTGGCGCGCATTTCGCCGGTGCTGCCGCTGATCGGCGGCGGCGCCACGAAGATGCAGCCGGTCTATGTCGGGGACGTCGCCACGGCAATTGCCGATGCGGTCGACGGCAAGACCCGGGAGGGAGCGACCTACGAGCTCGGCGGCCCGCAAGTGCTGACCTTCCGCGAGATCATCGAGATTATCCTCGCGATCACGGAGCGGAACCGCATGCTGGTTTCGCTGCCGTTCTGGCTTGCCAAATTCCAGGCCCTCTTCCTGCAATTCGCCCCCGGCGCGCTCAAGCTGACGCCGGACCAGGTGATGCTGCTGAAGTCCGACAACGTGGTGTCCGAGGCGGCAAAGGCCGCCGGCCTGACGCTGGAGGGACTGGGGATTACGCCTGATTCGCTGGAGGCGATTGCCCCGCAATATCTCTGGCGCTTCCGCACGGCCGGCCAGTTCCACCGCAAGAACGCCTAAGGCGCGCCGGCGCCGTGCAGACCAGGACGCATTGGACGCACACGTCGGGCGCGCTTCGCTTCGCCCGCCCTACAGCACCCGCCTGACGCGTTCCCGAGAGCGTTACCACCCCAGCGCCAGCGCGATCAGGCCGAGCGTGCCCACGATCACGCGCCACCAGGCGAACAGCACGAAGCTGTGCCGTGTGACGTATTGCAGGAACGTCTTCACCACGATCATGGCGGTGATGAAAGAGACGACGAACCCGATCGCCACGATGCCGAGGTGGTCCATCGTCATCTCGCCGCGGTTCTTGTAGAAATCATAGACGAAGGCGCCGAGCATGGTGGGAATCGCGAGAAAGAAGGAAAACTCCGCAGCGGCGCGCCTGTCCGTGCCCAGCAGCATCGCCGAGACGATGGTCGCGCCGGACCGTGACACGCCCGGTATCATGGCGACGCATTGAGCGATTCCGATATAGAGATAGGTGAGAAGCGGAAGCCGCGTGGCGTCATGCTCGCGCGGCTTGAGATCGAGCTGGTCGACCCACAGAAGAATTGCCCCGCCGACGATCAGCGAGAAGCACACGACCCATGGGTTGAACAGGAACTCCTTGATATGCTTTCCGGCGATCAAGCCGACAAGCACAGCGGGTACAAAGGCAACGAGCACACCGATCACAAAACGCCGATCGTCCGGATTGCCGAACACGCCGATTGCGACCCGCGACAGCTTGACGAAATACAGCGCGACAATCGCAAGAATTGCGCCGAGCTGAATCAGAATATCGAAGCTCTTCCAGAAACTATCCTCGCCCAGGCCGAAGAACCGGCCCGCCAGCAATAGATGACC
Source organism: Bradyrhizobium sp. (assembly GCF_016213215.1). Classification (GTDB taxonomy): domain Bacteria; phylum Pseudomonadota; class Alphaproteobacteria; order Rhizobiales; family Xanthobacteraceae; genus Bradyrhizobium. The sequence goes on along the minus strand of NZ_JACRAW010000027.1, from coordinate 34,801 downwards.
GGTCGAGGAAACAGGCAGGAACTCCGTGACACCCTCGACGATGCCGAGGATCACGGCTCGCAATACGTCTGACATATTTAGGGTCCATTTCGACCGGAAAAGCGGGGCTCTTCTCGCCTATTCGTCCCGTTGCCGCAATCGCAAAATGCCCAAACAAGAGGTTGCCTCACCCCTCCGGACGACTAGTGTGGCGCCGGGTCAGGCATTGATGGACCCTTAAATACCGCAAGCATAATCAAAGGCTGCATGTTCACGCTGTTTCATCACTCGTTCTGTCCGCATTCGCGCTTCGTCCGCCTCATTCTTGGCGAATACGGGCTCGATTTGCGGCTGACTGAAGAACGCGCCTGGGAGCGGCGAGAGGCGTTCCTCGCCCTCAATCCGGCGGGCACGACGCCCGTCCTGGTGACCGAGGGCCAGCCCGCAATCCCGGGCCCGGGCGTGATCGCCGAATATATCGACGACGCCCATGGCGCGGAGATGGGCAACAAACGTCTCATGCCGACAGGCATCAGTGAGCGCATCGAGGTGCGCCGGCTGATGGCCTGGTTCAACGAGAAATTCTTCGAAGAGGCCTCCCATCCGCTGGTCAACGAGCGCATCTACAAGCGTTTCATGAGCGAACAGCACGGCGGCGGAGCGCCGTCGGCAGACATACTTCGCGCGGCGAAGTCCAATGTGCGCTATCATCTGGCCTATATCGGCTGGCTGGCGCGGACGCGGAACTTCCTGGCCGGGGACCGCCTGACCTATGCGGACCTCGCCGCCGCCGCGCATCTTTCGGCGATCGACTATCTGGGCGATGTGCCATGGATCGAGGACGAGGCGGCAAAGGCGTGGTACGCGCGGGTGAAGTCCCGCCCGTCGTTCCGTCCGCTGCTCAGCGAATGGCTGGCGGGCGTACCGGCGTCGCCGACCTATGTGGACCTCGATTTCTGAAGCCCGGCACTGACCTTCCAGCCACTGAGTTCAGGACGGCGCTGTCGCATCCGGCGCGATCGCTCGGCTTGGACTGCATCGGCATCACCGAGCCGAACGCGATCGCGGGCGCCGCGACGCATTTCCGCGAATTCATCGCCTCCGGCGCGCATGGCGACATGGACTGGCTTGCCGCCGGCCCCGGACGCCGCGAGAGCCCGCGCGGCCTTTGGCCTGACGTGCGCTCGGTGATCATGCTCGGCGTCAATTACGGTCCCGATCACGATCCGCTCGCCATCCTGAAAGAGCGAACGCGGGGCGCGATCTCTGTTTACGCGCAAGGCGACGACTATCACGAACTGATCAAGAAGAATCTCAAGGCGCTGGCGCGCTGGCTGGTCGCGACAAGGCCGTGTCAGGTGAAGGTGTTCATCGACACCGCCGCCGTCATGGAGAAGCCGCTGGCACAGGCGGCGGGCTTGGGCTGGCAGGGCAAGCACACCAACCTCGTCTCGCGCGAGTTCGGCTCGTGGCTGTTCCTGGGCGCGATCTTCACCACGCTCGACCTGCCGCGCGACGAGCCCGATACAGATCATTGCGGCACCTGCCGCGCCTGCCTCGACGCCTGCCCGACGTCAGCCTTTTCCGCCCCCTACAAGCTCGATGCGCGGCGCTGCATCTCCTATCTCACGATCGAGAGCAGGGGCGCGATCCCGCGCGAATTCCGCAAAGCGATCGGCAACCGCATCTATGGCTGCGACGACTGCCTCGCCGTATGCCCCTGGAACAAGTTCGCGCAAGAGGGGCGCGAGACAAGGCTCGCCGCGCGCGAGGAATTGCGCGCGCCATCCCTTGCCGAACTTGCGCAGCTGGATGATGCCGCTTTCCGCGCGCTGTTCACCAGGTCCGCGGTCAAGCGCATCGGCCGCGACCGGTTTGTTCGAAACGTGCTGATCGCGATCGGCAATTCCGGCGATCGCTTGCTTGCTCAGCAGGCACGGCCGCTGCTCGACGATGCAAGCCCGCTGGTCCGCGGCGCGGCGGTGTGGGCGATGTCGCAACTGACCTCGAGCGAAGAGTTCGAGGCGATGAAAGCGAGCGCGATGTCGGTCGAGGGTAACGAAAGCGTTCGTGAAGAGTGGCGCCTCGCAGACGCCGTTGAGTGATCCTCAGCCTGAGGAGCTTGCGAAGCAAGCGAAGGGTGAGGCCGCTTGGGGCCTCACGGTTCTGCCGGCGATGCGCAGCATCGTCCGGAGACGGCGCTTGCGCGCCTCCTCACCGTGAGGATCAGCACCACCCTTGATTTCCCCGCGCGGATTCCTTCAAGCTCGCGCGTCATGAAAAACCAGCCCTTCTTCATCCGCGACCACGACATCTTCCGCCCGACGGAAATCGCCAATGGTCCCTGGGACCACAAATCGCTGCACGGCCGCGTCATCATCGGTCTCCTCGCCTTTGTGATCGAGGAGCGTCACGGCGCTGCCGATTTTGTGCCGGCACGCCTGACGGTCGACATGTTTCGCCTGCCGACCATCGATGCCCCCATCGAGGTGACCACGCGCCTGGTGCGGGACGGCTTGCGCATCCGCGTCGTGGAAGCGGAATTCCTTTCCGGCGGCGTGAGTATGGCGCGCGCCTCCTGTCAGCTGTTGCGCAAGACGCAGAACCCGCAGGGGCGGATCTGGTCACCGCCTAACTGGGACGCGCCGAAGCCTGCAGACATTCCGCCGCCGACCGATCCGCGGCTCGGCATGCACGGCAAGTGGGCGACCCGGCCGATCGTCGGTCACATGGGCTCACTCGGACCGAGACGCCTGTGGATGAGCGAAGTGCGCGAACTGGTCGACGGCTCCCCGCCGACGCCGTTCGTGCGCGTCGCGGTCGCCGCCGACTTCGCCAGCCCCTTCGCCAATGCGGGCGAGGAGGGTCTCGGCTTCATCAACAGCGATGTCACGCTGTATCTGCACCGTTTGCCGGTGAAGGAATGGATCGGCTTCGAGGTGGTGAACCATCATTCGACCGACGGCGTTGCGATCGGCGAATGCTGGCTGTACGACGAGGAAGGACCGATCGGAACGTCAACGGTCGCCGCACTGTCGCAGCGCAAACCGATGCCGAACCCGTCGAAAAGATAGGTCGGGCCGCTCCTTTATCCGTTCGTCATTCCGGGCCTGCGCCTTGCGGCGCATCCCGGAATGACGAATTCGGGAGAGAGCATGCGCCGGAACGACGGAGAAACGCCTCACACCAAGTGCCTCTGCATCTCCGGCCGTGCTTTCAGCGCGGCGCCTTGCTTGGCGAAAATCTTCGCCATCCGCTCCGGCGCGAAGTTCATGTCGACAAACCCCGTCGCGGTGTTGGCGACCTCGTGATATTCGGCGATCTTTGCCTCGCGCAGCTTCATGATCGCGACGCCCTCGAACATCGCCCGCGCTCCCTTAGCTTCCGGCAGCGCCGAGCGGTAACTGAAGGTGTAGCGCGCATAAAGCGTTTTGCCGTCCGAGACCGGCTCGTGCATGTCCCAGCGAAAATCGCTTGCCGTGCGGTAGAACCAGTCATCGATCATTTCGGCGATCCTGGCGCGGCCTTCGAACGCACCGTAGAACACGTCATGATAGATGCCGTCCGCGGTGAACAGGTCCGCGAAGGCTTTGCCGTTGCGCTGCTCGACGGCCGCGCAGAAGGCATCGAGCATGGCTTTGATGTCCATGGCGCTTTCTCCCGATCTTGTCATGGTGGCGCATGATTAGATGAGCTCCGAAAGAGTTCACCCCATCTCCGCGACGGCGGCAAGGAGACGCGCGATGTCCTGCGGCCGCGACAGGCGGTGGTCGCCGTCCTGGATCATGGTCAGCACCACGTCTTCCGCCGGCAACCGGTGCGCCAGCGCGAACGCGTGCTGCCACGGCACGTCCGGATCCTGCGCGCCTTGCAGGATGCGGACCGGGCATCCGACATCGATCGATCCACCGAGCAGAAGATGGTTGCGACCTTCCTCGATCAGGTTCCGCGTAATCGGGTAGGGCGAGCCGTCGTCATACTGCGATGGCCTGAGCCAGACCCCCTTGGTCTCGATCTCCTTCTTCACCTCGGCCGGAAAGCCCTTCCACATCAGCTCCTCGGTGAAATCAGGTGCCGGCGCGATCAGGACGAGCCCGGCCAGCGACCCCTTGCCGCGCCGTTTCTGAATTTCGCGCGCCAGGAGCAACGCCATCCAGCCGCCCATCGAAGACCCGATCACGACCTGCGGGCCTGAACAAAACTCCTCGAAGACCGCAACGCTCTCTTCCAGCCATCGTCCGATGGTCCCGTCGACGAAGTCGCCGCCCGATTCGCCGTGTCCGGAATAGTCGAACCGGACGCAGGCGCGGCCGTGTTCCTTGGCCCAGGCGTCGAGCGCCAGCGCCTTGGTGCCCTGCATGTCGGATTTGAAGCCGCCGAGCCAGAACAGCCCCGGACCTTTGCCGGCGCGGGCGCGTACCGCGATACTTCGCGCCGAACTGCCCTGGCCCACCTCGAAGAGCACGAAGCTCTCACCATCACCGGAAAGATCTGTCATGGAACGTTTACTCTAGCTCGGTTGTTTGGGCCGGCGCGGCCAATCGGCGGGGATCATCGGGCCCAGGGCGGCTCTCGATGCTTGCGGAACACGAACAGGGTGTCTATGTCGAGGGCCGTGTCGGTGGGCGTGACCAAATTGCCTCTCATTTGAGGGTTTTTTCGCAAGCGCGCGTGCGAGTTGCTTGCCCGTCAAGCCATCTTCCTTCAAACTGTCTGCTTCGTTCACAACTTTGGAGAACTAACCATTCGCCGTCCCAATAGAGCCCCGCCCACTGCCGCCAAAGATGGGCCGCGCACCAATGACGAGATCCGGAATGCGCAGATCCAGCTGATCGATCAGACCGGTCAAAACCTGGGCACCGTCGAAACCGTAGTGGCCATCAGGATGGCCCAGGAAGCCGGCATGGATCTGGTCGAAATTTCGCCGAATACGAGCATTCCCGTCTGCAAGATCATGGATTACGGGAAGTACAAGTATTCGGCGCAGAAGAAGGCTGCCGAAGCCCGCAAACGCCAGAAGACCGTCGAAATCAAGGAGATCAAGCTCCGGCCGATGATCGACGATCACGACTACGAAGTGAAAATGCGCGCGATGCAGCGTTTCTTCGAAGAGGGTGACAAGGTCAAGATCACGCTGCGCTATCGCGGCCGCGAAATGGCGCACCAGGAGATCGGCACCAAGCTCCTGGACAAGATCAAGAATGACGTCGCCAACCTCGCCAAGGTCGAGCAGGACGCCAGGTTCGAGGGCCGCCAGGTCGTTATGGTGCTGGCCCCGCGCTAGCGCCGATCCCGCGTCAAGGGGACAAACGGTAAAGGACGGCCCGTCAGGCAATCTGGCGGGTCGTTTTCGCGGTGGGGAGCTGTGGTCACGTCCTCGTCGCCTGCCAGGTTCCGCTGCACCGATCGCCGGAAATGATTCCGCGCCAGGCGCCGGCACCTACGCCGCGCCCAAGCCGGCCACCCCCACTCGCCCGCGACTTGCCCACGGAGACGCGGACGGAGACGCTGCCGGCGCGACTGACGAGACCCTGCACCCTGCCGCCGCCGGCCGATGAGACGCGGCCGCCCCTCACCGTGAACGGCACGCTGTAACCCGAGCTGCAATTGCCGCGCGTGGTGGCGAAAACCACGTTCCAGACGCCATCGTAGGGACCTGCCGCCCTGATCGTTCTGGCGTGACCAGGCCCGGGGGCGGCGATGATCAGGGCCGCCAGCAGCGGTAGCCAGGGCCACAGGCGCGGGCGGGACACGACAACAGGGATGGTCGATCGCGGGAAAGCGGTCATGTTCTTACTCCTCGAGGCTGGCGCGTCGGCGGGCTCAACCGCGGTCCCGATGCCCGCGTTCCACGGTTCATCGTTGCCAATTGGCCTGTCCTCTGCCATAAGCGCAGCCTTCATCGCCCGGCTGAATAGGGCTGCCGTGGCGATGCCTGTGCGGGTTTCCTTGCTGAATGCAAGAACCTGAGCATATTCAACGCTCTAACGAGCATTTTAGCCGATTGGACCGCCCTCGCGGGCAGTTTCCTGTTGCGGCATGAAGGAGAGCCAAATGCCCAAGCTGAAGACCAAGTCGGGCGCCAAAAAGCGCTTCAAGGTGACTGCCACCGGCAAAGTGATGCACGCCCAGCGCGGCAAGCGTCACGGCATGATCAAGCGGACGAAGAAGCAGATCCGTCAGCTCCGCGGTACCCGCGTGCTGTTCAAGACCGACGGCGACAATATCAAGAAGTATTTCTTGCCGAACGCCTGATCGCGTCCGTTTTCGATCGCCATAGCCGGCCGCGTTCGCGCGGCAATCCCGTCAGCCATTCTGTTTTTCGAAGGATTTCGTCATGTCTCGCGTCAAACGCGGTGTGACCGCCCACGCCAAGCACAAGAAAGTCTACAAGGCCGCAAAGGGTTTTTACGGCCGCCGCAAGAACACGATCCGCGCCGCCAAGCCGGCGGTGGAGAAGGCCGGGCAGTACGCGTTCCGTGATCGCAAGCGCAAGAAGCGGACCATGCGCGCCCTATGGATCCAGCGCCTCAATGCCGCCGTTCGGCCGTTCGGCCTGACCTACAGCCGATTTATCGACGGTCTCTCCAAGTCGGGAATCACGGTCGACCGCAAGGTGCTGTCGGACCTTGCCATCCGGGAACCGGTGGCGTTCCAGGCGATCGCCGAGAAGGCCAAGGCGGCGCTGGCAGCCTGAGCCAGCACTGGCGGTCCCGGGCACGAGGGGCTGGGCCCTAGTGGCCCGCCGTGAGCGCCTGGCGCGAATAGCGCTGGGCCACCTCCGCCCGGCAGAACGCCGTGAACGAGACGTACATGGTACCTTCCTCGTTCCGGTATTTCCGGTCGCACACCCTGAGCTCACGCTGATAGGTCAGCTTCCGCGGCGCCTTCAGGTGGTCGAGAAAGTCCGCTTCGCATTTCTTCTCGACCACGGCGCCGAACTGGGCATCGCCGCTCGCGCTGTATTCGCAGGCCTCGAGCAGCTTCATCGCGCGCTCGCAGTTGGGAGCGTCCTTCAGTATCGCGACGATTTCGTCCGTGGCAGTGGTTTTGGCCGGGCATTCACTGGTTGTAGCCCGGGCGGCACCCGCGAGCAGAGCCAGGGACAGAATCGAGCCGGCCAGACAGGAAGTAAAACGCATCACTCATTCCTTCGGCTTCATCTTGGTGGCGTCGATGCCGGAGGCGGTTCAAGAGCCCTTCGCCGAACCGGATTTCCCGCTTTTGCCTTGACGTTTTGACCCGGCTGCGGCCACAACCCGGCGGCCCTTTGGAAGAGAAGATTTGACCGTGTCCGACCTCGCAATGCTGGAAAAATCCATCCTCGAACAGATCGCAACCGCCGGCGACGAAGCCGCGCTGGAGGCGGTACGTGTGTCCTCCCTGGGCAAGAAAGGGGCGATTTCTGCCCTGCTCGCCACGCTCGGCAAGATGTCGCCGGACGAGCGCAAGACGCAGGGCGCGGCCATCAACCAGGCCAAGGACAAGGTCACCCAGGCGCTCGCCGAACGGCGAGAGGTTCTGAAATCCGCGGCGCTGGACGCGCGGCTCAAGCTGGAGACGATCGACGTCACCCTGCCGGCGCGCGAGCCACCGGCCGAGGCGGGGCGCATCCATCCGCTCAGCCAGGTTTGGGACGAGCTCACGACCATTTTCGCCGACATGGGATTTTCGGTCGCCGAAGGTCCCGATATCGAGACCGACGACTACAATTTCACCAAGCTGAACTTCCCGGTCGGGCATCCGGCGCGCGAGATGCACGACACGTTCTTCTTCCCTCCGAAGGAAGACGGCTCGCGCATGCTTCTGCGCACTCACACTTCGCCGGTGCAGGTGCGCACCATGCTGAGCCAGAAGCCGCCGATCCGCGTCATCTGTCCGGGCCGCACCTATCGCATCGATTCGGACGCGACGCATACGCCGCAGTTCCACCAGGTCGAAGGCCTCGTGATCGACAAGGAGTCGCATCTCGGTCACCTCAAATGGATCCTGCACGAGTTCTGCAAGGCATTCTTCGAGGTCGATCACATCAACATGCGGTTTCGGCCCTCGTTCTTCCCCTTCACCGAGCCCTCGCTCGAGGTCGACATTCAGTGCCGGCGCGACAAGGGCGAGATCCGCTTCGGCGAGGGCGAGGACTGGCTGGAGATCCTGGGCTGCGGCATGGTGCATCCGAACGTGCTGCGTGCCTGCGGCATCGATCCGGACGAGTACCAGGGTTTCGCGTGGGGCATGGGCATCGACCGCATCGCCATGCTGAAATACGGCATGAACGATCTCAGGCAGCTGTTCGATAGCGACGTACGCTGGCTCTCGCATTACGGCTTCAAGCCGCTCGACGTCCCGACGCTTGCCGGAGGGTTGAGCTCGTGAGGTTGGCGGTCGCACCAGATCTCCGCAAGGTTACGATCACTCCAGCGCCGGGACTGGTCGAACTCCCTCTCCCGCTTGCGGGGGAGGGCCGGGGTGGGGGTTTCTCCGCGTCGGAGGTCGTGATGGACGAGCAAAAGCCCACCTGGAAGGTCTCCTCCAAGCTTCGCGCAAACGCGCGTGCGCTCAGACGAAATTCCACCAATGCCGAAAGAATTCTTTGGTCAGAGCTGCGCGATCACCGCCTGGACGGGGCCGGTTTTCGCCGCCAAGTATCCATCGAGAGTTACGTCGCCGATTTTGTCTGCCATGCCGCAAGGCTCGTAATCGAACTCGACGGCGGACAACATTTCTCTGATGAAGCCGAGCGAGCAGACGCCGTACGTTCTGCCGTAATTGAAGCAAAGGGCTTCAAGGTTATGCGGTTCAATAACCACGACGTCATGACAAACCGCGTCGGCGTTCTCGAAACAATTGCCACCGCGATCGCGGAGAGAACCCCCACCCTGACCCTCCCCCGCAAGCGGGGGAGGGAAATGGAAGCAATCGTGGAGAAGAAGCAGCCATGAAATTCACGCTTTCCTGGCTGAAGGACCATCTCGACACCGACGAGCCGGTCGAAAAGCTCGCCGACAAGCTCACCATGATCGGGCTCGAGGTCGAGAACCTCGAGGACAAGGCGAAGGCGCTGAAGCCTTTCACGATTGCCAGGGTGATCTCTGCCGAGCAGCATCCCAACGCCGACCGCCTGCGCGTCTGCATGGTCGACACCGGAAACGGTGCGGCGCCGGTGCAGGTCGTGTGCGGCGCGCCGAACGCGCGCGCCGGCCTCGTCAGCGTGTTCTCGCCGCCCGGGACCTACATCCCCGGCAAGAACATCACGCTTTCCGTCGGCACCATCCGCGGCGTCGAGAGCCGCGGCATGCTGTGCTCGGCGGCCGAGCTGCAGATTTCCGATGATCACGATGGCATCATGGAGCTGCCCGCCGATGCGCCGATCGGCGTGGCGTATGCCGAATGGGCGGGGCTCGGCGATCCCGTGTTCGAGATCAATCTGACGCCCAACCGGCAGGACTGCACCGGCGTGCACGGTGTTGCGCGCGACCTTGCCGCTGCCGACATGGGCAGGTTCAAAGATCCCGGCATCAAGCCGGTCAAGGGCGAATTCCCCTGTCCGGTGAAGGTGACGATCGAAGATCCGAAGCTCTGCCCCGGCTTTGCGCTGCGGCTGGTGCGCGGCGTCAGGAACGGTCCGTCGCCGCAATGGCTTCAGCAGCGACTGACCGCGATCGGGCTCAGGCCCATCAACGCGCTGGTCGATATCACCAACTTCATGACCTATGACCGGGCGCGGCCCCTGCACGTGTTCGACGCGGGCAAGGTGAAGGGCAATCTCCTCGTTCGCCATGCCCGCGACGGCGAGCAGCTGCTCGCGCTCGACGGCCGCACCTACACCTTCGACGGCAGCATGTGCGTCATCTCCGACGACCACGGCGTGGAATCGCTTGCCGGCATCATGGGCGGCGAGGCTTCCGGATGCGACGAAAACACCACCGACGTGCTGATCGAATCGGCGCTGTGGAACGAAATCAACATTGCCCAGACCGGCCGCAAGCTCGGCATCAATTCCGACGCCCGCTATCGCTTCGAGCGCGGCGTCGATCCGGCGTTCATGGTACCGGGACTTGAGCTCGCCACGCGTCTGGTCATGGAGATGTGCGGCGGCGCGCCGTCTGACAACGTCGTGGCCGGCAATCCCTTCCCCGACGACCGGGTGATCGATTTCCCGCTCCCCGAGGTCAGGCGGCTGGCCGGCATCGACGTATCGGCCGCGGAGATGAAGCGCATTCTCTCCCACCTCGGCTTCATGATGGCCGGCAACGGACTGGTGGTGAAAATCGCCGTTCCCTCCTGGCGCTCCGACGTGCACGGCAAGGCCGACATCGTCGAAGAAATCGTACGCATGGTCGGCGTCGACAAGGTGGCGATGACCCCGTTCGGGCGGGGCGAGGACGCACGCAAGCCGGTACTGACGCCGCTCCAGCTCCGCACCCGCCGCGCCAAGCGCGCGCTGGCGACGCGCGGCATGGTCGAGGCGGTGACATGGTCCTTCATCTCGAAGGCCGCGGCGCAGCTGTTCGGCGGTGGCCAGCACGCGCTCGAGCTTGCCAATCCGATCGCCTCCGACCAGAGCGACATGCGACCGACCCTGCTGGCCGGCCTGATCGCGGCCGCCCAGGTCAATGCCGACCGCGGCCTTGGCGATGTCGCGCTGTTCGAGGTCGGCCAGGTGTTCAAGGGCGACCGTCCGCACGACCAGCTGGTGGCCGCGGCCGGGATCCGCCGCGGCTTTGCCGCCGCGGAAGGTCTGGGCCGGCACTGGTCCGGCTCACACACCGCCGACGCGTTCGACGCCAAGGCGGATGCGCTCGCGGTGCTCGCGGCGGCCGGCGCGCCGATGCAGGCGCTGCAGATCGTGCCCGGCGGCCCCGACTGGCTGCATCCGGGACGCTCCGGCACCATCCAGATCGGACCGCAAAACGTGCTCGGCTATTTCGGCGAGATGCATCCGCGCGCGCTCGAAGCATTGCGCGCGGACGGTCCGTTGATGGCGTTCGAGGTGATCCTCGACCGCATTCCCGAAGCCAAGAAGAAGGCGACCCGCGCCAAGCCCGCGCTCGAACTGTCCGCGTTCCAGCCGGTGTCGCGCGATTTCGCCTTCATCGTCGACCGCACTGTCAAGGCCGGCGATATCGTCCGCGCCGCGCAAGGAGCGGACAAGAAGCTGATCACGGGCGTGACGGTGTTCGACGTCTATGAAGGCAAGGGCATCGAGGACGGCAGGAAGTCGATCGCAATCGAGGTGACGATCCAACCGCGCGAGAAGACGCTTACCGATCAGGAGATCGAGGCGGTTGCGGCCAAGATCGTCGCCGAGGTGACGAAGAAGACCGGCGGCACCTTGCGCGGATAAGCGTAATCATCGGCCTGCCCGCGCTGGATGGGGTGCAGCGGCAATGCCGCTGTCCAGCACCAGATCGCAATAGGCATAGCCGTCGCGAGTCACGCGCTCCGTCGGCACGACCGGCAACCGATGCGTGAACATCGGGCCTGCGACCACGCAGGTGTGGAATTCGCCGTTCTCGCCGCAGGGATCGATGCCCTCGGGTAGATCCGCCAGCAGTTGCATATCGAACCTGCGACCGGCGAAGTCGGCCGGCAGCTTCTTCAGATCGACGGTGGCGAGATAAGCTTCGAGCCCGCTTTCGATCATCGCACGCGCCAGCGGCACCGTTGGCCTGTTCCAGAGCGGAAACACCGGCGTAATGCCCGAGCCGTTGAGCTTCTGCTCGCGATAGGCCCTGATCTCCTGGAGGAAAAGATCGCCGAAAATGACGTGGGTAATGCCGTCGGCGACGGCCCGCGCGATCACTTCGCCCATGCGCACCTCATAGACATCATTTGGGCAAGGGTAGGGGATCGACACGACGATCTGGCGCAGGCCGGCGGCCTCGCACTGCGCCCGCAGGATTTCCTGGCGCACGCCGTGGATCGAGACCCGGTCGAACGTCTCCGTCACCGTCGTCAGCGCGCCGATGACCTCGAAGTCGCCGGCGCGACGTACCTCAACCAGCGAAAACGCGCTGTCCTTGCCGCTCGACCAGGAGATCAATGCCTTCGGCTTCGCCATCAGCGGGGCGGCGAGGCTTGCGTCCGCGCCGGGCGGGATCGGCGGGTCGACTGCGTGGGCACTTCGTCCGGCTCAGCGGATTTCACGGCGCCGATCCGGCGCAATACGGCATCCGCGGCGCGCTCGCCGCTCTCCCACGCACCGTCGACCGTCCCCCACAGCATTTCATGCGTCGCTTCGCCTGCCAGAAACAGGCTGCCGACCGGCTCGGCCAGGATCCGTCGTGACGGCTGTCCGCCCGGGGAAGCCGCCGACAAGGCGCCCATGACGAAAGGCGCGGCATTCCAGCGCGTCGCGCTGGTCTTCTTCACTGCGCTAGCAATGTCGCTGCCGAACAGCCTGGTCAGCCATTCCCTCGCGAACGCGACCATCGCCTGTTCGCCCTGGCCCGAAAGGTCGCGGCCGAACGAGCCGCCCACATCCACCGTGCACAGCGAGGATCCGCCGACGTTGGCAAGCAGCAGCCCGGTGCGGTTCGAATTGCTCTGTTCGATGATGACGTCGTCGCGGGCCAGCCCGAGCGGATTTCCGGGCAGCTCGAGGGCAATGTGGTCGTAGCTGCCGAGGCTGAGCCTGGCCGCGGCATCGAGCGTGCGCTTGGGGATATCGGGCGCGAATTTGATGACGCCCGAGGTGAGCACGTTCGTCGAGACCGTGATGATGGCGGCGCGCGCGGCGATCTTGCCGGCCCCCGTCTCGACGCTGACGTCGCGCTTGCTCCAAGCGATGCGGCTCGCCGGTGTTGCCAGCACGACCGGCACCTGCTGCCCGAGTTTTGCAATCAGCGTGCCGAGTCCCTGCCGGCAGAAGATCATGGCGTTACGGTCCTGGGCGCGCACCTTGTCCATGGCGGAGAACTCTTTCAGCTCCTTGCCGGCAAAGCTTGGGCCGAGCACGAACTCGGCGGTACCGGTCCAATCGCCGAGATCCTTCGGCAGCGCGGACGCGCAGGAGGTGTCTAGCTTGCCGCGCGTCGCCTCGTCGATGGCGCGATTGGCGCGCACCAGCGCTGCCAGAAACTGCTCGGTTTCGCCGGCGCGCGCATTGCGGCGGCCGATTCGGATCTTCTGGCCGGAAGGCGCCGGAAGCACGTCAAGCCCGGCGTTGCGGCCGAGCCTGATTATCGGATTGCTGTCGGGATTGTGCATCCAGCGCGCGCCGCGATCGAACGGCGCATCGAAGGTCGTGGTATCCGTGATGCAGCGCCCGCCTATCTGGCTGGATGCCTCGATCACCACGACCCTGCGATTGGCTGCCATGATACGCCGCGCCGCGGCGATGCCGGCGGCGCCGGCGCCGATCACGACGACATCCACCTCGCGCGGCAGGGGTGCGGCCCAGGCGGCACGGCTGAGCGGCGGGGCGGCCGCCAATGCCACGGACGCCGAGAGAAAGCTGCGGCGCGTGATTGTCATGTCATGGTTTCCGGGGCTTGAGACTGCCAGGAACAGCCTGTGAATCTTGCCGCATCTCATGCCACGCGGCAACTATCATGGTGAATCAATCATGATTGATCCCACCAAACGATGAACCGAATTGAAAGGGCTGTCGGCCATGATAAAGGAGGAAAAACAGCCGCAAAGGCGGTGGGAGAGTCCGACGTGGGGTCCGTGCTCGATACGATCGGCAAGCTGATTGCCCGGTACCTTGAGAAGGAGGTGCCGGGTTACGAGCCGTTCACGCCGAGCGATCCGGAACATCTGCGGGGCATCATCGAGCCGGGCGACGTGCTGCTGGTCGAGGGCAACAACCGTATTTCCGGCATCATCAAATATCTGACGCAGTCGACCTGGTCGCATGCCGCGCTGTTCGTCGGTCCCATCGACGGCGCCGCGGAGGCGGACGGCGAGCCGCATGTTCTGATCGAGGCCAACATCGGCGAGGGCGTCGCCACCGCCCCGCTATCGAAATACTTTCCCTATCACACCCGCGTCTGCCGCCCGGTCGGGCTGTCGTTTGAAGACCGCCACACGGTCTGTCGCTATGCGATCAACCGGGTCGGCTTCGGTTACGATACCAAGAACATCGTGGACCTGGCGCGCTACCTGTTTCCGCTGCCGGTGCCGCAGCGCTGGCGCCGACGCCTGATCGCGTTCGGCTCGGGCGATCCCACCAAGATGATCTGCTCGGCGCTCATCGCACAGGCGTTCGACTGCGTGCGCTATCCGATCCTGCCCAAGATCACGCGTGCCGGCACCCGCCGGGCCAAGCGCGAGATCCTGCACATCCGCGATTCATCGCTTTATATGCCGCGCGATTTCGACATCTCGCCCTATTTCGAAGTCGTGAAACCAACCATCGTGCATGGTTTCGACTACACTGCCTTGCACTGGGCCGACAAGCAGAAGCCGCTCGAGGAGGTGGCGGGCGAATTCGGTGTGTTTCCAGAAGCGCTCGGTTCGCCGCCGCTTGTTCCTGAAGAGACTGACGAGACGACGCCGGTTCCGGCTTGGGTTCCGGTTCAAGAAGTGACACCGACGCCGAGCGCGCGCCTGCGCGGTCGATAGCCTCGTTTTGCACCGTTAGGCCGCCTGCGCAAGCTCGGCCGATTTCTTTCGCACCGCAACGCGGATCCTGCGCTCCTGCACGAGCCCGTAGATCGCCGGGATCACGATCAGCGTCAGCAACGTCGATGATAGCATGCCTCCGATCATCGGCACCGCGATACGCTGCATGATCTCCGAGCCGGTACCGGTGCTCCACATGATCGGCAGCAGGCCAGCCATGATCGCAACCACCGTCATCATCTTGGGCCGCACCCGCTCCACCGCGCCTTCCATGATGGCGGCATAGAGGTCCTTGCGCGAGGGCGAGCGGTCCTCCGCCGCACATCGCGCCATGGCCGCCGCCCAAGCATGGTCGAGATAGATCAGCATGACGACGCCGGTTTCGGCGGCGACGCCGGCAAGCGCAATGAAGCCGACCACCACGGCAACCGACAGGTTGAAGCCGAGCCACCACATCATCCACAGGCCGCCGACCAGGGCGAAGGGCAGCGACAGCATCACGATCAGGGTCTCGGTGATGGAGCGGAAGTTGAGGTAGAGCAGCAGGAAGATGATCAGCAGCGTCACCGGCACGACGATCTTGAGCCGCGCCATGGCGCGTTCGAGATATTCGTACTGACCGCTCCACACCACGTAATAGCCGGGCGGAAATTGAACGCCGCCCTGCACCGCCGCTTGCGCGTCGGCGACATAGCCGCCGACGTCGCGGTCGCGAATGTCGACGTAGATGTACGTCGCAAGCTGCCCGTTCTCCGTGCGGATCGACGTCGGACCGCGCGATGGCGCCACCTTTGCCACCTCTCCCAGCGGCACGGTGCCGCCGCCCGGCAGCGGCACCAGCACGTCGTTGGCGATGGCCTGCGGGTTGCTGCGCAGATCGCGCGGATAGCGCATGTTGACGGAGAAGCGCTGCCGGCCCTCGACCGTGGTGGTCACCGTCTGCCCGCCCAGCGCGGTGGCGATGACATCCTGGACGTCCTGGACCAGGAGGCCGTAACGCGCCAATGTCGCGCGGTCCGGCGTCACGTCGAGGTAGTAGCCGCCGAGGCTGCGCTCGGCGTAGGCCGAGGACGTTCCCGGCACGGTCCGTAGCACCTGCTCGATCTGCTTCGCCATCCGGTCGATCTCAACCAGATCGGTGCCGATGACCTTGACGCCGACCGGAGTGCGGATGCCGGTCGAGAGCATGTCGATGCGCGACTTGATCGGCATGGTCCAGGCATTGGACAGGCCGGGAAATTGCAGCGCGCGATCCATTTCCGCGGTCAGGCTCTCGATCGTCACGCCCTCCCGCCACTCCTGCTTCGGCTTGAGGTTGATGATGGTCTCGAACATCTCCGAGGGGGCAGGGTCGGTGGCGGTAGAGGCGCGGCCGGCCTTGCCGTAGACCGAGGCGACTTCCGGGAAGGAGCGGATGATGCGGTCCTGCATCTGCAACAGCTCCGCCGCCTTGGTCACGGAGATGCCGGGCAGGGTGGTCGGCATATAGAGCAGAGTGCCCTCGTTCAGTGTCGGCATGAACTCGCTGCCGAGCTGTCGCGCCGGCCAGATGGTGGCCGCAAGCACTCCCAACGCGAGGACGATCACCAGCACCTTGGCTCGCATGACCGCGGCAATCACCGGCCGATAGATGAAGATCAGGAATCGGTTGATCGGATTTCTGTGCTCCGGGACGATGCGGCCGCGCACGCACACCACCATCAACGCCGGCACCAGCGTCACCGAGAGCAGCGCAGCCGCCGCCATGGCGAAAGTCTTGGTGAAGGCGAGGGGACTGAACAGCCGTCCTTCCTGCGATTCCAGGGTGAAGATCGGCATGAACGAAACGGTGATGACGAGCAGGCTGAAGAACAGCGCAGGGCCGACTTCCGCCGCCGCGTCGATCAACACGGCGACGCGCGAGCGCTCGGGCCCGGCACGTTCGAGGTGCTTGTGCGCGTTCTCGATCATGACGATCGCTGCGTCGATCATGGCGCCGATCGCGATTGCGATGCCGCCCAGGCTCATGATGTTGGAGCCGAGCCCGAGCAGCTTCATCGCGCCGAACGCCATCAAAACGCCGACGGGGAGCATCAGGATCGCCACCAGCGCGCTGCGGAAATGCAGGAGGAACACGATGCACACGAGCGCGACGATAATGCTCTCCTCGAGCAGCGTGCGCTTGAGCGTCTCGATTGCTGCGTTGATGAGGTTGGAGCGGTCATAGACCGGCACGATCTCGACCGATTTCGGCAGGCTGCTTGCGATCCGCGCAAACTGCTTCTTGACGTTCTCGATCACGTCGAGGGCATTGACCGCGAAGCGCTGCAGCACGATGCCGCTCGCCACCTCGCCCTCGCCGTTCAGCTCGGTGATGCCGCGGCGCTCATCCGGGCCGAGGTCGACGCGGGCGACGTCGCGCAGCAGGACGGGCGTGCCCCTGTTGACCTTCAGCACGATGTTGCCGAGGTCGTTGATGTCTTTGACATAACCTTTGCCGCGGATGACATATTCAAATTCCGAGAGCTCGACGGTGCGGCCGCCGACGTCGGCATTGGAGGCGCGGATCGCCTCGCGCATCTTCGGCAGCGTGATGCCGAGATCGCGCATGCGCTGCGGGTCGAGGATGACGTTGTACTGGCGGACGAAGCCGCCGACGCTGGCGACCTCGGCAACTCCTTCGGCCTTGGCCAGCGCAAATCTCAGGTTCCAGTCCTGGATTGCGCGGGTATCGGCAAGGTTCAGCTCTTTCGAGATGACGGCATATTGGTAAACCCAGCCGACACCGGTAGCGTCCGGGCCGATGGTCGGTGTCACGCCGGGCGGCAGGCGCGATCCCGCACTGTTCAGGAATTCCATCACCCGCGAGCGGGCCCAGTAGATGTCGGTGCCGTCCGCGAAGATGACGTAGACGAAGGACACGCCGAAGAACGAGAAGCCGCGGACCACCTTGGAGCGCGGCACCGTCAGCATGGCCGTGGTCAGGGGATAGGTGACCTGATCCTCGATCACCTGCGGGGCCTGCCCCGGATATTCCGTATAGACGATCACCTGGGTATCGGAGAGATCGGGGATCGCATCCAGCGGCAGATGCGCCAGGGCATAGATTCCGGCCGCAGCGGCAAAGCCGGTTCCGAAGAAGACCAGCAGGAGGTTACGCGCCGACCAGGCGATGATACGCGCAATCATGGCTGTTTCCCCGCGTCCGAGTAGCCTTTGAGGGCGGCCTTGAGGTTGCTTTCGGCATCGATCAGGAAATTGGCGGAGACGACGACAGGCTCGCCTTCGGTGATTCCCTCCCGAATCTCGACATAGCCGCCGCCGCGGCTGCCGAGCCTCACTTCGCGCGGCTCGAAACGGCCTTCGCCCTTGTCGATGAACACGGCCTGCCGGTTGCCGCTGTCCAGAATCGCGCTTTCGGGCACCGCCAGCACGGGTGACGGGCTGCCGGTATCGATCGCCGCGTCCACATACCTGTCGGGCAGCAGCACCGCATCGGGGTTGGCAAGCTCGACCCTGACGCGGACGGTTCGCGTATCCTTGTTGAGCTGCGGATAGATCATGCTGATCTTCCCGCTGAAGTCGCGGCCGTGGAGGCCGCGTGCCTTGACCGCGACGGCCTGACCCACGGCGATCGACCCGAGATCGCGCTCGGACACGTCGATCAGGGCCCAGACCACGGAAGTATCAGCCACGCGGAACAAGACGTCGCCGGGCTGCGCACGCATGCCCTCGATCGCATTGCGCTCCAGCACGATGCCTTCGCGCGGCGCCGACCATTCGATACTGATCGGAACGATGCCGCTCTTCTCCATCGCCGAGATCACCGGCTCGGGAACGTCGAGGTTGACGAGGCGCTGCCGCGACCCGCGGCCGTAAGCGCCGACAGTGCCAGTGGTCTTCGAAGTGATCGTTGCGATGTATTCGGCGGCGGCCGCCGCAATTGTCGGGCTGTAGATCTCCATCAGCGGCTGGCCCTTCGCGACCCGCGCGCCGGTGGTCACATTGGCGACCTTCTGCACCCAGGTTTCCGAGCGCATCGAGATCACGGAAACACGGCGCTCATCCAGTTGGACGGAGCCGGGTGCGCGAACCGTGGTGTGGATCACGCGCGCCGCGGCCTTCTCGGCTCTGACGCCGGTGCGCTGGATCTTGCCAGGCGACAGCTTGACTGAGCTGTCGTCGTTGTCTTCGCCCTCATAGACGGGGATGTAGTCCATCCCCATGGAGTCCTTCTTGGGCACCGGCGAGGTGTCGGGCAGGCCCATGGGATTGCGATAGAACTTGATCCTGCGATCACCCGCTGCGCGGGCAGGTGGAGCGGAGGCGGCCTCAGGCTCATCCTCGAAACTCACATCCGCAGCTCGCGGCACGGGCTTGTAGTCGCGCCCGTCGGCCGTCTTCTTCGGTGCCAGCGAATAGAACGGCTTGCCGTCCGGGTCCTGGTAGTAGATCGGCTCGTCGGCCGTCTGCGCGACGGCCGCTGTCACCAGCGCGCCGCCCGCGAGGTCGTTGTCATGATGGTGCCCGCGAACACCCAGATATGCGCCGCCCGCCGCCATCAACACGACGGCCGCGACGCCAGCGGTCACGGCGCGTTTCATTTCTGCGCCGTGATGACGAGCTTGCTTTCGACAGTCCCGGTCTCGCCCTGCACCTTGGCGCCGAGCGAAAGCTGCCATCGGCCTTCCATGCCGAAGGCGGCCTTGAACCGATAGGTGCCGGGCTCCCCGCCGGCCTCGCGAACGATCTTGGTTGCCATTTCAGGCATGCCGTCGGGCGCCATGTCGAGCCGGACCGCGAAAATGACCGCGTCCGGCACCGGCTTGCCCGTCGTCTTGTTGATGAGCTGCACGGTCAAGAGCTTGTCCCGCCCGACGGCGACACTCGGATCGACCAGGCGGAATTCATAGTCCTTGATATCGGCCTTCGCGAGACTGACCGAACCGGTCATGGCGAGAGCAATGAGCGCAGCCCGCAGGGCGCGCGAGGTAGTGGGCGTCTTCATGTGAATAGTCCTCGGATGTCATGGTCCTGCCGCCAGGCGGCATACGTCGATCCGCGCGAACGGGCGCGCGGCCGCAAGCGGCGTCATCGACGCCGCTCAGACCAGGACTCGAGGCGGGTGTTCGGGAGGCGGCCGCCCCAGGCCGACAAGGCGGGCGTCGTCACGCAAGAGCGGCAGCGTGGCGGAGATGATCGGAAGATACTCGAACTTCGCAGCGGACAGGCCTGCCGTGCAGGCCGACATGCAGCCGGCCATGAATACGCATTGGTCGCAATCGACCACGGCCGGCGCGTTGGACGGGCAGCACGACATGTGGTCGGCCATCGCGCCGTCCATGGCCGACATGGACACGTGGTCGGCCATCTGGCTCGCCATCGTCATGGCCGTTTCCGGCGTGGTGGTTGCCATCACCGCGCGCGCCAACGGCGCCAATACGAGCCCTGCGACCACGAGGATCGCGAGCAGCCGGCGTATGGCGAAGTTGCGTTTCACGCTTCCATCTTCTCACAAAGCAACCGGCGCAAGAAGCATAATAAATCGCAAATTGCGTCCGGGCGGACATTGACCGGCATCAAACTGCATCGGGCGCCGCATGCTAGCGTTCCGACCTGCTGATGACTGCCATCAGTTCCGCGATTTTTTTTCGCTGATCGGCTGTGTTGCCGCTGGCAATCGCATGTTCGACGCAGTGCGCCACATGATCCTTAAGGATCTCTTCCTCCACCCGACGCAAGGCGGCGCGCACGGCGGAGATCTGGGTGACGATATCGATGCAGTAGCGATCCTCGTCGACCATCTTCGAAAGCCCGCGGACCTGCCCTTCGATACGGCCCAGCCGTTTCTGAAGCGAAGCCTTGATGTCCTGTCGCATTCCGCATATATACCCCTACCGGGTATAGGTTTCAAGGCCGGAGAATTTCGATGAGCGAAGCCGATCACAACAAGGCGGGCGATCCGACAAGCCATTCCGGATGCTGTTGTTCCTCGCAGACGGAGCGTCAGGCGATCACCAAGCCGGCGGAAACAGCAAGCTGCTGTGGCGGGCATGACGCTGAGCCGGCCAAAAAAGTCATTGATCCCGTATGCGGCATGACGGTTGATCCGGCGACCTCGAAGCATCGCTTCGACTATCAAGGCGTGACCTATCATTTCTGCTGCGCCGGCTGCCGCAGCAAATTTGCCGCCGACCCCGGCAAGTACCTTGAGAAATTGAAGGGACCGGCTCCGGTCGTCGAGAATGCCGCGAAGGCTTCAAGCTGCTGCGGCGGGCACGGCGCCCACGCCGGACAAGCTCATCACGCTCACGGCGAGGTGACTGGAAAAGTGCTCGACCCAGTCTGCGGCATGACGGTTGACCCGGCAACCTCGAAGCATCGCTTCGATTATCAAGGCAAGACCTACCACTTCTGCTCGGCCGGCTGCCGCACCAAATTCGCGGCCGATCCCGGCAAGTATCTCGACAAGTCGAGGGCTGAGGAAAAGCCGGCCGACGTGCCGGCGGACGCAATCTACACCTGCCCGATGCATCCGGAGATTCGCCAGGTGGGTCCCGGATCGTGCCCGATCTGCGGCATGGCGCTGGAGCCCGAGGTGGTGAGCCTGGAGACTGCGCCCAATCCTGAGCTGATCGATATGACGCGCCGTTTCTGGATCGGCGCGCTGCTTTCGGTTCCGCTGGTGGTGCTGGAAATGGGAGGACATCTCGCCGGTCCGCACAATTGGGTGAACCCAGCCCTGTCGAACTGGATCCAGCTGGCATTCGCGACTCCGGTCGTGCTGTGGGCGGGCTGGCCGTTCTTCGTCCGCGGCTGGCAATCGGTGCTGACCCGCAACCTCAACATGTTCACGCTGATCGCGATGGGCACGGGCGTCGCCTATCTCTACAGCCTCGTCGGCACCGTCGCGCCGCAGGTTTTCCCCGCCACCTTCCGCGGCCACGGCGAGGCGGTCGCGGTCTATTTCGAGGCGGCGGCGGTCATCACCGTGCTGGTGCTGCTCGGCCAGGTGCTCGAACTGCGAGCCCGCGAGGCGACCTCGGGCGCGATCAAGGCGCTGCTGCAGCTCGCGCCAAAGACCGCGCGCCGCATCGGCGACGACGGAAGCGAGCACGAGGTCGAGATCGACACGCTCCATGTCGGCGACCGTCTGCGGGTGCGTCCCGGCGAGAAGGTGCCGGTGGACGGCATCATTCTTGAGGGGCGCTCCTCGCTCGATGAGTCGCTGGTGACGGGAGAGTCCATGCCGGTCACCAAGGAGGCGGGAGCCAAGGTTATCGCGGGCACGCTCAACCAATCCGGCGGCTTCGTGATGCGCGCGGAAAAGGTCGGGCGCGACACGCTGCTGTCGCAGATCGTCAAGATGGTCGCGGAGGCGCAGCGCTCGCGCGCGCCGATCCAGCGGCTGGCGGACCAGGTTTCGGGCTGGTTCGTGCCCATGGTCGTTGTCGTCGCCATCATCGCCTTCGCCGCCTGGGCCTGGTTCGGACCGGAGCCGCGGCTGGCGTTCGGTCTGGTGGCTGCCGTCAGCGTGTTGATTATCGCCTGTCCGTGTGCGCTCGGACTCGCGACCCCGATGTCGATCATGGTCGGCGTCGGACGGGGCGCGCAGGCCGGCGTCCTGATCAAGAATGCCGAAGCGCTGGAGCGGATGGAAAGGATCAACACCCTCGTCGTCGACAAGACGGGTACGCTGACCGAGGGCAAGCCGAAGGTGGTTGCGATCGTTCCCGCCGAGGGCTTGGTCGAAGACGAGATCCTGCGACTTGCGGCCAGCGTCGAGCGTGCCAGCGAGCATCCGCTGGCGGACGCCATCGTTCGCGCGGCCAAGGACAAGCAGCTCAACCTTGGACAGGTGGATCAGTTCGATTCCCCGACCGGCAAGGGCGCCACCGGGAAAGTCGACGGCAAGACCATTGTTCTCGGCAATGCCAAATACCTTTCCGCGACCGGTATCGACACGAAGCCGCTCGATGCCGAGGCCGAACGGCTCCGCCAGGACGGCGCGACCGTCATCAACATGGCGATCGACGGGAAGGTGGCAGGGCTGTTCGCGATCGCCGACCCGGTGAAGGCGTCAACGCCGCAGGCGCTGAAGGATCTCGCCGCCGAGGGCGTCAAGGTCATCATGCTGACCGGCGACAACCGCACCACCGCGAGCGCCGTCGCGCGCAAGCTCGGCATTGCCGACGTCGAAGCCGAGGTGCTGCCCGATCAGAAGAGCGCCGTGGTCGCGAAACTCCAGAAGGCGGGCCGCAGCGTTGCGATGGCCGGCGACGGCGTCAATGATGCCCCGGCACTGGCCGCTGCCGAGGTCGGCATCGCCATGGGCACGGGCACCGATGTCGCCATGGAAAGCGCGGGCGTGACCCTGCTCAAGGGCGATCTCACCGGCATCGTCCGCGCCCGGCGGCTGTCCCAGGCGACGATGCGCAACATCCGCCAGAACCTGTTCTTCGCGTTCATCTACAACGCCGCCGGCATCCCGATCGCGGCCGGCATCCTCTATCCGGCGTTCGGTATCCTGCTGTCGCCGATCATTGCAGCGGCGGCGATGGCGCTGTCCTCGGTGAGCGTCGTCGGCAACGCGTTGCGGCTGCGCGCCACGCGCCTGTAAGGTGGAGCAGGCGTGTCGGCAGCCGGCCGATGCGTGTTCTAAAGGACGGGGCGCCCGATGCAGCGGATTACCATCACGATCGAGGACGATTTGCTCGCGGAGATCGATGCCGCGGCCGAAGCGCGCGGATATCAGAATCGCTCCGAAATCATCCGCGATTTGGCGCGCGCAGGGTTGCAGCAGGTCGCGGAGGATTCAGCGCAGACGGGTCAGTGCGTCGCCGGTCTCGTCTATGTCTACGATCACGCCGCCCGCGACCTCTCCAAGCGTCTCGTCCAGGAATTTCATGGCCATCACGACCTCGCGCTGGCGACGCTGCACGTCCATCTCGACGACGACAACTGCATGGAGATGACGGCCTTGAGGGGATCGGCCGATGAGGTGCGTCATTTCGCCGACCACATCATCGCCGAGCGCGGCGTGCGCTACGGGCGGGTCGTGATGATCCCGACCACGTCAGGCAAGCCGGCCAAGGCTGTCCGCAGGCACGTGCACCGGCACGATTAGAACTTGACGAGGTCGGCTTGAGCGGGCGTCCACGGTCCGCGTTCTGCGGTGGGACCGATGGCATCGGTCTCGGCGGAGGTTCCGCTGGCGGAACTCCCGGAGATTACGGCGATTGGCTGGCTGTCAAGCACATAGGCGGCAGGACGCACTCGTACTGTTTCTGGTAATGCTTTTGCATCTGGGGGTCTTTCCAATGCGAATTAGGGAGGATCGACCTATGGGCAGCATCGAACAGCTTCGAACAACCACCGAAGTGAATTTGCTCGAACTTGAACCCAATATTGCAGTTGTCCGTTCAGGTAGCTCCTTGGCTTCAATCGCGCTGCCTGATTACGTCGAGCACCAGGACGGTGTCCCGCGCGTCGGCGCGCTCAGTGCCGAGGCGGTGGTGCGCGACTATGAGTCTGCTGCAAAAGAGATCGAAGCGATGGGAGCCGAGCTGATCGATGCAGCCAAGAAATGCGAGGCAATGACGTCCGAAGTGCACACCGCGATCGCGTACATGCGTGATACCGCGGCGGCATATCGTGAGGAAGCCAGGAAGATTTTCAAACGAATTGAAGAGTGTGCGGTGTTCACGCACGAGGTCCGCAAGACGTGCGAGGAAGTCAAACGCAGGATGGTGGAAGGCGACAACAAGGGCTGAGCCATTCCCGCCACGAGCTTTCCGGAAAGACCCGCTTCCTGATGGCCTGAGTTGTGGCGCGCTGCCGATCCAGATTGGCCTAGCGCAGCCTCAACTTGGCCAATGCGGCATGGTGCATCGCGAGCGCTTCACGAAAGCCAGCCGCAAGACGGCGGTAGTGGGACGCAAGGTGCTCGTATGCCGTTTGGGTCGACCGGTCAGCCGTCAGCCGTGCCAGCATCTCGCATTCAGTCGCGGAGGTCTCATATTGCTCAAGCCGCGTCTGTCGAAGGTCCGTCATCGACCTGCCCATAATCGCCCCCGGCCATTTGTTTCAGGCTGCCCAGTTCTGCCGCGCCGGATCAGCTTGCGCGCAGACTTTGGCTTTTCCACAGCTCTTCGCAGCCATCCACGTTATCCACAGCCTGGAGCTTCGGAAGGCCCGTCCGATGGTCCCGCAGGCTCGCGCTTCCGGCATCGTCAATCCAGCCTGGGTGCTCGGCCTGATTACGGCGCGATGATCATCGTGGTCGTTGCCATGGTCGCCTCCGGCCCGAGCGTGCGCGGCAAGGCGCTGGATACCCGACGCTGGCCAAGACCTTGCCTAAGCCGGCCGGCATATCTACCTCTCGCCGAGTGTTTCTGCCGTGCGAGGTTGCCGCCATGCTCGATGCTGCCGTCAAGGCGCTGTCGCAAATCATTTCGCCGCCGATGCGGTCGATCCTGTGGCGGTCGATCGGGCTGGCGCTGGTCATGATCACGGTGCTGGCGATCGGCCTGCAGCGGCTGCTCACCTGGTTCGCCACTTATGGCCAGGGCTGGGCCGAGGGCCTGCTGGGACCGGATTACCACACGCCGCTGAACGTGCTCGCCTGGATCGTGTCGATCGCCGCCGGGTTCGGCGTGGTGTTAGGCGGCATCATGCTGATGCCGGCGATCACCTCCCTCGTCGCCAGCATCTTCGTCGACGAGGTCGCCGACCATGTCGAGCGCGAACACTATCCTGCCGAACAGCCCGGCGTCGCGCTGCCGCTCGGCGTCGCGCTGCAGGAAGGCATCAAGACGGCGCTGCTTACCATCCTGGTCTATTTCGTGGCGCTGCCCTTCGTTTTCCTCGCCGGCGCAGGATTCCTCGTCTTCTTCATCGCCACGGCGTGGCTGTTGGGACGGGAATATTTCGAGCTCGCGGCGATGCGCTTCCGTTCGCCCGAGGAAGCAAAGGCGATGCGGAAGGACAATGCCACGACGATCTTCATCGCCGGGCTCATCATCGCCGTTATGGTCTCCATCCCGATCGTCAATCTCGCGACACCGCTGTTCGGCATGGCCTTCATGGTTCACATGCACAAGCGCTTGTCCGGCCCGCGGCCCGAGCTGATCGAGCCCAGGCGCAAGAGCGGCGTGCCGGTGGTGTAGTTTCTCCTCATGGTGAGGAGGCGCGGCAGCGCCGTCTCGAACCATGAGGCCCGTGGCCCATCCTTCGAGACGCCGCGCAAGAGCGCGGCTCCTCAGGATTGAGGCAGTGCAAGTTGCTCCAGCTATGCCGTCTTCTGCGGCCACCGGCACAGGTCGTTGAGCAGGCACACCTCGCAGCGCGGCTTGCGCGCGAGGCAGGTGTAGCGGCCGTGCAGGATCAGCCAGTGATGCGCGTGCCGCATGAACTCGGCCGGGATCACCTTCTCCAGGCCAAGCTCGACCTCGAGCGGCGTCTTGCCCGGCGCGAGCCCGGTCCGGTTGGCGACACGGAAAACATGGGTGTCTACCGCGAGCGTGTGCTCGCCAAAGGCGATGTTGAGCACCACATTTGCAGTCTTGCGCCCCGCCCCCGGCAGCGTCTCGATCTCGGCACGCGTCCGCGGCACCTCGCCGTTGAAATCAGAAATCAGCTTCTGCGAGAGCGCGATGACGTTCTTGGCCTTGGTGCGGTAAAGCCCGATGGTCTTGATGTAGTCGCGCAGGCGTTCCTCGCCGAGCGAGAGCATCTTTTGCGGCGTGTCGGCGATCTCAAACAATTCGCGCGTCGCCTTGTTGACTCCGGCATCGGTGGCCTGCGCCGACAGCACCACCGCGACGAGAAGGGTAAAGGGATTGAGATGTTCGAGCTCGCCCTTCGGCTCCGGATTGGCTTTTTGGAAGCGGCTGAATGCCTCGCGAATTTCGGCCGGCGTCCAGGGTTTTGCCGCCTTCAGCGACCGCTTCGGGGCGCGGACGGTCTGAACCGCCGGCTTTGCTGATTTCTTCGCTCCGGGCCGCGTACCGGACTTCGCGCCGCGCGGGGAAGGTATCGGTCTTCTCGAAGCCGGCTTGCGGGTGATTTTCGCCATGATCGGGATATACTGAGCGGCCATGAGCACAGGCAACGACTTTGATCAACAAGCCGCCGAGCCGGAATTGTTTTCCGCGCTGCTGACGCCGCACCGCTCGCTCAGCCGCAACGGCTTTGTCCTGCTGCTGGTTTTCGTGAGCGCGGTCAGCTTCGCCGCCGGCATCGCGTTCATGGTGATGGGCGCCTGGCCGGTGCTCGGCTTTCTTGCGCTCGATGTGCTGGCAATCTGGTGGGCCTTCAGGGTCAATTTCCGCCGCGCCCGGGCGCGTGAAGAGATCCTGGTGACGCCGTCGCACTTGCGCCTGCGCCGGATCAGCCACCGTGGCCATGTCGTCGAATGGGCGCTCAACCCGCTGTGGGTCAAGCTGGACGTGGAGACGCACGAGACATTCGGTGTGGAGCATCTTTACCTGGTCTCGCACGGCCGGCGGATCTCGATCGGCAGCTTTCTCGCTCCCGACGAAAAGGCCAGCTTCGCCAAAGCCTTACTGGCGGCGCTGGCGGCGGCCAGGCGCGGCCCGACGTTCAATCCCGTCGCTTAGGCGCGATCAGAAATCGGGTGGTTTCCGCAACGGCGCTGCCTTACATCCCAAGCATGATGACATTAGCCATCCATGACCAGCGCCTGGCCAAGCCGGGCCCCCAGGACGCCGCGCTGCGTGACTATGACGCGGTGCGCCGGGCGATCGCGTTCATTTCCGAGCACTGGCGCGCGCAGCCGACCATCGAGGCGATGGCCGATGTCGCCTGCGTCACGCCGGACGAACTGCATCATCTGTTCCGCCGCTGGGCCGGCCTGACGCCCAAGGCCTTCATGCAGGCGCTGACGCTCGACCACGCCAAGAGCCTGCTCAGGGATTCCGCCAGCGTGCTCGATGCCGCCCTCGATTCCGGACTGTCGGGACCGGGACGACTGCATGATCTCTTCGTCACGCATGAAGCGATGTCGCCGGGCGAATGGAAGAACGGCGGCGCCGGGCTCACGCTGCGCTACGGCTTGCACGCCTCGCCCTTCGGCACCGCGATCGTGATCGCCACCAGCCGCGGCCTGTCGGGGCTTGCGTTTGCCGATCCCGGCGAAGAGCAGGTCGCGCTCGCGGACATGACGCGACGGTGGCCGAAGGCGACCTATGTCGAAGATCACGAGGGAACGGCACCGCTCGCCCAGCGCATCTTCGACACCAGGCTGTGGCGGCCGGATCAACCGCTGCGCGTGGTCCTGATCGGCACCGATTTCGAGGTGCGGGTGTGGGAGACGCTGCTCAGGATACCGATGGGACGCGCGGTCTGCTATTCCGACATCGCGAGCAGGATCAAGAGCCCGAAGGCATCGCGCGCGGTCGGCGCCGCAGTCGGCAGGAATCCGATCTCTTTCGTGGTGCCGTGCCACCGCGCGCTGGGCAAGGGCGGCGCGCTCACCGGCTACCATTGGGGCCTGACGCGCAAGCGCGCCATGCTCGGCTGGGAGGCGGGGCAACTGGGACTGCAGTAGCCAAAGTGCCGACGCGCAGAAGCTAGCGCAGCCGCTTCCAAAACACCGCCGCGTCGCACAGCCGCCCGTCGGGAAGCAGCGCGTAATCCGGAATGACGCCGCTTTCGGTCCAGCCGGCACTCCTGTAGAGCCGATAGCCGTTGTCGCCCGGCACGGTGTCAAGAACCAGTAGCCAGCGGCCGCGCCGCTTTGCTTCATCCTCGATCGCCGCCATCAATGCCGCACCGACGCCACGACCACGCGCGGCACGGTGCACCAGCATCTTCTTCACGTCCGCGCGATGCGGCTGGTTGGGCGGGGTATCCAGGCCAAGCTGCACCGTTCCGACGATGCGATCGTCAAGCGTTGCCGCCAGCAACACCGTATCGCCGGCAGCGACGGAGCCGGCGACCTTGCGGAAGAATCTGAGACCATCGCCCTTACTGAACGGCGTCATGAAGCTGACGCTGGCACCGCCATCGACGCAATCGACCAGCACGGAGGCGAGCTGATCGATCGCTGCCTCCGAAAGTGGGGCTTCGAGAACAGAGATCTCGAAGCTTGCGCTCACGTCGCCAGATCGAGCTTGGACGCGACGGTAGAGTCGGCGTTGAGCCGGTAGATGATCGGCACGCCGGTGGCGAGCTCGCGCTTGAGAATGCCTTCGGGCGACAGCTTCTCCAGCACCATGATCAGGGCTCGCAGCGAGTTTCCGTGGGCGGCGACCAGCGTGCGCTGGCCACGCAGCACGCAGGGCAGGATCTCCTGCACGTAATAGGGCAGCGCGCGCGCCAGCGTATCCTTCAGGCTCTCGCCGCCGGGCGGCGCCACATCGTAGGAGCGCCGCCAGACATGCACCTGCTCCTCGCCCCACTTCTTGCGGGCGTCGTCCTTGTTCAGCCCAGAGAGGTCACCGTAGTCGCGCTCGTTCAGGGCGAGGTTCCTGGCTGTAGGCAGGCCGGTCTGGCCGAGCTCGGCGAGGATCAGATCGAGCGTGTGCTGTGCGCGCGTGAGCACCGAAGTGAAAGCGACGTCGAAGGTGAGGCCGTTGGCCTTCAGCTTGCGGCCGGCTTCCTTTGCCTCGGCAACCCCCTGCTCGGTCAGATCGGGGTCCTTCCAGCCCGTGAACAGGTTCTTCAGATTCCATTCGCTCTGGCCGTGGCGCACGAGCACGAGAAGACGTTCGCTCATTCCTTACTTTCCGTGAAGTTGGATCAAATCGTTCAGGCGTCGGAAAGGCCGAGCACGTCGGCCATCGAGTAGAAGCCAGGCGCCTTGCCATGCGCCCACAGGGCCGCCTTCAGCGCGCCGTGGGCAAAGAGAATGCGATCCTCGGCGTGGTGCGACAGTGTCAGGCGTTCAAAGGGCCCGGCAAAGATCACGCTGTGATCGCCCGCCGCAGTGCCGCCGCGCAGCGAGGCAAAGCCGATGTCACCGGTGCGGCGCGGCCCGGTGAGACCGTCGCGGCCGCGGGCCGAATGCTGTTCCAGTGAAATACCGCGGCCCGCTGCGGCGGCGTCGCCCAGCATCAAGGCGGTGCCCGAGGGCGCATCGACCTTGGCGCGGTGATGCATCTCGACGATCTCGATATCGAAATTTTCGCCCAGTGCCTGCGCCGCGCGCTTGACCAGCGCCGCCAGCAGATTGACGCCCAGGCTCATATTGCCCGACTTCACCACGACCGCACGGTTGGTGACGCTCCTGATCACGGCCTCGTCGGACGCCGACAGCCCGGTGGTGCCGATGACGTGGACCAGGCCGCGCTCGGCGGCGATCGCGACGTTGGCGATGGTGGCGGCCGGCACGGTGAAATCGAGAATTCCGTCGGCTTCGGCCGACATCGACCACAGATCGGCCGACAGCTGGATGCCGTTGGCCGGCAGTCCGGCCAGCACGCCGGCGTCCTTGCCCAACAGGTGCGAGCCCGGCGCTTCCAGGGCACCCACCAGCACGGCGCCTTCGGTTTCCGCCATCGCACGCGTCAATGCGCGGCCCATCCGGCCGCCCGCCCCCGCAACGATCAAGCGCATGTCGGACATGGTTTTATCCTCTCCGCGCCGTTGTAGCCGGGGGACGATGTTCCGGCAACCGATCGGGACCACACGCATCATTCCCGGGCGCCCGAAGGGCGATCCCGGAATGACACAGCGTCAGAAACGGAGATGACCCGGCCCAGCCCGGCCGTGACGACCGAACCCGAGCTTAGGGCTGCGGGCCATCATAGCCTTCGACGATGATGAGGTCGGCGATGGAATGCGGCTGTCTCACCTTGATGTTCGCCTGGTATTCGGGCGAGTTGTAGCAGGCCAGCGCGGTCTCATAATCGGGAAACTCGATCACGACGTTCCGGGAGCGGCTTTGGCCTTCCACGGCCGTGAACCTGCCGGCGCGCACGACGAAGCGACCACCGAACTTCTTGAAAATGGCCGGGTTGGCCGCCGCGTAGGCCTTGTACCCGTCATCGTTATGAACGTCGACGCGTCCGATCCAGTATCCCTTGGCCATTCATCTCCTCCGTTCTCTTCTTCAATCCAGCGCCTGCGCGATTTCCGCCTGGATGGCCTCGGCCACAGCCTTGGGATCGGCTGCCTCGAGCACCGGGCGACCCACCACCAGGTAATCGGCTCCCGCGGCAATCGCGCGGGCTGGCGTCATGATGCGCTTCTGGTCGCCTGTTGCGGCGCCCGCCGGCCGGATCCCGGGCGTGACCAGATACATCTGGTGACCGACGATCTTGCGAAGCGAGGCCGCTTCCTCCGCCGAGCAGACCAACCCGTCCACGCCGAGCACCTGCGCCTGCTGGGCGCGCGCGGCGACGAGGTCGGACACGCCGAGCCGATAGCCGGCCGCGTGCAGATCGTCATCGTCGTAGGAGGTCAGCACGGTGACGGCGAGGATCTTGAGATTTGAGCCGGCGCGGGCCTCGACTGCCGCCTTCATGGTCTGAGGATAGGCGTGCACGGTGAGGAAGGTGGCTCCTGATCTGGCGATGCTCTCGACGCCGCGCGCCACCGTGTTGCCGATGTCGTGCAGCTTCAGATCGATGAAGACCTTCTTGCCGCGATCCGCGAGTTTGGCGACCAGCGACAGGCCGCCGGCATAAGCGAGCTGATAGCCGATCTTGTAGAAGGCGACGCTGTCGCCGAGCTGCGCGATCATCGCCTCCGCCGATTCGGTGCCGGGCAGGTCGAGCGCGACGATCAGGCGCTCACGCTGGGCGATTTTGGCTGGCTGCATGTCACCTCACATCATGCGTTGGGAAACGTCGATCAATTGCCGCACCAGGCCGCCCAGCGCATCGATATCGGCCTGGAGCTTCAGCCTGTCCATATCGTCATAGGCCTGGTCGGCGAAAGACAGCGCGAGCTGGCTGGCAATCACGTTGGCGTGGCAGGCGGAGAGGATCAGCCGCAGCGCCGCCAAGGCGCGGGCGCCGCCGAGACGACTCTGCGAGGCCGCGGCAATCGCAAACGGACGATCGCGAAATACCTGGTTGCGCGTCTCGTGCGGATCCTGGACGCGGCTGATCCAGTCGATCGCATTCTTCAGAAGCGGCGGCACCGACGCGTTGTATTCCGGCGTGACGATCAATACGCCATGATGGGAGCCGATCATGCGCTTCAGGTTGACCGCGTTCTTCGGTATCCCGGATCTCGCCTGGAGGTCTGCGTCATAGATCGGCAGCGGGAAATCGGCGAGCGAGATGCGCGTCACCTCGACGCCAGCCTGCGCGAATTCGTAAGCCGCGACAGCGGCAAGCCTCACGTTGTGCGAGCCGGTGCGCGTTGATCCGGGAATGACGAGGATTTTCGGCGTAGCCATGAGCTAAAATCGCGTTCGGCGTGACGGGGACCGCCTCGCGAGGAGCGCGAGCAGGAAAGATCAGCTCTTGCGGTAGACCCAGACGCGGGCAGGCGGAAGATTCATCCAGATCCGCTCGGATGCCTCTGTGGACACGCCGGGCAGCGATTTAGGAATCGGCGGGACCACGGCGTAAGTGAACTGCACGAAGGGCTCGCCCGGCGCGAGCAGCGCAAAGGCGTCGCGGATCAGCTTGAGGCGGGTAAGCATCGGCTTGGTGACGAGCGGCAGGCCGGAAACGACGGCGGAGGCACGCGTGCCCAGAACGTTCCAGAGCGTATCACGCAGCCTGTAGGCGTCGCCCTGCACGATCTTGGCCTGCGGATAGCGGTCGCGCAGCAGCGCGCAGAAGGAAGGATTATACTCGACCAGAACCAGCCGCTTCTGGTCGATGCCGCGCTCGACCAAGGCTTGCGTGATCGCACCCGTACCGGGCCCGAGCTCGATTACCGGCGCGTCCGACTCGAGGTCGACATATTGCGCCATGGTGCGGGCGAGAGGCCGTCCCGACGGCATGACGGCGCCGACGTGCAGCGGTTTTTCGATCCATGAACGGAGAAATCGCACCTCATCGTCAAGACGAGGCTTTTTCAACGCACGTACAGACGATTGCAGTGGCATATCACTACCAGACGGGACCGCGTCGGCCGCGGCGTGTCAGAAACTCGTCACAAACACGTATAGGCCGCCGGGGATATGGTCAAGCCGAACGTCAATTCGCGCGAGTGCCGAAGAAATCCTTGACCTTGGCGAAAAAGCCCGCGGACTCCGGCTGGGTCGCGCCGGATGACAGCTTTTCGAATTCCATCAGCAATTCCTGCTGCTTCTTGGTCAGGTTTTGCGGTGTTTCGACGACGACCTGCACATACATGTCGCCCATCTGGCGCGAACGAAGCACCGGCATGCCCTTTGATGCGATGCGGAATCTGCGGCCGGACTGGGTGCCGGCAGGGACCTTCACCTTGGTCTTGGCCTTCTCGATGGTGGGCACCTCGAATTCGCCGCCGAGCGCCGCCGTCACCATCGAAATCGGCACCCTGCAATGCAGGTCGGCGCCATCGCGCTGGAAGAACGCGTGCTGGGCCAGCGAAAGGAAAATATAGAGATCGCCAGGCGGGCCGCCGCGAATACCGGCTTCACCCTCGCCAGCCAGCCGGATGCGAGTACCGTCCTCGACACCTGGCGGGATGTTGACCGACAGCGTGCGCTCGCGCGTCACCCGGCCCGACCCCGAACAGGAAGAACAGGCGTCCTCGATCATCTGGCCGCGACCCTGGCAGCCCGGGCAGGTCCGCTCCAGCGTGAAAAAGCCTTGCGCCTGACGCACTCTTCCCATGCCGCCGCACATCGAGCAGGTCTTCGGCTTGGTGCCTGCCTTGGCGCCGGTACCTGAGCATGACTCGCAGGTGACCGAGACCGGAATCTCGATCTGCGCGGTCTTGCCCTGGAAGGCTTCTTCCAGCGTGATCTCCATGTTGTAGCGCAGGTCGGCGCCACGCTCGCGGCCACCGCGGCCGCGCTGCCCGGCCATGCCGAACAGATCCTCGAAAATGTCGGAGAACGAGGACGCAAAACCCGCACCGAACCCGGCAGCGCCACCGCCGAAGCCGCCCTGCTCGAACGCAGCGTGGCCGTAACGGTCATAGGCGGCCCGCTTATCCTTATCCTTCAGGATCTCGTAGGCCTCGTTGATT
Organism: Bradyrhizobium sp.; assembly: GCF_016213215.1. Lineage (GTDB taxonomy): Bacteria > Pseudomonadota > Alphaproteobacteria > Rhizobiales > Xanthobacteraceae > Bradyrhizobium. The sequence continues at coordinate 1,171 of NZ_JACRAW010000027.1, read as the reverse complement.
TCCTTGAAACGGACTTCGCTGGTCTGATCCCCCGGATTGCGGTCCGGGTGGAATTTCATCGCCAGCTTGCGGAAGGCCGATTTCAGGCTGGAGTCGTCAGCGTCGCGTTCGACTTCGAGGGTTTCGTAATAGCAGCGCTTGGTGGACATGCTGAACTCGGTCTATCCAATCGCGGTTCAAGTCGGAGAGTAACAACGTCGCCTCGCGACGGTACGAGCGCCCTCCCGCCGCGCGGCGGAGGGCTGCAGAGCAGCGTTCAACATGATTGCCGGGAATTGACCGATCGTATCGGGGGAGTGCCCCGTCATGCCCGATACGACCGCCTCCCCCGAGAAGGGAGAGGCTATCGAGGCATGGGTCCAATCCGTCCGCATCGCGACCCTCGCGGGCTCTATGCAGACTTCTTGTTGTTCTTGTCGTCGTCGACTTCGGTGAATTCCGCGTCAACGACGTCGTCCTTTGCAGCATCCTTGGCCGCATCGGCTTCGGCCTGCTGCTTGTACATGGCCTCGCCGAGCTTCATCGAAGCCTGCGCCAGCGTGTTGGTCTTGGCCTTGATCGCCTCGGCATCGTCGCCCTTCAGCGCCTCCTTCAGGTCGCTGACTGCATCCTCGATGGCCCGACGCTCGGTCTCCGCAACCTTCGAACCGTGCTCCGCCAGCGCCTTCTCGGTGGAATGCACCAGCGCGTCGGCATGGTTCTTGGCGTCGACCGCCTCGCGGCGTTTCTTGTCCGCAGCCGCGTTGGCTTCGGCATCCTTGACCATCTTCTCGATATCGGCTTCCGACAGTCCGCCGGACGCCTGGATGCGGATCTGCTGCTCCTTGCCGGTCGCCTTGTCCTTGGCCTGGACGTTGACGATGCCGTTGGCGTCGATATCGAACGTCACCTCGATCTGCGGCATGCCGCGCGGGGCCGGCGGAATGCCCATCAGGTCGAACTGGCCGAGCAGCTTGTTGTCGGCCGCCATCTCGCGCTCACCCTGGAAGACCCGGATGGTGACCGCGTTCTGGTTGTCCTCGGCGGTCGAGAACACCTGGCTCTTCTTGGTCGGGATGGTGGTGTTGCGATCGATGATGCGGGTGAACACGCCACCCAGCGTCTCGATGCCCAGCGACAGCGGAGTCACGTCGAGGAGCAGAACGTCCTTGACGTCGCCCTGCAGCACGCC